>CAYNIW010000003.1:0-139499 GCA_964397545.1 uncultured Desulfuromonadaceae bacterium | reverse complement strand
TGTAAATAAAGATGATATTATTGTTGAAAACTTACTTTCCGGTTCGGTAAAAATCTCCTTTGTCGCGGATAATAGGAATGATTTTTCATTAAATATCTATGATGTTTCCGGGAGAGAGATATTTGTTCCTTATAGCGTAAGTTCAGAAGATTGCAGAATTGAAATTTCTATTAGAGACATGAGATCCGGTTCATACTTTTTCAGGATAGAGACTGTGAAAGAAACTTTTGAGGGAAAGTTTACGGTTTTTTGAGATTGCGGTATTTCTTGTCTTTAAGATAGATTGGGCCGGAAGGAAATTCCTTCCGGCTCTTTTATTTTCCCAGTTATTGAAGATATATTATCACTTTTCCGGATCTGCCATCTTTCAGGAAGGCAAAGTATCTGCCCTGAGGAAGAACTGTTCCGTCATTGCTCATACCCGTCCACCTGATGTCAAATTCTCCTTCAAAGTTCCAACACATGACTTCCCTGCCGGTTATGTCAAAAATTTTCAGGTCAGTCCTTACAGGCGATAGAGCGTGAAGGAAAATGCCTGAGCCCGGGAGATAACGGACATCAATCGAGGATGTGTTTATCGTGACGGGGATTTCGGCTATCTCTTCAACCGCTACCGGCGTCGCTATGCCGAAATAGTTGAGGATGTTGGCTATTAAAAGTTTTTTCGTGGAATAGCCGGCCATATTGTATATGTTTATAAGATCCACCGAAGAGAAAACAGACAAAAAATTGTCGCTCCGGACTATACCAAAACCCGCAGTATCCCAATAGACACAGCCGGTCCCGTTTCCCGTGACAGGCGTCAAGGCCGGGCTGTTGTGATTCGGAATATTATACCACTGCCACCCTTTGCCAATCGGGTCGCCGCTCACCCCTTCAAAAAGAGTCGCCGATGTCGTCCCTCCTGAATAAGTGAAACCGAGCGTGTCAGAAAGAAACGCGGTCCCCTGGAGCTGAGAAGGAGTTTTGGGAGAAAAAATCGCGACTGGTATTCCGTTTTCAAGCGCGTATTTAATCTTTTCTCTCCTGTCCGCCGTTAGAGGGTTGTCTCTCGTTCCCGTCACCCAAAAAACCGCTTTCGTCACATAGATTATAGAATCGGAAGGAAAACCATATTGGTTGACATTCCAGTTGAGAACCGGAACGCCGAGTTCGTTGAAAGCCGTCAGAAACTGCGCCTGGGAGTTTCCGGTTCCATCGTCGTCAACGAGAAGGACTCCGTTGGAAGGTATTATTCCGTCTATTCTGTGATAGAGTCTGACCTGCGGGTCTATTGTGACAGAATCGGGTTTGTCCACAGTCAGCATGACTTCGAGAACTGCGGAATCTTCCATCCAGTAAGGGCCGACGACCGTCATCGCACCGTCTTTCCATATCCCGAATTCAATGGGTATCCTGAAGACGGCAGGGCCGTTTGTCTGGACCTGAAATACGAAAATGTAAAGAGCCCCGCCTATGTGCTTCCAGCCAGCCCTCAGAAGCGGATAATCTGTTTCCTCCAGCCACTGATGAAAAAACCATCCCAAAGAATCCTGATAGAATGTTTCCATGACAGCCATGAGTTCGGAGACGGAAGCGTTGCCGCCCCTGTAGGTCTGGTAGTATTGGCGCATCGCCGGAAAATACAGGGAGTCTCCCATGAGATATCTGAGCATGTGGTGGAACCATGCGCCTTTGTAATAGACATTGGCTCCGAAAGGATCAGGGCTGTTGATAACTGGATAATGGTAGTTATCGTCGTAATTGAGCGCGTATTCTCTTTGTCCGATTATGTTGTCTAAAAATGCCTGCATTCCGTGCATTTCAAGAAGAGGAAAACTTTCGTAGTAAGACGTTGTCCCTTCGTTTAAGAACATCTGAGCGTAGTTGATACAAGTCAGTTCATCCCCCCACCACATGTGACCGGTCTCGTGGGAATGAACCTCTGTGTTTGTGAAGCCCCAAGGGCTGTAGAGGACACAGGTCTGATGTTCCATACACCAATATGCACCCGATGGCAGGGAAACCTGGTAATTGCCCATTTTTTCGTCCGCGAAAGGATAGACGTCTATGAGCGTGTCAAAAACTGACAGAATAATCTCGAGAGTGTCGAGCATCGCCTGAGCCTCGCTGACATAATTGGGAAGAGCGTAATAAACTAAATTATATCCATTGTGTGTTCTTTCGAGGACGGTGTAATTGTAAGCGGAAACTGCTATAAGGTATGCGGCTATAGGGTGGTTGTGGTCCCAATTGAACCTCAGCCGGTTGCCGGAGAGTGTGTCAACGGAAGTCAGAATGCCATTGGAGACTGCGTAGATGCTGTCAGGGACTTCGACGTGCATAGTCACGCCTAAATCTGCTTTGTCCCAGCACCATTCGTAACAGGGAAACCACTTTTTTGAAGCCTCTTCGACCTGAGAAAGCGTGAAGAAGCCTCCGTGCCCGTGGAAAAACCCCGCCGAAGGCTTTCCAGCGTAAAAAGCATGGATTGTAAAAGTGTCGCCGGTATATATTGTCGAAGGCGTGTTAATGTATATTGTATCCGCTATTCTTAAATACGACGCGTCGGTTCCGTTGACGAGGATGCTGTCAACGAACATGTTCATGCCGAAGTGGATGTCTATCGAATCGAGATTCTGCAGGGCTGATGAAGTTATGGTCGTGTTGCCTTCTATCGAATCGAACTGCCCTTCAATGCTGAAGTCAATATCATAGTGCAGGACGTTGTAGGAGTGAGTTATCACACTGTCGGAAGGATACTGAAAATCAGGTCTGCTTTTGCCTTCGAAATTCTGGGGGAGGTTAAAAGATGCGGAAAAAGACGCAAACAAACACAGAGCTAAATAAATCATATAGTCCGCCTTTCATTTTTTTTTATTAAAAAAAAGCAGTATACCAGATAAAATGTTGTATAAAAAAAAAATTTTTACTGAACTAAATTTTCATCATCCATAGGGACGTATCCGCTTGCGGCGACGGCTTTTTGGCCTTCATCAGAAATGATCCAATTCATCAATTTTCTTGCAGGATGGTTTTCGGGTGTGTCCTTTCTTATCACCGCGTAAACTTCCGTCGTCAGCGGATATTCTCCACTGCTGATGGTTTCTTTTGTAGGAAAAACACCTTCTATTCCGATAAGTTTGATTCTTTCGCCGGGCGAGATGTTCGCGGCGTAGAAAAACACCGAATACCCGATACCCTGAAGATCGTCTTCCAGGGCGTTGAAAGGGCCGGCCATGGTGTAAACAATCATATCGTGGGCGTCAACCATCTTCAGGTCTCCCATCACGAGATCTTCCATCAATTCCTGACTGCCGGAATTGCGTTCTCTTTGATAAGGATTTATTTCAGGTTCGCCGGAGAAAGGAACCAAGATGTCGGTCCAGAGACTTATCTCTCCCGTGTATATCGCCCTTATCTGGTCGAGAGTAAGATTTTCAACAGGGTTGTACCTGTTGGCGAGGAAGACAAACGCGTCATAAGCTACTGCCCGCACTTCAAATTCGACGCCGTTGAAAAGGGCATCCTCGAGTTCGTCCTCTGAAGGAAGCCTGGCGACGATTATCAAGTCCACGTTATCTACTATCAAGTCCGTATAAGCGTTGTGGGTTCCAGAGACATAAATGTTCGATATCAGTCTCATGGACAAAGTGTCTGTCAGAGAACCGTTAACTGGGACTATCGTCCGCAAATCTCGGGTCGCACCAGACCATTCGAAAGGAATGTTGAGAACTGTGAAGATAATCGTCCTGAGAAGAGGTTCAGCTGAAGTAGAAGCGTTGAGCCGGAAGTGTTCGTCCTGACGTGGAAGGTCTTCTGAGCCAATGCAGTTGAGAGGCAAAATTTTTGATGACAAGAGAACCAGAATAAAGGGGATAATGCTTTTTTTCATTTTTCGTCCCTTTGTATGTGTTAAGTATAATTGTATTGGTAAAAAAGAAAAATTTCAAACAATGCGTTTTCCAATTCGAAGGGTTAACCATTTGAATTTCAATGTTGGATAAAAACGGGAGATTCTATATAATAGAAGAAAAAGGGGTTGAAAAATGAATTTAATTTTATTTGTTTTGTTTTGCCTGACCTCTTCATCTGAGGTGCCTGACGAAAGTCAATTCATAACTCGAAGGTTCGTTCCGTTCAACATAGGTCTTACCTACAGTGAAAAAATCGGAATAAACGCGGAACTCAACCTCTACCTGCCGCGGACGGGAGTTTTTTCACCCTATCATTTCGAGTCTGTATCAGGGCCTTTCGCCTGCGTCAATATCGGCTGGAGAGCTTCGGGACTTGGACTCGGCCTGGGCACATACATGAGGCCGATGGGAACGGTAGGCGCCAACGCCGCGGTGAAAATATTATATTCTCATAAAAGCTCAAGATACCTCGAATCCGGACATCTCTATTTCAACGCGGAAGCCGAATTGATATTGATGGTCAACGACATAGAGCTGGGATACTTAAGGCCGATAAACGTCGAAAATGACGAAAGGAATTTCATTTATTTCGGTTACGGCGTGAAATTCTGATAAAATTCCCTTATAAATTCTGGAAAAGATCAATCTTTTTCCCAGGAACAGTTCTTTTTCTACTCGTAACGCAGAGCGTCTATGGGTATGAGTTCAGAGGCTTTTTTAGCTGGATACCATCCGAAAAACACACCGATCATTGTCGAAAAGGCGAAAGAGAGAAGGATTGCCCAAGGGCTTATTGTCACGGGCCAGTTTAATATTCTGGAAAGCAAGAAAGCGCTTCCCGAGCCTAAAATTATTCCGATAATCCCCCCCGTCAGGCTGAGAAGAACAGCCTCTATCAAGAACTGAGCTAAAATATCTCTGCCGGTCGCTCCTACGGCCATTCTCAGTCCGATTTCCTTTGTCCGCTCAGTAACAGAGACAAGCATTATGTTCATGATGCCTATGCCGCCGACGATGAGAGATATGACGGCAATGCTCGCCAGAAGTATCATCAGTATCCGGGAAGTGCTCGTGAACATCTGGATTATTTCTCCCTGAGTCCTCACCGTGTAAGGCTTCTCCTGCGAAGGGGCGAGCCTGAGGGAGGATGAAAGGACAGAGTCAATTTCTTGAGTAGCCATATCGATGGCTTTTTCCGATATTGCCGAAGCATAAATTATGTTTATGTAATCGGTGGGAATTAGCCTTTTCTGGATTGTGGAAAACGGGGCTAAAATCATGTCGTCCTGATCCTGACCCATCATGTTCTGGCCCTTGCTTTCAAGGACGCCTACTACACGGAAAGGTATTCGGTCTATCCTTATGGTCTGGCCGACCGGATTCGTATTTTCGCCGAAAAGATTGTCTGCGACCGATTTTCCGATGACACAGACTTTAGTCGATTTACGGATGTCTTCCTGAGAAAAAAAATCTCCGTATTGAGTCTGAAGATCTCTTATCTCGGCGTATTCACTGTAAACTCCATAGACAGGAGTTCGCCAGTTGCTTGAACCGGAAACCGCCTGAACGTATTTGAAGACAACGGGTGAGGCATATTTGACGGAAGGGCAGTTTTGAATTATCTCGACTGCGTGGGATTCTTTCAGGCGCGGTGAAGTTCCGGCTTCCAGTCGGACTCCGCCTCTGGCTGAAGCCGTGGGGAAGATGATTATTACGTTTGTCCCGAAACCCCTGAGAGATGTTTTTATGCTGTCGCTCGAACCCTGGCCTATGGCGAGCATAGTTATGACTGAAGACACTCCAATTACTATACCGAGGGTAGTCAAAAAAGATCTCGTCTTGTTTTTTTCAAGTGCTTTGTAAGCCGTCTTCAATCCGCTGTAATAGTTCATTTTTTATTTTGGGTGTCTTGGATTATTTTACCGTCTCTGAGGACTATTTTTCTCTTGGCGCATGCAGCTATATCAGTCTCGTGTGTGACGAGAAGAATTGTCTTGCCCTTATTGTTGAGGGATTCAAAAACGGCCATTATCTCGCGGCTTGTAGCCGTGTCGAGATTTCCGGTCGGTTCGTCAGCGAGAATGACGAGCGGGTCTGTAACGAGAGCACGGGCTATGGCGACTCTCTGCTGTTGTCCTCCTGAAAGCTGATTCGGATGGTGTTTGTGTCTGTCCGAGAGAGAGACGAGTTCAAGGGACTTTCTCGCCTTTTCGTGCCTTTCGCGTCTTGTGACACCTGAAGCGTATAAGAGCGGCAATTCGATGTTGTCAAGAGCCGTAGTCCTCGGAAGAAGGTTGAAGTTTTGAAAGATAAACCCGAGTTTTGTGTTTCTCAGGCGGGCGAGCTCGTTTTTTTTCATTTTACCCACAGATTTTTCGTCGAGAAAATACTCCCCGTCCGTCGGCAGGTCAAGACACCCCAGAATGTTCATGAGAGTCGATTTTCCGGATCCGCTCGCTCCCATTACAGCGACAAAATCTCCTTCCGCCATAGTAAAATCAAGTTCGTCAAGAGCTCTGACTTCGATGTCGCCCATTTTATAGATTTTCGTCACTTTTTCAAGCCTGATAATCTCTTTCATTTTACCTCGGTCTCTGAGGCAGAAATGGACTTCTCTGAGTGTTGTTGCCGGAGCCGCTGTTGTTTCCGACACTGATGACCACAGTATCGCCTTCGGCTATTCCCTCGCCTGTTATCTCGGTTCTGAAACCGTCCGTCATTCCCTTTGCTATTCTCTTGGGAAATATTCTCTCTCCTTCCTTAATCCAAAGGACAGAAAATTGCCCTGAGCCTTGATTTGAACCTCGGGCGGAACGGTTCTGTTGGAGCAGAGAATCAGGCATGTTTTTCACAAATTCTTCGAGCAATTCCCTCGGAGGAGTGAATAAAAAAGCGGCGTTTGCGACAGACAGAACATTCTCCCTCCTGTTTGTTGTCACGGTTAGGTTCGCCGTCATGCCCGGCAGAAGCTTCAGGTCGGGATTACTGACTTTCACAATAACTATATATTTTACGACATTCTGAACAAGCTGAGGCTGAAGCCTTATCTGGCTGACTAAACCCTCGAAACTGTCGCCGGGATGAGCGTCAACGTCGAAAACCACTTTTTGTCCCTCTCTTATGACTCCTATGTCGGTTTCGTCTATAAGCGCCTCTATCTGCATATCGGATAGGTCGTTCGCTATTGTGAAAAGAGTCGGCGTGTTGAGGCTCGCGGCAACGGTCTGGCCTTCGTCAACATTTCTTGAGATGACCACTCCGCTTATGGGCGAGGTTATGACGGCGTTATCAAAGTTTATTTTGGTCCTGTATAACTGCGCCTGAGCCAGGGTGAAGGATGTTTTAGCTATCTCGAGGGCGTCAAGTC
The DNA here is from genome assembly GCA_964397545.1 of uncultured Desulfuromonadaceae bacterium. GTDB lineage: Bacteria > SDB-A > SDB-A > SDB-A > SDB-A > JAFGIG01. The sequence goes on along the minus strand of CAYNIW010000003.1, from coordinate 132,236 downwards.
CGTTGTCGTATTCCTGGGACGAAATGAGGTTTTGTTCGTAGAGCTCGCGTTTTCTTTCGTGTTCTCTTTTAGCCTGTTCGAGCTGAATGACGCTTTTCTGATAATTCGCCTGCGCTTCGAGAAGATTTGCCTTCAATGACCTCGAGTCGAGGACGGCGAGGGTTTCTCCTTCCAAGACGGCGGTGTTGAAATCGACAAAAATTTTTTCTATCACTCCAGAAATCTGAGTTCCGACTTCCACAGTTCCCACAGCTTCAATAGTTCCAGTAGATGTAATTTCTGAAACCAAGTCGCTTTTTGTAACTACGTCGGTAATCCAGACTGATTTGACCTGATTTTTCTTTTTTATAAAACCTAATATGAAGAAAAAAGAGACCGCGATTAATCCGGCGAAAAAAACTAAAAAAAATATCTTCTTTTTCATGATGAACCCCGTTTTGAAAAAACTAGAAGCCTTTATATGACTTTAGACATCTTCTCGAAAGGTTAAGTTTAACAAAAAATAATTTTATTTTACAGGATTTTAAGTTTTTTATACTGTAAAATTTAAGACTAAACCCAAAAGTTTCGCTTGTGAAAAAGAGAATATTATATGTATCGGCGCCGATGGTATTGGTTGGAACTGCCCTGATTATTGCCGCTTATTTCGCGCCGCCCGAAGCCCAGACAAACGACGGTTATCAGCTCAAGCTTTTTTTATACATTATGGGGGGGGCTTTTGCCGGCTCGACGCTAATTTTTTTAGCATTTTTTTTATTGTATTCTTTTTTCAGGGACAGAAAAAGAGAATATCTCAAAACTAACGGGCGAAGAGGGGAAGCCGAGATATCTAAAACGGAATTGACGGGAGTCATAGTAGCCGGAAAACCGCAGTTTAAACTGCTTTTAAGGGTTTGGACATTCGACAGACCTCCGTTTATGATTAGTTATTCTTTTTTTGCAGATGCAGAAGAAATAAGAAATTTAACCGTAGGACGGAAACTGACAATTTATGTCGATAAGGAAAATGCTAAAAATGTTTACGTCGAAATTCCTTGAAAAGAAAGCAAGTTTAATGAATATGCCGGAATGAGCGAACGCAATATTTTTTTATAAAGTTTGAAAGAGAGGAAAAAATGAAAAAAACAAACAGTTTGCTTTTTACTCTTGCAGTAATCCTCACAGTTGTCCTGGCAGTATTATTTTTCGGTAAGCGATTTTTCTTTAAGGACAAAACGGAAAAAACTCAACTCACAGAGAGCACGTCTGAGAGGTTCGCCGAATACAAGAAAAAAATGAGAGGCGGCGACACAAGCAAGAAACCGACTGAGTGGTTCAGCCTGTCGAGAGCTTATCCCTATGATGAAATACCTTTTGAAAGCTACGCTGTCGCACTCGACCGGGCGGTTTCTCTCAGGCAAGCGACTTCGAACTCCGATTATTTTACGGTCACACAGGCAGGTCCGACAAACGTCGGGGGCAGGATAACAGCTGTCGCGGTCCACCCTTCCGACAACAATATTATTTACGCGGGAGCGGCGCTTGGCGGGATATTGAAAACGACTGACTGCGGATACACCTGGCAGTTCATATCAGAAGACGTGCCGAGCCTTTCGGTGGGCGACCTGGTGTTAGATCCCCAGAATCCTCAGAAGATATATTTCGGCACCGGAGAGGCGAATTCGAGCGGAGATTCATACGAAGGAACGGGTCTTTACATGAGCCCGGACGGCGGTCTGACGTGGCAGTTTCTCGGACTCGAAAATTCAAGGCATATAGGAAGGGTGAAAATAAGCCCGGTGGACTCCAGCAGGATTTACGTGGCCGTGATGGGGTCGCTTTTCGGCGTCAATCCGGAAAGAGGACTTTACAGAAGCACCGACGGCGGAGTTACGTGGGAGAGAAAACTTTTCGTAAACGACACGACAGGCTGTATTGATATCGCTCTCGACCCACAGAATCCCGAGGTTATATATGCCGCGATGTGGCAGAGAATAAGGAAACCTGATTACAGAAACGTCGGCGGCTTGGGGACAGGTATCTGGAAGTCAACCGACGGCGGGAACAACTGGACAAAACTGACAAACGGACTTCCTGCGGATTCTCCGACTAACGGGAGGATAGGTCTGGCGATTTCCCCTTCCAACCCGCTGACTGTGTATGCGAGTTACGTCAACCACCCCGGCAATTTTCTCGGTGTCTGGAGGACGACTGACGGAGGAGCTTTGTGGGAGTCGAGGCTCGTCAGCCCGAGTCCCTCGTCTTTCTCAAGTTTCGGATGGTATTTCGGACAGACGTGGATAAACCCGACTAATCCCGATATCGTCTATATAGGCGATGTATCATTGTGGAGGAGCGCCGACGGAGGAAGAAACTTCAGCACTGTCGGCGACGTTATGCACGTCGATCATCACGCAATGTTCATATCTCCCTCAAATCCGTCTTTCATGGTCGAAGGAAATGACGGCGGGCTCTACGTCTCCACCAACGGAGGGACAAGCTGGAGGATGTGCGTCAATATGCCGATAACACAGTTTTACGCGATAACAATAGACAAACTAAATCCTCAGAGGCTATACGGCGGGACACAGGACAACAGCACGCCGAGGACGCTTACAGGCAATATAGACGACTGGGATGTCCTGTTTTACGGCGACGGCTTCTACTGCAATGTCGATTTCACAAACTCAAATATCCTCTATGTCGAAGCCCAATACGGATATCTCGGAAAATCAACTAATTGCGGAAATTCATGGAGTATAATTTTCGACAATTACACACACGGAGAAAGAACCAACTGGTGCACCCCGGTAGTGATGAGTCCGCACAACAGTCAGATACTCTTCTACGGAGCTCAGAGAGTGTGGAAGACGACAAACGGCGGATCCTCATGGAACGCCATAAGCCCGGACCTGACGGGAGGAGCCGGGGGAGGAAACCTTACCTACGGGACGATTACCACGATATGCCAATCACCGGTCAATTCTTCGGTGATTTGGGCCGGAACAGATGACAGCAGAGTTTGGGTGACAACAAACGGGGGGACTAACTGGACGATGGTCTCGCAGAATCTTCCCGACAGGTGGTGCACGAGGGTGACCGCTCATCATTCGGATCAGGCGAAAGCCTATGTATCTTTTTCCGGCTACAAAATCGGAGAACACTTGCCCCATATATTTTCTACGGAAAATTACGGTGCGACATGGTCGGACATAAGCGGAAACCTGGGAGATATACCCGTAAACGATATTCTGTCTGATCCTCAAATACCGGGCAGGTTATACGCTGGGACAGATTTCGGATTGTATTACACAAACGACAATGGAATCACATGGATGGCGGTCGGAAATCACCCGATGTGCCCCGTCTTCGATATAGACATACACGATACGCAGAGAATTTTAGTTTCAGGAACTCACGGAGTTTCCATGTTCAAAGTGGATATTTCAGTTTCCGGAGTCGAGGAAAATATTTCGTCGCCGGAGAGAAACATCCTTATAAAAAGCGTGTCACCCGAACCTTTTGAAGATTTCACCGAATTCAGATTTGAAATACGAAAAAGCTCGTATGTTAACGTCAATCTTTTTGACGTCAACGGCAGAAAAGTTCAAAGAATTCACGAAGGAATTTTGACGGAGGGGGTTCACACTCTGAGAATAGACGGAGGGGAGCTTTTGCCCGGGAGTTATTTTTTAGGAATTGACGACGGAGAAAAGTATTATTCGCGGAGAATAACGCTCATAAAGTGAAAATCTTAGCTGACGCCGGGGAAAAATCCCCGGCGATTTATTTTCAAAATTATTTTGCTAAAAAGAATTTACCCCTTGAAAAAGCTTCTCCGGTTTTAAGTTCGTAGAAATAGATGCCGTCTGATACATCAAGCCTTGATTCGATTTCGTGATTTCCGGCGCTCAGTTCGGTGTTTATCAAAGATCCGAGAGAGCGGCCGGCCGCGTCGAAAATCTGGAGAGAAACAAAAGATCCTTCAGAAATGCTGAAAGAAAACTTAACCAATCCACCGGCAGTTCTTGCGGCGTATATTTTTTCAAAGACATAGTTTTCACCTATATCGTTGATGTCTTCTTCAACAGACAGGACATCAACTTGGGCGAAATACAGGTCTATGCCGGACCCCATGGTGTTGGCGTGGACATGCTTTCCCGTGCTCGATATGTATTGGCCGTCTGATGTCATAACTACATGGAAAACAGAACCCGGAGTGTCTATTGTGAAAACGGGAGATTCCGGTTTAGTGTTGTCGAAAACCTGCACTTCAGGGCCGCCGCCTGTCTGGCATCCCCATGAGCCTGCAACGAGCCACCTGCCGTCGTCAGAGCAGTCGAGCCATGAAATAATGTCCTGATTTGATCCGCCCCCTACGGGATAATTGTATGTCATGATTGTGGTGCTCTGAGTCAGGTCATAACAGTATATTCTGTTTGTGAGATAGTCGTTTCTGTAAAATCCGAAATATACGAAGTTAGCGTTCTGACTGACAACAGCCGACCCGGCGTAGTAACTTGATACAGGAAATGAATGTATTACACTGTAATTTGTTCCGTTCCACTGGGCAATGAAAGCAGAAGTGAAACCGTAAGCGATAATAGAACCGTCTCCGGATACCCCGAAACAGTCTGTGGAAGCGCCGAGACTGTGAGTTCCGATGAGATTTCCAGTAGCCACGTCAACCCGGTATAAATTTGCCCCGCAGCTGAAAATACAGGTAGATCCGTCTGATGTAAGACGCACCTGTCTTGCCGAATAAGCGATGCCGGGATTTTCATAGATCATAATCGGAGTGGCTGATGTGTCGCTGAAAAACAATAACGAGAGATGATCGTCAATCAGTCCTGTGACTGCCAAAACGGTTCCGTCGTCTGATATTGCCGTTTTACCGGGTTCGTCAACCGATGCCTGAAGAAAATATCCTGTTCCGTCGTAGGTCCAAATCGGAACTGATGAAGAATGAGAGTATCTGGATACACTAAAGTTTTTGGATATTAAAGTGTCGTCCCCTGTAGCGCCGGGAGTTCCCATGTCATCCCAGACCTCCCAAGCCGAAAGGGAGTAGAATAAGTCGGAAGATCCTGAAGAAACAGACCTTGAAGCCCAACTGCGCCAGTATTCATTGGCGCCGACTGACGGTTGAGGAGTTTCCCAGCTTACGGATCCTGTTCCGCTGACTCCGTCGAACATTTTAGATCCGCCGTACCATGTCCCGGCGAAAACCTGACCGGCTGTGTTGCCAATTGAAGTGTTTTTGCCGGTGAGTCCGCTGGCGACGCTGTAGTGCCAAACAACACCTGAATAAGGATTGTGAATACAAGCGCCTGAATTTGAGTAAGTCTCGGGAAGCGGATATATGTTCCCCTCGCTGAGGAGATGATAATTTCCAAAAGAAAAAGTCTGGATTCGGGTGGAGTGGTCATAGCCGGAAGACCAAAGCGTCGAAAGAGCTGTAAAGAGTATAACTGTTAAAACAACGTGCATTTTCATTGGTTTCCTCCTTTGGCAGAAAAACTTTCGTTTATTGTCACTAAAGCGCATTTAAGGAGATCTCGACAGAATTACGAAAAGAAAAATTCCAAGGCCGATTGAGCATAATCCTATGACGATTTTACTCAGAGGCCTTCTGATTTTGTCGGGGAAAAAATAGAATACACCGAGAATCTTGTCAGTGTCGAAGAGGTAGCCGAGAAATCCCGGGTATTTAATGAAAAGGGAAAGTAAGTGAAAAATTCCGTATGCGACCATAATCGAGGGGAAGATAAATTTCATACATTCTCCTTTAAACATTTCAATTTATTGCGATTTATGATTTTATATACTGTTTACCGCTGTTGTCAAATCATCTGAATACAGTAAACTTTTCATTTTTGTGATATCCGGCGAAATTTACAGAAAGAAAATACATCCCCGGAAGTATTTCCGGCAGAAATAAACAGGCGCAAGATTCTCCCGGAGCTGAAACAATATGCTCTTTTCGCCCGACTTCTCTTCCGGAGCAGTCAAAAACTTCTATGGACAAACAACCGGCTTTCTCGAATGAAAAGCTGATTTTCAAAGAGTGAGAAATAGGGTCGAAGAAAGACGAAAAGAAGAAAAAGTCATCTGAAACGGGATCTGTTGCGACGCCTGTTAAGACATTTGCCCAATAGGAATAGTCGTTTGAACCCAAAGAACAGGTTCTCGAGACGGAGATTAAAACTTTGTCATACTGAGAGCCGAATCCTGCGAGATAAAGTTCAAGCGAATTACCGCTGTCCGGTTCGGGAAAAAAAACCGAGTCGGTTTCGTTTAGAATAAGGACAGCGCCGATGCTGAAAGCCGTGTTGTCGGCTCCGTCGAAAATGTATGTCAGGTCATTGCCTCCTGAAAAGAGAATATAATCAGTCCCCCAGGGGTTTACTGTTTTTCCCGCGGCGTTGACAGGATAACTCGAGTGGGATGTTCTGGCAAAAGGCGGAATATCGAGAAGAAAATAGCCGAATCTGCCGCCGCAGTATAAGGTGTCGTCGAGGAAGTTGGCTATTGTCCAGTCCGTGAAAAGGGAGTTGAAATCCGTCCCCGGGTATCCCGAATAAGAGAGGGCACTTTCAATGCCGGAAACTGAATTCAGAGTGTCGGCTACTATGTTTTTAATGGTCTGAGCTCCTCCGTAATGCTCCATGATGAACATCATGAAAAGATATGTCTGGATGTAATCGCTCCACTGCTGACCCCAGTGAAGAAGGTTGTTGTCGGGGTTGGATGGAAAACCGGAGATTTCATCAGGCAGTCCATAGAGCCACATCGCGACTTCAGCGCATCCTTCGTCAACCCATATATCCTCGTCTTCGTCGGCATTCCAGTGGATCATATGCTCGAGTTCGTGGGCGAGAACTGAAAGTCTCTGAGGTGAGGCAGGAGCGAGGGGCCAGCATGTCATGTAGAACATCTCAACTTCATTTGAATGAGCGCCTAAAGTCTGCGCCAGCGAATCGGTCATCTGGTTGTAAGCGGAAAAATATCCGTCGAATGCTATGCCGTTGTAGCTTCCGAGAGCCGAATAAAAAATATAGACGTGCCTGTCTCCGTCAATTTCGTCGGGAATCTCGCCGAAGTGTTCGACATCGAGCTGGACTATGCCCTTTGTCGGATCGGCAAGAGTGTGATGCTCAAAATGCAGAAGGACGGTATCGACGTTTTCCTGAGACATGTGGACGTTCCATTGATCGTCTGCGACGAAAATGTAGCAGGAGTCACCCACAGCCCTGCAGGTAGCAGGGGCCTGAATCCATTGAGGGGGCATAACAGAAAGATCCCAAGACCAGAATGTCTTGGTGTCTCCGACGGCGACTCTTTCAAAACCGTATTCATTGGATCTGGCCATCCGGATTCTTGCGTTTTCCTCGCGAACCGAATTCCAGTCAATGTTTTGAAGCGAATACTTTACCGATGGAGTGAAACAAAGACCTCTTTCATCGGGGAAAAACCCGGAATCCGCCGTAATAATAAACAATACAAAGAATAAATACATTGAACCGCCTTTTTGGTTTTATTCTATTCCCGAAAAGGTTATAAGTCCACAGCGCCAAAGATAAAAAACCGGGAATATTGTGCTAAAAAATAGTGTAAAATAATCTAAAAGGAGGTTTTCATGCTAAAAAGATTTTTTAATTGCCTTAGAGTATTTTTATTTATTCTTATATTGCCATCGGTTTCAGCCGGCTCAGATCTATTTTCCCTTTCCCTGCCTTTTTACGGAGGCGCTGTCGTCAACGGCATAAACGAATTTTCGTTTGATTTTTATTCAACGACAGCAAAAGAAACAAACGGAAATATAATTGTATCTCCTTTCAGCGTCCACGACGCTCTCACCATGACGTTCGAAGGAGCGAGGGGTTCGACCGCTGAACAGATGCGAAATGTTCTGAGATTGGGGTTTGATATCTCCATGACGAGATACGGATATCTGTCCCTGCTGGATAAAATCAACTCAACTCGTCTCGATTTAGCTCTCTCGACCGCGAACGCCTTATGGACTCAGAACGGATACCCTTTTCTCGGAGACTTCATAACAGATGTTGAAAAGTATTATTACGGCAGAGCTGTCAATCTCGATTTTGTCAACGATCCCGAAGGTTCGAGAAACAAGATAAATTTTTGGGTTGAAGAGAAGACGGAAGGAAAGATAAAAGATCTTTTATCCCCCGGTCAAATAAACCCTATGACTACGCTCGTTCTGACAAACGCGATATATTTCAAAGGGACATGGCAATACACTTTTGACGCAGAGAAAACAGCAAAAGCTCCTTTTCACATAGATGAAGAGAAAACTGTTGATGCCGACATGATGTTTCTTGACAACTCCGAAGCCAGATTCGGATACTACGAGGATGAAGAAGTGCAGGTCCTTGAAATGCCATACAGAGGCGGAAATCTTTCAATGGTCGTCTTTTTACCCAAAACCGGATTCAGTGATTTTGAGAGGTCTTTGGATTTTGAAAAAACGGATTTGTATCTGAGTTCTTTGACAAATTCCGAAGTGGTCATATATTTTCCCAAGTTCAAAATAGAATCCAAATTCACCCTCAACGAAGTCCTCAAAGTTATGGGGATGCCGGAAGCTTTCATAGCAGGAGCGGCGGATTTTTCAGGAATGACCGGAGACAAAGACCTCTACATAAGCTACGTAATACACCAGGCTTTTATCGCCGTTGATGAAGAAGGGACTGAAGCCGCAGCCGCGACCGCAGTAGTAATGGAGAGGACATCCGCATCTCATCAATCTCGCAAAGTATTCAACGCTGACAGCCCGTTTCTCTATGCTATCCGGGACAGGGATACCGGTCTTTTGCTGTTCATGGGCAGGTTGCTCGACCCGACAGCTCTTTGAAAACACTGAAGATTTTATGTCTGCGGCTCTTCTGAAACACGGGCTTCGTGAACGTGCTGTTTTATCTTTTGCCTTAAATTCCCGGATTTCCTGTTATCGTTGATATTGCTTCTGAAGCGGTGTTCGGTGTTTTTGAAAAATATGTGGGATAGTAAAACAAGACCCCATGCCTGCCAATAGGATATTCTCGGCAGGGAAAACAGCTCGGGCATGAGCCAGTTCCAGAGTATTTTCACGAAAATACCGAAAACGAGAGCGAAAAGAACTCCGAAAATTATCCCGCCTGCGACGAGAAGTATTTTGTTTTTGAAAATATTTATCATCATAACAATTCCTCCCTTTTATCTTTGAGTTTCTTTTTCAAGAAAACCATGGCTTCTTTTTTTCTCGATATTAGCGTGCTGACAGGCGTCCCCGTCATTTCTGAAATTTCTCTAAAAGTCAAAAGGTCAAGTTCATGAAGGATAAAAACTTGTTTTTGTCTTTCTGGCAAAGAAGAGATGATGTTAGAGACTTTTTGTGTAAAAACCTCAAATTTTACTTCGTCTATAGGTTTTGAGTTCTCATCTTTAATTAACTCTTCGAGTTCGAGAGGTTCTGTTCTCTTTCTTGAACGGAAAAAATCGGCAATTTTATTCCGCGCGACTGAGAAGAGCCAGGAAGTTAACGTTTCAAGAGATCTTATCGTGTTGAAATTCAAAACAGCCGACTCGAAAACTTCCTGAAGGATGTCTTCGGCTTCGTCAGCATCTCCGACTTTCACGGTTATGTAAGATAGAAGCCTTCGCTTTTCGTCTTTGAATTTCTGTGTTAAAATCTCGTCCATCTTTGTCACCTATGATTATAAGACGGTTTAAATATGAAAATTATCGAAAAAAAATACAAGGAGGAGGAATGAACTTATTGCGACTATTGTTTTTAGCCGCGGCGGCGGCGGCAATGCCGTTTTTAATGACAGCTGAAAACACATATCAAACGGAGATTCCTTCAGAATCAAGCATAATGAGCGTCAAAGAACTCTGTGAAAATTTTTCTCAGCTCGAAGGCGAGGAAATTTTCGTCAGAGGGACAGTTGACCATGTCTGCAGGCATGACGGAAGAAAAATGAACATCTGCCAGGAGGATTCACACTGGCTTCACGTTAAAGCCTGCGATGAAATGGAAAGTTTCGACCCCGAAATCGTCGGAAGCCTCGTGACCGTCCGCGGAATAGTCAGAGAATTTGTCCTTGACAGAGAATATCTTATTGAGTGGGAAAAAAGTCTTCAAGACGAAGAAGAACGCCATCACGATGAATTGGAAAAAATAGAAAGATACAGAGCTTACCTTGACAGCACAGGTTTTGAAAAGGTCTCTGAATACTGGGTCGAGGCTCTCTACATTTCGGAATAATCTTGAAAATAAGCATAAGATGTGCCGCAATAATCGTCCGCGACGCTCAGGTCCTTCTCGTTAAAAGTCTTAAGAGCGGGGAAAATCTCTGGATACCCCCCGGAGGGAAACTTCAAGAAAATGATTTTTCAGTTTTTGAATGCGCTAAAAGAGAGGCTTTCGAGGAATCAGGAGAGCTCGTCAAAGTGTTAAAATTAGTCGGCCTCAACGAACTCTTTGACGAAAAAACTAAAAAATTTTCGCTTGAGCTTTTTTTTCTTTCCGAACCTCTGGAAGATAAAAACGTCAATCCCAACGGATATGTATTCGAAAAGGAAAACGCGCAAAAAAGAAGCCCTGAATGGTTTGGTAGAGAAAAGTTAAAAACTATAGGGTTCAGCCCGGAAGACTTAATTCTCTCCTGCCTCGAAGAGGGCTTCCGAAAGGGATTTTAAGTCGGTGTCCAGAAGATTTCTCTCTTCCTCGTTTTCGACTTTTTTAGCCTCTTCGAGGGCTTTTTCGAGGCTTTTTTTCGCATTCTCATGATTTTTAAGAACCCATTGGGCTCTTGCTAAAGCTTCATGGGCATAGGCGAGGTTGAAACCCGTAAATCCGTTTTTTTCGCAAATTTGCAGAGAATTTTGAGCGTGATAATGAGCTCCTTCTCCTTTTCCCAAAGTGCTGTAAACCCTCGATATCTGCCATTCTCCGAGATAGTCATTCTCAGCGTCTCCGACTTGTATCCAGTGGAAAAGGGACGCGTGAGCGGCGTGAATCATCATTCTGTCGTCTTCTTCTGTCCTGTCTTTTTTATCGAGCAGTTCCCAGACATAGTTGAAAAGTTCTACGGCGGTCTTTTTGTGAAAGCCTTCTATTATTTCTTTTTCAATTTTCATTTATCCTCCTTTTTATAATGCTCGCCTGATTTTAAGATGAATTCCTGGAGTTCTTCTTTTCTTTTTATATTATCGTAAACAGGCGACTTTTCACAACTTTTTTTGAATTCGGCAAGAGCTGTTTCTGCGTGTTTAACATCTTTTGTCAGTTTGAAAAGATTGTAGGCGGCGAAAGATCTGATATCGTCGTCTTTTGATTTTTGGATTATTGAGAAAAGGCTGGAGGCGGCTTTTTCAGGGTCTCTGCCTGTCTTGTAGTCGAGAATACATCTTAATATTTCGCACTTGAAGACTACGGAGAATCTTCCCACTTCAGACGAAGTTTTTAAGGCTTCATCGAGGAGGCTTTCCGATTTTTTGTATAGATACATTTCACAGTACAATTCGGAAAGACGGAAAAGGAAAAAACTGAGGTTGTATTTTGAACCTGACTCTCTCGATAAAATAACGCTTTCTTCGAGAAGACCTTCGGCTTTGGCATAATCGCCGATGGAGTAAAGAACATTCGCTTTATTTCCGAGCGAGATGGAGAGGCTTCTTTTGTCTCCGATTTGGAAGCTGAGCTCAGCGCTTTCATCGTAGTATTTCAGAGCTGTTTCAAACGATCCTTCTATTTCGTGGAGATAGCCTATGTTGTTTTTTAAAATAGCGATGCCGTCGGCGTCCATTATCTTTTCCTTTATTTCAAGGCTTTTTATGTAATTTTCAAGAGCTTCAGGAAAATTTCCTGTGGAATGCCTGCATGTCCCGAGATTCAGAAGAATTATAGATTCGGTCTTAAGGTCTTTTGTTTTTCTGCACAGTTCGAGCCCTTCGAGGTTGAGTTCGACTGATTTTTTGAAATCCCCCAGTTCGGAATAAATATTCGCCATATTCGAGAGTATTTTGGATTCGTCATTTATGTCGCCGGTTTTCTTTTGAAAAAAAAGAGCGGAGGAATAAGACCCTAAAGCTTTTTCGTAATCGCCGGATCTGTAATATATATGCCCAAGTGCGGTTTGAAAGAGAGCCTGAAGACTTTCATTATTCAAGTTTGAAGCGATTTTTACCCCTCTACCCGCGTGTTTTAGAGCTTTTGAGAGATTTCCCCGGTTTCTCTCAATCGAAGACAGCATTTCGAGTGAAAGGCAGAATTCTTCACGAAGCTTTTCAGAAGAAGAAGTTTTCAAGCAAGCCGTCAGGCTTTTTTTGGCGTTTTCCCATTTTCCCGTCAACCTGAATATGCTTGATCTAAGGTAATTTATTTCAAAGAGTTCTTTTCCGGATCCTCTGGAGATAAGATTTTCAGCTTTATCGAGACAGTGAAGTGCCCTTTGGTTGAGATAGACATTAAAAAAGGAGTTTGCGGCTTCTATGAAACAATTAACAGCTTTCTCTTTATCATCGGATGAGGAGTAGTGATCGCCCATTGCCTCGAAACGGAACCTGTCTTCGGGGGTGTATTCTTCCAGAAACTCAGCGGCTAAGCGGTGGGTTTTTCCGAGAAAAGGATTCATCTGAACCCCGTAAATCACTTCTCTTGTCATGGCGCTTGAAAAAAAGAAATTATCTAATTTTCTGGAAAAGACATTTAGCTCGACGCCGCGCGCGAGGTATTCAGAGGCGTCGAATTCCGGATAGAGCACTCCGAAGACTGATTTGAACATTTCGTATGTGAAGGAATTTCCGATAACAGACGCCGCCCTGACTGTTTCTTTAAGGCCGCTCTCGAATAGGTCAAACCTTGAGAGAATGAGCTCTTTTATACCGAGAGGTTCTGATAGAAATTTCTGTATGTTCAACGAATCATAACCGCTGTTTTCTCTGAATAAAAATCTCGCGATGTTCTCCACGTAAAAAGGGTTTCCTTCACATAAACAGTAAAAATCGCAGTCAGAAAGAATTTTCTCAAAAAAACCCGAATATTCTTTGCCGAAAGATTTAATCCATTCTTTTAAGAGATCTTCGCATTCGTTTCGGGACATTTTTCCGATTTTGATAACTTCCGTTTGGGATGAATTTAATTCCGGAACACCTGAATTGAACTCTTCGTATTTTGTCTCAATTATTAAAAAAACAGGATTTTTCTCCAGGTATCTGACGAGAGAATTTGTCAGAAGAAGAGAATCGCTGTCTGCTTCATGAGCTTTGAAAATTTCTATGATTGTATTGTTTCCAAGGCACTCGGATATAAAAATATTTTTCAGCGAGTTGAAGCACAGGTCATATTTACTTTTCGAGTCGAGTCCGAAAAAAGCTTTGTCATCCGGACCGAAACCGAGCAGGAAAGAAATATATTCGGCGGATTTTTTTATTTCCGATGCAAGTTTGTCTTCTCCCTGCCCCAATAGTTCTTTCGCGCGCTTGTCGAGAAAATCCTCGAATCGGACCCTGTTGAGATGACGGCTGTCAGAATCTTCTATGCCGAATCTGTTTTTAAGATAGAGAAGGTAAGGGCCGAAAGGTTTTTTCACGGGGTCTTCGCATTCAAGCCTTATAGTCTTATCCGCGCTATGGATAGATTTCCTGTTGAATTCTTCTATTACACGGCTTTTACCTATTCCTGTTTCACCCGTCATTATTACGGCGAAAAGTTTTTTCTCTTGGCGTGTTTTCTCGTATAGCCTGTTAATTGAGGCCATTTCTTTTTTTCTGCCGATTAAAGGAACAGCAAGAAAATCTTCAGATTTTTCTTTAGATTTTTTGGAGCTTAAAATGAAGATTTGTATTTTATCTCTGATGTTTTTAAGAGTTTCTTCGCCGAGAGGGTAAAGGTTGTGGGAGTTAATAACTTTTGATCTGAAAGAACTGTCCACGGCAATTTCACGCCATGCTGATTTTTCCGCTATCCTCGATGAAATGTTGACGGTGGATCCGAGAACGGTGTATTCAGCTCTCTTATCGTTTCCGACGAAGCCGCAAAAAGCTTTGCCGAAAGAAATGCCTGCTTTTACTTCAGAATGCTTTATCTTTCTCAGAGCGAGCGCGAAGTCCGCTGCTCTGACGAACTTGTTTTGGGTTTCGATAGGCGCTCCGAAGACGACAAGAGCCATTCCTCCTTTGTCTCCGAAATCTATTTTATTAAGATAGCCGCCGTAATCATAGGATAAATCAACTGTCTTTTTTAGCAAATCAGCTGAATTCGGGCTCTTTTCAAAGAGTATAAAGCAGGAGACTATATCTCTGAATTCACCGATATCCCTTTGAGTCCTGATGGAGGGATTTATCCATTCATAATCCGGCTGAATATTGTCCTCGCTGATAGAATGATTTTTCTCCGGAGGATTGGAGCATCGTTTTGTTTGGGATAAAAAATCACGATCTTCATTTAAGTTTTTTTCCCTGATTCTGAAATCAATGGATGCTTTACCTGTGAGCGCTTTCGATTTGAAATACGCCGCTCTCTCTATAGCCTCTCCTTCGAAGAGAAACAACTTCTGATGCTGAGTCTCAATTATTCTCCACGACACAGTCCCACGGGACAATCCCGTTTTATACCTGAAAACTGTTTCTCCTTCTGAAAATTCAATGTCCGAGATTTTTGAACAGACAGAAAGAATGGAATTAAGTTCAGTGCCATGCGCTTCGAATAGAGCCGTAAAACCGTCTCCCGCGAATGAAGATATGAATCCGCCGCATTCGTAAACTGTATCTATTGCAGGGTTAAAGACTGACGAGATGACCTGCCGGAGTTTTTCACAGCCTTTCTTCCCTTTTTTTAGAAAGCTTTCAGTGGCGCCTGAAAAATTTGTAATATCCGATATCAGGACAAAACAGTCGAGATTCCCTTGATATATGCCCATGGAGGAGTGTTTTTTTATAAAAAAAGGAACTAAATTATTCACTATTGAAAAAATCTGTCTCTGGAAGCGAATTTTTCGGCTATTTGCCTGATCTTATCGAGAAAAACTTTGTATTCGTATTTCGGAACAGACGAATATAGATCGACAAAAATTTCGTAGGCTTTTTCGGCGAAGCTTTTATTTTCAGTAAGCCTGTATAGGTCGAAATATATATATGCTCTAGTGAAATTGTTTTTATCGGATTCAGCTACTGACTTAAGCTTCGAGAGGTTTTCATCAACGGAAAGATTATTTTTAATGTCAATTTTAATTCGGAGTAAATTGCAGGATGAGATAAATCCCGGATTGTCAATGTTCCCGGAAATCTCCATCGCCTCGTTGAGAGATTTTTCCGCTTCCTCGTATCTGCCGAGCTCGTAGAGGGTGTCTGTTTTCTGAATCAAGCCGTAACAGAGGTAGTAGTTGAAATTCGATGACCTTAAAATTTCAATGGATTTTTCATAAAGTTTTATAGCATCGTCGGATTTTTCAGAGATTTTCTTTATATCGGCTAAGTTGATCAGGTTGACAGCCAGATTTCTGTTGTTGCCGATTTGGGTGTTGATATCGGTGCATTCTTCGAATATTTTCTCAGCCTCATCGAGCCTGCCGAGGTCTTTTTTTATGACGCCGATGTTGCATTTGACTATTACCATTCCCGGCGTGTCACCGATTTTCTTTTTCAAATCGAGGCTCCTCACATAATACTTTTCGGCTTCTTGGAAATTGCACATGGCATGATATATACCCCCGAGGTTTAAGAGGACAAGAGATTCAGTCCTGAGATCCCCTGTCTGGGAGGAGATATCGAGAGCTTCAAGAGCTTTTTCGAGGGCTGTGTCGAGTTCTTCTTTTTCAGCGTGAATCAGCGATATGTTGTTCAGAACTTTAGTTAGTTCCTTTTTGTCCGGGGTCCCGTTTAGAATTCTCTCGCATTTTTCGAAATGGAAAAGAGCATTGTCGTATTCTCCTTTTCTGTAGTGGAGAAGACCCAAATCGTTGTTAGACATGAAAATCAGCTTTTCGTCCTCTGCCTTTGTGGCGAGTTTGAGCGCTCTTTTCGCGTAATTCTCGGATTTGCAGCTCTTTCCTGTCCTCCTGAAAAGAGAGGAAAGAGATTCAAGATTTTCAGCGTATTCTTTTACCATCCTGTTTTTGTATGCCGACGTGAGGGCTTTTCTGAATACATGGGAAGATTTATCCCATTTTCCGAGATTTTTGAGCGCAGACCCAGTCAAAAAAAGAATTTTGTTTACAAGAGCAGAGTCTTTTCTGTCGGAAATCTTTTCAGCTTCATTGAGAAGCGTTAAAGCCCTGCTTTCGTGAAAATTTTCGTGAAGATATTCCGATGTTTTCATGAGGTATTCGAGAGATTTTTCCCTGTAGCCCGATTTGGAGAAATGCGCGGTTATCTCCTCAAGATGTGAACGGTCGTCAATGTGGTCTCTTTCCAAGCATCTGGCAGCTGAATAGTGTATTTTCTGTAAAAAACTTTTAGGCTGGATCCCGTAGATAATTTCTCTTATGAGAGGGTTCGAGAAACAGTATGAATTGCCGGAAAATTCCAAAAAATTTTGTTTTTGACAGTTTGAAAGGGAATTCAAAGGATCAATTTCGGGAAAATGCTCCATGAAGATGTCCGAAAACATCTCCTTTGAAAAAATCTGGCCGATCACAGAAGCTATCCTCAGAGCGTCTTTAGTCTCGGAATCGAGAGCGTCGAATCTCGCCAGAATTATGTGCTCAATTTCCGATGGAACGGACTGGTCGAGTTTGTCGTCGGCTTCTGTCTGATAAGGCAGTTCAGTTGATTTATAGGATAAAAAGAGCGCCATGTTCTCTATAAAAAGAGGATTTCCGGCTGTTTTTAGTATCATCGAGTTTAAATAAGATCTTCTGAATTTGTTCATCCTGTTTTCGATATTCAGCGCCCTGCAGAAAGAAAAAAAACATTCCCGGCTCTGAAGTTCGTCGAGAGGAGAAAGATTGAAGTTGTGAACTTCTCCGTTGTCTCCGAAAAGTAATCCAGTGAATGGTTCTATTGAGCGGGTTTCGAGTAAAAGCATGAACGGAAATCTTTTTGATCTTTTAAAAATACTCTCAAATACGAAACGGGAATCCTCGTCCATTTTCGCCGCGTCCGTCGCTTCTGCTATAACGGGCCTGACGAAAGCTTCGGCGGAAAAAAAATAAATCAGCGCGGAAACTGTGTTGTCGTATTTATCTTTTGGTTCGTAAACAGACAGGTCATCCGAGAAATGTTTTATGCCGGCGAGGTTGCCTATCCATTTCGATATATATTCAATGTTTTTCAGAAAATCGCTATCTGCACCGAAAATTCCGGCGAGCTTATTTTTCAAATCAAAAATCTTGTCCTGAAAACGGACTAGGCAGAGTGATTCGCTGTCAGAATCCGAGATATTAAAATAATCTTTCAGGAACCGGATAAAGGGCCCAAAGGGTTTGCCCTGAGGGTCGCCGCAGGGTAAACTGAATACATTGAATTTTTCCCTGACGAGACTGTCGGTGAATTTTTCGAGGAGTTTTGACTTTCCTATTCCGGCTTCTCCAGTCACGCAGACAGTCCCCCAAAAATCTCCTTCCCTGTGTCTCTTGGCTATTTCGAGGAGATTTTTGAGCTCTTCTTTTCTGCCTATCATTTCGGTTTTATCTCTCCTGAAAACATCGTCGGAATCTTTTTTGGATACGAGGACATATCGCTCCGGAATGCCTATTCCCACAGGGGTTTCTGACATTCTGAGCATATTGAAATCGCTTTTTATCCTGTTGAAGACGGTTTCGTCGGCGACAATATCGCCCCATGAAGCTTTTTCAGCAAGCTTTGAGGACATATTGACAACTCTGCCGAGCGCAGTGTATTCCGACCTTTTGTCCGATCCGATAAAACCGCAGAAAGCTTTGCCGTAGGAAATACCCGCGCGCAGTTCGAGCCGTTCCCTCTGGAAAAGGGCGAGGAGAAATTTCGCCGCATTGACGAGAGGAGATTCCGTCTCATAAGGAGCTCCGAAAAACACAAGAAAAGAGAGCCCTTTGTCTCCGTATTCCGCTTTGTTGAAATAACCGCCGTAGTTTTCAGCGAGCGACACTATTCTGCCGACATGTTTTCCGAAGTTTAGGTGTTTTTTCAAAGATATATAACATGAAACAATGTATCGGAGCTCGCCTTCCGGAGAAGATCTTAAGACGGCTGGAAAGACCCATCCTTCATCGGATATTGACTTCTCGTAAATGCTCAGCGGCGGGTTGGAGTCACAGTTCAGGGCTTTTTCGCATTCGAGAAGGACTTTTGAGCCGTTTTGAACCAAAAGGTCTTTGTTTATGTCAGGGTCTTCGAGAAAAGCTATGTCGAGAGCGATTTCTCCGCTTTCGGCTTTGTCCTTGAAATAAGCCGCCCTGTCTATGGATTCTCCGTCGAAATAAAATACATTCTGGCGGAGTGTCTGCGCGATCTCCCACGAAAATTTCCCCAGAGAAATGCCTGCCCTGAAAGGCAGCTTAAAAAGGCTGTTCGGAGAGACGTTGAGGTTCAAGATTGACGCCACCTTGAAAACGGTTTCTGCTCGAGTATCTCTTTTTAGAAAAGCGGCGGCGAATCCGTCGCCTGAAAAAGAGAACACAAACCCGCCGTGGCTGTGAATTATATCAACTGACGGCTTAAAAGTTGAAGATATCAGATCTTTTAGAGTCTCGCATGAATCCTCGCCGCTTTTCAGAAGCGAGTTTGTCAGGTCTGAAAAAACCCGAAAGGTCCAAAAGAACGACATAAGCTTGGGTCTCGCCTGTCTTCTCGCCGCGGACAAATTTATCCTTTATGAAAAAAGGGGCGAGATTTCCCATCTAAATGGTCGCGAAGAGAAAACTAAAGTCAGTCGGCTTCTTCGCGGTCTATGCAAGGCGGAAGCGCGACAGCATCAGGCGTCATTATATCATAGATTTTTTTGTTCGGAAGGGATGAGTTCACCTGATAGGGGCTTGTCTGGTAGTATTCTCCTTCATATTCGAAAACCGTGTAGAATTCGAAATTATCGCTGACTTCTCCCCACCATATCTCGACGGTTATGCCTTTGTTCTCGGTTTCAGTTGCGGATACATTGACTATTGTGCCCATAGCGAGAGTGAGTGACGTGTCTGATGATACTATGATTTCTTCGGGAAAGTGAAAAAGGCGAAAAGACCAGCCTGATCCGAAAATAGCAACCGGAAGAAGAGAGACAAAAATAAAAGCTAGTATTGCTCTTTTCATTTAGTCCTCCTTTTGACGCTAAAATTCCATTATCCTTCGCAGGATCAGGATTTGTCAAGAGGTTTGACGATAGATTTTCAATAATCGCTCAATTCCGGGCGAGATATATACCAGTATCCCTTGTCGAAGTATCTGACGGAGGCGTCGAGAATATCTTCAGGAGTTAACGATTCCAATGAAGGTTCGAGATAAGACGAGTAGTAATCCGGTGGCTGACCCATGAGGTATAGGTATGAGTATCTAAAAAGTCTTCTGCTTTGGTCCTGCTCAGACATGTCCCAGCTCGAGTAAATACCTTTCCTGAGATTATCGAGTTCTTCCTGTGAAAGAAGCTCGGTTTTCACCCTTTCGATTTCAGCGAGGTATGCCTCTTTGACTTTGTCTTGGTTTTTAAGGCTTGTCTGCGAGATGAAGATAAACGCTCCCGCATCGCCGTAGCTCGCCTGGTAGCCCCAGCCCCAATAGACAAGATCCTGCCTGCCTCTCAATGCATCGTGAATTCTCGAGTTTGCCCCCGATAAAAGTTCATCCAGGACAAGAAGGGCAGGCATGTCAGGGTGTCCCCAGGAGACGGTCTTAAAAGCATAAGTTACAAGAGTCTGCTGAAATTCGTATATCAGGCTGTCACTCTGGGGATAGATGCTTTCAACCGGTATTCCGGAAGACAGGGAAGCGCCGGTGTTCAAAGCCGGAAAATTTTCAGACAGGGCTTTTTGCGCCTCTTCAGGATCGACGTCGCCGGTTATTGCGACGACGACATTTCCCGATGATTTTAGTTCTCTGTAAAGTATTTCAAGTTTTTCCTTTGAAATCTCAGCCAAAGAGTTTTCATTGGGATACCTGTTGTATGTGTTCGGCGGGAAAAAGTTTTTTCTGAAAAATATTCCGTGGAGAACATTCGGATTCGTTGTGCTCTGGGAGATTTCAAAAGAAAGCGACTTTTTCGCGTCTTTTGTTCCTTCGTCGGAAAAATCCGGTTCGCTGAGGGCTTTTCCTATCAATTCCACGGCACTGCCGAAATTCTCAAGCGGGAAGTCGAAATATATGTAGAAATAATCGTCAGAGCATGAGGATCTTCTTGAGATGCCGAGTTCGTCGAGCTTTTCACTGAATCTGTCGGAGTTCATGTAAGTTGTTTTCAGGCCGAGGATTTCGGAGATTATTCTGCAAGCGCCTTCGACGCCGACGGGGTCAATACGGGAACCGCCTCCGAAAGCGACGAGCAAACTGACAAATTGAGATCCGGGTGTCCTCTGAGAGAGAAGAGCGGGAGTATTGTCTTTCTCGTGAAGAGTGAAAGGTATCTGTCCGGAATAACTTCCGCTTTGACTCAGTTCTTCTTTTAGTCCGGAGGGCAGGGCGTAAAAAGTCTGTCTTTTCGTAGAAGAGAGAAGTCTTTGAGCGATCTCTGAAAGGTCTTTGGAGGTTATTTTCGAATATTTTTCTATGCTGTTTTGAAAATAAAGAGGGTCGTTTAGAGTAAGCATCCCGTCTCCAATTAGCTGTGCTTTTGTCCCGGCTGTCCATTCTTTGAGGAGTCCGTATCTTATCAGGTTTTTGGTGCGCAAGAGTCTCGCTTCGTCTATTTCTCCTGCGGCGATCCTGTCAATTTCTCTTTGAATAACCCCGACTGCGGTATGAAGTTTTTCTATGTCAGGTGAAGCGTTGAAAACGACAAAAGCGCCTGGCATTCTCCTCAGTCCCATGTTGTAAGTCCAGAGCTCAAAAGAAAGTTCTTTCTCTTCGACGAGCAGTTTTTCAAGATAAGATGACTGCCCGCCCGTCAGATATTGGGAAAGAAGAGAGAGGACGGCGTAGTCATCCGCGGTTTTCTGGGCGCCGTTCCACATCATATATACCAGAGGGTGCGGTATGTCTTCAAAAAAAGTGTCGGTGCGAGGATGAGAATACTGGGGGGGAGGCGGAACTGTTGACGGAAGGTATGGTCTGGAGGGGAACTTTTGGGCTTCTTTTTTTATAAATTCGAAAAGTTCAGATGCCTGAAAATCTCCGACCGCCACGAGAACGGCGTTTGAAGGCGAGTAGCGGGAACTGTAGAATTTATATATGTCTTCTCTCGTGATTGACAGCATCGCGTCTTCGAGCCCGAGAATAGGAACCGAGAGAGGGTGACTGCCGAAAAAGAAAACAAAAGCGGCGTCCCATATTCTTTCATCGGGCGTGTCGGACGTGAGTATTTCGTGGTGGATTACGCCGTGTTCCCTGTTGATTTCAAAAGAATCGAGAGAGCAGGAAAAAACCTGCTCCATCAGCATCATTATCGCCGAATCGGAATATTCAGAAGGAACTGTAGTGTGGTAGCATGTTACTTCCCAAGAGGTGTAGGCGTTGGTTCTGGCGCTGAAACGCATTTCCATTTCTTCGTATTGTTTTTCGGTCCTGTAAGGAGTGGTCCCCCCGCTGACGACGTGTTCGCAGAAATGAGAAAGCCCCCTTCCTGTATTCTCGGCTTCGTAAACGGACCCGACATCAATAAATATTCTCGCGGTAGTTATGGCAGAAGAATGGTCTTCTTCGAGAACTACCCTCAAACCGTTGTGCAGTGTCGCCTGAAAAATTGAAATAAGGCAGATGGCTAAAATATGCATAATTTCTCCTATTTTACATTTTATTAAATATAAAACATTTAATCCATTTAGCAAGAAGTTATTAGCTCAAGGACTTGATATTTGGAATTTTTATGTATTTTCGCGTCCTAGAATCTTTCTTTCTTCTTTATTCTTATTTATTAGTGTTTATTCGCGGTTAAATCTTCTTTTTTTTTATCTGTGTAGCGATTTTTCATATCAATGAAAAATCGGATTCGCGTCAATTCGTGGTTAAATCTTCTTTTTTTTCTTTTTCATTCGTGTACCAATTATTGTTTGCAAAAATTGCATTCTCGGTCAGTATCTTTTTCTTTTCTTTTACTTAACTGTGTAGGAAAATTGTAATAGAAATAAGTTAAGTCAAGAAAACTGCAGTCATTATTCTTTGTGCTGTTGAGGTATTGTAAATTGACAAGATATGGCACGAAAAGGGAGGAGGTTAAAATGAGAGGAGTTTTTGCCGTTTTGATTATTATTTTTATAACCGGTTTCCAAAGCATCGGAGCCTCTTATGAAATTGATTTTGAAACAGGCGTTGCCTTTACCGGATACAACGATGTCAGAATACCGGGCAACTCAGGGACTCTATTTTCACTCAAAGACGACCTTTCGCCCCGGTCCTCATATTTTTTGAGATTCAGAGCCACGGGCCGATTCGGGAAAAGGCACGTCTTATCTTTTCTCGCGGCGCCTTTGAAAATTAGATCCGAAGGTCGCCTTGACAGGCATGTAAATTATGAGGGATTTGTTTTTGAAGCAGGCGATCTACTCAAAGCCGACTACAGGTTCGACTCATACAGAATTACATACAGGTATGAATTTTACAACAAAGGTAAAATTTTTGCCGGCGCGGGTATTACAGGAAAAATCCGAGACGCCGAGATAAGACTTGCGGACGGTTCGAGGTCGGTGAGCAAGAAAAATACGGGTTTTGTTCCTCTTGTCAATTTCAGTTTAGGATACCGCCTGGGGGACAATTTAACAGTGATTGCCGACGGAGACGCTCTTGCGGCGCCGCAGGGCAGAGCGGAGGATGTCTTTATCGGCGCTCTTTTTTCTCTTAACCCCGGCATTGTCCTTAAAGCCGGTTATAGAATTCTCGAAGGCGGCGCCGACAACGACGAAGTCTATAATTTCACCCTTGTCAATTACCTCTCAGTCGGGGTAATCATAAGCATTTGAAACAATTTTAGTTTGGGATCATTTAGGGGTCAGATGCCCGAAGTATACATGTCGTAATAATAGCCTTTTTTATTCATCAGTTCTTCGTGTGTCCCTCTTTCTATTATTCTGTTTTCATCTATTACAAGTATATAATCGGCGTTTTTTATAGTCGAGAGCCTGTGGGCTATTACTATTGATGTTTTCATGCTGCTGATTTTCGAAACCGTGTCCTGAATGGTTTTTTCAGTCCAGGTGTCAACATTGCTCGTAGCCTCGTCAAGAATAAGAATTTTTCTGTCCGAAAGAACAGCCCTGGCTATAGATATGAGCTGTCTCTGCCCTGCGCTTATGTTAGTCGAATCTTCTGAGATGACTGTTTCGTATTTATCCGGGAGGCTTTCTATAAAATCCTTTATCCCCGCTGTCCGGGCGGCTTTTTCGACTTCCTCGAAAGAGGCGTCCTGTCTGCCGTACCTGATGTTGTCCTTTATAGATCTTGAAAAAATGAAAGGTTCCTGCAGGACTACGCTGAAATTCTTTCTGTAAGATTCCAGAGGAATTTTATCTATGGGTTTTCCGCCGAATTCTATCTTTCCCAGGACCGGATCATAAAAACGGGAGATTAGTTTTACTACCGTTGTTTTACCGGCTCCGGTCGGACCGACGAGCGCTACTGTTTTGCCTGATTCAATTGTCAAATTTATGTCTTTGAGGACATCAATGCCATCGGTGTAGGAAAAATCGACTTCCTGGAATTCAATACTGCCGTCAGATGGTTCGGTTTTTGAAAGTTCTGCTGAGTAATTCTCTTTTTCTCTGCTCAGGATTTCTCCTATCCTCTCCGAACTCGCAAGAGCTGACTGCATGTGATTGTATAGTTCCGCCATCGCCCTAAAAGGCTGAAAAAAACGCCTCGTGTATGCAATTATCCCAGCCAGGGCTCCTATGGTAGCCCCTCCGTTAATGACGAGAATGCTCCCTCCAAGGATTATTATGCCGATGCTCGCTGCTCCGAGAGCATGAAGAGTCGGGGGTAGTATCAGAGAAATAAGTTCTGATCGGAATTCAATCTTCCTCGCTCTTTTATTTATTATTTCGAATTTTTCGATGTATTCGTCTTCTTTGCCGAAAGATTTTATAGTCTTTATGCCGCTTAAGTTTTCTTCAAGAAATGAACTCATTTCACCTGCTACAGCTTGATTTTCCCTGAAGATTTTGCGTGAAAGTTTTGCCACAGTGAAAGTTACGGCAAAAATCACAGGAATCGCGGAAAGAGCGAGAAGAGCGAGCCTCCAGTTTATCCAAAACATCGCCAATACTGTTCCGGTTACGAAGACAGTATTGCTGAGTATTTCAGAAAAACCCTGTGAGAGAAAATTGTTTACGTTTTCCACGTCGTTGCTTATCCTCGAAAGAACATCTCCTTTCCTCATCTTGTCAAGAACATCGAATACGAGTTTTTGAACGTGAGAAAAAATCCTCACTCTTAAGTCTTTGAGAACACCTTGAGAAATCCTCACCATTTCGACGGATCTTAAATAGCTGAATACGAGCTGAAGAACGATGACGGCGAAAAAAATCACCGATAAATTTTTTAAGCCTTCAAAGTCTTTTTTCATAATGAAATCGTCAATGGCAATTTTTATGAAGTAAGGAGTGGCAAGTGAAATCAATCCTGTCGCTAAAACGAGAAACAATGTAATTATAAGTTGTGCTCTGTAGGGAAGAAGGTTGGAGAAGAGCAGGAAAAACGCCTTCCCCGCGTTTTTGGGTTTTTCTATCTTTGCTCTCTGGCCCCTCATGCTTCATAACCCTGTGATGTATAAACTTCTCTGTATAATTTGCAGTCTTTGAGCATTTCAATATGAGTTCCGGCGTTGATGATTTTACCTCCGTTAAGAAAGGCTATTCTATCTGCTTTTTTTATGGAAGATATTTTCTGGGAAACTATTACCGTAGTCATGCCGGATCTGTATCTGAGGAGCTTTTCGAGCAGTCGGGATTCGGTAATCCTGTCGAGTGAGCTGAAAGAATCGTCGAGTAAAAGGATAGGTTTATTTGATACGAGAGCTCTCGCTATCGCTATTCTCTGCCTTTGTCCGCCTGATATGTTGATGCCGCGCGGCATTATTTCCAGATCCATGCCGCCGGAGTTGGTATTGACGAAATCATTGAGTTCCGAAATGTCGGAAATCTCATCGAGTTCATCATCTGATACTCTGTCTGCGTCAAAGAGGATGTTGCCTTTGACAGACATTCTGAAAAGAACCGGGTCCTGAAAAACAACGGCAATTTTTCCCCTGAGTTCTCTCAAAGGGATGCGTGATGTTTCAAAGCCGTCTATCTCTATACTCCCCTCTTGAGGAAGGTAAAAACCGGCTATAAGGTTCAGAAGGGTAGTCTTCCCGCAGCCGGTAAGCCCTATAATTCCGAGAGTTTCTCCTTCGCGTATGTCGAGGTCGAGGCCGGAAAGTAGAGATGCCCCCGCGGAATGGGAAAAGGACAATCCGCGGATTTTGACGTTTCCAGACTTTATAAGGGCTTTTGAAAGGGTTGGTCTTTCTTCTTTCGGGATGGAGAGTATTTCTTTGATCCTCTGGGAAGACGCGCTTGCCTGGGCGAAAATCGTCATTGACATACCCAGCATCATGAGAGGAAACATTATCATGAAAAGGTAATTTGTCAGCGCGACGAGATTCCCTATCGCAAGTTTGCCTTCGAGGACTTCCTTGCCGCCTACCTGAAGTATAATGAGAATTCCGAGATTGATCACGAGCATAAATAGTGGAAATGCAGTCGCCATGAGTTTGCCGACTTTCACCGAGAGATTTTTAAGTTTGTCGGCTTCGGTGCTGAAATTCTCTATTTCTTTCTCTTCCGCGGAAAATATCTTGACGACGCTTATACCCGCAAAATTCTGCTGAATTGTCGAATTCATCTTACCGAGCTGGTTCTGGACTTTCAGAAACAACTTTCTCGCGGAAACGGCGAAAAAGGCGAAAAAAGAAGCGTTTACCACGGTCAGCAATAGGACCAAAAAACCAATTTCTAAATCTATCCTGAAGACCATTATGTTGCTGCCGACAACGAGAAGTATTCCCTGAAACATCATTCTGAATCCGAATGAACTGAGTCGTCGTATCTGGGAAGTGTCGCTATATACCCTTGTCATAAGTCTGCCGGTCTGAAGTTTGTCTATTCGCGCAAATTCAAGAGAAAAAACATGCCTCATCAGAGCGGATCTCAGTTCTTTTGTAACTCTGGAGCTCGCTCCGGTGAAAAGAATGTTCGCGAAATTCTGGAAACCGGCTCTGGTCAGCGCAAGCGCTATTATTCCCATACCGCAGATAACGGTCAGTCTTACGTCAGAGCGCGCAATGCCGGAATCAATAGCTTTCTGAGTCACCATAGGGATGAAAAGTTCAGCGGTTATGCCGACGGCTACGAGGAGAAAAGCGGGAATCAACACCCGGAGATGAGGCTTGAAAAAACCCCAAACGGATACATTATTGGCGGTTTTCATAATTGTAAGGAATGATTTTAACAAAACGAAGCGCTATTGGTCAAATCATGATATCAAGGTTTTGCAATGAAAACTTTTACAAAGACTTGTTTTATGTTAAAAATGACAATGAGGTAAAGATGTTATTGAAGGGAGGAAAAAGTGAAAAAAAATCAGGATCTTTATAAAAGGGCTACTGATGAGATAGATAAAATAATATCCGGGATTTCCGGGAAAGAGATTAAGTTAAAAGCTTTCTGCGATTGCCTTGTTCGGAATTTCAACTTATACGACTGGGTCGGATTCTATACTGTCCGTGATGATAATACTCTTGAACTCGGACCTTTCACCGGGGCACCGACGGAACATAAATACATACCCTTAGGTAAGGGAGTCTGCGGAAGAGCTTTTCTGGAAAAAAAGACTCTTGTCATAGGAAAAGTCGAAAACGAAGAAAATTATCTCAGCTGCAGTCCGAAAGTAAAATCGGAAATCGTAGTTCCTATCTTCAAAAACAACAGAATTGTCGCGGAAATAGACATAGATTCTCATAGTGAAAACGCCTTCGATGAAAAGGATAGGGAATTCCTCCAAAAAACAGCCGAAAAAATCAGCTCAATATTCTGAAGCCTGTCGGCAAGAACTCGATTAAAAAGCGATTATAAGTCAGCAGACCTCAAGATTCTCAAGTTTTTTGTAATATTCATATCTACGAGTCACAGCCTCTTGGGCTTTTTCGAGGAGAATTTTCGCGCGTTCCGGCATTATCGTCTTTAAGGAGCGGTATCTGTTTTCATTGTAAGCGTATTCCTCAAAGGGGATTTTTATTTCTTTAGGAGCGTCTATTACGAGAGGGTTCTTTTTCTCGTCGCAGAGCGAGGGATTGTATCTATAAAGAATCCAGTAACCTGAATTTACTGCATATGACTGGGCTGTTTTCGCTTTTCGCATATCTATGCCGTGATTTATACAGTGAGAGTATGCGATTATGAGAGAAGGACCGTCGTAACTTTCGGCTTCCGTCACCGCTCGTATGGTCTGGTTATAATTGGCAAGCATGGCAACTTGAGCCACGTATATATATCCGTAAGTCATAGCCAAAAGCCCGAGATCTTTTTTCGGGAGTGGTTTTCCCGCGGCCGCGAATCTCGCGGTTGCTCCGAGAGGCGTAGCCTTTGACATCTGTCCGCCCGTATTCGAATAGACTTCAGTGTCGAGAACGAGGACATTGACATTTTTACCGCTCGCTAGGACATGATCCAGTCCGCCGTAGCCGATGTCGTATGCCCATCCGTCACCTCCGAAAATCCACACGGATTTTTTTACGAAATAATCGAGAATCTCGTATAGGCGCGCGCTTTTTTCGTCTTTATATTCAGGCAGAAGCCTTCTCAGTTGTGAGATGTAATCCCTCACGAGCTCGACGCTTATTTGGCTGTCCTGCTTTTCTTCGAGAATGTTTTTCAATATCTCTTTCAGAGGATGATTTTCGCCGATCATCTCTTCGGAAAGTTCCAGCGCAGCGTTTCTTAGTTTTTCTGAAGCCAAAAACATGCCGTATCCGAATTCAGCGTTGTCCTCAAAAAGCGAATTGCTCCAGGCGGGGCCTCTGCCGTCGCTTCTTGGCGTATATGGTGTAGTCGGAAGGTTTCCGCCGTATATTGAAGAACATCCCGTCGCGTTGGCGATTAAAGACCTGTCTCCGTAAAGCTGAGTGACAAGCTTAATATAAGGCGTCTCTCCGCATCCTGCGCATGCTCCTGAAAATTCGAACATAGTCGGCAAAAGCTGAGTGCCTTTCAGCGTCTTTCTGTCTATGTATTTTTCGTCCGTTTCAGGTATTTGAAGGAAATACTCGAAGTTTGCTTTTTCCGTTTCCCTGTGTTTTATAAGTCTTTCAAACTCAATAGTCCTGTATTCCGTTCGGTTGCCTTTTTCGTCTTTTCTCCTGCCGGGACAGTTTTCAATGCAGAGTCCGCAACCCGTGCAGTCTTCAGGCGCCACTTGAACGGCCCAGAGCATTTCGGGATATTGTTTGGACTCGATGCTTCTGAAAGATTTTGGAGCTTTTTCTGCCCATTTCTTTTCGAATAATTTGACTCTGATTGCGGCGTGAGGGCAGACATAAGAGCAAGTGGCACATTGCAGGCAGGAGGCTGGGTCCCAAATCGGTATATCTACGGCGATGTTGCGTTTTTCGTATTTTGTAGTTCCGCATGGAAAAGTTCCGTCGCAGGGCATCGCACTTACGGGAACTTCGTCTCCTTTCATTTCAAAAATTTTAAGAGCTACTTTCTTAACATATTCAGGAGCATTTTCCGGTATGTCGAATTTCCTTTTTGTAACTGAAGT
Organism: uncultured Desulfuromonadaceae bacterium; assembly: GCA_964397545.1. Classification (GTDB taxonomy): domain Bacteria; phylum SDB-A; class SDB-A; order SDB-A; family SDB-A; genus JAFGIG01. Next base: position 103,400 of record CAYNIW010000003.1, on the reverse strand, counting down.
GACTTTGCCGGGAATTTTGATTTCGTAAAGATTTTCAAGAGCGGAATGAACGGCTTTAATGTTCATCTCGACGACTTTTTCTCCTTTTGAACCATAGGTCTTTTTTATTGAATCTTCAATAGCCGAAATATATTTTTCGCGGGGGAGAATTTTCGAGATCTCGAAAAACGCCGTCTGCATTATCGTGTTGATTCTCGTCCCTAACCCAATTTTTTCAGCAAGGGAAATCGCGTCTAAGGCATATACCTTAAGAGCTTTTTTGATTATGTCGGCCTGAAGTTCGGAAGGAAGCGAATCCCAGACCTGATCTTTATCGTATGGAGTGTTCAAAAGAAGAACTCCGCCCTTTTTAATGCCTTGCGTAACATCGTATTTGTTGAGAAAAGACGGATTGTGAACGGCCACAAAAGAGGGATTGTGGACAAGGTAATGGCTGAGTATGGGTTTAGGGCCGAACCTGAGATGGCTTACTGTGACTGCGCCCGATTTTTTTGAATCATAGACAAAAAATCCCTGAGCGTGAAAATCAGTGTTCTCTCCGATTATCTTAATGCTGTTTTTATTGGCTCCGACTGTTCCATCTGCCCCGAGACCATAGAACTTGCCTTCGAATCCTTCTTGTTCAATTGCAAAATCGTGGTTGTAAAGAAGTGAAGTGTTTGAGACATCGTCGACTATGCCGAGAGTGAAGTGATTTTTGGGCTTTTGTTCGGAAAGATTCTGAAAGACTCCTTTGACCATTGCAGGTGTGAATTCTTTTGAACTTAGCCCGTATCTGCCGCCGTAGATTTTTGGTTTGGCAAATCTCATTTCGCCGCTTTCTGACAGCTCGCTGACGGCAGCGGATACATCGACGTAAAGAGGATCTCCGACTGAGCCGGGTTCTTTTGTCCTGTCGAGAACTGCTACTGTTTTGGCGGTAAGGGGAAGCGCTGAAAGCAGGGCTTTTTTGTCGAATGGCCTGAAGAGTCTTACCTTGATGACTCCGACCCTCTCTTTTTTGTCCGCTAGATAACGGACAGTCTCTTCAGCGACGTCCGCTCCAGAGCCCATTATAACAATGACTCTATCGGCTTCAGGATGGCCTATATATTCAAAGAGCTTGTATTGCCTGCCAGTCAGTTTGTAGAATTTATCCATCGCGTCCTGAACAATGGAAGGAACTTTAATGTAAAACGGATTGACGGTTTCTCTGCCCTGAAAATAGACATCGGGATTTTGAGAAGTTCCTTTTATCGTCGGCTTTTCGGGATTGAGAGCCGTTTTTCTGAACGCGTCTATGTCTTTCTGGTCAATCATTTCCCTGATTGCTGAAAAAGGGATTTCTGATACGTTTTGTATTTCATGAGAGGTTCTGAAACCGTCGAAAATATGAAGAAAGGGGATTCTCGACTTCAGGGTGGAAGACTGGGCGATTAGCGCCATATCCATTGATTCCTGAGGGTTTGAAGAAAAAAGAAAAGCGTATCCCGAAGAGCGGACCGCCATCACGTCACTGTGGTCGCCGAATATGGAAAGAGCCTGGCAGGATACGGATCTTGCCGCGATGTGAAAAACAGTCGGCAGAAGTTCGCCTGATATTTTAAGCATGTTGGGGAGCATTAACAGAAGGCCTTGAGAAGCTGTGAAAGTCGATGTCAGTGCTCCCGCGGAGAGAGAGCCGTGTATTGTTCCTGAAGCCCCGCCTTCGGACTGAAGCTCAGCCACGACGGGGACGTTTCCCCAAATATTTTTTTTCTTCTGCGCCGACCATTCATCAGCCAGCTCTCCCATTGTGGAAGAAGGTGTGATGGGGTATATTGCTATCACCTCATTTGTTGCATGCGCAATATATGCTGCGGCTGTATTGCCGTCGATCATTATGATTTTCTCGTCAGACATAAATCCTCCGGATTGAATATTAAAGTGAAAAATATAACAATTTTATTTATTTTAACACATTAATTACAATATTCAATCTTAATTGTAAATCGCCCGGTCAAAGATCTTTTCTAATAATGGCATTGATCCTGTTCATAACAGCCTTGCCACAAGGCTTTTTATCTGATATATAAAACATTTCTAAAATCTTTATTCAGACGAGGTAAAATGAAACTTATATTTATTATTTTGCTGCCGTTTTCTCTTTTGTCTCAAACGGAGCGTTATTCAGGAGTTGACTTGAGGGTCAAGAGTTTTTACGGACTTATCGGAATAGGATATTCAAAAACATACCTTCCCAATGAAATATCCCGCAGAATAGAAGAAGAAAAAAATTCTCTCGAATTAAATAACTACTGCCTGTCGGGAAAAGCGGGGATTTACATTCCCTGGCTCAACAGAAGCACTTTAATAGGATTCATGACCAATGTCTTTTACGAAAGGTATTACAAAAGCAGTTTGACCGGATACGGCGCGAATGCTGAAATACTCTCCGGAACATTCGGATTGGATCTGGCTGTTTATCCTTTTTCCTGCGCCGGAAGAGGTGCATATTTTCACGTTTTGAACGGATTTTCAAAGACAAAATTCAACACAGATTTGGGATACGACGGTATGACGCCCTACGGATACGGCTTGTCAGCCGGAATAGGAGCAGGTATTCCATGGATGGTATCATACCCTGAACATTTGAATTTATCGCTGGATTATGACTACAGAAAAACAGGCTCCGAAGAGATAAAGACTTTGAGTTTTTATGTTTCCGTCGGAGGATTTTTTTAGAAGTTGAAATCAAAAAAAAGGCAGACGAAAACCCCTGAAAAGAAATCTGTCGAGACTCCCGCGCCTGACATTTCAGCCCTGATCGACTTTTTAAAAAGTGAAAAAAAAGTATTTTTTTTGACCGGCGAGTCAGGATCGGGCAAGTCTTTTCTCCTTGATTCTTTTCTTAAAAGCGAAGAAGTAGAAAAGACAGGTTACAAGGTTTGCAAATATGCAATAGACGATTTGAAAAAGATTGCGCTTCCATCGGAGTTTCTGGATCTAATATCCGCGACCTTAGACAGTGTTTATGGACTCAAAGGTTTTGAAAGAGGCGAAACCGTCTTGGATAAAACCCGGAGACTTTATGACCGTTTTAGCACAGTCAATGGTTTTGAAAATCCCGCAAAAACACTTTTCATAATTGATAATGCCGAAAAATATCCCCCAATCACAAGGTTTTTGCCGGATTCCGGCAAATGGTTCAAGACCCTAATTTCTTCTGATCCTGACCGGTTATTACTTTCATGGTGCGATACATGGGAAAAAACTGAAATTGAACTAATGAATATGAAAAAAGACGATTTACCGGAGACGCCGTCTTCGGAAGCGACGCCGTTGAGTCTCTTAGTGTCTGCAACAGCGCAGAAAATAACCCGGAGCACAGAATCTGAGAATTTTTATGATTTAGATGCCTCCTACGGAAAGATATGCCGTTACGTTTTTTCTGACAAAGACAGAGTTGACGAAGCTGTCATGGTAAAACATCTTTCCCTTTGCCCCTATCCCGTCTCCGGAAAACTGCTTTCGTTTTTATCAGGCGCAGGACAGAAAAATATTGCCGGGACTGCCGACAGGTTGGCCGGACTTGTCGAAAAGAAAAATTCGAGTGACGGTGATTTTTTATACAGTTTGATTTTTCCATCATTCAGAAGGTTCGTCAGAAGGGAATTTTCAAAGGAGATAGAAGAGATTTCCTCAAAATCCGAAAACTTCCTGAGAGAAGCAAAAGACGATGTCCCTGCAGAATTGAGAAAGGATATATACAGGATTCTGGCATTTGCCTGGTCTGAAAAATTGAAAATGGGAAAAAGAATTGACCCGGATACCCTTAAATCATTCGCTGCGGATATGTATATTCAGACTTCCGATTCTTATATCCCGGCAGGCTTGATATCGGAAGCTGTTATTCAAAACACTATGATCTCTCCCAGGACTTCAGACACTGAGAGTGAGCTTTTATCTCTTCTTCTTTTTTCTGAAGAGATGACTTCAGCTAAAAGCAAGGAAAACGAAAGTATCGCGTATTTTTTCCGAAAGTTTTTCAGGGAAAAACCGGAAGATCTTAAGGAAGCTTTACAGATAATGAACAAGCTAGACGATGTCAGCTATTACGGTTTCGCTGTGTTAATTTCTTTGGGACTTTCCGGGAAAAAAAATCAGGACATTGAAAAAAACAGAGCCGTCATAAAAAGCTTATTCAATGTTGTCTTCACCAGACTTTCAGAAGGAACCGCTGATTGGAGATATTATTTTTCAGATAAATTCATGGCTTTCTGGGCTCACAAAGTTCTCTGTGAAGAAAACTCCGAAGATGTCTGGAGATTTCTGACTCTCGGCGTTATCCAAAGCGAAGAGAAAGATAAAATCATTCTCAGAATAACTGATGAAATGCTCGCTTATAAAGATCCTGACGGCGCTTTTGCGCTCGCAAGTAAGATATACGACCCTGCAGCACGGGCTCGTAAATATTCAGAAATAGCAATGATTCTCGCCCAATCCGATGACCCTTCCAAAGCCATGAGAATTTTGATGACGACTGAAGAGACGTTCAACAGGTCTTCTGTTCTGTCGTTTGTCTCTAAAAAGATGTCTTCAATAGGCCGTCTTGAAGAAGCTCTTTCCATAGCTGAAAGTATTGACGATCCACATGACAGGTTTTCTGCACTGTCTTTCGTCGCTGTTTCTTATTCTCAGAAAAACGACGAGGCTCAAAACGGTAATCTTTATATGAATAAAGCTCTCAGATTGACCGATAAAATAGACGATGCTTATCTAAAAAACAAGACAGTGGCTCAAATAGCAGTAAAAACCTCAGTCCTGGAACTAGAGAAGGGACTGAAGATCCTGGAAAGAATTGCCGCAGATGACCACGAGATGAAATCTTGGGCGATTTCAGAAATAGCAAAACACTTATCTTCCATCAAAGAAAACGAAAAAGCCATGCAATTGATAGCGGATATGCCCGACAATATTTACAAATCGAGCGCTTTGTCCCATGTTGCAAAAAATCTCTATAAAAACGGAATGACAGAAAAAGCTCTTGAGACCGCGGATAAAATACCGTATTTTGGGTATAGATTTCAGACTCTCTTTGAGATATCCAGAAACAGCGCTTCGAATGAGGAATCCCGGGACATCCCACTGCCTGTCCCTGATGACTCCGAGAGAGAAAAGAATGATCACGAGAAAAAGATTTTTAATTTTCTCGTTTCAGGCGATTTGGAAAAAGCACACAAGAAAATCATTACACTCGAAAACCAGAGTGAAAAAATTGAAATATTTTTGAAAATTGTCAGGTTCGGAAAAGAAATTGAAGACAGGGATAAAAGAAAACTGTTTTTTAGCACAGCGGCAGAGCTTTTGAAAAAAATGAAACTCGATCTGAGTGCTCACCTAAGAGTCCTGTCGCTTATAGCTTGCGCAATGTCGGAAAAGGACGAGGCTGAAACCGTTCTCATTCAGATGGCGGAGGACCTTTCCGAAAAAAGCTTTTTAGGAGGAAGCTCTCTTAAAACCCAGCTTCTAAAGGACATTTCAGATCACCTGACAAGATCCATGAATTTGACTATGACTTACCAATTCATTGAAAATCCTGAAGAATTCAGATGCAAAGCGGAATTACTCGAATCTCTTGTGAAATTTTTCATAGAGTCTTCGCAAATTCCAAGTGTTGCTGAAATTTCTGAGAACCTCGCCGAGTCACCCGTGAAAACCGGAATTCAAACTGAAATTGCTTGGAGTTATATGCTGAACGGAGAAAAAAGAAAAGCGCTGGAATTGTTGAAAAATATAGACAGCCAAATCGAGAGCGACGATTCATTGTCGAAAATTGCCGAAAAAACAGCTCTGCTTATAGGACCTGAAGAGTCTTTGGGAGTAGTTGACGCAATTTCCCAGGAATGGATGAAAAAAGAAACAGTCGCAGTAATCGCTCTGAATTTTGCGAAAAGACGCGATTATACAAATGCTTTGTTTTTTTCAGAAAAAATGCAGGACAACGTGAAAAAAACAGTTTTACTCACCCAGATCGCCTGTGCGGCGTTTTCCGGGAAAGACAAGGAAGATTACGAAAGAGTCTTAAACATGTCTTTTACATTGTCCGATTCCATTTCTTGCGAGAAGCAAAAATCGAGAGCTTTGTCTGAAATCGCATCTTGTCTCCTCAAAAATGATTTAGTAGATAAGGCGATAGAAGTCTCGGAAAAGATAAAAGACCCTTTTGAGAAATTTCAGACAATTATGTTTCTTGAGAACTGGATGCTTCAAAAAGGATATGGTCAGAGAGCTCTTGAACTGTCAAATCACGTTTATGATCTGCTGAAATATATTGAAGATCCGACTGAGAAATCCGAAGCTTACTCCGAATACGTAAGGAACTTGATAATAAGAGGAGATATCGAAAGAGCGGAAAAAATCAACAATGAAATCCCCTGCGAAGAGAGAAAAGCGGGTATGAAGGCACTAATGACAATAGACTCAATGAAAAAGGGCGAATCGGCAAAAAACATTCGGATGCTGAGGGCAATGTTTGAAATGGCTGAAAGAATTCAAAACCGAAAGAACAGGAGAAGAACACTCGAGGACATATTCATAATGTTCATAAGAGAAAATCTTCTTCCCCAACTTAAAAAATATATGATGATGTCTTACATGGCTCCTGAATTCAGAGAGGACTCAGTGAATTCCCTTTACATGGCTTTGACAGGTTCGGGTTTCCCGGGCAGGGAAAATGTTCTCGATACCCTAAAGATGTATTTGCCGAGTTTTAATCTGCTTGCCGTGCGCCTGGCCATGATTTCTCTTGTAAAAGAAGGAAACTCGGGAAAACTCTCCGAATCCATTAGAAAAGTCCCTGAACTCCCGTTTTGAGGAAAAGATTTTCTTTTAGCTAAATCTGATGGCGGTCCAGAATGCTCTGCCAAGCGTAGGATACTACTATAGAGGCGAGTTCCAGATCCACTTTAGTGAACGGCGGAGCAAGTTTGTTGTGCAGGGAGATTATTCCTATCAGTTCGTCGGTTTCGTCAAAGAGCGGATACGCCATCAGCGAGCTGTTTTTATAGTGTTTCCAGCCGCTCGAAGTGGTGTCTTTTTCTTCGCCGATGTCCCTGATGAGCAGAGGTTCTTTTGTCATTAAAACTTTCTCGAAAATAGAGCCTTCTCTGAGTGGAAATGGGATTTTTTCGGGGACATGACCTTTGTCGAGAGTGTCGAGCAGGACAAGACCGTCTTCCTTCACGAGGAACAGACTCCCTCCCTCGGAGGACATCTTTTTTGTTATCTCCGAAAGCAGTTGTTTACCAATTTCGTTGAGTTTGGAGCGAAGAATTACTTTTTTAGAGGCTTTTACTATTTCTTTTAGGCGCAGATTTATATTTTCGAGTTCCTCATTTTTGGATTTGAGCTGTTCTATAAAATTCCTTCTCTCCGTGACGTCTCTTATTATTGCCTGTATTATATCTTCACCGCCGATAAAGATCCTGTTAAGGCTCACTTCGCAGTAGATTTTTGAGCCGTCTTTTTTGAAAAACTGCCAATCGAAACTCTGAGGTTTGTTCTTAAAAGTCTGGTCTATAAAAGTTTCCAGAGCTTCCTTGGAGTTTCCGCCCTCCGGTTGGAAGTCGGGAGAAAAATCCGAAAGCATACTGCCGATTATGTCTTCTTTCGAAGAACCGAAAATTCTACACGCCTGAGAATTGCAGTCTATTACTACGTCTATCATATGAAAGACCCCGTCGGGAAGAGATTCGAAAAGAACTCTGTATTTCTTTTCGTTTTCCCAAAGAGCGCTCTCTGAGAGCTCTGATTCGGTTCCGAGTTTTTCGAGCTCGGCTATTTTAGCTTCGAGCTCACGTATTTTCTCAGCGCAATCTATATCGTTGTCTTTCATAAATTTCTTATATTAAGGGAGGGAAAACCCTCCCTTAAATATCAGTTTATCTTTACAAGTCTTATACTTCTATTGTCTTTCGAGGTCGTCAAGTTGACTATGTATGCCCCGCTCGACAGAAGATTTCCGCTGTCGTCCCTTCCGTCAAAGCTTATTCTCTTCATTCCGGGCATCTGATAGGAATTAACGAGAGTTCTGACGTGTCTGCCGCTCATGTCGAAGACGCTTATGTTTGTCTGGCCTTCATAGGGAAGCTCGAAATTGATTGTGGAATTATCGCTGAAAACCGGAGATGAGGAATAAAACCCGAGTGATGAGATGACCACGTCGTTGCCGATTTCCTCTTCGACGCCTGTCGAGAGGCTGACCACTATGGCTCTCATGAAATAGGTTTCGATCCATTGGTCCCAGCCTGTGGTTGAATAGTAGTCCCAGGCTCTTCCGTTGTCCGTCTGGTCGTATCCGAAAGAAGGCATGTTCGTCCCGTCGTATATCATACCGACGACGAAATTAGTGTTGGAAGTGTATTGAATATTTGACGCGCTGACATTCCACATATTCCACTGATTGCTGACGCCGCCGGTAGCTGTCCACGAGCCTACTTCGCTGCCGGGCTGGCTTCCGCCCCAGTTCCAGACTTTGAGGTTGAAGTTGTTGTTTCCGCCTCCGTTGTTTCCGAGATATATCTTCACATAGACGAGCTTGTATGTCCCTCTTGTCGCGGGCATCGTCATCCTGTTGGCAGAACCGCTGCCGGCGCCGCTCCAGTAGTAATTATCATAAGGACTGCCGTCGTCATAGACGAGCTCGGTGGTGTCTCCTCCACCTCCGCCTCCCTGGAGGGCTTGCTGTGCGTTTATCCTTCCGGCACCCATCCAGCCGTTGTTGTAATATGAACAGGTCGGCATGGGATCGCAGGAGTTGTATAGTCTCGTCCTTATCTGCGTGTTTGTCTCGGAGGGGAATTGGCACCGGACAAGGGTGGCAAGGCCTGCTGTTATAGGGCATGCCATAGACGTTCCGTCCATGTATGAGTATCCTCCGAACGGAACCGTCGAGGCTATCTGAACTCCGGGGGCGGTTATGTCAACCCACGTCCCGTAGTTTGAAAAGCTCGCTTTTTGGTCGTATTGATCCGAGGCTGCTACGGCAACAACATTTGTGTAATAGGCAGGATACGGCGGTGTGCTGATGTTGTCGTTTGCTGCTGCGGCGAAGACAAGGACGTCGTAGTTGTTGAAGGCGTCGTTTATTGCCGCTTCGATTGTCGCCGAAGGCGTATACCCCCCCCAGCTCAGAGAGAGGGCGTCAGCTCCGTTCTGCGAAGAGAAATAAATCCCCGAAGTGAGGGCGGTCGTGTATAATCCAGTCCTGACGCCTATAAGGCCTACGTTGAAGCCGATGGACGCGACTCCGAGAGAGTTGTTGCCTTTAGCAGCGGCACAGCCCGAGCAGTGTGTTCCGTGGGCATCACTCGTCGTTGGGGGCGTGGGGTCGTTGTCGTTGTCCACATAGTCGTAACCAGTCATATAATTCGGTGACAGGTCTTCATGTCCTCTTTCGACCGCGTCGTCAACTATTGAAACTATTTTTCCGTGGCTTCCGGTTTGAATATCCCAAGCCGCGGGTGCGCTTATCTGGGGAAGAAACCACTGATAGGTGTAATAGGGGTCGTTGGGTGTCAGAAAAGGTTCCCATCCTGTCCTGTGCTTGTTTGTAAAATGCTCCATTATGTAATTCGGTTCGGCGTAATCCACCTCGGGGCAGGTCATGAAAGCGTCTATTGACGACATAGCCATCTGGTCTGAAGAGCAGTAAAAGACGTATATCATGTCGAGTCCGTAGTCGTGAGTCTTCGTGAAATCGTAGTCCGGTATGAGCTGTTTGTATGACTTGACCTCGAAGGAGCTGAAAACCGCATCGACAAAAGCAAAACCGCTCGTCACAAAAGAACCGTTGCTTTCGAGTGATATGGAACTTCTTAGATCCGTCCTGAACTTGACTATGACTTCTCCGCTCTTGTGCAGCATCTCTCCAGACAAAGATGCGGCAAATAGAACTACAGCAAAAAACACAGCAAATCTCCTCATTCTGTTCCTCCAGATAAAAGGTTATTTTTCTTTTTCACCGACATAATGTTATAATTTTAACTCTTAAATATCAAGAAAAAACGGAGGAGAGATGTCTTTAAAAACCAAAAAAATCGGAATACTGACCGGAGGAGGCGACTGTCCGGGATTGAACGCGGTCATAAGAGGAGTCGCGAAATCCGCTATAAACGTGTGGGGTATGAATGTTATCGGCATAGAGGACGGTTTTGAAGGTTTCGTTGAGTCAAAGAAAATCGACCTTGACGAAAATTCGGTCTCGGGGATACTGAGCGTCGGAGGGACTATTCTCGGTTCTTCGAACAAAGCCGACCCTTTCCGCTATCCCGTCACAATGCCCGACGGGAAACTGAACATCTCAGACGCTTCAAAACAGGTCCTCTTCAATTATGAAAAGTGGGAACTCGACGCCGTAGTCGCGATAGGCGGAGACGGCACTATGAATATAGCCAAAAAACTCGGAGATATGGGTATGAACATTGTCGGCGTTCCCAAGACAATTGACAACGACCTGCAGGGAACGGACGTCACTTTCGGGTTCATGACAGCGGTGGATATAGCGACGGAAGCTATAGACAGGCTCCACACCACTGCGTCTTCACATCACAGGGTTATGGTAATAGAAGTCATGGGCCGCTACGCGGGTTGGATAGCGCTTCAGGCCGGCTTGGCGGGGGGAGGCGACATCATTCTGATACCTGAAATACCGTTTCAATGGGAGGCGGTTTACGACAAAGTAAGGTCGAGAAGCAGGAAAGGGAAGAGGTTCAGCATCGTGGTAATAGCCGAGGGAGCTCATGCCGAGAAAGAGGAACTCGTCGTCAAAGGCAAGGACGCGACGAGAACAGACCCTAAAAGGCTCGGGGGTGTCGGAAATTACGTTGCGCAAAAAATCACGGAAAATACAGGACTCGAGACGAGAGTGACGGTTCTCGGGCACCTGCAGAGAGGCGGTTCTCCGAGCGCTTTTGACAGAATACTTTCAACGAGGTTCGGAACGGAAGCGTCGAGATTGATAAGCATGGGTATGTTCGGGAAAATGGTCGCTCTCAAGGGACAGGACATAGTTGACGTGCCCATTGAAGATGCGATAAAAGGGCTGAAACTCGTTCCGCCCGACGGTAATCTTGTCCTATCGGCCAAATCGGTTGGGACTTGCTTCGGCGTAAACGACTGATGAGAGAAAATTTTTTGATCACAAAACGGAGGAGAAATGGAGAAACTGACTAAAGAAGCTTTCAAAGAGAAAGTTTTCGACTACGAAAAAGAAGGAGACATTGAAATTAAATGCGATCTGCCTTGTATTATTGATTTTTACGCAGACTGGTGCGGACCCTGTAAAATCCTCACGCCTGTCCTCGAAGAAATAGCGAAGGAATACGACGGCAGAATAAACATCTATTCCGTTGACACCGAAGACCAGCAGGAGCTCTCGGTTTCTTTCGGAATTCAGAGCATACCGAGCCTTTTGTTCGTTCCAAAAAGCGGGAACCCTCAGATGTCTATGGGGGCTTTGCCTAAACCGGTTCTCGTGAAAGCGATTCAGGAAATACTGAACGTAAATGCTCCGTAAAAATCTCATCGGTGTTGACCTACACGGGACTCTTCTCGACGCCGGTTGGAAAATAGACGAACATCTCGCGCGAATAATAGCTAATTTATTTCTGAGCCTAAAAAGCCGTTTCAGAATATTTATATGCTCGGGGAACGACCTTGAATTCGTAAAAGATCATGTTCCCGGAGAAATCCTCGAAGAAGTGGAAGGTCTGGTCCTTGAGACAGGATGCGTCTTTAGCGACAAAGTCAGCGAAAAGGCGATAATGTCTGATGAAATCTGTTTTTCAGTAAAAGAACTCCAAAAGGCGCTCAAAAAAGCCGACCTCGGGAATATAAAATATTTTGCCAGAAGGCTTTCAACAGTTAGCATATTCACTGATGACGGAACTTCGGGAGAACCGCCTGAAAATCTTTTTGAAAAAGTCAAAAACTTTTTATCCGAGAGAAAAATAACTGGCTTTTACGCGACTCATTCCAATGTGGCGGTTGATATAGTCCCACTCGGTGCAGACAAATATCTTGGTCTGAGAAAAATAGACGGGGGTGCTCAGATTTTCTCCATAGCCGATTCGTTCAACGACCTTCCTCTTTTGGAAAAAGCTGATTATTCTTTTGCTCCGTCAAACCTTTCTGAAAAAATCATTTTAAGATTAAAAGGTAAAAAAGAAATTGTTACGCTGAAAAATAAAGTTTCTCTTGAAAAGGGAAAACTGTATCTGAGTGAAAAACCCTACGGAGAGGGCTGTGCCGATATACTCGAGTTTGTTACAGGGGCGGTCAAGTAGATACCAAACGCCCATGACCATCATTATCCGAGGACGGTTTACAAGGCTTCAAGAGCGGCGTAATCAGCGTCTTCAATTTTGAAAGCTTGCATTTTAGTTTTAATTTCCTATAATTGTAGGAAAAAACGGGAAACAGGCAAGAAAAATTTTGTTCCATTGGATCTTTATGAGCAGAAAAAAAATTAAAATAAAAAATGTTTTATGCGGCGGAGATAGTTTATTCGTCATAGCCGGACCATGCGTCATTGAAAATGAAAACAACGCCATGAAGACGGCGGAATTTTTAACAAGGTCATGTGAAAAACTCGGGATCGGTTTTATATTCAAATCGTCTTATCTCAAAGACAACAGAAGTTCACCGGAAAACTATCGAGGACCGGGGATGGAAAAAGGCCTTGAAATACTTCTGAAGGTAAAAAACAGTTTTGGAATTCCTGTGACATCCGATGTTCATACGGCAGAGCAGGCACGTAAAGCCTCGGAAATACTTGATCTTATACAGATACCGGCGTATCTGTGCATGCAGACTTCTCTTGTCGAAGAAGCGGCTAAGACAAAAAAACCTCTGAACATAAAGCATGGACAGTTCATCGCGCCGGAAAATATGAAATATCCGGTAGAAAAAGCGGAAAAAACCGGGAACTGTGATTTAATGATAACTGAAAGAGGCTACACTTTCGGCTACAACGACCTCGTGGTGGATCCGAGATCGTTTTTTGAATTAAACAAAATCGGATACCCTGTTGTGTTTGACGCGACTCACAGCGTCAGGAAATACGGCATTCCGAGCGCTGAGCCGGGAGGAGGGAAGAAAGAATACCTGTCCACTCTCGCGAGGGCGGCCGCGGCTTCCGGAATTGACGGTTTGTTTCTCGAAGTTCATCCCTGCCCGCAGGAAGCCCTTTGCGATTCCTCGAGCCAACTGAACACGGAAGAATTCGAAAAATTTGTCGGTCCGGTAATCCAAATTCACAATCTTTTAGTAAAAGGCGGAGTAAATGAGAATATTTCTTGATTCGGTGGATTTCAAAGAAATTGAAGAGGCGTTCGGACTTGGCGTTTTGAAAGGACTGACGACTACGCCGACTTTCATGCACAGAAAAGGGATAACCGACATAAACGGAGCTATAGTCAAGCTCTCGGGAATGGTCCCGGAACTTCACGTCGAAGCTCTTGGAGAAGACGCGGATCAAATTATCCAGAAAGCTCATGAAATTTTATCTCTGCCTCTAAAAACAAAACCAGTGTTTAAGATACCTGTTTCCAACCATTCAATAAAAGCCTGCACGAGACTTGTATCGGAAGGAAACCTCGTCAATGTTCATCTTGTTTACACTCTTAATCAAGGATACCTCGCGATGGAAGCCGGGGCATCTTACGTATGTCCTCTTGTGGGCAGACTGCACGATCAGGGACATGATGCGATGGCGCTGGTGTCCGACCTTTCGGAAACCGCAGATAAATACGGCTATGAAACTCAGATAATGGTCTCCTCCGTCAGGCATGCCGAGCACGTGAGGCAGGCAATTTTAGCAGGAGCACACGCTTGCACAGTCCCATATTCCGTTTTGATGAAACTCTGTGATAATTCCCTGACATACGAAGGGACAACCAAATTTTTCGAACACACGAAACTCATGACCGTCAAAGTAAAGGATGTAATCAGAAAATACAACCCGGTCTGCGGCAAGGATGAAACTTTGCTTGACGCCGCAGTGAAGATGACGGAATCGAGGCTCGGTGCTGTTTCGATTCTGGATGAAAACGGGCTTCTGGCAGGTATATTCACTGACGGTGATCTGAGAAGACACCTAAGACAAAAGGGAAAAGATATTGTCAACTGTAAAATGTCAGATTTCATGAACAACAATCCGTCTACTATCTCGTCGGATGCCTTATTGTGCGAGGCGGTTAATTTTTTCTCCGGTCATGAATACGATAATCTCATAGTCGTCGAAAACGGCATTCCCGTCGGAATTCTGGATATACAGGATCTTGTGAAGCTCGGTCTTATAGGATGAATATCTAATTTTATTGACCGTAATCCTGCCAGTTTCCGTATAAATCTTCAATCGGCGTGCTGTCGGATGAAATCATGAAGAATGTGTTTTTGTATATGAGGGGAGCAATGAATTCAGCCCATTTGGCAAAACCGCTCTGCGAGAGATGCAGTCCGTCGTAAGAAAATTCCGTTTTAAGCCTGCCCGTCGAATCCTTGAATTGCGTGTTGAGGTCGATGAATCTGACATAGTAATATAAAGACATTTCATCGACAATCTCCTGTAAAAGGGAATTGAGAGAATCTACCGACGGGTTCAGTCCCGAATAATCACCTGAAGTCGGCAGAACGCTCTGAACATAAAGCTCGACCATTGGAAGAGAATCCAGGATTGTTTTAAGCAGGGAAGAGTAGCCGGAAGCGGTGCTGTTGACAGGTCTTGCTCCGATGTCATTTATTCCTATCATGAGAAAAATCGCGACGGGATCGAGATCAAAACACGATTCATTCAGTCTTTTTGAAACGCCGGCGTAGTCCCCTATACCCAGCTGATCTCCGACTATGCCTCTGTTGTAAACTATTACTCCGGGAAAGAATCTTTTGACGTCGAAGCCCTGCGTGATTGAATTGCCTATGAAAACTATTCCGCCGGGGAAAGCGTTTTCATTTTCGGTTCGGAATAGCGACAGCTTCGTCTGATAGCTTTCGTAGAAAGATTCGTTAAAATATTTGACGTTGTTTTCGTCGCAGTATGTTCCCGCGGCTGAAAAGTATAGCAGGGCAGAGATGTTCAGGAAGAAAGCCATGTTCTTACATCAGGAGCCAGAGAAGTGAATTTTTCTGAAAGCCTGGTTATTGTTTTTTGAAGATCACCTGTCGGCTTTATCGAGTGCCTGTGTCTCTTGAAAGAAAGTTCGGAGGCTGTCTGGAAAAAAAGTCCGAGTTTTTTGCTTTCTTTTGAGCCTCCTCGTTTCATGGTTTTGAGCTTGACGGATGATCTTTTGAAAGCGGATTTGATGACCGAGAGATCTTTTTCGCTGATGAGTCCGGCATCTACTTCAGGCCTGAGAAATTTTTCTATCCACTTGCCCTCCTTTTTAAGAACAAAGGTCAAAACGACAAGCAGAAGAATCAAGCCTCCGAAATTAAAAAAGAAATCAACTAAAAATGAAAGGCAGTAAGTGTGCGGGGCGAAAACGACGCAAATGTTGTGGACGCCGTGGAGAAAAACAGCGAGCAACCATGAAAATGCGACAATCAGAATTCCTTTTGCCGCGCTTGATGAGAGGATGGCTTTTCCGAAAGCAAATCCGATTATTGCTGACCAGAAGGCGTGATTGGAGCCGAAGATAAAACTTCTGAAGAAAACATTGACGTAGCCAGATACCGGCCCTTGTCCGAGAGAGCCCAAAAAATAAAAAACATCTTCAGTGAGTGCGAATCCGAGCCCGCAAAGGGCTCCGTATATTGCTCCATCTAATTCGTTGTCGACGTGTTTTCTGAAAAAAACAAAAAGCAATAATAGAAAAAATCCTTTTACCGTTTCTTCAACGAACGGCGCTATGATTCCGGTGGAGAAAAAAGAATGCGTCAGCTGGGATTCTGCAAAAGACGACAATGGATAAGAGAAAAGCATCTCGAGAATTAGAGCCAATACTACAGCGGGAATCATGCCCCAGAAGAACGCGAGATTCAGAAGAAAAACCGGTTCTTTCTCGTATCTGTCGAACCAAAGAAGAAAAAGAACAAATACAGCCGTAGAAAAAAGAATCCCTCCGAGACCAGCGGCAAAAGCTAAAATCATTCAGATTCTTTCCCTAAAAGATCCGCTTTCTTTGTCTTTTCCGAACATTTGAAAAATAACATTATTTTATTATACACTATTTAGAGCTGAATTCAATATATTGTGTTGTTCATGCTTGTCATATCATTCCAAAGTGTTAAAATTATTCCGTGAAAATTTCTAAACAAATGAAAAGGGAATTGAACCTCAAAACTAAACTGATTTTTTTCGCTCTTCTTTTCGCTTTGGCAGTTCTGTCTTATTCTCCTTCATTTTTCAATAAACTTTGCTATGACGACGTTGATCTGATACTGAGAAATCCTCACGTTCAGAACGCGGATTTTAGGGAAATATTCGGGAATGATCTTTTTCACGTCACGAGAGGTGAGTCCCCCTATTACAGGCCGTTGATCCCAACTGTTTTTGCCTTCGAAGTTCTGCTTTGGAAGGACAACTGGGCGATGTTTCATTTCGACAATGTTTTGTTCCATCTGATCACAGTCATATTGCTTTACAGGCTCACAAAAAATATTTTCCGAAAAGTCAAATATGGAAAAAGCTTTTTTGAAATAGAGCGTCAAACTGCCGGGGATGGAAGAAAGCTTTTCTTTTGGGCTTTGGCGTCTTGCGCTTTTTTCGTTTTTCATCCGGCTAACTCTCAGACAGTATATTGGCTATCTGCAAGAGGAGACCTTTTCGTGACTATAGGGATTTTATCCGGTTGCCTCGCGATGGGTTCAAAAAAGCCCTATTCGTTCGCGGTGACGACAATCGCTTTCGCTTTTGCGATGCTCTCCAAGGAAACCGGTTTTCTTTTCGTTCCGATAGTCTCTGTTTACTATCTGGTCTTTCTCAAAAAAGAAATCTCTCTGAAGAAAGCCCTGACTCACGGAGCCCTTCTTCTTCCTGTGTTTATCATCTATATTGCCGTTCGCATGAGGGTTATTTCAGTTTCTCCCTTCACTCCCGTGGACGAAAGTTTTTGGACTCAAAAAGACGGACTCATGAGTTTGTATCTGACAATACCTTCCGTATGGGGATATTATCTTCTAAGAACCCTATTTCCATTTTTCTTAAATTTTGAAACCGGAATTAATCTTTTTTACTCGTTTCTCGACCTTCAATTTATTTTAGGCCTGACTGCAGTAGTCCTGACCATATCCGCGTTCTATTTTTTCAGAAAGAGCAAAATGTTCCTGTGGGCTTTTCTCGTATTTTTAATCGGTCTTATGCCTGTCCTAAATTTTATTCCGGCTTTTGAATCGGGTATGGAGCATTACCTCTATCTTCCATTGACAGGCGCTTCGGTTTTAGTTCCGTTCTTGTTCCTCAGAAGGAAAGTCTTTACAGGACTATTTTTAATACTGCTGTTTTTTTTCAGCGCCACTGTTTTTCTCAGGGGTAAAGCATGGAAAGACAATGTCTCTCTTTTTTCCGACTCATCCGCCAAAACGGGCGAAAAATGCAGACAGGGCTGGATAAGATCGAGAAATAACCTCGGAACCGCTTATATCAACCTCGCGATTGAAGGCATTGAGGAAGAAGAAAATCTGAAAAAAGCCGATTCACTCTACAGCCTGGTTTTAGACAAATTTCCGAATTACGGAGGCGCTTACATTGGAAAAGGAGATGTGTTATTCATCTCCGAAGAATACGAAAAAGCGCTGGAATATTACTCTGCGGCGCTGAAAATTTATCCTTCGAATTATTTTCTCATGAATAAACTCGGTGTTACATATTCCTTAACGGAACGGTTTCCCGAAGCCAAGGCAATGTTCATGAAAGCTATTGAGATAAACCCAGAATATCAGGACGCCGCGGTAAACATGGCAAAAGTTCTTTTTGTCGAGGGAGACTATGACAAGGCGTCTTTTCTCATTTCCGTTGCGAAAGAAACACCGAGCACTTCTCTGCTGATAAAAGCCCTGAAAATATGCATTGAAGCCAAAGATGGAAGAATACTTGAAACAGAATCCAGGGATGAAATAGTGACGGCTATAGAAATCCTGGACGAAGCGGATCTTCTGAAAGAAAAAATTATGCTCGCTGAATACCTTTTCGAAATATCTCCGTCGGATTCCGACGCTCTTTACAACGCGGCTATAGCTTATCTTGCGGATATAGGAGATGTTGCGGGCGGTTATTCCAAACTCATGGAAGGAGCTTCGAAGTTCCCAGGTGACGCGAGATTTTTAAGAGAGCTTGCCGTCTATCATATATTGACAGGAGACAGTCAAAATGCCGCTTATTATTTCGGAAAAGTTCTCCAATTGGATCCTTCTCATCCCGAAGCAGGGAAGATGAGGGAATTTTTGAAAAACTATTACGGAAGATAAATTAATCCGGGGATTTATTTATCGCCCAAAGAATAATATCGCTAGACTTATTGTTTCTGGTTATCCTGAATTTACGGGTTTGGCATCTACGGGATATAAATATTCTTCGGATTTGCCCAATTTCTTCCTCGTCGAAACTGTGACAGAAGCGGGGTATCCGGTTCTCGGCGTAGCCGAGAAGATAATCTCCTTTTCTGGGTATCCCCGATTCGTCTTTTACCTCTGCCAGAATCTTTGTTTTTGATCCTTCGAAACTCCAAAGCGAAATAACTGCGGTTCCGTTTTTTTGGGTCAACCGGCATATCTGATTGATTATTTTTTCTCTTTCGCTTTTTTCTGGGATGTGGTGAAAAAGACCGAGAGCTGCTATGAGTCTGAACCGGATATTTATTGTCTTTAGAAAATCGCTACTCACACGGGCGTTTATAAACCCGGCATTTGAAACCTCTCCCATGCTTGAAGCACCTTTTTTGATCATTTTTATACTTTGGTCAATTCCGATGTAAAAAAAATTTTTTGGATCTAAAAACTTAGAAAGATGACCGAGCAGATTCCCTTCCCCGCATCCGAGATCGAGAACATTATAAAATCCTTGCGCAGTCAACGTCCCGCAAAACGACAGAATCTTATCGAGTTCGGCTCCGCTTCTCGAAGATGAAAAAAAGGGAGCATTATAATCGTAAAATTTTCTGTTGAGCGAAACAAATTTATTCATAATCTCTCATGACATAAAAAACCTTTTTCGTGCTAAAATCTGACGATGAAATACGAAAATAAATACACAAAAAAAGACATGAGTCAACTCTATTGCGCTGTTCTGGCAATTTCTGTTGTTGAATCTCCGGATGAAAAAAAAGTTAAGAAAATTCTCAGAAAGTACTCAAAAGAAGGCGGCGGTTTTTTTTCAAAAGCACAATTACTCAAATTTTACAGAAAAATGGTTCAAGAGAGGAAAATTAGACCAAATGATGGGGCTGAAGAAATACTGAGAACAAAGCCGACGAGAAGTTCTTCCGGAATCGTGTCTGTCGCGGTCATGACTAAACCAAATCCCTGCCCGGGAAAATGCATATTCTGCCCTGATGAGGAGAACATGCCTAAAAGCTATTTATCCAATGAACCGGGTTCAATGAGAGCGCTGGAAAACCGATTCGATCCGTATAAGCAGACTTTAAGCCGTTTGAAAGCCCTTTCAAACACAGGGCATGAGACAGGAAAGTGCGAAATTATTGTTCTCGGAGGTTCTTTCGGAAGCTACGAAGACGAATACAGAATTGATTTTTCCAGAGCGGTTTTTGAAGCGCTGAACGATTACAGCGATGATAAAAGCCGGGAAGAAAAAAAAGACCACATGTTTTTTGATAAAATGGATGCCCTTTTGTATCAGCAGAAATTGAACGAAAACGCGAAAAAAAGATGCGTAGGACTTTCTTTTGAGACGAGAGCGGACATGATTGACGAGGGAGAGCTCATCTTTTTAAGAAGACTCGGATGCACAAAAATTCAGACGGGAGTCCAGTCTCTCGATGAAGAAGTGCTGAAAATGAATAAAGTCGGATTAAAAATCAAAGACGTGGAAAGAGCTTTTTTCTTGATGAGATCGGCGGGATATAAGATACAAGCCCATGTGATGTTGAACTTGCCGGGATCTGACCCTGCAAAAGATCTTATGACATACAAAAAGCTTTTCTCGTCTCCTTTCATGCCCGACGAAGTGAAAATATATCCGTTGATGGTGGTGAAAAAGAGCCCTCTCAATGAAATGCTTAAAAAGGGCGAGTTCAGATATTACGAAAAAGAGACTCTCGTCAGCCTTATTGCTTCCTTTTTATCCCAAACTCCGGTTTACTGCAGGGTTTCAAGAATTATAAGGGATATCCCCTCCACGGAAACAGTCGGTGAATCACCCTCAAACAATTTAAGAGAAGAAGTAGAAATACAGATAAAAAAGAAAGGCATGAAAGATAGCAACATAAGAAGCCGTGAAATTAAGGGAAACGCTCTCGAAGGAGAACTCTTTTTTTCCGATACCCTATACCAGTGCGCGCCTTTCACAGAGCATTTTATTCAATGTGTTGACTCGAAAGGAAGGCTTGCCGGATTTCTCAGGCTTTCTGTTCCAAGCGAATACTCTCGCGGGGAGGCTGAAGAAAGCAGAAATTTCGTTCCTGAAGTAAAGAAATCCGGTATTATCAGAGAGCTGCATGTTTACGGCAGAACGGCGGCAATAGGAGAAAAGAGCAAAGTTAAAAGCCAACACAGAGGAATAGGCAGAAAACTGATACAAACAGCGTCAGAAGTGTCTTTATCATGCGGGTGTTCTGTTATATCTGTAATTTCTGCTGTGGGGACGAGGAATTATTACAGAAAACTCGGTTTTAGAGACGGCGACCTGTATCAGCATCTTTCTCTTTAACTATGAGACAGTTCCGAAAGACGGGAAAGGAAATAAAATGTTTAAGGATATAATAGCCGGGATGGTTCCATATGTTGCGGCTTTTGTTCTCGGTTTCGCGGGGAATAGATCAGGTCTTGTATCTAGAAAAAACGGACATGCTCTTCTGAGAATTTATTTTTATTTTGTTTTTCCTTTTCTCGTTTTCAGAGTTCTTCATTCCGTTGAGATAAAGCAAAATCAGGTTATTCTTCCTTTTATAGCGTCTTTTATTCTCTTTACGATGTTTGCCCTTTCTCTTTTTGTATCGAAAAAGATAACGAAAGACAAAAGCAAAAAAGTTTCGTTTATTCTCGCGGTATCAATAATGAACACCGGTTTTTTAATGCCTTTTATAAAAGAGTTTTCAGGGGAAAAAGGACTTTCATCGTGTATGATATTCGATATAGGAAACATGGCTGTGATAGCGACGTTTCTTTTCGCTTTTTCGAGTTATTCATCCTCAGGATCTTTTAAGAATACTCTGAAAAATCTAATACTTTCTCCTCCGATATGGGCTGTGGCTTTGTCCGCGGCGGTAAATATTTTCGGTTTAATACCGCCGAAAGTTTTATTGGAAACCGCTGAATTCTTGGAAAAACCGGCCTTCCCGATGATATTATTCGCCCTTGGTTCTCTTCTCGACTTTAAGATAGCCGATCTAAAAACAGTTATGATGTCGGTTTTTCTCAGAATGGCCGTAGGAGGTATTCTGGGATTGATAATCGTCTCTGTGATAAAACTGCCTTCTACTGAGAAATTTGTGGTTCTTCTCGCGTCTTCATCGCCATGCGGTTTCAACTCAGTTGTCTATGCCTCCCTTCACGGGCACGACGTCAAAAACGCCACCGGAGCAGTATCAATATCGCTTATTGCGAGCATCTTGTCGCTTCCTCTGATTATATTTTTTGCAATGAAATAAAAAAGCCATCCCTCTTAGAAGGGGGACTGAAGAGGGATGGCGTAATCTTCTCTTTCCGGAGAAGATTGAAGGTGGTACACTTAAATGATAACAGATTCCACCGAAAATTCAACAACAGGGTTATTTCTCTTGATAGGATAGAGTATAATTGTGAAGTGTTTTTGCCGTTTTCTAAGAAAAAGCCGGAAGAGGTAGCATGAGGTTTTGGAAGAACGACGATCTTTTGGAAAAAGAGTCGAGAAAATACGGAACAGCTGAACTCATAAAGGTCATGTTCCCTTTCATAAGACCTTTTCTATGGCAGTTTTTCGCAGCGATTTGTCTTCTTCTCGCCGTCACTGCCTGCGCGTTGGCGGCTCCTCTCATACTCAGGCAAGTCATAGACAAAGCCATACCGGATAAAGACACAGCTGAGGTTTTCAGGCTCGCGTCTTTGTTTGCCGGAATATTCGCCTTCTCCGTATTGATTTCCTACATTCAGATAATCATCACGACAAAAATCGGACTTTCCATAATAAGAGATCTTAAAGCGAGGCTTTTCGGCCACCTTCTGACGCTTTCCATGGCTTATTTTGATACGAACCCCCCGGGCAAACTTATGGCGAGAGTTGAGAGTGATGCCGAAAGGGTCAGAATGCTTTTCAGCGATGTTTCGATGGCGCTTCTTTCCAACCTGATAATGTTCACGGGAACACTTTTTGTGATGATGTATACCAATATCAAAATGACGCTCATGGTTCTGGCGCTTTTATTTCCGGTGGCTTTCACGACATATTTCTTTCTGAAATTGACGAGAAAACTCACAGCAAAGGTAAGGGTGAGTTTTGCTAAAATGACCGGTTTTATAACAGAATACGTCAGAGCAGTTCAGGTGCTTCAGATATTCAGAGCTACCGGAATGGCGAAGAAAAAAATGCACGATGTAGGAGTCGATTTTTTGAAAAAAGAAGTTAAAGCATACACAGTTGAATACGCTTACTGGAGTTTTATCGGGGCTTGTGAGATTCTTGTCGTTATCATTATTTTATTGGGAGGCAGAAGCAGTTTGTCGACCGGAGTTATTACAATCGGAACCGTTGTCCTTTTTGTCGAATACACCCGCAGGCTTTTCATGCCGATTGTTCAGTTCTCGGAAACTCTGAATCAAGTCCAGAGAGCTTTCGCTTCCGCGGACAGAATATTTTCTATTCTCGAAACTAAAACTAAAACGCCTGACGGGGAATTAGGCGAAGAATCTTTTCCCCAAAATTGGAGAGAAATAAGGTTTGAAAATGTATGGTTTAAATATAAAGACTCCTGGGTGCTCAAAAACGTCAGTTTTTCAATTCCAAGAGGTTCAATGTATGCGATTGTCGGAGCGAGCGGGAGCGGGAAAACTACCATCATCAGCCTTCTTCTGAGGTTTTACGAACCGACCCACGGTGTAATAAAAATCGGAGACATTGATATTAAAAGTCTCAAACTCGAACTTTGGCGTTCTAAGATAGGCCTTGTCCTGCAGAATGTAAGCCTATTTTCCGGGACTGTTTCAGAGAACATATCTGTATTCAACGACGAAATGTCCAGATTCGCACAAAAAAGAGCGCTCGAATCAATGCACGCATGGGATATAGTTGAAAAACTTCCAAAAAAACTTGAAGAAGAAATCAGCGAGGGGGGACTCAACATATCCATGGGCGAAAGACAGCTAATTTGCCTCGGCAGAGCTGTCCTCTACGACCCTGAGATACTTATTCTGGACGAAGCCACTTCATCAGTCGATCCGGGAACGGAAAAGAAGATACAGGAAGCGACTAATATACTCACTTCGGGGAGAACATCCATTGTCGTGGCTCACAGGCTCAGCACGATAACAAACGCAAAAAGAATTATCGTCCTTCAGGCGGGAGAAGTCGTCGAACAGGGAACTCACGATGATCTGCTGAAGTCCGAAGGAATTTACGCGGGGCTGTATAGGCTTCAGGCTGGAGAAATCATTTATGATTAAATATTTTGTCTGGATTTCCCAGTTCTGGAAAAAGCATAAACTTCACATAGTTTTCCTTTTTTTCTTTACAATAATATCAAGCGCGGTGGCTCTTTCTTTTCCGCTGGTTTTTAAGTTTCTTCTCGACGGCATAGAGGAAGTTCTGAAAGGGTCAGCGATGCAGGACGGCTTCAGAAATACTCTGCTTTTCCTTATAGCTTTGGCTTTGGCGAAGTTTGTAGCCGGACTGTATCCGGGAGCAAGAGCCTGGCTCAATTCAAAAATCGGATTAGACGTCAGAGATCTTGTTTTTTCGAGCATGGTTAAAAAAGACTACAAATTCTTCAACAGTTTCAGGCCTGGAGACCTTGCCACAAGGCTGACCGACGATATTGTAGAGCACCCGAGAATAGCATGGTTCAGCTGTTCAGCGGTTTTCAGAGCTCTTGAATCAACCTCAAAACTGTTCTTCTGTTTAGCCGTGATGTTTTACATGAACAGACAACTGACTCTTATATCAATTCTCCCCCTGCCCTTTATGCTCTATTTGTTCTATCTGATCCAAAACAAACTCGGCAGAATCGTCATGGAAAACAGAAAAGCGACCAGCAGGACAAACGATTTGCTTGACAGCACTTTCGCCGGCATATCTATAATCAAAGCATACAGAGCCGAAGACGGGCAGGAAAAACGTCTGAGAGAACTTCTCGACAGAAGACTGAAAATAGATATGAAAATTGCAAAATACGTTATGCTTGTGCATTCGGCATACAATATTTTGGGACAGACAGGAAAAGTCGTCGTGATGTTTGTCGGAGGCGTTTTCGTTGTAAAGGGAACCATAGGTATCGGCGAATTTTACGCTTTTTACGTTTATCTCGACATGATTCTCGCTCCTATGATGGACATTCCTAATCTGTTTGTCACATCCAAACAGGCTTTTATTTCCATAGACAGAGAAAATGAAATCCTGGATTTTCCCTCAGGAGAGCTCGAAGAGGGTTTTTTGGAATGCGGAAAAATAAAGAGATTGGAGTTCAGAAACGCCGGATTCATCTACGGCAAAGAAAAAGGGATAAGCGGAATAGAATTCTCCGCGAGGGAGGGCCAGATAATCGCTGTAGTCGGGGAAGTCGGAAGCGGGAAGAGCACTTTTCTGAAAACAGCGGCTTCACTCCTCCCTGTGAGGGAAGGAGAATACTTGATCAACGGTAAAAGAGCAGGAGATTATTCAAGAAATTCATTCCTAACTCAGATAGGTTATGTGCCTCAGGAATCGCTTCTTTTCAGTGAGACAATAGGGGACAACGTCAGGATTGGAAGAGAAATCGACGAAGATTCAGTAGTCGAATCGCTCTTTGCGGTTAACATAACTTCGAAAGAGATAAGCGGAGGGGCCCAAGCGAAGCTTCAGCAGGCCGGAGTAGGCGTCAGCGGCGGCCAGAGACAGAGGGTTGCCATAGCGAGAGCTCTCGCGGGAAAGCCTTCTCTGATACTTTTTGACGACTGCACATCGGCTCTCGATTCGAAAAACGAGGAGTCCCTCTGGAAATACATGAAAAAAAGTTATTCCGAATCAATAACCTTGGTTGTCAGCCACAGGCTTTCGACGATAAAGCAGTCGGACAAAGTATTATTCTTACACAGGGGAAGACAACTCGCCTTCGAGACTCATGAGTATCTTATGAAGGCGAGCAGTCTTTACAGAATGGTCCTCGCATCCGAAGGAGTCTGAAAAATCTCTATTTCAGATACGTGAACCTGCAGTTCGAAAAACCTTTTTCAGAGCAAACGCTAAAAAAATATGCCCCGGAAGACAAATCTTCTATATGAACTCTGTAAAGGTTCGAGCCTTTTTCGAGAAAAATATTTTCAGGGGGCTGTGCCAATCTTCCTGTAAGATCGTAGATGCTTACCTGCGCCGGACCGGAACATGGGGCAAAGAAGAATATGAGCGGATTTTGCGCGGTTAAATAGAAAGAACTGCGTTCAAATTCAGCGGACACCGGGCCGGAAGGAGACTCTTCGACGAAGTTTAGGGGATCTCCAATATCAATAAAGATCGTATCTATGACAGTCAGGTTGTAGGGAATGCTGTCGGGTATTATATACCAGCCGTTGTGTGTCCCGCCCCAGCCCATATTGAGATGGTAGTAGTCATTGGTGTTGTAGCCGTCAATGACGAAGTTATGACCCTGAACAGGAGGAGGGGTAAGAGCGGTGATGTGAGCCGGCATGCCGTCTTTCATGTTTTGAGACAGTCTTTCATACAGGCTGTCGGAAAGAGTGTCGAGAGGAGAACAGTCGCCGTATCCGAATTTTATGTATGCGTTGAGAGCCTGTGTAGCGCCGAAAGTTCCTGATCCGCCGCTCGTGTAAACCTGCCTCATCGCGGCACCGCATGCCCATACGAGAGCCGCCTTGTCCTGATTTGTCAGAGAATCTCCGGTTGAATAATGGCTTTCGAGTGTGTCGAAATATACATTGAGCTGGCTCCAGGAAGGGAAACCCCTGACAGCCCAATCGTCGTCTATCCAGTAATTTCTGCCTGCGTATGAATGATAGTAGTCGTCGGCGTCTGAAAATCTGGTTCCATGAATTTCCTCATGATAATTGACTATCATTCCCATGGCGACGGCAGGACAGCCTGCGATGCTTCTCTGGGCTGTCTGAGGGTCAATCGGACACATGCTGTTGTATGGGGAATTCTGGGTCCAGTTGGACATGAGCCATCCGCCTGTCGGAGTTGATCCTGCGGGGGGCCACTGTTCGAAAAAAGGAAAATTCATGTGTTCCCGGTTTTCCTCGAGTAGGGATTTCCACTGAGATTTAAACCTTAAAAGGACCGACGGCGGAATTTCGTTTAAGCCGGCTTTTTTAAGCTCAATATCCATCCTGACAAGGCTGAAAAGTATGTTGTCTTCTTCGCCTGAGGCTCTGCATCCGTTATCGTAGGAATACGCAATAATCGGAAATAATTCATCGTCGGCTGTTACTATGATGTATCCCGTCGGATCGAGCTCGAAAACATAAGCGAGAGTATCTGAAGACGAAGTGCTCAAGATGGCAATAGAGCCAGAAAAATAGTGCTGTCCTGTCATCCTGTCGCTCGATAATTTTGCCTGAGCGGCGCGGTAAGCGGAAGAGTAATCCACAAAGGCTCCATTGAGGCAGGAGCTGATGAAAATGAAAATCGCCGATAAAAATTTCATGTATTCTCCAAGTTATTTGTCAATTTCTGTTTCATTTAACGATCCTTGATGTCCTCGACGGAGATGTTGCCGGGTGAGAAGGCAAGCGGGATATTTCATCGTCTATGTAGGAGATTCTCTCCGATGGAGAGGGATGAGAGCCGTAATGAGAATCCGTGCCTTCGTTCAGTTTCATAATTGCTAAAGAGAGCTCTTCGGGATTATATCCCGTGACTGCCATGAGGTGAACGGCGTAAATGTCCGCTTGCTTTTCCTGTTCCTTTCCGTAGGCTCTGTCGAAAGTCTTTACAATCTCGTCTGTGATCGTTGAAAATATGCTCTCGACGCTGATGTTCATTATCTCGTTGACGAACCAGCTTGGGAGCTTGTCGAGAGCCTGCTGAGCTTTAGCTCTGCCGATTTCTCCGCCGTATTTATCGGCGAGTTTGATTAAGGAAATCAGCCTGTTTCTTTCGCTTATGGAATTTATCGCGTCTTTGTGGACAACATGCGCGATTTCGTGGGCGAGAATACCCGCTATCTGATCTTCATTTTCACAGGCGTTAATCATGCCGGTAGTGATGAAAATAAAACCGCCGGGAGCCGCCAGTGCGTTTTTCTTGGGCGATTCGACTACAATGAAAATGTATCCTGAGAACAAGTCGGTCCTGTCTGCGAAAACAGCGAGGGATTGGCCTATTTGGTTTATGTATTTCTGTTGTTGGGTGTTTGTGACGAAAGAGTTTGAATACTTTTTCAGTATGTTCGCTGCGCAGGATCTTCCGAGGTAGTATTCCTGTTCAGGCGTGTATCCCTCAGAGAACACATTGAGCGCTTCTATAATGTCGGTAGCAATTGAAAGATAATCGTTAATAGGCGTATCTATTGGAATGTCTATAGGCAGTGACGGAAATGCAGCGCAGACGGAAGCTGATAAAGATAAAGTTAATATAATTGCCATAATTTTCATTTTCTGCCTCCTATGGAGCGTAAGCTCCGACTTCGCCTTCAAGCATCCAGGCGTCCCAGTCCTCGGAATAATTTCGTTCGAAAGAGCTGAAATTCCAGTTTTTTTCGATTGAATTCAAAAGAACAAAACTGCTTTTAAGATCCGCGTGATTCTCTACGTATTCGGACTCGACCTCAGGGTTGAAATTTTTTATCGCGGCGGCTACTTCCTCGTCGGTGGCTCTTTGTTCTCCACTGTAAACGGCATTGTTGTAGTTTTCCGCTCTTTTTTGCGCTTCTTCTCTCCTCTGCTGAAATGTCGTATTGTCTCCGCCAATAAGAGGGATGAACAGAATCGCGAGGATTAAAACAGCGGTCATAAACCATTTTCTCAAAACACACCTCCTTTATTTTTCAGTTAATTCGAAAATGCCCGTCCAGAGTTCTTTTGGGGGGGTTTCAATGTAGTTTTCGCATCTTTTCAACAGGACTTTTGAAGGTCCGTCATCCGGAAAAGAACTCAGAACTTTATCTAAATTGACTACGGATCCCTTAAAATCTCCCTTGATATACAACTCAAGGGCTTCCCGGTATGCTGCAAGAGCCGACGTGAGATCCGGGCCAAGGTTATTCTTATGGCCGATTAATTCGTATACCGCCACGGGTTCGGATTTCCCCTTCACCTTTATTATGTCAATTTTTCTGGTTTCAAAATTGGCTTCGACGGCTTCATTTGTAGTCTGGGAAATAATAGTAGATGTTCCGTAGAATTTATTGACTCCTTCAAGCCTCGAGGCGAGATTAACAGAGTCTCCGATTATTGTATAGTCCATTCTCTTGTCCGAACCGAAATTTCCTACGACCATGAACCCGGTATTTATTCCGATTCGCATCTTCATGGGAGGTTTACCCTCTTTTTCCCATTTGCTTCTGAGAATAGAAAGTTTTTCCTGCATTTCAATAGCGCACGAGCAGGCATTTTTTGCGTGATCCTCACTGTCGAGAGGCGCGCCCCAGAAAGCAATTATTGCATCTCCTTCAAATTTATCCACGATGCCTTCGTGATGGGATATTATAGAGCACATGGAAGACAGATACTCGTTAAGAATTGAAGACACTCCTTCGGGTGGCATTGTCTCTGAAATGCTCGTAAATCCGGCTATATCGGAGAAAAAAGCCGTCATAAATTTCCTTTCTCCGCCGAGTTTGAGCTTATCTGGATGGCTTAACAGTTCATTGACCACTTTATTTGAAAGATAAAATCCGAATGCATTGCGGACGAAATTCTTTTCCCTCGCCTCTCTGACGTATCCTATCAGAGTGCCGGAAACGTATGAGAAAAACAAAGAAATCGGGACGGAAGAAAAATCCACGAGAGTCTTTCTGAATATAAACATGAAAGAAGCGAAAAAAGCGTAAGAGAATAAGGCAAAAAGAAAAAGCACAATGCTTTTTTGGATTTTAATGTTTGATCCGGCGAATGATCCGAATAGAGACATTAAAAGTATAAATGAAAAAATTAAAACTCTGCCGTATTTTTCCCTAATAAAAGTTCCGGAGAGAAGATCGTCGAATAATGACGCGTGAATAAAAACCCCGGCGTCATTAGACCCGAATGGGTTCGGTCTTATGTCCAAAAGACCCGGAGCGGTTCCGGCTATGAATATTATTTTGTCTCTGAATGTTCCGGGAGAAATGTAGTTTTTTTCGAAGTTTGATATCGCCGTTTCAATTTTTGAGAATTCGTCTTCTTTGATTGAAGATATGACGGCGTCGTCTATTTCGGCGAGCATCTGTTCAAGCGAATCGTATTCAAAACCGTAAATTTCTCTCAGGTGGAGATTAAAAAGAGCGAATTCAACCGCGGGATCGAGCTCCTGAGATATTTTGTTTTTTATCTTTTCGTATTCTGAAAAAAGGCCGAGATAATTTTTGTATTCTCCGTATAAATCGTTTATGCCTCCGGTTGAATAAAATGAAGCTGATTTCATGACAGATGCGATGGTGTAGTTTTTGTATGTTTCGCTCATTTTTCCCCTGAAATTTACCAATGTCCGGCCGTCTTCGCTTATTGGCGCCTGAATAAAACCTTCTTTGCCGTAGATGTAAATGAAATCATCCGATACATTAAGCGATTCAACATCGGAA
Organism: uncultured Desulfuromonadaceae bacterium; assembly: GCA_964397545.1. Classification (GTDB taxonomy): domain Bacteria; phylum SDB-A; class SDB-A; order SDB-A; family SDB-A; genus JAFGIG01. The sequence goes on along the minus strand of CAYNIW010000003.1, from coordinate 73,368 downwards.
ACTGCATGATATGCGGCAAGAGATATGTGAGGGTAGTAGTTTTCGCCGATCCTGTAGAAAAGCGGCGAATTCCTGTATGTGCCGTCTGCGTCGGGTCTGATATTGACGCAGCCGGACATGAAAACATTTTCCGCCAGAAGATCAATGGGGGCTTGAAAATAGCTGTATATAGGCAATTTCAAGCTGGAGTCTTTTCGTTTCAGGGGAAGTTTTTCTATAATATTGTTTGCGGTATCTGAAAAATAATTTTCGTGCATGGACGCCATGAACGCGACAATAACATTACCGGAATTAAGAGCTGAAAGAGCGAGGGACGAATCATCGGACGGACCGTAAACGGATGGTTCCGTATATAGAACATCCAAAACAACGGCTTTAGCTCCACCGGCGCTGAGATAATCTATGATATCAGCGGTCATTTTCCTCGGCCAAGGCCAATATACCCCTTCCCGGGCCATTACGTCGAGAGAGTTCTGATCAATGAGAAAAAAGACGATTTCTTCACTCGGCTTACCCAATGAAAAAGAGAAAAGCTTTCTTCTCAGGTCGGAGGTATATAACTCCAGCCTTGCCAGGAATCCCGCGTTGAAGAGAAAAAATGTCAACGCAGACCATAGCAACCCCACCGTAAGAGGCGAGATAAATTTGTGTATCAACTTTTTCAACTGCATATTCACCGTTAAGAGTTTTAATATTATAAACCTCTTCTGATTTTATGTCTATTCAGCGGATATATAACATATCCATGATCCGATAAATTTGGTTTAATAACACATAGGAATTAAAAAGGAAAAGCGCAATGATTTTATCTCTGTTTTTTACCCTCTTTATATCATCGGCTTTCGCAAGACCGATTTTGACGGCCAAAGGTATTGTGTTGACTGATGAGGACGCCGATGTGATATATTTCATGTCCGGAGCAAGCCTCAGTGAAATTTTCAGAGCTCCGGGATGCGGTATGTATTTATCCATTTCGCCATCCGGGCGATATATCGGTTTTAAGTATATCGACGGGGATGGAATGCAGATACCGTCGGTTTTCGATCTTGAAAAAATGAGGTGTTACGAACTGCTGTCTCCTCAACCTCTAGCCGGTCAGGTTTCATTTAACCTAAACGAAGAACCCTCTTTCACAGCAGGAAACTTTTTACAAATACTGTCGGAAAAAAGAAACTTCACTTTTGACATAGGTTATTATTCCAATTTATGCCCGGTCTCACCCGACGGGAAAAAAGTGATATTTAACGATTCAGAGGACGTTCTCTGGCTTTTTTATCTACGGGATTCAAAAAAACTGCAGATATCGCCGCCCGGCGTTCCATGCTGCTATCCGGTATGGTCTCTAAACGGTAAGAGGATTCTGTTCAGCGGAATTTCCGGACAAATTTTCGTATGCGACTCATCTGGGGGAGGAGTTACTTTCGTTGACAACGGTATCAACCCTGCCATCTCTCCAGACGGCGAGAATATAGTTTACGAAAGAAGAAATATCGAAGGCATGGAATTGATAAACACGGATTTGTTTTTTTGGAATCATCAAAAGCAAAACTTGGAAAGGCTCACGTTTACCCCTGATGATAATGAAATGTACCCTTTTTTTGCCGAGGATGGAAAGTTAGTTTATTTACTGCCTGAAAAAAACGAGATAAGGATTGCATTGTTGCAAGAGGGCTCTCTGATTGAAGAATCGAGAATACTTATATCTGACTTTAGTTCTGAAAAAGAAAGCTCTTTGTTTGCCATTTCAGCGAAAGGCGATTCATTGGATGTCCCTTATATTCATCAGGTTTATGACACGCCGGACTGGTTCAACGGCCACTGGGCGTGCGCCCCTTCAACCGCATTAATGGCAATATCATATTACGGACTTCTACCCCAATGGAATTGTCAGTGTTCTTATCCATACAGCCACATAAGCCCTTTCGGCAATTATATTTGCGAGAGATACATGTTCAACGAATCGGATTACAACTTATGGGCAAACGATCCGGCCGGAACTCCTGCGCAGGGAGGATACGGATATATGTGGACAGGAAGCTATTCTCCCTATTCGAGAATGGTTTCTAATTTTTCCAATCATGGCCTTTTATCATCGCGGGACGATACACCGACTTTTTCTGAAACGGTGGATGAGATCAATGCCGGCTATCCTTATTCGATGTGCGTGGGCTTGACAACTTCAGGGCATCTGGTCCTCGGAGTGGGTCAGGTTCAAAATTGGCATACTCTGATTTTCAACGATCCTTACGGGGATAAAAACACAACAGGATATCCTAGTTACGACGGAAAATTCGTCAGATATGATTGGCCCGGCTATAACAACGGATACGCAAACTTAAACCAAGTCTATTGGTGCGTGACGTCCAGGGGAGAATTCCCTGACCTCAGCGACACTGTTGTCGACGACAGGCATCTGACCAGCGGATTCTATCTTAACTCCGAACACCCTTCTTCAATGAGATTTTGGAGAGATGCTCTTTCAGGATATGAAAATCACAGCTGGTGGACATATACAACACAGGGGTCATCGGATACATGCTATGCGAAATGGACTCCGCGTCTTGATAACGCCGGACTTTATTCTGTATCGGCTTTCATTCCAGCCGATAATTCAACAGCGGCTTCAGCTATTTACAGAGTTCATCATTCTTCAGGAACCGACAGTGTATTCGTAGATCAGTCAATTTTTGCGGGAGAATGGGTCCAGCTCGGTGTTTTTATGTTCGATACCGCCGGCGCATTTGTCTATCTCGGCGACATGACGGGTATTCAGGGTCAAAAAATTGCTTTCGACGCCGTAAGATTCTCCGTCCTTTCCATGAATTCAGAAGAACAGCCCCGGGAAACATCTTCACTTGTTTATTTGCGCTTTGAAGGGGCTGATCTTATATGTGCTCTGCCGGATGTAGGAGTAAAAAATGTCTTATTCCGGCTGTATGATACCGCCGGCAGACTTGTTTTTTCGGCTGTGTCTGACGCCGATGATTATGGAATTTTCAGATTAAAGACCGGCGAAATACACCGCGGACAATATTTTCTAATAGCCGGACAGGGAATTAAAACAGGAGCATTCAAAGTCTTTAAGCTCAATTGACCTGTTTTTATTGCAGCGTTTCCGTGATTTTTTCCGAAAGGTCCGAGAGGGTGAAAGGCTTTACCAAATAGTTGTCAAAACCGAATTCCCTGTAATGAGAAAGAGCCATGTCATTTGAATATCCGCTGGAAACTATGGCTTTTATCGAAGGATTGAGGTTTCTAATTTCTTTGACGGCTTCTTTTCCGCCCATGCCTCCCTGAACTGTCAAATCGAGGATTACGAGGTCAAAGTTTGTCTTAGCTTGATTTTTGAACTTTTCCAAAGCTTCTTCGCCGTTTCTTGTCGTCTCGACATAATATCCGAGTTCTTCAAGCATTTTTGAGGTGACTTTTCTTATCATTTCTTCATCGTCCATAAGAAGAATGTTTGCCTTGCCGCGTTTTATGCCGGGTTCTTTCGCTTCTTTTCTGGCGACAGAAAAACCGTCAGATGCAGGTATGAAAATATGAAAAGAAGAGCCTTGACCGGGGTTTGATTCCGCTTCAATTATTCCGTTATGGTTTTTGATAATCGAATATACTATCGAAAGACCAAGCCCGGATCCGTCTTCTTTTGTTGTAAAGTATGGATCGAATATTTTGAGAATATCGTCTTCATGAATGCCCATTCCAGTGTCGGTTATCGAAATTTTCACATATTTTCCCGGTTTGAGATAGCGAAGATATTTGTAGATTTCGAGCTTGTCTTCGTTCATGTCATAATTGCTCGCCGTTATTCTTATTTTCCCGCCAAACGGCATTGCCTGAACTGAATTTAAGACGAGATTTTGAATTACCTGTGAAAACTGGCCTTTGTCGATATCGACTATTCGAAGGTTCTTTTCGAAAAGATAATCAACGCTTATGTCTTTTCCTCTTAATATAAAACCGGATGAATCTCTGATTATTTCCTCTATAGAAGAGGCTTCCTTTACGGGGACTCCGCCTTTTGCGAAAGTCAGAAGCTGCTGTGTTAGATCCGTCGCCTTCTTTATTCCTTTTTCAGCTTCGGTGAGGCTCTCTTTCAGTTCCGAGTCCTCCTGAGCATAAAGGTTGGCTATTGAAATATTTCCGCTTATTGTGGTCAGTATGTTGTTGAAATCATGGGCTATGCCGCCGGCGAGGAGTCCCAGAGATTCAAGATTTCTCATTTTTGAGAGCTGATCTTCTATCTGTTTTCTCTCGGTTATGTCAATCACATGAGTAATTATGCGGCCGTATGGTTCTTCCCCTTCCCTGAAAGCGAAAGAACTCAGCAGGACCCAAACCACTTTTCCGGATTTGTGATAGTAACGTTTTTCAAACTGGATGTGCTCTTTTTCCCCGAACATGAGAGAGTTGAGGTTTTTAAGGGATTTATATAGATCATCAGGATAAGTCAGATCTTCGAATTTCATTTTAAGAAGTTCGCGTTCAGAATACCCCAGCATATCGCAAAGAGATTTATTGACGGCGAGATATCTGCCGTCCGAATCCATTATGCTCATGCCGACAGGAGCGTTTTCGAATGTGCTCCTGAATTTCGATTCACTGGTTCGTATCTTCAGGTCATTTTGTATTCTTGTAATAATATCTCCAAGAAAAGAAACGACTTGAGAGAGCAGTCTTTTAGAAATAACGCTGAATTCGTCTGTTAAATGGGAGCATAAATTCAGGCAAGCTATCGGATTGCCGAGGTGAAATATCGGCAGGATTGATATAGATTTTATTCCTTCTTCCCTGAAGCCGTTGACGAAGTTTGAAGTGAATTCTTTTTCAGATAAAAAAGTAGGTTTTTCTTTTCTCGCGAGAATTCCGATGGGGCTGTCTTTTTCGTAATAGTTTATTTTCTTTAAGAGCGCATCCTTAAATCCTGAATGAACCGCAAGGGACATCCCACCGGTTTCCTGTTCAAAAAGGTAAATTGCGCCGCTGTCGATCTCTTCTATGGATTCTATGGATATGAAAAGAATGTAGTTCAGGGCTTCCTGCAGATCTGTTGTTTTGCCTATCCTGACAGCAAGTTCATGCTGGAGCCTTAAAATACTTTCGTTGAGTTTTTTTTCTGAAATATCCTCGGAAAGCCCAAGAAGGATTGAAGGTTTACCGTTTTCGTCCGTAATTGGAATTTTAATTGTATGAAGAGTTCTTCTTCCCATTTTAGGAGAGTCAATAGGCTCTTCAGGGATATCGTAAACCTCATTTGACTGAAGGGTTTTCTTGTCCATCAGCCTGAAAAAATCCGCCTGTTCTTCCGGAAAAAAATCATAATCTGTTCTGCCGAGAACCTGATTCTGTTTTAATCCGTAATAATCCTCGCTTTTTTTATTCCACATTATGAATCTTCCTTCAATATCTTTCGCGAAAAGGGCAAGGGGAATATTTTCGATGATTTTTACGAGAAATTGTTTGTATTCGAGTTCTTTAAGATGCCTTTGTTTTTTCGCCAGCGCCGCCGATATATGGTTTGATACGAATTCGAGAATGTTTTTGTGGAATACGTCGTAAGAAAGGTTTTCGTCATAAGACTGAACTGCTAACGCGCCGAGAACTTCACCCCGTGATTTTAGAGGGACTCCCAGCCAGCTGAAGGGTTTTGTTCCTTGAATTTTAATGTTTTCAGCTCTGCAAAATTCATCCATTGCCTTTCCAGTCAAAAGAAGAGCAGTTCCTTTTCGGACAACATAGTCTGTCAGGCTGTTTGAGATTTTTCTAAGCTGAGGCTTGGGGTCGAAACGATCAACATAGTAAGGGAAATCCAGAGTGTCTTTATAGGCATCATGAACGGCGATATAAAAATTTTCCGAAGGCAGAAGGGAGCTGACCGTGGCATGAATTCTGCCGAATAAGACATCAATTTCATCTGTCTGGTTGAGCATTTCGGATATGGAAAAAACAGCTTTATGGAGTTCTTGAGAGCTCTTTTCCCTGCTGATGTCCGAATACAAAACCAAGATTCCGCCAATGTCGGGATCGTCACGAAGATCTTTAGCCTGTCCGGAAATGAATCTTTCGGCTGAAGAATCGAGGACTATTTTTAAATCAAATGAAACAAAGGGTTTCAAAGGGTCGAGTATTTGAGATACGAAGCCCTGCGCTTTAGCTAAATCGTCGGGGTGAATGAATTCAAATATGTTTCTCCCGACTACCGTCTCTGGCGCAGTTCCGAAGATATTTTTTAAGTTTTTTGAATGAAAAAGAATATTTCCGTTTTCGTCTGATATAAGAAGAAGCTTTTGGAGGCAATTGAAAATCTCTTCGTGGAGAATGTCGATATTAAACATATTTTGTCCTATGGACAATTCTATTAAAAGAAAAATGAAAGAGCAATAAAAAGATTAAATACATTGGCTTTTATTGTCCTCTTGAAATAAATCCTATAATCTCCGACAAATCCGGCAATTCGGGAATTTTATACAATTTTGTCAAAATGATTTCTCTTTCGGGAGAGATTATTATATTCGCTCTTTCAGAAAATCCGTTTTCAGCTCTGAATATACCGTAGTCTTCAGCAGTTTTACCATGAGGCCAGAAATCAGAGAGAATTTTGAGTTTTTCCAGCCCCAGATTTTCAGACCAAGCTTTTTTTGAAGGGACAGGATCGACGTTTATGCCTAAAGGCATGACGTTAAATTTTTCAAAAATCTCAAAACTGCTTTCAAGGGCTTTCATCTGCTCTGAACACACAGAAGTCCAGGCGAGAGGGTGAAAAGACAACAGAACAGTTTTGTCTCTGAGGTGTTTCAGTGAAATTTCTTCGCCGTTTTGGTCTTTCAAAGCGAAATCAGGCGCTTTGATTCCGGTTTGGATCATTTTTCCTCCTTTTTGTCTCTTTTGAAGAAAGTCCTGTGAGGTCTTCGATTTTCTTTATGTCTATGTATATGCCTGAGACTGATCCGGGGGATAGATTTGTTTTTTTCGCCTGTCTTAGAAGATTAGGCGCGAACCTTTTAAATTCGGCTATTCTGGAATTTTTTTTGAGGTAAGAAGCCCACGCATAATCAGCGAATACTTTTATCTGACTGTTGCTCTTGTAATGTTTTGAGCCAATAATTTCCCTCCATGCTGATTCCGGGTCGAATTCGGAAGAAGATTCGGTGTTTATCAGGAATCGGTTTATCCGGGCTATCGTGTTTATCTGCGGATAAACTATGTCTGTCATTTTTATGCACTTTTCGATGACTTTTTGAGCTTCACTATAGCGTTTTAACTGTGAAAGAAAAATCGAATAGTTAAGCAATGAATAGGAGAATGACCATACATAACCGATTTTTTTGGAATAACCGATTGACTTTTTTATGAACTCTATCGCCTTCGCGGAGTCTCCTTTAAGATAATACACTTCTGCAATGTCGTTGCATAAAAATTCCTTGAAAAACAAACCCGTGTCGAGTTTCAGCGCTTTTTTGAAATAGAATAGAGCCTCGTCCATTTGACTCCTTGCATAAGCGAGTAATCCTTTTTTATGAAGAAAATCCGGATATACAAAAGAATCAGGTTTTTGGGAAATGGATTCTTCAAGTTTCGACAAGTATTTTTCCGATTCTTCAATCTTGCCGATTCGCCAATTTATATCGGACATGTGCATGTATATGTTATCCAGGTTCTCTCCTGAGGCGAAAGACATGGCTTTCTTGAAATATCTGAGGGATTTTGCCGTATTTATTCCGAGATATTCCTTCATTCCTTTTGATGTATATAAACGAGCCAGTTCTCCCCTGTCTTTGAGTTTTTTTGCCCTCGCGACGCATTTGTTTATGTAGGAATCGTAAAGGGAAAAATTTCCCTCGATTAAGTTTGCCTCAGCTTTGCTACTGTTAAGAAAGTATATTTCGCTTTCATTTTCAGCTATTTTTTGTGCCAGTTTTATCAGCCTCAGCGCTTCTTCGGATTTTTTTGAGGCAACAGCTTTTCTTATCGCGGAAAAATAAAGAGGCATCGCTTTGGATTTGTTGCCCGCCATGTGGAAATGATAAGCTGTTTCACCCGGAGAAAATTCGTGGATTGCGCTGTCTCCCGAAAGAATTTCAGCGATTTTTTCGTGTGCAGTTTTTTTTTCTCTGGATAAAATTGATTCATACAAAGCGTCTTTAAAAAACTGCTGCGCGAAAAAGCAAGTATTTTTTTTTATTTCCAGAATTCCTTCTGCAGAAGCCTGCGAGAGGTAAAGAGAGGTTTCCTGGTCTCCGGTCAATTCTTTGATTAGTTCCGGAGAGAAACTGTATCCTGCGATTGAAGCGAATTTCAGGGCTCGTTTCATTTCAGGCCTCATTAAATTAAACTTCGCCATCGAGACGAAAGCGAGGTTTTCGGGAATCCTTTCAGGTTGTTTTTGGAGAAAAATTTTTGATTTTTCTTCTTTTAAGTATCCGAAGTTATCGAGATAATTCATGAGCATGAGGGAAAAAAGCGGATTTCCCTTAGATGCAAGCATCACATATTGAAGAAAAAATTTGTCTATACGCCGGTCTTCGAAACGGGAAGAAAGAAGTTTTTGAGTGTTTTTAACGCCGAATGAAGGAATTATAATCTCATCAAAATCATTGAATGAAAAAATCGGTTTTGATGCTATTATCAAGGCGCTTTTACTGGACCCGAGGATTTTTTGTATGGCTTTAACGATGAATCTGTCGATTTTTTTTAATTCAGCGTCGTCTATGAGAAGGGCAAAGGGAAATTTAGTTTTCAAAGCGTTTAATATCTTGTCCTGAAGAATATATTGCCATGACGATTGGGGAAGAGAAGAAAAATTTTGCAAATCTTTGTCGTATCCTAATTTCATTGAAGCTGAATCTGAAAGAAACAGAGGTGTTTCGCCGGGTTTTTTGCTTATGAAGACTACGTTGTAATCTTTGTTCAATTCTTCCGAAAGGCGGGATAAAAAAGCGGATTTGCCTATTCCTGATTCGCCTTTTAAGTGGACTGAACGGCATCCCCCGTCAAGAAGACCTAAAACCGATCGCATTTCCCTGTTTCTGTCTATAAAAACGGGAGTTGACCGTGAGTAACTCTCGAATCGGTAATAATCTACTTTCTCCGGATATTTGGGCAGGTGTATGGACTTTGATTTTGTGCATTTTACTTTTGAAGACAGAAGCCTTTTAAATTTATCTGAAAAGAGTATGTCTCCCTGAGAGCCGGCACGGGTAAGCCTTTCGGAAAGATTGATATCGTCTCCTATAGCCATGAATTTGGACTTTTCCTTTATGTCGAGAATGCCGGTATAGGCGTAACCGGCTGATATTCCTATTTTAAGTCCTCTGTAACCGGATATGTTCGATCCGATTATTCTCTGCGCGCAATCCAGCACTTCTTCGAAATCCGTGAAGCTGTCAGATTTGTGTCCGAAAAGAACGAGAGTCTTAAAACCGTCGCGATTGACACAATCAATATCGCTTATTTCTCCGTTATGAGCGTTGATGTAATAATCGATTTTTTTTATGTAATTTTCAAGATTTGTAACTGAAATTACCGGAGATTGTATCATCATAGAAACTACAACTCTGTGTTCAGGATTTTTAATGACAGAAATGTCTTTTTTGAACATCATTTTTGAAATTGATTTTCGTCTTTCTGAAGCGGAAACCGTGGGGTAAAAAAATATCGACCCGTCTGTGAGGTCGAGGTTCGATAGAATTTCTTTCGCTTTACCTGATAAGACTGACAAGTAGTTGTTTTTCCAAAAATAAGGAGTATAGTCAAATTCTTCAAATATGAAAGCTGATTTGAGACCAACATATTCGAATGAAAATATTTTTTTGTAGGATGTAAATTTTTTTATTAAATTCTTGTTGACTTCTTTTACTGTTTTTATAGAAACGGCGTTGAAAGGCAGTGATATCAATACCGAATCACCGGCAGCGTTAATGAAAACACCACCGTTTAGCTCATACGCCTGTATAAAAGTCCCGTAAAGTTCACTGACGATATTTGCAATTTCTTCCATCCCTTCTTTGCCTTTTTTGGAAAAACTGCTGACTATATGCGTGAAGCCCGAAAGATCTGCGTAGAAAAGAGCCATTTTTCTTTTTGACTCTTTTGCATTCGTAAATCTTTTAATATTCGGCAGTTGTTCCCTCAATTTTATTTGAAAGGAGAAAGTTCATAAAATATATAACTTCAAACCTGTTTTCTGTAAAAATCTCATGAAATGACGAGAGAGGATTTTAACAGGTGAATTCAGATAAGAATCCCACTTGAGGCTTTTTTCTAAGAAAATTCTTTTTCCTGTTAGCTCATGAAGCTTCCATGTGAGCAGGACATGATATCTGTGATAGTCCAAATTGGCTATGGGTTTGTGCTTGAAAAGAGAGTAGTATGTCCAGAAACCCGTATCGTAGTGGAATATATTTTTTTCCAATGAAAGGGCCAATTCTTCTTTGATCTTATAAAAAGAAGAATCCACAGGGAACCTGCAGAGATCAAATAGTCCAAAAACAGCCACAATCATGCCGTTGAGAACGAGGCTCTTCGGAGTAGAGGTGTATTCTTCTACGGCAGGGGATCCGTCGGGAAATTCGGTTTTGACCCCGCCCTCACCTACAGATTTGAAAAAAGGCAGAATAGACTTCTGAGCGGCATCGAGAAAACGATTGTCTCCTGACGCTTCATAGGCTCTCGTGAAAACCGAAGCCGCCCTGCCCTGTGCCATAGCCGAAATCCACGGAGGCTTGAGGTTGAGATACTTGAGGGGAAAATTAAACTCGTAGATACAGCTCTCTCCGCAGTGCCTGCAATGATCTAACAGCCATCTGCTTATCCGCATAAATTCATCGAGTTTCTCCTGTTTTTTTTCCTGGAGGAAAATATTGAGGTTATAAAGAGCATAGTGTTCTATGAAAATGGGGTTGTATTCAACGCCCCAAGAATACCTATACAGGGGTATCCCTTCTGTGTCGAAGGTGAAATTGTCATACATTCCTTCTCTGACGTCTTTGAAGCCTAAATCAATATAATACGGAGTCACCATTTTTTAATTTTAGACAAAAATGGCGGTCAAAGCAAAAGAAAGTATTTTTACGGTTCAGAAGAATCCATTTTCTCTGAAGCTGTAGATTCCGCTTTTTGAAACTATTATGTGATCCAGAAGGCTTATTTCAGCCGAAGACAAAACTTTCTCAATCTTCTTGGTGAGAACTATATCTGTTTCAGACGGTTGAGGATTGTCTGAAGGATGATTATGGACCAAAATAACGGAAGAGGCTTTTTTCAAAAGTGCCGTTTCTAGAATTTTCCTCGGATAGACTTCTGCCTGGCCTACTGTTCCTTTTGATATGGTTTCGTATTTTAGAACATGACCTGCATTGTCGAGATACAGAGAATATACATACTCGTCTTTGAGAGCGCCCAGGGATAAGGACATTTTTTTCTCAAGTTCTTTCACTGCTGTATTGTAATTGTCGATTCTGATTTCGATTTTTTTAATACTTTCCTGATACGCTCTTTTGTAGGCGGTCCCAGTAAAAAGGATACCGAAAGCGGCTGAACTTCCGACTCCGTCAATTTGAGTGAGTTCGGTTTTTTCCGCGTTGAAAACAGAATAGAGGGATTTGAATTTTTTCATAATCTCCATGGCTTGAGCCCGCATATCTTTTCGCGGGACACCGAACGTGAGTAAAAGCTCCACTATATCGACATCGGTCAGGGATTGGATTCCATTTTCAAAATATTTTTCTCTGAGCCTTTTTCTGTGGCCGGGCCTATAACTGTCTCTGCTTTTTTTTTCTGATTTCATCAGTCATCTCTCCAAGTTCAGGATCTCTCGCGCCCATAGTCACAACGGCATCGAAAGAACTGAAATCAATATCTTCGATATCCATCATGCCGTATGAGACCGGAATGTCCTTGTTAAATATTTTTATAAGACCCCAGAGATATTTAGAATCATATTCTCTTTCGGGAACCGTTCCTCCAGAATAAAAAACATCGAGCAGATGCAGTGAATCGTAGGGTGATAAATATTCTGAAAAAGCCATAGCCATTTCTTTGCCTAAGTTTTTAACGGGCGTGAAACCGTGAGGTTTGAAAATCACGAATATTCTTTGATAATTTTCCTTAAGCGCTTTGAGAGAAGCCCGGATTTTCGCCGGGTTATGAGCAAAGTCATCGTAAAAACTCGTCAAAAGGACATTTCCCTTGTATTCGAGCCGTCTTTTTAAGGGAGGAAGCGATGCCAAAGCATTTTTTACAGTTTCAAGGGGAACGCCGTATTCGAGAGCGACCGTTTTGGCAGAAACGCAGTTTTCAATGTTGTGATCACCGAACATAGGCACCTTAAAAACATCTCCTTCGTTTAAGAACATCGTCCATATAATTCCGTTTGGGTCTTTTTCACGGGAAAGGATTGTGTTTTGGGTCCGGTATCTGACGCCGCAGCCGAGCATCTTGAAGCAGGTGTCGTGGACAAAGCATTTTTGGCACTTCAAACAAAATTGTCTGAAATCAGGCAAGAGTCGAAGAACGCCTGAATGATCCTCTGTGATATTCAGCAAAATACCGGTGTCGGGTTTATATAGAGGAAGATTCCCGTCACTTTCGTCGGCTTCCACAATAAAAAAGTTATCCGTGTCGGAAAAATCCGGAGGATTTCCTTCATTGCCTGTAAAAACAACCGGCTTTTTGCCCCAACATCTGAAAATGTGTCCCATGACAAAGGCAGTCGTAGTTTTGCCGCTAGTGCCCGCGACACAAATTGAACGACCTATGCTGATAAGAAAAGAGATGGTTTCAGATCTTGAAAATACGGGCATATTCAATTCCAAAGCTTTTTTCATAAGAGGTGTGGAATCCTCAACTGCCGAACTTCTTATTAAAAGAGAGGATTTTTCAAGTTTTTCTCCGTCTTCACTTACAATATCAACGCCCAACCCTTCCAGGTGTTTTTTACGTGAGAGGGCTTTTCCTTGATCGAAGAGCCTGTCAGAAGCCGTGATGCGGAAATTTTTCGAAGCGAGATAAGAAGCGAGAGTCACCATTCCGGAACCTGCTGCTCCGGAAAGGTAGATTTTATCCGACGACTTGATCAAGCTTCACCCCTTTTATCATTTTATGACCAAGATGCTTTCAACTAAATAATGCGGATCTGAACGCAGTAAATACCTGCCTGCAGGGAGAATAACTCCGGATGAGGACAATCCTTCCCATCGCAGAATTTCTCCGGGGAGAATTTGAGAATAAAAAACTTTTCTGCCCGCGGCATCAAATAAAAAAATCGAGCCGTCGAAAAACTTAGATTCGAGAATAAAACCTTTTCCCGGGATGACTCTGAAGACCAGAGCAGTGTAGTTTTGGCCTGTCTCTTCCGATAGGTCTTTTGTTTTTCTAAAAAACAGTTTATCATCCGGATCGAGCGTGACTGAATCAGGGAAATAATGACGGATAAAGAAAACCGCACTGTCCGTATCCATCCATAGAACAAAAATTGAATCAGCTCTGCCTTCCTTCCAGAGGGCTATTTCGAGGGGGAAACTGTATACTCTGCCGCTCCAGGAGTTCTGAGATATTATAACGCTGAGAGATTCAAAGTTACCGAACCAGTTTAGGGCTAAATTAGGGTAGTCCACCCCTCTCAGCCATTGCTCGAAAAAATAATTCAATTCCATGCCGCAACTGATCTCAAAAACCTCAAGCAAATCTTCTGAAGATGCGTTTCTCCAGAGAAATTTGGAATAAAAATTTTTCATTGAAAGAAAAAAAAGACTGTCTCCCGTGAGCTCCCGAAGCATTCTGTAAAACCAAGCGCCTTTCCAATAGACATTTAATCCGAAAGGGTCAGGACTGTCGATTATTGGCCAGTGATGATCGTCATCCCATTTCAAAGCTCTTTCCTTCATGTAGAGAAGCCTTTCCTTGAACATACTGTCGCCTCTAAGTTCCAGAACTGCAAGAAGTTCGTAATATGAAGCTGTTCCTTCGTTGATAAACATCTCTGAATAATCTGAACACGTTACTGCGTTTCCCCACCATGTGTGAGTGAGTTCATGTGCATGGACAATAGCCGCCGCCCAACTTCCGGGAGAATATCTTATGCATGTCTGATTTTCCATCGCACCTCTTCCGCCGGATTGGCATTGGCCTATTTTTTCACCCTTGAAAGGATAAGGAGCTATTATTGATTCAAAAAAAGACAGAATCAGTTCCGAACTGTCAAGCATAGTCAAAGCGGTATTTTCGTTTCCTTTAATTGAATAGTAGATGAGTTTTCCGGTCGCTGTGTTTTTTTCAAGAATAACATAGTCGGAACACAGAACTGCCACGAGATATGTTGAGATCGGATAAGGATGTTTCCAGTTGAACCTCAGTCTGTTATTTTCTAATGTATCCATGTAATGCAGATTCCCGTTAGAAACCGCGTAAAGTCCCTGAGGAACAGTGACCGAAACATCGATTCCGCTGTCGGCTTTTTCGTCGCAGAAATCAACGCATGGCCACCATTGTTTTGATGCCTGCAAAATCTGGACATCGGTAAAAAAACCGCCAAAAGCCCTATAAAGGCCTGAAGAAGGTTTACCGCGGTAAAAAGTTGTCACGGAAAAATAATTTCCTGAATCCAAAAAAAATTCGATTGGAAGAATCACTGTGTCTGCATTTCTTTCAAATGTCTGAACTTTAGCGCCGTTGAATAAAATGCTGTCTATTTTCATATTCGAGCCGAGATGAAATTTTATCAAATTTATTTGTCTGAGAGCAGAGGAAAACATCACACTTTTGCCGGCAAGAGTGTCGAAGGGTTCATAAAAACATAGATCCAATTCGTATTTCAGCACGTCAAATCCGAAAGAATCCGTTTGGGTAAAACTACCAGCGCCCGAAGATTTATCCTCTTCTGGAAAAGCGCTTAAAAAAAACAACAAAAAAGCAACTGACGAAAAGTTCACCTCAAATAATCATTCCTTTCAGTTTATTTATATATTCTTTACCGTAAATTTTCAAATAAATACTTAAAGAGACATATAATTTCATAACTTTGCATAAACTTGACATGTTCTGATTAAGGTGTTATTCCTAAAGTGCTGACAAATTTGCATATTTTTACAATGAGGGCGGTTTATAAGGACCGGTGTTATTGAATGAAAAAGTTGTTTAAGGACATCAAATCCGTTGTGTCCATGGACGAGGGCAGCATCCCCAAAAGAGGGAATGATTTGGGCAAAATCGGCCTAATGAGCGGTGTGGATATACTGACTGAAGACGGTTTCATAAAGGAAATTTCCCCAAAGGGTCGTTATTCCTCATCGGATGTGGATGCGCTATACAGTGCTGAGGGATTGACTGCTCTTCCGGGGCTTGTCGATGCTCATACACATGCTGTTTTTTTCGGCACAAGAGCTAATGAGTTTTACCAGCGTTCTCAGGGAAGATCTTATTTGGAAATACTCGAATCCGGAGGGGGAATTCTCAGCACCGTTAGAAGTGTCAGGAAAACCGAATCTTCGGATATCGAAAACTTCGCATCAAGGTTCATTGACTCCTTTATCGATTACGGAACGACAACCGTTGAAGTCAAATCAGGCTATGGACTGACCGTGGATGATGAGATAAAGATACTTGAAGTAATACAAAATCTCTCAAAAAGGAAAAATTTAGGAATAGTGCCTACTTTCCTCGGAGCCCACGCAATTCCTACGGAGTTTGAAGACGATAAAGGCAAATATGTGGATTTAGTTTGTGAAAAAATGATTCCTAGGATCGCAGAAAAGGGTCTTGCCGGATTTTGTGATTTGTTTTGCGAAAAGGGGGTTTTCAGCGTTTCAGATTCCCGCAGAGTAGCCGAGTCTGCATTGAATAATGGATTGAGGATGAAATTTCACGCTGAGCAGTTCAACAGGTCGGGAATTACGGACCTCGCCGTTGAATATAAAGCGGCTTCAGTAGATCATTGCGTCGAAATGAATGAAGATGATCTTATTAAAATCTCGAAAACAGATACCGTAATGATTTTTCTGCCCGGGACTGAATTGGTTTTAAATCTTAATAAATACGCTCCTGCGAGAAACGCTGTTTCAAAAAACTGCGTTATAGCATTGGCTTCTGATTTCAATCCAGGCAGCTGCCCTATTCAATCCCTCTGGCTAATCGGCAGTTTAGGGGTTCTGAAGCTGGCTCTTTCCTGTGAAGAGGTCCTCAACGCCATTACGGTGAACGCGGCGTATTCTCTCGGGGTTCATAATTCGGTGGGACTGATAAAAGAAGGATATAAAGCCGATATGATTTTTATCCAAGAGGACGATTTGAAAGAGGTTTTTTACTTTGTCGGGCAAAATCCCGTTAAAACAGTCGTAAAAGACGGAAGGGTAATAAGAACTTCAGAATGAAAAAAGAAGAAGTAGAAATATTTAAAAAACTGTTCGAAACGGCAAAATGGGAAGAAGCATTCAGATTCAGTGAAAAACTGCCTGAAGAAGACCTTTCCAAAGAATTCAGATCAATTGTTTTTTTCAACACCAATCAGAAAAAGAGAGGAGAAGATATATCCTCCGAGCTCATAAAAGAATACATCAAAAGGCATGATTTTTTTGAATGTCTCGCGTTCATGGAAACCATGAGAGTTTTTTCGAAAAAGAATTACAGGAATTATTTTAAGGTCCAAAACAGGATTTTAATACAGGCAAAATTTTGGTCCGGACTGCTCGACGTCGTGAGGGATGTTTTTGTCACTTATGGAAACGACACAGAAGGGGTTTCTCAGTATATAGAATCTCTCAAACAATATGTCAGTCAGAATTCAGATGTTTTGAGAGTTTTTGAAGACATTACTACCATTGTGAAAACAAAAAAAATGATCGAAACAGCCACGGCTAAAAATACAGCTGAAGGTCTCGATTTTTCAGTTCCAAAATACCTTGAAAAAATCGGCTCAAATGAGAATGCGGCATATTCATACATAAAGCTTGCTAAAAAAGCGGTTGAACTCAGGAGATACGACGAAGTAAAGAATTCGATTGATGCTCTTGAAAGACTCGGATATGGCGGTCTTATGGAAGTCAAGGAACTGAAAAAGACTATTGAAAGCACACAGGACACAGCGAATTACGGGCCGACGGAAAGAAGCGTATCTGAACTTGTTGTCAATTATATTGACGGAATATTTGACAAAATATCCGTTGAAGCCCCTGAAAACCATGTTAAATTCGCTCATTCTCTATACAAGAGAGCTCTTTACGAGCAGACAAAAAATGAATATCTGTATTCTGTTCTTACTTATGCTGAAGAGCAGAGAAGGTCATATATAGAAAACCTTTTTTCTGAACTCGCAAACAATAATATTGAATGGGCCAATGAAGTCATGGATTTCTTTCATAATTCAGGAAAAGTGAACAAAGAAGAGATAAGTTCCATTAAGGTCTTGAAACAGGAACCCGCGGATAAAGAAGTTCTCGATTTGACTCGCGAAATAATGTCGACAATGGAAAAAGTGGATCTGCTGCCTCAAGAACCTAAACTCGACGAGCCCAGCGGAACCATAGGTATATACACGAAAACAGGAAAGAGTGTTTTCTCCGAAAAGAAACCCGACGATAAAGAAGAAAAACGGGTTGAACCAAGTTTGGACAAAACAGAAAAGACTCCCGGGGATAAGAATGGCGATGATTCTAAATCTTTCGGAGGAGGTATTTTTTCTCTAAAACATGTTTTAACAGAGAAACACGACGAAGATCAAAATAAAAAAGAGATTTATATATATAATCAGGATGACAAAAATGTGTTCGATGCTATTGAGCCTTCGCAGGGCGCAGAAGCCATTCCGACCGGTGAATCTTCCGGAGAAAAATTTCCCGGATTTTCTTTGCCGGAGAAAGAATCGCACGGGATCCCTGAACAAGAGGAAGAGACGGATGACAACATTGATTTTTTGTAATGACAGGAGAATATATGCACTACAGGGATTTTTACGGGCTTAAAGAAGATCCTTTCAACAATGTTCCTGACCTGAGATTCTTTTATCCAGGCAACGAATACACAAGGATTTATTCACGGCTTCTTAGAATCGCCAAAGACAGAAAAGGACTCGGAATTCTGACGGGCTGTGTAGGTTCGGGTAAAACTACCATGGCAAGACACCTCCTCCACCTTTTAAGAAGCGATAAAAATATTCAATCTGGCCTTCTCGTCCTTATGCACAGTGAATTTGAACCCGGCTGGCTCGTGAAGAGAATAGCAGGCCTTCTCGGAATGAGAGAAATTCCTGATGACAAAACGGAAGCGCTGGCTCTTGTGACGAAAAGACTGCTTCTTTACGATAACGAAAATAAACATACAGTCATTCTTATAGATGAAGCCAATAAAATGACTAATCCCGATCAACTTGAAGAAATTCGAGGCTTTCTTAATCTTGAAAGAGGGAGCCGAAGAATAATGACTTTTATTCTTTTTGGGACAACAGAATTCATTGAACACCTTGACAAAAACGAATCTCTTTCACAGAGAGCGGCTTTGAGGCTTATTTTGAATCCTATGGACTTTCAGTCTACAGTAAAATACATACAGCATAGATTTGCCACCGTAGGAGGAGATCCTTCAATTTTCACACAAAACGCTTATGCTTTGATTTTTAAGTATGCCAAGGGCAGTCCGAGAACCACGAACTCTCTTTGCGATAACCTTCTGTTTGAAGGTGCTCTGAGCAATAAAAAACCAATAGACGAAAACCTTGTTGCCGAAGTGGCAGAAATGCTCGGCTTCAGAAAGGGAGACTATTTTTAATGCCTCTTTCTCAGAGTGAAAGACGTATTCTGAAACAGGCTACTGATTTTATGCGTCAAAAGCGTTATGACGAAGCGATAATGATTTGCAGGAAAATTCTAGATTCTAATGACGCTCCCGAAGTTCATCAGCAGCTCGGAGATCTTTTTGAGAGGACAGGCAAAATTAACGACGCTAAAGAACATTTTTTGATGTCCGCGAAGCTTTACGAAAAATTAGATATGTGGAATGAAGCGCTCGGCATTTATCGCCGTTTATCTAGAATTATGAGAGGCGATGAAGAAGAACTCGGATTTGACAAGGCTCAGTTGTATTTAAAAAGAAACATGATAGCGGAAGCGATAAAAGAACTCACTTCCTACGGGTTTAAGAAAATTGAGCAGAACAATCTAAGCGAGGCGTTCAAATCATTCGACAAAATTGTTGAGCTCGAACCTATGAACATGCAGATAAGGGAAAAATATTCAGATCTTCTGGAACAGAAAGGTCAATATCAGAAAGCAGTCGAAAATTACGAATTTATGAAAAAATATTTTCAGAAAGAGAACGATCCGAAAACTGTCCGCAATCTTGAAAATAAAATTGGATCTGTTAAATCCAAGATGACTACTGTTATCTCAGGAAAAACAAAAGAATATACTGAAGATGAAAGAGGGGATGTCGGCTTCATGCTGGGAGAATTTGTCTCTGAAGATGAAGCCACGGCTAAAGAAATAGCTGACAATGAAGAGATTGCCTCGGCTATAACGCAAAATTTCTATGACGATTTTCCAGTTGCAGAAAAAGAAAAGGAAGCTGAAACAAACCCTTATGTTGAAATAAAACTTGAAGATTCACAGTTGGCTGCCCTGCCGACTCTATCAAAGATAGGCGGAGAAGAATCGTTCGGCTCTCTTGATATGAAGGAAGATACAGATAAGGCGTTAAAACCTTCAAAGGACATAGAACTTGACATAAGCGCCTTAAAAGTTGACGAAGGGATAACTCTTGAGGACATATTCGAACCGAAAAAAATGCCCGTAAAAGAAAAAGCAGGGAAAGACACTTCTGAAAGTATAACTCCAGCCCGGATGCAGAACAAACCCACTGAAGAACTTTTTGATCTGATAGAAGAGGACAAGGAAGAATATTCGGAACCTCCGGATCTTATAGCCGGTCTTGATCTTGATGAATTGATAAAGGAAATGAAGGAAATCAAGACGACTGATACGGTTTTTGTTCAGGACAACCTGCAGAGGATAGAAGTCAATGAGAAAGTAAAGAAAAGAGAAGACACAGTGGCAATGTCTTCTCTGGATCAGTCTTTATCGCTCGATTCGCTTCTTGAGGGGAGTGTTGACTCATGGAGCGATCTTGCCGCTGAACTTGCAAAAGAGATGCTTGACAGCAAAGCGATCGGAGAGCTTAAAGAAACACAAAATAAAATGCTGACGGAGAGATCTACTTGGGAAGAATTTGAAGAGCAGGCGGAGCTTCTTCTTTCCGTGGGCGAAGTAGAAGAAGCCGTGGATTATCTTTATCAAGCCGCAGATGCCTATTACGACGAAACGCAATTAGAGAAGTCATGGAGCCTTTATGAAAAAATAGTAGATCTCAGGCCGTTCGAGCTAAGACCAAGGCAGAAAATGGTTCAGATAGCTCTGAAGCTCGAAGACAGCGGTAAAGCTGTAAAAGCATATATTTATCTATATGACTGTCAAAAGCTGAGAGGAGCTTTCGTTGACGCTGAAGACACCATGAAAAAACTTAGAAAACTTGCGCCTGACAATCCCGGAGTAGTGTCGAGAGATGTCGCAAAACCTGCCATGAACGAGCAAATTAACGGATCCTTGAACCTAAGTGAACTGCTTGAACACGAGCACCAGAAAAGTAAAATTCCCGGAGAGGGTATGGGTTCTCTGATAGACGAGTTCAAAGAAGAAGTCTATCAGAGTATAAGTTCAACAGAGAGGGAGAATTTCGACGCGCATTACGATTTAGGGATTACATTCAAGGAAATGGGTTTGATAGAGGAAGCGATGGAGGAATTCAACATAGCTACGAAATCCAAGAAGTCTTATGTCAAATCCATTGAAATGATAGCGAACTGCCTAATCGAACTTGAAAAAAAATTCGCTGCTGTCAGACAGCTTGAGGAAGTATTATCCAGAAACGAGTTCAACGAGAACGAACTTGTCGGCATAAGGTATCTTCTTGGCAATTTATACGAAGAAAACGGCGAAGACGAAAAGGCCAAGCATCAGTTCTTTCAGATAATGAAAGTGTATCCGGACTTTTCGGACATTAAAGACAGAATAAAAAAATACAAATAACCTCTATTTATTTTTATCTATTTCTGATTTTCTTTTTTTCCACCATTCCATTCTTTTTTTGATTTCCTTTTCAAACGCCCTGTCAGACGGATCATAGAATTTATTGTTGGAAAGAACCGGAGGCAGCGTTTCTTGCCCTGAAAAAGCGTCAGGAAAATCGTGATCATATTTGTAATCTTGACCGTGTCCCATTTTCTCCGCGAGGTCAGTAGGCGCGTTTCTAAGATGGAGGGGAACCGGCAAGTTTCCTGTCTTCTTCACGGCGGAGCTGACCTTGGACCAAGCCTTGTAAAGAGAATTTGATTTCGGGGCAGTGGAAAGATACACAGCGGCTTCAGCTAAAGCCAGTTCGGCTTCGGGCATGCCGACAAGGTCAAAAGCGAGCCTTGCCTGGACGGCTACGGTGAGGGCGTTTGGGTCGGCCATACCCACGTCTTCGGAAGCTATTCTTATCATCCGTCTGAGAATGTATTGGGGATCTGTTCCTGAGACGACCATTCTCGCAAGATAATACAAAGTTCCCTGAGGATCACTTGACCGGACACTCTTGTGAAAAGCACTGATAGTGTCGTAAAAAAAATCTCCTTTTTTATCAAAGAGAAGTGTTTTGTGAAATCTTCTGTCCAGTTCTTTTTCATTGCCGGAAGCTTGAGAGCAGGATTCGAGCAGATTAAGAGCTCTTCGCGCGTCGCCTTCTGCGGCAGCAGCAATTTTTTTCATTAGCCCCGATGGGATTTTCATTTGTGGATATTGCTTCAGAGCTCTTTTCAATACTTGAAGTAAATCATTTTCTGACAGGGTTTCAAAAATAAAAAGCCTGACTCTTGAGAGCAAAGGAGGATTGATATAGAATGAAGGGTTTTCTGTAGTTGAACCTATCAGGACAATCGTTCCCTTTTCAGCGAAAGGGAGAAGAACATCTTGTTGTGATTTCGAAAATCTGTGTATTTCGTCCAGAAAAAGAAATGATTTCCCAAAAATTCCGATAGAGCTCGAATTCGCTATTTCCCTTATTCTGTTCACTCCTATCAAAACCGCGCTTTCAGAATGAAATGGAATCTGAGGGTTCTCCATGGATATTATTTTAGCCAAAGTTGTTTTGCCTGTTCCCGGGGGGCCCCAAAATATCATGGAAGGAAATCTTTTATTTTTAAAACAGTAATTAAGTTCTGTTCCTTCACCGAGGATATGCCCTTGTCCGAAAAACTCAGATAGCCTTTTAGGCCTGATTCTTTCTGCCAGAGGAGTGTTATCCATTTCTACCTTGATTTAAGTATATTTATTTTATCTTCGTTGGACAACAAGTTTTGGTTATTAACTCCATATAAGGAATTGAAAATAATACTTGACAATGTTGCGCAGGTTTATTTTAATAAGCTGTGGGAAAAAATGGGTAAAAAGGGGTTAAAATGGGTTTTTATGGAACGCACAGATGCTCAATAGACGAAAAAGGACGTTTTTTCCTTCCCTCGAGATACAGAAAAGACCTCGGCGAAAACAAGATGTTCTTGACCAGAGGGTTTGACAAATGCCTGAATTTATATACCGTCTCCGACTGGACTGAATTCGAAAAAAAACTTCTTGGGCTTCCTGTCAGTAAAAATGAAGTAAGAAGTGTTTTGCGCTATTTTATCGGGTCTGGCGACTATATTGACATTGACGGAAAGGGAAGAATGAAAATTCCTTCAGAACTTATGGTTTTCGCCGGAATAATAAAAGAGATAACAGCCGTGGGAAGAGGTAACGTCATAGAGTTGTGGTCCAACGAATACTATGAACCGGTAATGGAAAAAATTGACGAAAACATCGTGAATTATTTCGAAGGTCTGGAGATATGAGAAAAAGAATAGTGAGAAAAGTCGTTCATATATCCGGAGGTTTTAACCCTTTCAAAGAACCTTCGATAATGAGCAGGCTCGAAAGTCTCGCTCAGGGAGATGAAAATGAAATAATCCTCGATTTTAAGGGTCTCAATTATATGCATTTTCAATCCGGCATTTTACTCGAAACGTTGAAATCAAAACTAAAATCGAGAGGTAAAAACCTCAGACTCAAAAATGTCAGCAGTTATTTCTTAACTGTCCTGAATCTTTCCGGATATAACTGGAAATCGGATCTGACAAAATGAAGTTTACCGGAATACCTTCAAAGGATGAACATGTTCCGGTAATGGTTCCTTTTGTCGTCGCTTTGTTTTCCAAATTCTACAGCGGAAGATTTGCCGATCTCACTGTCGGTCAGGGAGGGCATAGTTATTGGATATTAAAGTCCCTGAAGCCTTCTTATTTGGCTTGTGTCGACAGGGATGCAGGAGCTTTGGACTACGCTAAAAACCGCCTCTCGGATTATTCTTCGGTGACAAAATATTTTCATATCAAATTTTCGGAAATCAACAAGATAAATGGTTCAAATATATTTGACGGGATCCTCGCCGACCTGGGAATGTCCAATATGCAGTTAATGTCAGACAGGGGTTTTAGTTATAAAAACAACTCCCCTCTCGACATGAAAATGGACGCGTCTCAAGAAAAAAGTCTTAAGAGCGTTCTTTCGGAATCTTCTCTTGATAAGCTATGTGAAATACTTTCTTTATCGGGCAGAAGAGACGGGACTAAAGCCATAGCCAAAGCCGTATTTGAAAACAGAGACAATATTAAAACCACGCAAGATCTTGTCGAAATTGTCAGAAAAAAAGGTATCAGACATGATGCCGCTAAAAGACTTTCGCGGGTTTTTCAATCATTCAGGATTGAGGTCAACGACGAAATCGAAGAACTTTCAGGGCTTCTTGAGACAATACCACAAATGCTCAAACCGGGGGCAAGGTTAATTATCATATCATACCACTCTGTCGAAGATACTATCGTAAAAAACAAGATGATTGAATGGGAAAATAAAAAAATTGCCAAAAGGTTTTTTAAACGGGTTATTAAGCCTTCTAAAGAAGAAAAACTCAAGAATAAAAAATCGAGAAGCGCCCATTTGAGGTGTGCGGAGTTTTACAGTTGAAAAAAATCCTGACATTGTCGGCTTTCATAGGCTTAATTGTTTTTGCGGGGTTTTTTTTGACCGTGAAGCAGAGATCAGAAGAGATGGCTCTTGTAAACGAGGCTTTTTCAATAGAAAGAGAGATTGACAGGAAAAATCAGAATCTCCTCAAATCCCAGATAAAAATGGACGATATGTATTTTTCCGCTGCATTTGTAAAGCAGATGGCTGAAACGCTGAAGTTTGTTTTCGTTGGAAATCAAGAATACAAAGCGATTCAAATGGTAGGAATGGAAATTTTCGAAGATGATTAGAAAAAAACATCCCAAGATAGAGATCCTTACTGTTTTAGCTTTCGCCTTGCTTGTTTTGTTCTCTCTTGAACTGGGTAAAGTAGCTATGTCGGAAGAATACAGACAAAAAGCGAGAGAAATAACAGCCTACAACTTCTCTCCGGAAATGCTCAGGGGCTCGATTCTGGACAGAAAGTCCAGGTGTGTGGCATATTCACACAAGGCGATTTCAATATTCGTTTACCCTGAAAGCGTCGATAACAAAATCCAATGCGCAAGGAATTTAGAAAGCTTGGGCGTGTCAAGCTTTGAGGAAATACTTCAGACAATCGATGGAAGAGCCGGTTTTACTTGGATAAAAAGAGATGCGCCGGAAGAACTATGCAGTGCCGTAAAGAGGGAAATGATTCCCGGAGTAGGTGTTTATTACGATCAGATTAGATATTACGGCAGAGAGCAAGTATTCAATAATCTAATTGGGTCAGTCGATCCTTCCAATAAAGGGTTGTCAGGAATTGAATATACATTCGACAAGTTTCTAAGAGGTGAAAAAGACACTGCAGTGATGTCGTTGACCCAGAAGGGGAACATGTATATCGGACCTTCAGCTCTTCAGAGGACGAGGTTCAGGGGCGACGATGTCTATTTGAGCATAGACATGGATATTCAAGAAATTGCCTATAACTCACTGAGAAAAGCGGTTGAAAGCCATTCGGCAAAATCCGGCTCAGTAATCGTTCTGGACCCCGGGACAGGAGAAGTTAGAGCTATGGCTACTATCGGCGGAAAGAACCTAAACATGGCCGTGGATTGGCAATATGAACCAGGTTCTACTTTCAAGCTGATAACCACCGCTGCGGCTTTGTCTTCGCGGTCCACAGAGCTCGAGGAACTTGTAGAGACGGGAGATTGCAGAATCCAAATCGGTGATTATGTTATAAAAGACGCAGAAAAGCATGGACCTCTTGATTTCAGGGGAGCTTTCGTCCATTCATCGAATGTAGGAATGGTAAATGTCGCAAAAAGAACAGGAAAGGGCGTTTTGTATAAGTATATTTTGCTATTCGGTTTCGGCGAAAAAACGGAAATTGACCTTCCCCATGAAGCAAGAGGCAATATACCGAGCGAAAATCTATGGATGGATGTCAGGTTGGCAACAATTTCATTCGGACAAGGCTTATCGGTGACCCCGCTGCAAATGGCTTCAGCCTACGCCGCCGTGGCAAACGGCGGATTTTTGATAAGGCCGAAAATCGTCGACAGTATCGTGTCGCCGGTCAGAGGGGCGATGATAAAAAGAACAGACACGATAAGAAGAGTGCTTTCAAAAGATTTGGCGGATACTCTCACAAACCTCCTTGTGATGGCTGTGGAAGAGGGGACTGGAAGAAACGCAAGAATTCAGGGGGTTTGTGTAGCGGGAAAGACCGGAACAGCTCAGATCGCATCTGAAAGCGGAGGTTACAGGGAAGACGCTTATATTTCATCCTTCATAGGATTTTTCCCGGCAGAAGATCCCAAATACGTAATCTGTGTGGTTATTGAAGAGCCAAAAGGTGTTTATTATGGAGGGGCTGTAGCTTCACCTGTTTTCAAGGAAATTGCGCGTTACATAGTCGGAACGATGAACATAATTGAGACCGCGAGAATAAATTTATGAAGACGTTAAAAGATATTCGCCTGCGCTTCCCTTCTATTGAAATTGTCGGGGAAAAAACGGAAAAGACCCAAGTGAGCGGTATAGGACCAGATTCAAGAACAATTGAAAAAGGTGATATATTCGCGGCTTTAGACGGGAAAAATTCTTCAGGTAGAGAGTGGGCGAAAATAGCAATTGAAAAAGGCGCCTCGGCGATTCTCTCAGATAAACTTGTGGAATTAAAACGTCCTGTCGCGCAGATATTATCAAAACAGCCGGAGAAAATTGCGATGGAGATAGCCGATTTCATATATGATGATCCCGTAAAAAATCTTGTGATAACAGGTGTAACGGGCACAAACGGTAAAACAACCTTATCTTTCATGCTCAGATCAATATTTAATAGAGCCGGTTTGAAATCGGGAATGATAGGGACTACAGGTCATTATTTTCCGGACGAAAAAGAAAAAGCCTATAATACAACTCCTCAAGCGCTAGAGATTACGAGGCTGCTTGGTAAAATGAAAAGCAAAAGAGTTACGCATGTAGTGGCTGAAGTCTCGTCCCACTCTCTCGCCTTGGGCCGCGCTGAATACATGAAATTCAACGCAGTGGTATTTACTAGTTTCGGACACGATCATCTTGACTTTCATGGAGATATCAGGTCTTACTTCAACGCGAAACTCGGTATCTTTTCACTTATGAAAAAAAACTCCTTCTCATGCGTGAGTGAATCTGTTGGCAGAAAAGATGAAATAACTAAGTCCACTGACAAGCCGGTTTATTTTTATTCCATGAAAAACAATGCCGATTTCCGGGCGGATCGAATCTCTTCTGATTTTGAAGGTTCGTGTTTTTTTTTGAAGGGGGAGAACATTGATTTTGAAATAAAACTTAATATACCGGGGGCGATAAATATTCTCAACGCAGTTGGAGCTTCCGCTTGCGCGATAAAGTTAGGTTTAACTCATCAAAGCGTAAAGGAAGGTATTGAATCTGTTAAAACAATTCCGGGCAGAATGCAGAAGATAAAATCTGAAGCTCCGTTCGGCGTTTTTGTAGATTTTGCACACACGCCGGATGCCATGGAAAATCTGCTTTTAAGCCTCAGGGGTCTAAAACCTGCAAAGCTCATAACTGTATTCGGCTGCGGAGGTGAAAGGGACAGGCTAAAAAGACCGATTATGGGAAAAACTGCCGAAAAATATTCCGATGCAGTCATATTGACGGACGACAATCCCAGAGGCGAAGACGCTGAAAAAATTATCGAAGAAATCGCCGCAGGGATGAGAAAAAAACCGCTTGTGATCAGAAACAGAAAAGAAGCCATAAAGGAGGCGATAAATAAAGCAGTAGAAAATGCCGTAGTAGTTATCTGCGGTAAAGGACATGAAACAACCCAAATAGTAGGCGCAACGGAATTCAGATTCGATGACAGTGAAGAGGCGCGGATAGCGCTCGAGGAGGCAGGGTGGAAATCGAATTAGGATATCTTGCAAAGCTTACGGGAGGGAAAATAGAAAATATTTCCGAAAAAATACAAGTCAAGGGTTTTTCTTCCGATTCGAGAAAAATAATTAAAAACAATATATTTGTCGCGTTGAAGGGCGAAAAGACTGACGGACATCTTCATGCCGCTCAAGCCCTGAAAAACGGAGCTTCAGCCGTATTGTGCGAAAAAAAGATCCAAGGACCCATTGTTTTAGTTCCTGACTGCATAAAAGCCATAGGCATTCTTGCTTCAGCAAAAATAACTCTCTCGGGGGCGAAAGTAATCGGGGTCACAGGATCAATTGGAAAGACTACGACAAAAGAAGCTATAAGATCAGTCCTTTCAGCCGGTTTCACAGTTACGGCAAGCGAAGGAAACATGAACACGGAAATTGGAATGCCTCTGACAATATTGAACACAGGCAGTGAAGCGGACTTTTTTGTTCTCGAAATGGGAGCGAGAAAAAAAGGGGACATTAAAAACCTATGTTCTATAGCGAAGCCCGATATTGCTATTCTCACAAGGATAGCGCCTGTCCATCTTGAAATTTTCGGTTCGCTTGACTCCATAGCCGATTCAAAGTTTGAAATAATTGAAAATCTTAAGGAAAATGGGAAGGCTTTTGTAAACGGCGACGATGAAGAAATCACAAAACGCATAGGCGAATACGGGACTAAGATTCAACAATTCGGAGTTCGGCATCAAAAGGTCACAAACATTATATGGGGTAAAACAAAAACAAATTTTATTGCTGAAAATATTGAATTTTGCGTCAGCCCTCCGGGTGAATCCGGCCTTTATGCAGCTTTGGCGGCTTTGAAAACCGGTTTGTTTTTTGGTCTTGAAGCGCGGGAGATTTCGCGAGGAATTTCAGAAATGAAGCTTCCTCCGAACAGATTGGATGTGTTTGAGTCCCGCGGAATTACTGTGATTGACGATTCATACAACTCCAGCCCTGTCGCCCTGGAATCTGCCATGAAATACGTTTCAAAATCCTTTGAAGGAAGGAAGGTGGCAGTAATCGGCGACATGAAAGAATTGGGCAAAGAAAGCGGGCAATTTCATGAGAAGGCGGGTTCAAATGCCGTAAAACTCGGTTTTTCAGAGATAATCGCTGTAGGAGATTATTCAAATTTCGTTCTTAAAGGGGCAAAAGAGAAAGTCTCTAAAAGTTTGATTTGCAGGGAAGCGGTTGATTGGGAGCAGGCTTTCCAAGCACTTATAGATGATGTAAGAGAGGGAGACGTGGTTTTAATAAAAGGAAGCAGAGCTATGGAGCTGGATAAAATAGCTGATGCTCTAAAATCCGGCGGTTGCATTGTATAAGCTGCTTTTTGAACTAAAAGACACTTTTTCAGTCTTCAACGTCTTGGGTTACATCACTTTCAGGTCAGCCTACGCAGTTATAACTGCGCTTTTAATATCATTTTTTGCCGGACCTTACGTAATAAGAAAACTGCAAAAACACGGCACCGGTTCCGTATTGAGGGAATTTACTCCTGAAGGGCATGAAAAGAAAATAGGCACGCCTTCAATGGGGGGAATTCTTATTGTAGTGTCAATTCTTGTGTCTGTGATAATCTGGGGTGACTTGACAAATAGAAACATAATTATTCTTCTTTTATCCATGATATGGCTCGGAACTTTTGGATTTCTTGATGATCTAATGAAAATGAAAAGAAAAAAAGGGATGAGAGGAAAATATAAACTCATAGGTCAAATTATTCTCGCGGGTTTTGTAGGGTTCATGCTCTTCAAGTTTCCTTCCGGAGGAGATCTGAAAGTTACTCAGACTCACGCACTTTTTCTAAAAAATCTAATAGTTGACTTTGGTTGGTTATACATTCCTCTAATTTTGACTGTGATACTCGGCGCTTCAAATTCAGTCAATATTACCGACGGCCTTGACGGCCTGGCAGCAGGCTCACTGGCGGCTTCTTTCGCCTCATTTGCGGTGGTTTGCTACATAGCAGGGAATTTCAAGGCTTCTCAGTATCTGCATATAGGTTTTGATCCGCTCGCGGCGGAAGTCACTGTTTTCGGAGCCGCCGCTTTTGGAGCTTGTCTTGGTTTTTTATGGTTTAACGCGCACCCCGCCCAGGTCTTTATGGGGGATACAGGTTCACTTTCACTTGGCGGAGCTCTTGGTTTGATTGCGATTCTGATAAAACAGGAAATTCTACTTATTTTTATAGGCGGAGTTTTTGTTGTGGAAGCTTTGTCTGTGATACTTCAGGTTTCGTATTTTAAGATGACTGGCGGAAAACGGATTTTTAAAATGACTCCCATACATCATCATTTCGAAAAGTGCGGATTGCCTGAAAGCAAAATTGTCGTCAGATTCTGGCTTCTGGCGATTTTATTTGCCCTCATAGGAATCAGCACACTGAAAATAAGGTGAATATGGAAAAAATTACTGTATTAGGAGCAGGCAGAAGCGGAATAGCCGCCGTAAAACTTCTTAATCTAAAAGGAGTTGAAGTATTTTTGTCGGATAATAATTCCATTAACGAAGACGCAGAAAATACGTTAAGAACCCTTGGAGTCCAATTTGAGGAAAACGGTCATACGGAAAGGGCATTTGACTGCGATTATGCTGTCATAAGTCCCGGAATCAGACCGGACTCTAATATTGTCAATAATTTTATAAAAAGAAAAATCAATGTTATTTCGGAAATCGAAATAGCCTCGAAATTTTTAAGGTCAAACCTTATGTCAGTCACAGGAACAAACGGGAAAAGCACAACAACTGCACTCTTTTGTCATATTTTAAATCTTTCAGGTATAAAATGCCATATGGGAGGAAATCTGGCTCCCGGTATTCCTCTGTCTGAAATTTCCATCCAGGCTCTTCCAGGCGAATGGGTAAGCGCGGAAATAAGCAGTTTTCAAATGGAAACAGTAAAGGAATTTTCGACCGACGCGGCTGTTTGGACAAACATCTCAAGCGACCATCTTGACCGGCATAGAGATATGAAAACTTATGCGTCTTTGAAGGCGGATCTGATAAGAAGGGTAAAAAGAAACGGTTTTGCAGTTCTCAACTCAGATTTCCCGGAAATATTATCTATGTCGAAAAAAGCTCAGAGCAGGAAATATTATTTTGGTTCCGGAAAAGGCATTAGAACATGGGGTTACTTAAAGGGATCGAAAGCTGTTTTCATCCCGGAAGACGACTCGGAATTCAGCGTAGGAGAAGACGAGTTATTTCTCAAAGGAAATCATAACCTCGAAAACGTCCTTGCGGCTGGTATATCGGCATATTTAATAGGAGTAAAGCCGCAAGATATCGTCGATGCGGTGAAAAAATTCAAAGGCCTCCGTCACCGTCTTGAAAAAATAGGATGTTTTGAAGGAATATTATTCATAAACAACTCGATGTGCACAAACGAATCGGCTTTCAGGAGATCTCTCGACGCGTTTCGCGGTTCCGTAGCAATAGTTGGCGGAAAAGCGAAAAACACCGATTTGTCAGAGATAGCTTTGTCATGCAGAGATTTTGCAAAATCGGTGATTCTGATAGGAGCGAGTTCCGCTGATCTTTCAAAAATGCTTTTAGAGATGAACGTAGACCACCAAATTGCTCAAGGAATGAAGGATGCGGTCGAAAAAGCGGTGAAAAAAGCAGGGGCAGGGGAAACGGTTATTCTCAATCCGGGGATGGCAAGTTTTGACATGTTCAAGGATTTTCAGGAAAGAGGAGATGTTTTTACGCGGGAAGTCAGAGATTATTATGGGAAGGGATAAAGTGAAATTAGGGGAAAAAGCCGCGAAAGCCAACTATGGGCTGCTGCTGGCAGTTGCCGTCCTGATTGCCATAGGAATTATTAGCGTTTTTTCAGCTCAGCAAAGAGCTTCAGTATTCAGTTTCGGTCCTTCAAGTTCAGCATACAAGCATCTTTTCAATATAGGCATCGGTTTAATCGCGATGATTATAGCTTTTTGCCTTCCTTTGAAAAAGCTTGATAATACGGTTCTTATTCTGTTCTTTTCATTTGCCGTCATAATTCTTTTGTTTGCCGTGATTCTTTTCGGTTCAAATATAAACGGCGCTCACAGATGGTTAAAGATAGGATTCTTGAATTTTCAGCCGTCAGAGCTTGCGAAGATCATCCTGATATTTTACGTTTCGCACTATATAAGGAGAAAAAACAGCACAGTAAAGGAAAAAAACCCAAAATGGTCATGGGGACTTCTTGTAATAATAGGAGGAATAATAGCACTGGTTGCGATAGGACCGGATGTTTCAACGGCTTTGGTGCTTCTCCTGCTGATTTTTGTGTTCTTTTTCGTAGGAAATGTCCCGTTAAAGTTTTCCTTGGTCCTGATAGTGTGTGTGCTGTCAATCGGGTTGATGTTGTATTTACTGCCAGGCAGCAGGTTCAAGCATATTGACGAGAGAATAAAAAACTACGTGATAAACATTAAAAGAGGCGAAACAGTCGTTCCGGAAAACTCGCAGATGCAGAATTCTTTACTAGCTTTTGCCAACGGAGGGCTCTTTGGAAGGGGCCTCTGCAAAGGAGAACTCAAAAACGGATCATTTATCCCGGAAGTTGACAGAGATCTTATAATAGCGGCAGTAGGCGAAGAAATGGGATTTGTCGGAACACTTTTCCTTATGTCCTTGTATTTTGTGATTCTTGTGCTCGGTTTTAAGACGGCTTTATTTTTTGAGGACAAAGACAGGTTTCTGTTTTTTCTTGCATTCGGCATTTCAGTTAATTTCTTTGTTTTTGCAATTATCCACGCTTTTATCAGCATAGGTTATCTTCCCGCTACGGGCCTTGTTCTTCCTTTTGTTTCTTACGGAGGAACGTCGATGGTAGGAAATCTGTTTATGCTCGGAATTCTTTTGAATATATCAGCTGAATCAAAAATCAGGCAGATGAATGAAAATACTGTGAAAAAAAGGGAGATGATTTTTCTCAGCACTAAAAGCAAGCTGAATAGCAGAGGATATTACATCGGTTCTGCAAGACACAAGGCGGGAAACAACTCGTGAAAAAATTAAGACTTCTTATTGCCGTGGGGACAACCGGCGGGCATGTATACCCGGCTTTGTCGGTGGCACAGGAGGCTAAAGAAAGAGCGGATGTTATTTTTTCCGGAATCGGCAAAGGAATGTCGGAAAAAATAGTGAATAATGCGGGTTATGCTTATGTGAAAATATTGAGTCTGCCATGGGCAGGAAAGAGGCTGTCTGAGAAAATCTCGTCCGCCCTGGTTCTTTTTTGGGGTATTTATTCCTGTGTGAGAAAAATACTTGGTATAAAACCGAATGCGGTTTTTGGAACGGGATCTTTCGCCACTGTTCCCGTCATATTATCCTGCATAATCCTTTCTGTTCCAATATACATATTCGAAGCGGACATAAAGCCCGGAATGACTACAAGGCTTTTCTGCAGATTTTCAAAAAAAGTGTTTTTGGCTTTCAGCGATACGGTTAAATACCTGCCGGGGTCTGTCAGAGCGGTTCACACGGGAACTCCCGTGAGAAAGGAAATTGGAAAAGTTAAGAGGAAAGAAGCCTTAAAAAAATTCAATCTCCTTCCCGACAGAAAAGTTGTTCTCGTATTCGGAGGCAGTCAAGGGTCTCAAATTCTGGAGAAAACTTTTTACGAGATGTACAGAAAATTCGGAATCCCGAAAAAAGCACAATTGCTGGCTTCATCAGGAAAATTTTCAATAGGTCTTTTTGAAAAGTGCGGAGAAAAGCCGATTGTTTTGGATTACATCAGCGATATGGCTTCGGCTTACGCCTGCGCGGATGTTGTGCTCTCGCGCTCCGGGGCTATGACAGTAGCCGAACTGTCAGCCTCCGGGACTCCATCAGTTCTGGTGCCGTTGAAATTAGCCAGAGGTCATCAGATTGATAACGCTCGTCATCTTGAGAAAAAAGGAACAGCGATAATTATTACTGAAGAAAGATTGAATGCGGAAACACTGTATAACAGTATTGAAAAAGCTTTTGAGAAGAAATATTCCGTGTCTAAACCCAGAGAAAATTTGACCCTGCGAAGATGCAATCCTGCGCGATTGATAATCGAGGAGATTTTAGATGAAATCTGAAAATATTCACATGCTCGGAATATGCGGTTCGGGAATGACGCCTCTTGCTTTATTGCTGAAGAAAAAAGGGAACAATGTCGGCGGTTGCGATAAGAGCTTAAATGAAAACGCATTATTGCTCGAATCAGAGGGCATAAAAACCATCAAGGGGCATTCACCGGATCATCTTAAAGGAGTCGACAAAGTCGTGTATTCAAGAGCTGTTAACATGAAGTGTGAAGAAATTCAAAAGGCGCTAAGCATTGGTTTACCAGTCTTTTCCAGGGGAGAAGCCTTGAGTAACAGTTTAGTAAACCTGCATTTGACAGGTGTGGCAGGGACTCACGGTAAAACGACAACTGTTTCAATGCTCGTTCATATTCTGAGGGAAAACGGCGTTGATATTCTGGGAATCGCAGGCGGAGCACCTTTCGGCTGGGAAAGCGGTCTGTGCTGGTCTGATAAAGAAAATGCCGTTTGCGAACTGGACGAAAGTGACAAAACTTTTCTTCTGTTTTTTCCCAAACTCGGAGTAATAACTTCAATAGAAGCGGATCATATCGGAAAGTATTATTCAGGAGAAGAAGAAATTCTGGCGGCATTCCGGCAATTTGAAGATAACTCCGAAAGATGCATAATACACGTATGTGACAGTCTGACTGCCTATGCTGCGGAGGGGAAAAAGGCGAAAACGGTAACTTTAGGCGAAGCAATGGGTTGCGATTTGAAATACAGTTTTGACGAAGACTCAGTATTGCTTTTCGGGCAGAAGATAAAGCTCAAAATGCCTGGTAAACATAATCTGCAAAATGCCGCCGTTGCGGTTGCCGCGGCTGAAGAAATGGGAGTGCGGCCTGAAAAAGCCGCTGAATCTCTTTTATCGTTCAGAGGATTAAAAAGAAGAATGGAAGTTGTTTTTAATTACAGGGATAGAGTTTTAATAAGCGATTATGCTCATCATCCGACCGAACTTCGCTTTTCTCTGAACGCGCTGAAATCTGTTGGTAAGAAAATAACAGCAATTTTTCAACCTCACTTGTTTTCTAGAACGAAAGATTTTCACGAATCTTTTGCCGATGCTCTTTCAACAGCAGATGAATTGATAATTCTCCCCATATACCCGGCTAGAGAAGAGCCGATTCCGGGAGTAACATCAGAGTTGATAATAGATGATCTGCAAAAACTCGGTAAGAAAGCCTATTTGGCTCAGACGAAAGATCAAATGCTTGAAATTCTTTCCGGCTTAAAGCCATGCGAAGTCATCGCTCTCCTCGGTGCGGGTGATATTGATTCATCAAAAGAAGAAGTAAAAAAAATACTTAAGGAAGACAAATGATTGATTGCCTTAGGAAAATAGATCTTGCCGATTTCACTACTTTGAGGCTCGGCGGTAAAGCCGATTATTTTTGTTATGTTGATAATGACCAGAAATTTGATAAAATTATCACATATTGTGAGAAAAATGACATACCATACATTATATTGGGTGCCGGCAGTAATGTCCTTTTCAGCGACAAGGGTTTCAGGGGATGCGTAATAAAGCTTTCAGGAAGTTTCAGAAACATATCAGTTCAAGAAAACATAATAAAAGCCGGTGCAGGAGCTCTCATTTCTGAAGTTGTCGGAAGAGCGAAAGAAGCCGGATTAAAAGGACTTGAGTGCATGTTCGGCATTCCCGGGACTATCGGGGGAGCGGTTTTTATGAATGCGGGGACGAAATGGGGTACAGTGGGAGAGCGAGTCAGAAAAGTGAAGACAAATGGAAAAAATTTTTTTGAGGTTACAAAAGACATGTTTGGATACAGGAAAGGAATAGAGGATTTAATATTGGGAGTTGAATTTATTCTCGAGAGATCGGATGAAAAGGAGATAGAAAATACGATATCACAGATAAAAAAATTCAGAATTGACAGATTTCCGAGAAATTCAAGGACTGCCGGATGTATTTTTAAAAATCCTCCCAATGGACCTCCTGCAGGAAAACTGATCGAGCAGGCGGGTTGGAAGGGGAAGATTATAAAGAACGTGTTGATTTCGGACAGACATGCCAATTATTTTATTCCTCTGAGAAACGCCAAGAGTTGCGATTTTATCGAATCTGTAGCCGCGATCAAGGAAGATGTATTCAAAAAATATTCTTTTTCTCTCGAAACAGAAATAAAAATTTTCGACGAGAACGGGAAATACAAATATGTTTAGAACAGTATCATTTTTGTTGTTGACGGTAATTGTTTTCTGCGCAGGAGCCGCAGTCGGAAAAACAGGCTTGTTCAGAGTAGAAAATATTAAAATTTACGGAGACACAGAATTTAGCGGTGATGAAATAATCAGTATGGCAGGTATTAAACGCGGTCAGTGTGTTTTTTTTATTGATTGGCCGGCGGCCCAAAAAAAGCTTTCTGAAAATATAAGGGCTAAAAAAGTCCGAATAGGCAGAGAAGGATCAAATACAGTAGTCGTTGAAATGTTAAAAAGATACGCTTCGCTCGATATCGGAGGAGGAAGAGGCATTGACGCGGACGGGTATATAATGAAAATCGATTCCGGGGAAATTTTTTTAAGAGCATACACAATCAATGAATATACCGACAGCGACAGAATGCTGTCCGGGGCTGATCGTTTTCTAAACGACGTGGCCTCGGTCTGCGCAAGAGGGAGAAGTTTCCCTTTTCTTGAGTCAGTTTTTGTCTGCGAAAAAGGAATAACTTTGATGACCGAGGATAAAATAGCTGTATTCATAGGAAATACAGACATAGTTTTATCCTATAGAGTGATACTCACTTTGAAAGAAACAGATTGGTGGAGTAAAAAATATTGCTACGATTTGAGTTCTCCCGGAGAACTTCTGATTTACAGGAGATCCGGTTTAACAAACAACAGAGAATACTATGGGGGATGATAATGGATAAAAAAATGATCGTGACTGCCCTTGATCTGGGCTCGAGTAAAGTATGCGCGGTCATAGCCGAAATCGCTTCGAGAAATAAAATTAATATTATCGGGGTAGGCGAATCCCTTTCTGAAGGGATGAGACACGGCGTGGTGATAAATCTCGACAAGACAGTGTCTTCTATAAAAAATGCCATACACGATGCCGAAGTGATGGCGGGAGTTCAGGCCGGACCTGTGAATGTGGGAGTGACCGGAGAACACATAAAAGGAATTGCAAGCAAAGGCGTGATCTCGATAACCAGCAGGGAACAGGGAATAACTATAGCCGACGTGGAAAGAGTTAAAGAATCAGCGAAAGGAATAGCTATTCCTGCTGAAAGAGAGATCATACACACTCTGACCCAGGATTTTATCGTCGACAACCAGCCGAACATAATAGATCCTGTCGGTTTGATGGGTATGAGGCTTGAAGCAATAATCTATATTATTACAGCTTCTTCGCTCGCGCTCGGGAACATAAAAAAAGCAGTGGAAGGAGCAGGTTTAGCTGTTGACTCGATGATTCTACAGCATCTTGCTTCCTCGTATGCTGTGCTCGATGAAGAGGACCGTCAACAGGGGATAGCTCTTCTTGATATTGGCGGGGGCGTGACAAACATCTCCCTTTGGTTCGGAGGATCCCTCAGAGACATCGGTTTAGTCAAATTAGGCGGAGACTCCATCACCAGAGACATTTCTATGGGGCTGGCGACATCTTACGCTTTCGCAGAAAAAATTAAAAGAGAAAAAGCGTCTGCCCACCCTTCTTATGTCGATCCTGATGAAGTAATTGACATTCAAGGGACTGCTGGAAGATCCAGCAGAAAAGTGACGACTGAAAGGCTTCATGACGTTGTCGAGGCTCGAATAGAAGAAATCATCGATTTCTCTTTTAGAAAGATTCAGCGAAGTGAATACGCTCATAATCTCGCCTCTGGAGTAGTAATTACCGGAGGCACTGCGAACTTAAAAGGTATTGTCGAAGTGGCGGAGGAAATCTTCGAGCTTCCTGTAAGGGCAGGAACTCCGGAGAATGATCTGCTTGGAATGGTTGAAGCAGTTTCATCCCCAGCTTTTTCAACGGCTATCGGACTGATTAAGTATTCGATTTCAGGGAACGAAGAAACCGAATTCAAAGGCGAAAAAGAAAAGAAAAAGAATATGGTCGGAGGTTTAAAAAAATGGCTGAGCGATTTTTTCTGAAAGAATACTGAAGAGGATTAAATCGCCGGTGAATAAAGTAAAAGGAGGAATAAATGGGGATATTTGAAATGGCTCCGCAGGAACTCCCCCTGGCAAAGATTGTGGTGGTAGGTGTAGGAGGAGCCGGTGGGAATACTGTGAACACAATGGTTGAAGAAGGCATAGAAGGAGTGAATATTGTCGTCGTCAATACGGATCTTCAGGATCTCATAAAATCCCGTGCTCAGAAAAAGATCCAAATAGGCAAAGAGACAACTCGCGGTCTCGGAACGGGTTTTGACCCCGAAAAGGGCAAAAAAGCAGCTGAAGAAAGCCTGAGGGAAATTGAAGAAATGTTCAAAGGCATTGACATGGTTTTCATTACTGCGGGGATGGGAGGAGGCACGGGAACAGGCGCTTCCTCAACAATAGCCAAAGCGGCAAAGCAGTCCG
The DNA here is from genome assembly GCA_964397545.1 of uncultured Desulfuromonadaceae bacterium. Taxonomy (GTDB): domain Bacteria; phylum SDB-A; class SDB-A; order SDB-A; family SDB-A; genus JAFGIG01. The sequence continues at coordinate 35,271 of CAYNIW010000003.1, read as the reverse complement.
GAGCGGTTACGGTTTCAGTCGTGACGCTTCCCTTCAACTGGGAAGGAAGAAAACGCTTCGAAGTGGCAACGCGAGGAGTAAAAGAGCTTTCAGCTTCATCAGACACTATCCTCGTAATTCACAATGACAACATAAGGACTCTTTATTCTAAGCAGATCACGGCTAAAGACGCTTTTAAGTACGTTGACGGCGTCCTCGTCAAAGCCACAAAAGGCGTTTCTGATCTTATCATCAAACAGGGCCAGATAAATCTTGATTTCGCGGACATAAAAAGAGTAATGGGAAAAGGCGGGAAAGCATTAATGGGAATTGGCTATGGAAGCGGAGAAGACAGAGCCGTTCAAGCCGCGAATGAGGCGATAAATTCACCCCTTCTCGACGACGTTTCCATAACGGAAGCCTCAAGCGTTCTTGTCAATATCACGGGGCCTGAAGACCTTAAACTCGAAGAAATTGACAATGTCATGCAGTTGATTCAGGAAAAAATCGGAGATGACGGAGAAAAAGAAATCCTTTTCGGCATAAGATACGACTCGACTTACAACAACAGACTCGAAATTACCATAATTGCGACAGGTATAGGAGCCAAAAAAGGCAAGAAAGACATTAGAAGCATAGGTGTTCAGGAACTGGTTTTGGAAAAAGACAGTCAGTTGAAGAACTCTCTGGACAGGCATTTTGCCTGGACTTCCGGAGAGGAAAATGAAGATCTTTTTGACAGTGAGGTTATTGAAGCAGCCGAAGAGGTATCGGAAGAAACCGAAGAAGAAAAGGAAAACAGGAAAAAGGAAATTTTTAACAAGAGGCAGAGACTGAGAAAAAACAGACCTATAGAAGACGAATTAGATCTTTACAATTCAGATGAACTGATTGAACCTGCTTATCTCAGAAGGCAAAACAACTGATCGGATGAGAGCTTTGGATCCTGATGAATTCAGGCAAAACCTTCGAATCGTCCGTGAAAAAGTCTTAGATGCATGTATGAGAGCTTCAAGGCAGCCGGAGAAAGTGACTATTCTCGCGGTTACGAAAGGCTTTGAAAGACCTGCGGTCGACATAGCTGTATCGGAAGGAATCACAGATATCGGCGAAAACAGGGTACAGGAGGCATTTTCGAAATTTGGTCAAGATACGGGTTGTTTTAGAAAGCATTTCATCGGGCATCTTCAGAAAAACAAAGTTGAAAAAGCACTTTCCTTTTTTGATGTAATTCAGACGATAGACTCAATAGAGCTTGCTGAAAAGATTGAAAAAATATTGGATGGGAAAATGCTTGATAACAAAGGATATAAATTTCCGTCATACGTTCAAGTGAACATTTCGGGAGAGAAATCTAAAAGCGGAGTAAGCCTTGAGTGTTTCGATGATTTGACAAATTATTTATTTAGCTGTAAAAATATAGAATTAAAAGGCGTTATGGGAATAGCAGAATTAAACGCCGGGGATAAAGAGACGAGAAGGCAGTTTTCAATTCTTTATAATTTAAGTCAGAAATGTAATTTACCCAATGTTTCTATGGGAATGAGTTCCGATTACGAAATAGCTGTTGAAGAGGGCAGCACAATGATTAGGTTGGGCTCAGCCCTTTTTGGAAAGAGGTATTGATATGGGAATAACGCCGCTTGAAATAAGAAAGATGGAATTCAAGAAGGCTTTTCGCGGCTTTGACGTTCAGGAAGTCGAAAGTTTTCTTGAGATCGTCGCAGATCAGCTGGAGAGTTTGAATAGAGAGAATATGTCTTTGAAAGAACAGTTCAGAAATCTCGAACAGAGGCTTGAAGATTACAAGAGCATGGAATCTACTCTTCAAAACACACTGACTTCAGCTCAGAAATCGTCAGAACAAATAAGAAAAAACGCGGAACAGGAAGCGGAATTGATTATTCAGAATGCGAAATTGCAGGGTGAGACCATAATTGAGAGAGCACGGTCTCAGGTTGTAGAAATCACGAGCGAAATATCAGCATTAAACACTCACAGGATTAACATTAAAGCTCAGATAAAGGCATTTCTTGAAGCCCAGTTAAAAGCGATTGAATCAGGAGAAATTAAATACAAAAAAGTTGAAATTGACGACGCGTTTCCTCACATCAAACGTAAAATGAAGTCAAATGTTCCAACCCTCGACAATCTTTTTGAACAGAAGAATATTTAAGGCTTCGGCTTTATTGTTTTTTGCAGTTTTTTCTTTCTGCACAAACAAATCAGGAGAAGACAGATTTAACAGAGCCAGGAAGCTCTATTACGAAGGCCTTTATGACAGGGCAAAAGTTGTTCTCGATTCTTCTTTAATCTCTGAAGATTTGTCGGAAAACGACAAAGTTCAAGCGCTGATTCTGTCTGCGGATATAGATATAAAACTCGGCGAGTATTTGAGTTCTTCTGCGACACTTGAAGAATTGTATGCTCTGAGAAAAGACATGAAAGATACTGTCATTTTGAGATATACGCAGATAATTGATAAACTTTCTTATGAAGGCAGATTTTCAGAAGAAGTTATTTTTTCAAAAAAAGCTTTTCTAATAGATCAAAATGCAGTCGGAAAGCAAGCCTTGACTGAAATCACGCGTTCTTTTCTTCTTGAAAACGACACGGCAAACGCCTTGAATGTGCTATCGAGATCGCTCAAATACGAAGACCTTTCATTAAACGCCTGTATTCTTCTTAGCAATATATACAAGAGCAGAAAAATGTTCGAAATATCGGTTTCATGGCTTGATTCCGCTTTGATTAAACCAGACGCGGACAAAATTCAGATCATGCAGGAAAAAGCCGATTTGCTTGTCGAAATGTCCAGAGAGCTTATAGAAAAAGGAAGACATGGAGAAGCGCTCGGTTATCTTTCTGAGGCTTCCTATCTCACTCAGGGGACGACTTCGGCTGAGGCGGCATGGCTCGCTGGAAGTCTATACGTGGCTTCTGAAAATTATACAAAAGGAAGGATTTATCTTGAAAGAGTTCTCGAAATAGAGCGAAGCTCGGTAATTCGGGAAAAAGCGATTAAACTTCTTCAAATGATATAGGAGAAAAAGTGAACAAAACCTTGTTATTATTATTATTCTCAATAACTCTTGCAGCCGGCTGTTCCCCGAAAAGACTGAATTTGGAAAGTTATACAGATGAAAGCGTCGCTCTCGCCCTCGCTCAGGAACTTTTCGAGAAAGGTGATTATTCAGAAGCGGCAGAAGCTTTCAACTTCTTATATTTGAGTTTCGATTTCACGCGTTATAAAAGCTACGCTCTATATATGTCGGGATTGTCATATTTCAACGACAGGAAATACGATGACGCGGTAGAGACATTCAAAGTATTCTACAATAAATATCCCTCTGATTCTCTGCTCTCCAGCGCTGTATTTTATTGGGCTCAGTCCTACGAGAAGTCATCTCCTTCTTTTGAAAGGGACCTTCTCAAAATAAGATATGCGTTGGAAACATACAGGCTTTTTTTAGCGAGATTTCCTACAGACGGGAGATCCGCCGAAGTTCATGAAAGAATAAGGTATTGCGAAAATACTTTAATGAGAAAACTCATATATCAGGCTCAGGTCTATAGAAAGATGAACAGGCATGAGTCCGCCTACCTCGTTCTATCGGCTGCATCCACTGTATATCCTAATTCAGATTATGTCTCCCAAGCGGAATACGAAGCCGCTTTATCTGCTTTGAAAATCGGGGACTATACCGCCGCCCGAATGCACTTACAGAAAGCGGCCCAATACGATACCGAATTTTCGCAAAAAGCCAGAGAGAAATTGATGGAAATGCCTGGTTTACAAAATTCTCCGGAAACGAATGATCCGACTCTGGAGGAGTAAGTGAGATTGGGGATTTTCGGAGGCAGTTTCGATCCCCCTCACATCGGACATTTAATTTTTTCTGAAGAATCATTCAACAAATTCAAACTTCAAAAAATACTATGGGTTGTCAACCACACGCCATGCCATAAAGAAAAACCTGTTGCGTCGTTTAAAGAAAGATTAGAGTTTTGCAGGATATTAACTCAAAATTTTATGTTTATCCAAGTGTCTCAAATAGAAGAAAATCTCCAAAAACCGAATTTCACTTGTGAGACCATTAATTCTTTGAGAAAAGAATTCGCCGGAAAAAACGATTTTTTTCTCATGATAGGTTTTGATCAGGCGAAATCAATTGATTCCTGGAAGAACGCAGAGATGTTAAAAAATAAAGTTGATTTTATAGTGATGATGAGACACGACGGCTTTGAAGAATTGAATATACCCGAAAAAAGACTGCATCTGATAAACAGAAGAATTGACGTCTCTTCTACTGAGATAAGAAAATATTTCAAAACCGGCCTTAGCGCGGCATCATTTGTCGGAAACGAATTGTCATCCTACATAGTAAAACGCGGCATCTATATATGATATTGTTAGATGCATTTTCACTGGCTTACAGAAGTTATTTCGCCCTGCAGAAAGCTGAGTTGAGGTCTCCCGACGGCAGAGAGAGCGGGGTGGTTTACGGTTTCCTTCAGACAATATTGTCCTTAAAAAAAACATTTTCCTCTCATGATATCGTAGCCGTGTTTGACGGGAAAAAACCTTCTTTCAGAAAGGAAATATACCCGGAATACAAATCCAACAGACAAAAAATGCCTGAAGCCTTGTCCGAACAGATAGAAAGTTTGGCAACGGGGCTCCCGAAATTCGGTTGCCCGGTTTTGAGAATGGAAGATTTCGAGGCGGACGACATAATAGCATCTCTTGTCAACGCTTACAGTTCACGTGAAGAAATACTAATAGTGACCCGGGACAAAGACATCGCGCAGCTTGTCAGAAAAGGCGTGTCACTGATTTATCCGGATAAATACGGGAAATGGGACCTCATAGATGAGAAAAGAGTAAAAGTTAAATTTGGAGTTGAGCCTTCAAAGATAAAGGACTATCTTCTTTTAACAGGCGATTCGAGCGATAACATCCCAGGAGTTCCCGGAGTCGGACCTAAAACCGCCGTAAAGCTTCTTCAGGAAAGCGGAGGTATAGACAATTTAATTGAAAATCCTTCAAAATACGCTTCGGCGAGAATTACAAGATCTATAGAGCAGAGCTCGGCTACTATCGAGAAAGCAAAACAATTGATTGAGCTGAGACAGGATCTTAAAGTCCCCTCAATTGAAGAATTAAAAGTGAAGCTTCAAGAAAAAGAAGCCGCGGACTATTTGGTTGAATGGGGGATGAGAAAAATCGCGGCTGAATTCGGATTCAAGAATAAAAAAGAGGAAATTCTATCCACGGAGAAATTGCATTCAGAGTATATTTCCGGATACATAGGAGTTTCGATTTTAGAGGGAAGAATTTATGCTTCAGATGGGAGGGCTTGCAGGATTATTTTGCCAGAGGAGCTAATGAATTACGAAGATTCGATTGTCTCCGACGACATAAAAGAATTGGCTCAAGTATCGGACGTTATGCCGCAGAAGTTTGAAGACGCGGGAACTGCTTCCTATCTTCTTGATCCGGAAAGCGGACCTTTTTCCCCGGAAGCACTCGCAGGAAAGCAATTAAAAATGCAGTTAAATCCTGAAGAATCGATACGCTCTCTTCCTTTGGTTTGGAAAAATCTCCGAAATTCCATGAAAGATTACGGTGTTATTGATCTATACGAAAATATTGAAAAGCCGCTGATTCCAATAGTATATAAAATGGAGAAAAAAGGCATATTTGTCGACACGCCTTTCCTTCGCCAAATGAGTGTTTATTACAAAGAGGAATTGGACAGAATAGAAGAAAAAATAAAGGAGGAATCCGGCGGGAATGTCAACCCGAGATCTCCTAAGCAGCTTGCTTTTTTTTTATATGAGAAATTGAAACTTCCGGCAGTTTCGAAAACAAAGACAGGCTATTCCACGGATTCTTACGCGCTTGAACAAATACGGGCTTTCCATCCCGTGGTCGAAATGATTCTTGAACATAGATTTATATCCAAGATGCTCTCTACTTACATAAATGTCATACCGGACCTTGTTGATGATTCTTCGAGACTGCACTGTAAATTCGACTTACGTTCCACCGCGACTGGAAGATTTGCCTCGCATGAACCTAATCTGCAGAATATACCAATTAAAAATCCAGGAGCGAGAGAGATAAGAAAAGCCTTCAGGGCGCCCGATGGGAAAAAAATTCTTTCCGCTGATTATTCGCAAATCGAATTGAGGCTTGCCGCGCATCTATCCGGAGACGAAACTTTTCTCGAAGCGTTCAGGAAAGGAGAAGATATACATTCGCGGACAGCTTCCGAACTCTTCTCCGGCGATTCGGATACAATCGGAATAACTCAGAGAAATCTAGCAAAAACAGTAAATTTCGGAGTCCTTTACGGAATGTCCCCGTTTAAGCTATCCAAAGATTTAAATATCAGCTTAGCAGAAGCAAAGAGCTTTATTGAAAGTTATTTCGGCAGGTTTTCTAAAATAAAAAATTGGCAGGAAACTCTCGTTGATAAAGCATTAATTGAAGGGGAAGTGAGAACTTTTACCGGTAGAAGAAGACTTATAAGAGGTTTGGACAGCAGAAACTTCAATGAAAGAGAAAGAGCTAAACGAAAAGTTTTCAATACTCCTGTCCAGGGCGGAGCGGCGGATATTATCAAGATAGCTATGCTGAAAGTGAATAAAGCCGTTAAAAGCCTGCCTGTTTCTCTTGTCCTTCAAATTCATGACGAACTGCTTTTTGAAGTGGAAGAAAAAGAAGTTGAAAAAACATCTGAAATAGTTAAAAATACGATGGAAAATGCGGTTGAACTCGATATCCCTTTGACGGTTTCTGTTTCTTGGGGCGAGAATTGGTTTGAAACTCACTGAAAAACTTCCGGAGGTCTGAATGAAAATTCGGCATGTAATAGAAGCACAGCAGTTCAACAAAGAATTATTGGAAGAAATATTCCGTGAAGCTGAAGAAATGGAGAGAATCGCTTTTTCCGGCGGGAGTGACATTTTAAGGCATCATATCATGGCGACGGTTTTTTATGAACCCAGCACAAGGACAAGGTTAAGTTTTGAATCGGCAATGCTCAGACTTGGCGGTGAAATAGTATCGACCGAAAACGCTAAAGAGTTTTCATCAGCGGCAAAAGGAGAAAGTCTTCAAGACACCGTAAGAACGCTTCAGAGTTATTCAGATATTATTGTCCTAAGGCATTACGAAAGCGGAGCGGCGAAAGCCGCGGTAGAGGTAGCCACGGTTCCGATTATCAACGCAGGAGACGGTTCCGGCCAACATCCAACTCAGTCTCTTCTCGATATGCATACTATTAAACAGTCTTTTAGCGGTTGCGATAACTTAAAAGTAGCGCTTGTGGGGGATCTCGAAAACGGCAGAACAGTCCGTTCTCTTTCATATCTTTTGGCCAAATACGAAGGAGTGAAAATCTTTTTTGTTTCTCCTGAATGTTTAAAAATGCGCGATGATATCAAGGAATATCTCGAAAGGCATAATGTGGCTTGGGAAGAATCCGAAGATTTAAGCGTTATTGCTCCCGAGGTTGATGTCGTGTACATGACGAGGATACAGAGAGAAAGACTTCTCGACAGGCCCAACGATTACGAAAAATCCAGGGGTAAATTCGTCGTCAACAAAACAATAATAGATTCAATGAAGAAAGAAGCCATACTTCTTCACCCCCTGCCGAGGGTTGATGAAATCTCGACAGAAGTGGACAATAATCCCAGATCTCTATATTTCAAGCAGGTTCAAAACGGCCTTTTCGTGAGGATGGCGCTTTTGAAAATGTGCCTTATCGGTTGATAATCCGTCAGAAGTGAGAATATTCGATCCCGACAGAAAAAAATATCCAATCTGGACTTTATTTTTCGGGGTAATATTTCTCGCGGTGTGGTCTCTGGGAATTTTGCCTGCATTTCTTGACAAATTTGGTTTTTTCGAGGTTTCGTCTAAAATAAGAATCTTTTACAAAGCTCTCTGCCACGGAATTCCGGAGCGTTGTCCTTATTTTTTAGATTATCCTGCTGCTGTTTGTTTCAGATGCACTGGAATAGATTTGGGTTTTTTTTTAGCGGGGGCTTTGTTGTATCCTGTTTTAAGGAGGTATTTGAATCCTGAGGCATGGCCGATTCATCTCGCTTTTATTACTGTATTCGCTTTTTTTATCTTTGCCGAATGGCTATCGGAATTTTTGGGTATAATAAATTCAAGATGGTTTTTTCAGTTCTTCACAGGAATGCTCTTTTCCGGTGGTATCAGTTTTTTCCTTTTTTCCGTCGCAGAAAATATAATATCCTCATACGGAGAAAATTAGAGAGGTCAGAACAAATCCTCCGGATATGGGGAGAAAAATGTCTGGCGCAACAGATATTCTTCTTCAAATCTGACTATCCATGACATTACAAGAGATCTGCATTCACTCAGAGCTGATCTGTTTTGTTTGTATTTATCGACGGTTATGAGAAAATATTTTTTCTCTCTGGGGGTCAGTTTATCAGAGAAATAGCCAAGCGTGTGCTGAAGAACATTGACAGCAGAGCCTTTCCTCATCTGCCTTATAAAAACATGGGGCAGTTTTTCGGCGTATTTTAAGAATGTTGATTCCGCGCTTTCCCTTTCAGTGTTTGCCGTTATTCTTCCGAGGTATCTTAATATTGATTGATTGTATGCCATAAAAAGGTATTTATTATCCGAATGATATTCGACTAGTTTGCCCATAGCAGGCTGTGCTGAAATTTCCCTGAAACGAGCAAGAGCATATAATTTCGTCAGAAAATGATCTCTTATGGCTGAGTCGTTGAGACGCCCCTCTGTTTCAATAGCAAGAGAGCCAAATTTCGACACCGCTTTTTCTCCGAACAATCCGGAGCCTTTCGAACTTATAGGCTGTTTCTTGTCACCCGGAGGATAAATCTTTACGTCCTTTATACCGCATGATGGGGATCTGTCTTTTAGGATAAAACCGTCGATGCTCTTAAGAGAAGAAAGAAAATTATCTGAAAAGTCGGTTATCTCGGACGTGAAGTCAGCTTCGGTTTCGTGCTGAATCATCCGGATTTCACCTTTTCTGTCTATCAACCTGAGTGGTTTTCTCGGAATGCCTAATCCTATTTCAACCTCGGGACAGACAGGAATGAAATCAAAACTGCCGATAAATTTTTTCACTACTGGACTTGAAATAACAGCTCCGTTCCACCTGCAGGAATTGAATTCTATACATTTGCTTATAGCGACCCTCGGTTTTGAAAAATACATTTCTTTCATTTCGGAAACCCCCAGTATTTGAGGATGAATTTCAAGGCGCTCGATACATGTATAGTCGCGGCTCTCGAGAAAACAGCGGCGCTTTCTCTCATGTGACAGTGACTCATTACGCTTTCAGGAACGTAATATACGGATTTGCCGGTTCTTTTGCAATAAATACATAGGTCCACGTCTTCGAAATAAAGGAAAAATCTCGGGTCGAATACGAAACCTCTTTTTCGGGCCAAGTCGCTTCTTATCATCAACGATGCACCCGCTGCCCAGTCGACTTGGACGGGCTTTGAATCATCAATTTCCGACATGAGGTGGCCTGAGTAGAAAAGCCTTTTATGCCTTTCTTTCACTGGGAATCTTGAGAACAAAAGGCTGAAAATGCTGTAATGTCTCCTGACTGAAAACTGCCTTGAGCCGTCGGGGAGAAAAAGTTTTGGAGCGGCAATACCTGCTGACGGATTGTCTTTCATGAATTCCAAGAGAGATAATATTGAGTTTTTTTCTGGGGTGACATCCGGATTAAGGACAAGAAAAAAAGAACTTCTTGTTTTTTTAAATGCGAGATTATGCCCTTTGCCGAAACCGATATTTCCCTTGGCCTGAATCGTAATTATCCTGCGGTCGAAAGGCGTTTCTATCGGCGAATTTTTGACAAGGACTATTTCAGTGTTTTCGGGAAGTTCGGTCTCGGATAAAAGCGTGTTTATGAGAGACGATGTGTGTTTATCTTTTCCGTAGTGAACTATGGATATAGTGAGAAGGTTCATCTTCTAATTTTAAGGAACATCCAGAAACCGAAAGATGCGAAAGCTATATTGGCTCCCCATGAAGCTACAAAAGGGGGCAAAGTCCCGGCGTATCCCATGGAAATTCCTATCTGAAGAATACCCCAATATACGAATGATAGAAGAAGGCTAAGGCCGAAACCCACGCCTATGCTCGATCTTCTCCTGTCCAGCGCCAGTGGAGCTCCAAGAAGCGATATGACAAAAGCGGCGGCGGGATATGAGGCTCTTTTATGCATATCGACGATTATTTTTCTGACTATTTCAGGTCTCGCTCCCGAAGACACCGCTCTTGAAAGGTAATGTCTTAATTCTCGGATGGACATTTCATCCTGTCTTACCTGCCTGACTATCATCTCATCGAGAGTTGCGATACCGGAAAATGTCGTTTCTTCCGAGAAAAAACAATTTTCGTATGAAGGTTCTCCGAGATCTTTAGAGATGTCGAATTCTCTGACGTAACAGTTCTGAAAAATCCAGTATTCACCGTTCCAAACGGCTTTTTCGGAATCGATTTTCTTTTTCACTTTCCATGCGCCGTCTATTATTATTATTGACGGAGATTCCATGTAGTTGTTTCCGGGGTCAAAAATTTTCGCGAAATAGTAATCGTCTTCCCGGCCTCTGAAAGAATAATCGCTTGTTTGGGTAAACCATGGAGGCTGAGATCGGTAAACTTCGACTTCTTTAGTGAAAATGAATTTCTTCGCGTATTGCGGGACAAAATACTCGTTTAAGTAGAAAAGCACTAAAAAAATGAAAAAAGCGGATATTATAACCGGCAGCATAATTCTGTATGAACTAATTCCAACTGCCTGCATTGCGATTATTTCGAAATTTTTGGAGAGTTTGCCAAGAGTGAAAAAACATGAAAGCAGGACCGCAACTGGAGTAAGCAATACCAGCAAAGAGGGTATTTGAAAATAGTAATATTTGAAAATTGTCATTGCCGGAACGCTTCTGTCGAGGAATATGCTTATGTGATCAATAAGATCGACGGTTATATATATAAACACAAAGCCTAAAACACCCATCAAAACAAATCTTAAGTATTTAGTTAATATGTAATAATCGATTATTTTCATCTTTTCCAAAAGTGAATAGAGTCAAAGAAAAATCCGTGGTAGAGAAAAAGTCCAAGCGCGAGAAAGAAAAAATTCGCCGACCACATAGCCACGGCAGGATTGAGGAATCCTCTATCTGAAAGGGTTTCTCCGCTGACTATGAATATATAGTAAACCGTTGTTATCAGAATTGCAATTCCGAAAGCCGCTCCCATGCCGCCTTTTCTTGTTAAAATGCCAAGAGGAACTCCGAGAAAAATGAATGTCAGAGCCGCGAACGGGAGAGAATATTTTTTGTGAATTTCGACTGAATATCTGTCTATGTCGTTTTTTATTCCCTGCATCTGAATATCAGCAGAAATCAACGTGCCTTCATCGGGATAATCCGAAAATAACGAGACAGAGTCTTTAAGTCTTTTTAACGAGTCGAGATCTTTCTCCCAGAGCCGGACCCTTTGGGACATCTGCTGAGCGGATAATTCCCTGTCCCCGCGGTAAGAAGTGTCCGGGCGGGCTTCAGGGGGCAGAAAAACATTAATATACTGGGTGTCGAAATCCATGTTCCAATACGCTCCGAACTGTCCCAAAATGTGACGCTGACCTCCTGACATTGTGAAAGTTATCAGGTTTTGCTCTCTGTCTATGGAAATGCCGGCTTCTCTTGAAATTATGAATTCAGATCCTGTCAGATTGTCGTCGCTCTTTCTGTAGAGTATTACGTCTTCGAGTTTAGCAGGGTTTGATGATTTGTCTATCGCTCTCGAGTAGAGAATATATCCGGGAAAATTTGATATAAAACTTCTCGGAGCAAGTTCCGCGACCGGTCTTTTTTCACCGACTTCGAGAAGAAGCATTTTCACTTTGTGGTTTGTGTCGGGGAGAATGTGATTGTTGAAATAGACCATGAAAATGATAAATATACCCGCAAAAAAAACAAGAGGCGGAAGAATCCTAAGAGGGCTTATTCCGAGAGCTTTCAGTGAGATTATTTCGAAATCCTCAGACATTCTGCCGAAAACGGCGAGGACCGATGTCAGGAAAGCCATGGGTGCTGTTATGGCGATTATAAAAGGCAAACTGTATAGGAAAATAAGGGTGACCGTGGAAGGTTCAAGACCTTTGCCGAAAATCAGATCGACGAGTTCGAAAAGCCTGTTCATTATAAGGACAAAAGTGTAGACGAAGAAAGAAAGTAAAAACGGGACAGCGTGTTGTCTCAGGATGTAGATATCAAAACGCAGAGCCATTTTCGCGCCAGTAAAAAAAAGGATTTTTCGAAATCCTAACTACAGAGATTCCTATAAAATCGTTCTTGGAAAAAATATATGAGACAAAAGAATCCCAGTCGAGGTCTGTAACTTCTCTGCGGCTCATGGAGGCGTGTCTGAAGGCATTATTCTCTTTGATGTAAAAACCCCAGTGTGCTATATCGATTCCGGGTTTTGAAGTAGCTATCATTATCAGATCGCCGTTTTCAAGGAAATCAGTTATTTCAACCATGTAATCCTGCGGGATGTATAATATTTCCACGATGGAAGGCACAGTGGTTATTTCAGTATAAAACCCGTGTTCTGAAAGGAATTTGTCTCTGTCAATAATTTTGACACAAGTGCACGGGGAATGGAATTTATCTGTGACGTTATCGCAAAACCAGGAGTTGTTGGGAATCCAGTCGAGATATGAATAATGGTTTCTTGTTTCGAAGGAAATTAAACCTTGCCTGTATCTGATGTGCGTCAGAATGTCCAGAAAATCTTCGAAACCTTTTTTTGTAAGGGACAGAGCTATAACCTGTTCGCAAAATGTGACGCAGTCAACTTTCTCAAAATTGTAAAGAGGGTCGGTGTCGGGGGGATTGCCGCCGCCTTCTCCGAGAGGCCCGAGTTCGTATTGGGTTCCGATGAAAAGAGCGGAGTAATAGGCGATTCGATCACCGGTATTCATTTCTCTGGAGTTGACCGAAAAAATGATATTTTCGAGAGATTCCTGTGTAAACGGAGCCATTGATGTCAATAAGATCAGGATGCCGAGCATCTTTTTTCTGAAATTAAAGCTTTAAGCCGGCCAGGATTCAGTTTTAACATTGCAGATCCGTTCAATTGTCCTCCATATTTTTATCTTCGATTATGTTATATCGGTTTTGGATTTTCATCAACTTAAACCTATTAGATCTAATTTAACAAAAAAGTATTTCTAATATTTGGTTTCTCCAACACGGTTAAATCAGGTTTATCTTTTTTTATTTATCTGATAAAGAGTAAGTATGATTATACTGCTCTCCTTAAAAGAAATTACGGATTATCAGGATGTTGAAAGAAGAATTTGCCTGGACGCATTATTGGGACAATTTCTACCGGTTAAAAAATGCTTTGGATAAATGGATTAAAAATTACAATACGGATTTTCTGCAATCATCACTGAAATGGAAAACCCCTGAAGGTTATGAAAAATATTCTATGCTATTTCTAACAAAATTCCCGCTTGATTGACGGGGAGCAGTATATGATTTATGAAATTGCCAAATCTTTTATACTCGGTATCGTCGAAGGACTAACGGAATTCATTCCGGTGTCCTCAACAGGGCATTTGATAATTGTCGAGTCTTTGTTTCCTTTCAGGGACAGGCAATTCGCTCAGGCATTTGAAGTTATTATTCAGTTCGGGGCGATTCTCTCCGTTGTAGTATTATACAAAGAGAGGTTTAAGGGAATATTCTCTTTCAGGAGGCCGGGTTTTTACGGCTGGAGAACTATTTTCTCGCTTTTTCTCACTTCTCTGCCTGCTGTTATTGCCGGAGCCCTTCTGCATTCTTTGGTGAAAAGTTATCTTTTTAATCCGCTTTCAGTTTCATTCGCTCTCGTAATAGGGGGCATTCTGATGGCCATAGCAGAAAAATATTGCCCTAAAAAGAGGACAGGTATAGATTCACTTACATATAAAGACGCCATATTAATAGGTATTTTCCAAGTCATCGCGCTTTTCCCGGGAATGTCCCGTTCGGCGAGCACGATTTCAGGCGGGCTCGTCATGAAGTTCGACAGAAAAACCGCCGCGGAATATTCTTTTCTGGCGGCAGTGCCTGTGATGACGGGAGCCGCATTTTACGACGCTTACAAATCGAAAGATCTACTATTAAAAACGGACAACGCGATACTGTTATCAATAGGATTTATAACTTCATTTATAGTGGCTCTTGTCTCTATCAAATTATTCATGGCAATACTGCGGAGAACGTCGTTGAAATATTTTGCTCTTTACAGGATAATAATGGGAGGCATATTGGCCATTCTGATTATGACCGGACTTTTCAAAATAAACCTCTGAGAGGGGGCGAGAAAGAAAATCCGGCAGTGAGTCAAGGGGGGTGTTTATGCTAAAAGGATTTTTGGTCTTTCTATTTTTTTTGTTGTGTTCTCAACTTTTCTCTGATGCCGGATATCTTCGTTCTGTCACATCAGGACCTTCGCCAGTCCTTATTGATAATGACTCAATAGAAATACAGATGTCTTACGAAGAGGTATTTATAAGTATATACGAGGACTCGGGGATTATCAAAGCTCAAGTCAACAGCGTGTTTGTCTTTGATAATTTTGGAGATGAATCTGAAGTCCTGATGTATTTCCCTCTTGAAGTGAGGACTCCTTTTTATCCGGTGGGTCTTTCGAATTATTGGGCAGATAGTCTAAAAATCGAAGTTCTGGTCGATGGAAAGATCTGCCCTGTGGATATTTTCTACTACGATGTCTGGGACAGCTCCATGATGAGGGATATGAGCTGGGAAGAGTTTTCTGCGTGTTATGAAGTATTAAATATAAATGAGCCACAAGAAGGCGAACCCCTGTTTTATAAAATCGATGAAAAAAGTCGGGATTTTGCTTACGAGGCCAAAGCTCTTTTAGCCTTTTGGAAGGTCAAATTTGACGAAAAATCAACAAAATTTATTGAATTTTCGCAGGAATACCTTTTGACTTCCGACTACGAAAACAAAATGTTCAGATTGAGTTATCCTCTTTTTACGGGTTCTTCATGGGCTAACAACATCCGAAAAGGCAGGATATCAGTTCTCTTTGAAGACGAAGAGGTAAAGAGAGCGCTGAAATTTTTCATAGGCTCACTTATGCCTCTGCCAGAAGTATATTTGGACGGATATACAGCCTCTGATCCATTAAAGGAAATATCTGAAAGATATAAGTCTGATAATTTGTCAAAATTTTACAACAGAAGTTATGCTGGCGCTATTATATGGAATTTCAGTGATTTAGAGCCGCTCCCTGCCAATTTCAGACATCATGCTTTTTATCCTGATATACCTGATGTAGGCACAGAGATAATGATGGAATATATGGATTTCATGGAAGGCTCTATAACAGAATTTAAAAATCCTTGGTGTATATCTTTTGTTTACATTATATTAGGCGATTACCATCCAAATTCATACTATGTCAGGACAGTCCAAGGAGTGGATTTTTATGAAAATCGTGAATTGAGGGGTTTACCGGTTTTTTATGCGCACTATTTATCGAGCCTAAAACTGATAGAAATAGGTGATAGTTCATCAAAGTTTGAAGTGAGAGATTATTTTTCAGGAAATTTTGATCAGATAAAAAAGGGATGGACAAATTTTTACTACATAGATGAAAACAATCTCCTCGTCCCAAAGATCTTTCCTGTTTTAGAATCATATTATGATGATTTTGACAACGAAGGCTAATAAATGTTAATATTATGTGCTCCGTAACTACAATATATATAATATAACCGGAGGGAATGATGAAAAAATGTTTTCTTGCTTTATCTGCAAGCATCGTATTTACGATGTATATTTACTCAGGGGCATTAATCGTGCCCATCGGATATTCCTTAACTGATTTCAACGTCCAGAGAATAGGTGATTTTGACGTAATATTTTTAAGCAACGGAGCTCCGTCTCCTTTTCCTGGGCATCCTGCTCTTCAGGGTATATCAAAAACAATTTTGATTCCGCCGACTTCAGAGGTAATTAACGCAGAGTTAAAAAATATAGTATGGACTGACGTTGGGAAATACAATATATTGCCTGCTCAGAATCCCGTTCCGACATCTAAATATCCTTTGTTCGTGTCCGGAGATGAGCAAATATATAAAAGCGACATGTATTACCCCAATTATCCTGAGGTTTTTTTCAGGACGGGGTCAAAATCAGGATTTATTTTAGCTGATGTAAGTTATACCCCTTTTAGATATAATCCGATATCAGGAAACTTGCAGATTATCACGAGTGCAGATCTCGAAGTAATTTACGAAGAAGGACTTCAGGAAGCTGTATATCTTACGGAAAATCAGATGGAGATTTTTAGAGAAGAAATTCTTTTAATGATTGAAAATAGATCGGATATAGATAGATTTTCTCCCTTTTTAAAAAGGGTTCCCTTCTCAGAATACGAATATGTCGTCGTTTGCCCGGCCAATCTTTCTGCGGCATTTGAACCTCTGATAAGATGGAAAATCACAAGGGGGGTCGGCGCTAAAGTCGTCACAACAACATGGATTACATCAAACTACCCGGCTTATGACGCCATGGAAAGTATAAGAGATTTCGTCCGGGATAGTCATCAGAACAGAGGGCTTGTATATCTCGTTTTAGCCGGTGATTATGACAATCTCGGTGCGAGAATGGTCCCGGTCAGCACATCTGGGTATTCAAACAATTTGCCCTCAGACCTGTATTTTTCCGACGTAGTCCCGTATACTAAGGACTGGGACGCCAACAACAACAATATTTACGGAGAATACATTGTCGACAGCTGTGATTTTTACTCAGATGTCTATGTGGGAAGATTACCCTTAAACAATGTTTCTGAAGTTCAGAACTGGGTTTCAAAAGTTTTAGCCTATGAGAAAAATCCCCCTTCAGGATTCATCGAAAAGTCGCTATTTGCAGGAGCGGGTTTGTGGTTCAGTTCAACTCCGCCTTGGGTCTATTCATACTATGGAAGCTCATCGTGTGATTCTATAGCAGATTACATGCTTCCGTCATATTGGACTGACAGAAAAATGTATCAGACTGACACTACGAGCTATCCGCCGGGGTTCTCAGACTCGCTGAGTCGAGGATTTCACTGGTCATATATAGCCGCTCACGGATCGTCCAGCTCTATCTCCTGGTATTATTATCAGAGCTGGCCGAATATTATAAGCAATACTACCATGCAGAACCTGACAAACGGGGACAGCCTTTTTGTCATAAGTTCTATGGCATGTGAACCCGGATGGTTTGACGGAAGGGAATGCGTTGGAGAGTATATTTTTAACGCTTCTGCGGGCGGAGCCATAGCTGTCATGTTCAACGCGCGTTACGGCTGGGGTTATCCGCCATATCTCGGTCCTTCTGAATATATGTGTATAAGGGTAGCGCAAAATGTCTTTTTAAACCAAATAAGGAATATTGGAAGAGCTCACGCCCTCTCTAAAGATCAACTCATGAATTGGACATGGGGTTTTGGGGACTGCGAACACTGGTGTATAAACGAATTCAACCTTTTCGGAGATCCCGAGACGCAGATCTATTCAAAACAGCCGACAGCTCTTACTGTAAGTCACGAAGATACGCTGAAAAATTTATCTGGCATTCTTGATGTAACTGTGACTTCATCTGGTCTGCCGGTCTCCGGTGCTATGTGCTGTCTTTCAAAACCTTATGACACATTATTCTGGTTCAGAGGCAAAACAGGTTCTATGGGCAAAGCCGCTGTCGAATACAGTGCAAACACACAGGAACCTTTTCTTTTGACAGTATATGCCAAAGATCATCTTTACTATCAGGATACTATATATATAGATACAGCCATAACTTCAGCTGTTTTGACATATTTCTCAGATGAAAACGATTCGACTGTTTCTTTTGGTTCAAATGCGCCAAATACGTATTTTGGAATGGCTCATAGATACACTCCGCCTCTACTGAATATTTATCAGGGTTGGAAAATCAAGAGGGTTTACTTTTACCTCAACGGAGGAACAAACACTATAAATGACGCTGTCGTGAATATTTATTCTGGAGCTAGTCCGGCGATTCCTGGCCCGTTAATATTCTCTAAATCTTTTAATGTATCCGGTGATACAGGCTGGAACTATGTGGTTTACAGCGATGCTGAAGCGGTTTCAGTGAACTCATCTCAGGATATGTGGTTTGAAGTTGGTTTTACTCATGGAACTGGGGAAAATCCGTTTCACGCTACTTTCGGAGCGCAGTGTATACCTCTTCAGACTGATAATTTCAAAAATGGTCCTAACTGGAGTTATATGTCAGGATACGGCAACAATATTTGCTGGGCAATAAAGGTTTTATTGAAAAACGCATCCGGTGTCGAAGTTCAGTTGGAAGAGGATTTACCGGTTTTCTTCAGTTTCAGAGCTGAAAAAACTTTTTTCACAGAAAATAACAGGGTCTATTTCACACTGACCAGACCCGGAGATGTCTCACTGAGGGTGTTTGACATATCTGGAAGAATCGTTTCTGAGATATATAGAGGTTATTTAGGCCCCGGAAAGTATTCCTATGAAATCAGCAGGAATATTCAAGGTCAGGGAGTTTACTTTATTGTTATTCAGACAGAAGAAGGAGATAAAATATTGAAAATAGAAAAAATACAATGAAATAAGGGGAAACAATGAAGAATTGGTTAATTATAGCCTTTTTTATCACAATGGTTTTAGCCTGCTTTAAGACAAAGACGCCCTTAGAAGTTTTTCTCAGGGAAAACGGTTTTGAAGGCATCCAATCAAAAAACAGCGATGGTTATACGCCTTTGATACTTGCAATAGAAAAAGAGAACATGGATCTTGTTGCCGAAATAATTAGTGCTGGCGCAGATGTGAACGACAAGTCAAAAGACGGCAGAACTCCCATTTTGTATGCTATTGAAAAACAAAATGAAGAACTGGTTGATCTATTGCTCTCCAAAGGGGCTCTTTTTGATTATTATGACAGTATATCAGGGCTTACACCATTTGAAATTTCTGTTGAAAGAGGTAATGTCAAAATAATCAGATACCTTGTTGACGCAGGTGCAGATCGATCTTGCCTTTACAGGATAAAAGGGGGAAGAGCCGGGTTATTCGGTTTGGGCATGAAAAAAGAGGACATTTTATATAACATTATAGCGTATGATGACTTAATAATTGACAGTTCTTTGAGGAATATTGAAGGTGTCGAAGAAACGGTATATAAATTATTTGTAGATTCGGAGCATGATGTTATTGAGTTTTTTTTCGATGAAACTCAAACAGAAGTTTTTTCAATGACTGTATACAATTCTGATTTTATGACAGAAAAAGGCATCGCAGTAGGTTCAACTTACGAAGAAGCAACTCTCGCGTATGGTGAATTGACCCCCGAGTGGGGGGATGGCGGTGAACCGGTTTTGATAGTAGCGGAAGAAAAGATCTCTTTTGTTCTCGAAAACGACGGATGGTGGCTTTCCGGAAAAATCAGAAAGGGATCAGATCCTTCAAACGCTGAAATCAGGGCTGTGTTAATATGGTAAATATAGATATAAAAGCGCAGAATTACCGGCATAAAATGGATGAGGGTTTAAAAAGTATTCTATTTAGAGAAGAAAAAGTTATTGCGTGTTGGGAAGGAGGATCTGTCGCTACGGGTTTTAACGACGATTATTCAGATCTCGATCTCGCAGTTGTGTGCGAAGATGATTTTGTAGAAGAAGTCTTTGAGATAATTGAGAATTACCTTGAAAAAGAAAATGCAATTAACAACAGATTTAGAATGCCGGAACCGACCTGGCACGGGCACTCCCAGTGTTTTTATCTCCTAAAAAACTCTCCTTTGTATTATTACATAGATTTGGCGGTGATGAAGCTGTCTTCAAAAGACAAACTTACAGAAAGCGACAGACACGGAATCGCCAAGGTATGGTTCGATAAAAAATCAATAATAGACAGTTCGCCTCTAAAAGAAGATGCTTTAAGAGAAAAATGCTTAAAATTTTTAGAAAATCTCGATAAAGGGCCTTTCTGGATTTTGGAAATTGAAGCGAGGAAAAACTGCACAAGAGGAAATTATGTAGATGCCAAAACGAGTTACGATGCCATATTAAACAGACACCTCGCAGGATTACTAAATCTCAAATACAGAAAGAGCAAGTATGATTTCGGTTTCAGGTATTCAAAGAGAGATTATCCTCCTGATGTATTCAAAACCGTCTGCGATCTTCTTTTTATCTCCGAACCTTCAATGTTGCCAAAAAAGTTAAAGAGAGCTCTCGGCATGATAAAAAAACTGAGGGATGAAATGAATGACGAATACGGGCTGAATTAGGACAGGTATGCCGACAAATCTGCCGCCTGAGTATTTTGAAGCTGAAAAGAGATACAAAAACGCGACAGACCTGCCACAAAAGATAACACTGCTCGAAGAACTTATAGGTACTGTTCCAAAGCATAAAGGGACTGACAAGCTAAGGGCTGACTTGAGAAAAAAGCTCTCCAAGCTCAAAGAGTCTATAAATTCCAGAAAGAGTTCATCAAGACATGAATCGGTCTTTTGTATAAAAAAGGAAGGAGCGGGTCAGATAGTCCTTATTGGACAGACAAATGCAGGAAAGTCTTCACTGCTCGCCTCATTGACTCACGCGATACCAGAAATAAGCCCGAATCCGCATACAACCTGGAACCCTATGCCCGGAATGATGCAGTACCAAGACATTCATATTCAGCTAATAGACACGCCGCCTTTAAACAAAGAGTTCGTGATGCCCGAACTTTTCGACATGATGAAAAGAGCCGATCTGTTGGCTTTGACAGTAGATCTCGAAGGAGACCCTTTCACGCAGACCGCAGAGACCCTCGATATTTTAAGAGAACACAGGATAGAACCGGAAGTAGAAGCTTTTGATGAAAAATCACACAGGGCGAAAATCATTGTAATTGCAAATAAACACGACGGTTCGGAATTTGCAGAAGATTTTGAGATTTTTAAAAAACTCAGTGATTGTCCTTTTGACCCCGTACCCGTTTCTTCGAAAACCGGATGGAATCTCGACGGACTCAGAGAAAAATTTTTCAATGAACTGAATGTCATCAGAGTATATTCAAAAAAACCCGGTTTCCAAGCGGATTTGACCATGCCTTTTGTTTTGAAAAAAGGCTCCACCGTCGAAGATTTCGCTTCCGTCGTTCATCAGGATTTCAGAAAACATTTAAGATCCGCCAAAGTCTGGGGCTCGGGAATATATGACGGCCAGCTTGTCAGCAGGGATCACAAGTTGTCTGATAAAGACATAGTGGAACTGCATATTTGAAAGTCAGATTCAAACAATTTGCGTTGATATTTTCATTCACGGGCTTCTGCTGGCTGATCATGCAGGTTTTTCACGAACTCGGACACGTTTTAGGGGCATATTTGACAGGAGGTAAAATTGAAAAGGTCTATCTTCATCCCCTTTCAGTTTCAATGACCGGGCTTTCCCACAATCCACATCCTTTTTTTGTCGTTTGGGCGGGACCTTTTTTCGGAAGTTTGTTTGGTCTTGTCATTTGCGCGGCGGCAAGGATTTTGAGATTGCCGGGTCGCTATATGTTTCGGTTTTTAGCCGGCTTTTGCCTTATAGCGAACGGTTTTTACATCGGACTGGGATCAATTCAGGGTTTGGGCGACGCTCAGGACATGTCGAGAATGGGAAGCCCTTTGTGGGTGATGGTTCTTTTCGGAGCAGCTGCTTCAAGCCTTGGATTTGCTCTCTGGCACGGAATAGGAGAAAAATTCGGCCTAGGAAAATCAAGGGGCGAGGTTGATGGGAAAGCGGCAATGGTTTCAATAGGGCTTTTTACGGCGATTGTCTTTTCTGAGGCGATATATAATATTTTTTTTTGAATTTAGATTTTTGAAAAAACAATCTCTGTCCAGATGAATTTGTCTGTAAAGAACTTGAGATATCCATTTTCTAAATATTTGTCAAACAAGTCTTTTTGGACGAATATCTTGACCCCTTGATATTCAAACGAAATGGAATCGGATAAGTTTTCGATATCTCCGACAAGCGACCCGACCGGGCCGTATGAAGCGCTTCATCAACCCCTGATTATGGCTTCTTCTGATATGTAAAGCGAAAGATTTCTTTTTTTAGCGTAGGCAATTATTTTTTCGTCAGAGAAACCTGTAATATTCATGAGTCAATACCGGCTTTAGATCTGCGGATTCTCATTCGGCGGAATATCTTTTTCTCTCGTTCTCTGTCAGCAGTTTTTTTCTAAATCGTATGGTTTTGGGAGTAATTTCCATGAGTTCATCTTCCTGTATGAATTCGAGTCCGAATTCGAGGGTTATCTCTCTCGGAGGCGTCAACCTTATCGCATCGTCGGAACCAGCGGCTCTTATGTTCGTCAGCTTTTTCTCCTTCGTCGCGTTGACTACAAGGTCGCTCGACTTGTGGCTTGTCCCTATTATCATACCTTCATATACATCGTCTGAGGGTTTAATGAATATTTCTCCTCTCTCCTGAAGCCCGAAGAGGGCGTAACCCGATGCTTTTCCGGCGTTCATAGATATCTGAGTCGGACCTCTTCTCTTTTGGATCTCTCCTTTGAATTTTTGGTACATATAGAAATTCTGATACATCGTCCCTGTTCCGCGGGTCATTCTGAGGAATTCACTCCTGAAGCCCATAAAGCCTCTCGTAGGTATTAGAAATTCCAGACGGACTGTACCGATGGAAGTCGTCTTCATGCTTTTAAGCTCCGCTTTCCTTGAACCGAGAACTTCTATCACTCTGCCCTGATATCCCTGATCTATTTCTATGAGGACTTCTTCTACAGGCTCCAGAGTGTCTCCGTTCATTTTAATCATTATAACTTCCGGAGCTGAAACTTCGAATTCGTATCCTTCCCTGCGCATCGTCTCCATGAGTATTGAAATGTGCAGTTCTCCCCTTCCTGAAACTTTGATTTTTTCCGAACCTTCAAACTTTTCGATTTTTATCCCGACGTTTGTGAGAGCTTCATATTCGAGTCTTTCTCTTATCTGCCTCGATGTTAGAAAACGGCCGCCGTCTCTTCCTGAAAGAGGGCTTGTGTTGTGTGAAAAGACTACTGATATCGTCGGTTCGTCAATTTTTATTTTCGGGAGAGCCACTGGGAATTCTGGAGAAGCAAGAGTTTCTCCGACGTGAACATCGTCAATGCCTGAGGCGAGTATTATATCTCCCGCAGAGGCTGAAGAAGCTTGGACTCTTTTTAAGCCCATGTATTTTAGAAGCTTTGTTATTTTGGCTTCTTTTACAGTTCCGTCGGTCTTTATCAGGACGACAGGGCTCCCGTTGGAAATTTTTCCATGAAATATTCTGCCAATGGAGTATCTGCCAAGATAAGAGTCGTAATCGAGCATTGTCACTAACATCTGAAAAGGCCTGTCGGGATCAGCTACAGGCGGAAGAACTCTGCGGAGTATGGTGTCGAGGAGAGGCTTCATTGTTTTGCCTTCTTCATCCAGATCAAGTGTCGCAGTGCCGTTTTTTGCAGAGGTATAGACAATC
The DNA here is from genome assembly GCA_964397545.1 of uncultured Desulfuromonadaceae bacterium. Classification (GTDB taxonomy): domain Bacteria; phylum SDB-A; class SDB-A; order SDB-A; family SDB-A; genus JAFGIG01. The sequence goes on along the minus strand of CAYNIW010000003.1, from coordinate 11,675 downwards.
GGAAAATCGAGCTGTTCGTCTGTGGCATTCAACTGGCAGAAAAGATCGAAAGTCATATCCGCGACCTCAGCGGGTCTGCAGTTTTTTCTGTCAATTTTGTTTATGACGAGAATAGGCTTTAGGTGCAGTTCGAGAGATTTTTTCAAGACGAATTTTGTCTGGGGCATAGGTCCTTCAAAGGCGTCCACGAGGAGAAGAACGCCGTCCACCATTTTCAGGATTCTTTCGACTTCGCTCCCGAAATCGGCATGTCCGGGAGTATCCACTATGTTTATCTGGACGCCTTTGTAGGGAATGGATGCGTTTTTAGACACGATGGTTATTCCTCTTTCTTTTTCGAGCGGATTTACGTCCATTATTGCGTGTTCGCCTTCCTTGAATTCGTGAGCTCCTGTCTGTTTCAGAAGAGCATCTACTAGAGTCGTCTTTCCGTGATCTACGTGAGCTATTATGGCTATGTTCCTTATATCTTTTCTTCTTTTTTGATTCGGCATTTTATGAATCCTTTTATGAAATATTATGAAAAACTATTTTTCAGGGAAAAGGAGTTTATACGCAATACTTGGAAAAGTAAACAAAGATATATTCAACAAATTTATTCTGCGGTGTTAGAAAATTAAACAATTCGGTTAATAGTTTTACAATAAAATTTACTTTTGATCTAACCCCTGTTTTTATAAGAATATTGATAATAATAAAAGTCATTCTCCGTCTCATTGTTTTAAATATTCCAAACAGTAATTGATACATAAGTCTTTTGGATCAGTGATTTGCATTTTGCATGAAATCTAATGTAATTTAGCACAATGCAAAAGATAAAAATTTAACTCTGATTACAAATCAAATAATATAGAGGTTTAACAAATATCTAATAATGGAATAAAAAATGCTTATGAATGTTGTAGAATTACATATTGGAAATCGAAATGAGTGAAAATTTATTTTTAAAAAGTAATGCAAAAAAAAATATGCAAAAAAATGTATTCGGAAAAGTGTATAATAAATCTAATAAACTTCTAAATTGGAGGTTTTTATGCCATGCATAGTTTTTGTATGTTATGCGGTAATATCTTTGCCGTTTTTATTATATCAAGGTCAGTGTCCGACCTCGGACAAAGCAAACGAAGTTTTCGTCCTTGATTCATTTGCTTACGTCGCATCGTATGGTGCAGGTCTCGATATTATAAATATCTCAGATCCTCAGCACCCTGTTCTCACCGGAAATGTTGACTTGAACTCAAACTCGTTTTGTGTTTATGTTGAAGACGGCTATGCGTATGTAGGCACGGCAGATTTCAACCAAGGATTGAAAATCGTTGATGTGAGCAATCCCACAAATCCTGTTCTCGTCGGTCAGTACGATTGCCCCAATGCAGTTTATTCAGTTCAAGTTCAAAACGGCAATGCCTACGCAGCTTTGGCTAAAACTGGTTATCTGATGATATTAAACGTTACAAATCCCACGTTACCGTTGTTGGTTTCTCAATTATCAATTAATCGCAACGCGATAGGGTTGGACATTTTGGGCAATTTTGCATACTTGGCAGCGGGAAATCTTTATATTATTGACATAACAAATCCAAGCGCTCCTTTCATAACAGGAAATTTTACCGGGGATGGTTATGCATCTGACGTTTCAGTCCATGTAAATTACGCCTATTTAACCCAGGTAAACGGGAGTTTTAATATTGTCAATATTTTAGATCCTTCAAATCCGTTTTTAATGTCAGAGTATTATTTTTCATATCTAAACTACCATAATTTCTACGACAGCGGCTATGTCACTGTATCCGATTTGGACAGAGGAATATATCTTGTCGACGTCACGAATCCTGCCAATCCTTTTCCGTGCGACTCAGCTTTATTGAGCGGTTATACCTGTGATGTGTTCATGACTGGAGAACAAGTCTATGTAGCAGACGGATACGGCGGATTGAAAATTTTTGCTTGCTCCTCTGTAGACACTTTTCCGCCTGTTATATCAAACACGACTGTTATCCACAACACGGCAAGTTTAGGTCCCTATTTAATAAACACAAAAGCGACAGACCATTCGGGAGTTGACAGCGTTCTTTTGTTTTACAAAAGGAGTGAAGATCCCGGGTATTGCGTGAAGCGCATGACGATGGTTTCAGAACCGGATTATCTTGATTCTATTCCTCAGGTTACACAGTCTCCTGACACTGTCATGTATTACATTCAAGCCTGGGACAGAACTTTCTTCTCATTCGATCCTGCTCAGGGACCAGATAGCGCTTACTGCTTTCTGGTTGATTCAATGTTTGTCGGGCCCGCGATTGAATCTACGACAGTCTGGCATGACATAAATTATTCCGGACCGTTTCCTGTTTTCACGAAAGTTTATGATTCCACCGGCATATCAGGTGTCTTTTTGAACTACAGGCGATGGGGTTTTGATAATTCAATTGTTTCTGTAGCGATGAATGCTCAGGGAGATGATTGGTTTTACGGTTTCATTCCCGCTATAAACTTCTACGACACAGTGCAGATATGTTATTACATAAGCGGCGTTAATCAGGTCGGAATAGTTTCGTATGATCCTGAAGGAGCTCCCGCACAGCAGTTTTGTTTTTGGGCCATAGGAACAATGGGAGTCCAAGAAAACGACCATTATCTACCTGTTTTTTTTGATGTTTTGCCTTCACTTCAGGGAAAAATCTCTATCAGACTTAATCTCACACTATCATCCGAAGTATCTATCAGAATATTTGACGTAACAGGAAGACTGCTGGACGAACCCATGTCGGGCGTCTTTAGGGCTGATGTCTATAATGTCGATTATCAACCTTCCCATAATGGCGTGTTTATTGTCACTTGCACGGCGGGAGGAAGGTCATTTACGAAGAAAGTTACTGTAATGGAGTAAGACACACTATTGTATTGACATAAAATAATTCATTGTTTACTATTTCTCTATGGTTAAAAACTATAATACAATCCTGCGTATTTGAGACGGCAGAAAAAAGACCAGTTGGGTCCTGAAAGAAAACCGCGAAAATGTTTTCTGCTCTGCTTTCTCTTTTGAGAATATCTCCTGAAGTATTAAAAATCCCTGACATTTATATATTTCCGCCGAGGGGCGGAAGATTTTACGTTTCCTGTAGAAATTCAATCGTGAAAGGAGTGAGGCGTGGTTAAGGTCACGAGATTTTTCGCGTCGTGGCTGGGAATCGTATTTTCCGGCGCTTTAATCGGAGTTATTGCCGTTTTTCTTCAGAAATTCGGCAACCCCGCAAATATGGGCGTCTGTGTCGCATGTTTCGAGAGAGACATTACAGGCGCTATCGGCCTGCACAGAAACGGAGTTGTCCAGTATATTAGGCCCGAGATCATAGGCTTTGTCCTGGGGGCTCTTTTATCTGCTATTTTTTTCAGGGAATTCAAACCGAGAGGCGGTTCTTCTCCCGTAGTCAGGTTTTTTCTCGGGGTTTTCGCCATGACCGGAGCTCTCATATTTTTAGGGTGTCCCTGGAGAGCCCTTCTCAGGCTTTCAGGCGGCGACTTAAACGCGATATCCGGTATTCTCGGTCTTTTCGCCGGAGTTGTCCTCGGCGCTATTTTTCTCAAAAGAGGATATTCTCTGGGTAAAAGCGTCAAAACTTCCGCGACTGGAGGGTTGGTATTCCCATTTTTTATGATTGTTCTTCTGCTCTTTCTCGTCTTTAAGGTCTCTTTCGGTCAAGGAGCTCCGATATTTTTCAGCGAGAGCGGTCCCGGGTCCAAATTCGCCCCTTTGTCTATATCGCTCGGAGCGGGTCTTTTGATAGGCGCGATAGCCCAGAGATCGAGATTCTGCACAATGGGGGCGTTCAGAGACGCGGTCCTTATTAAAGATTTTCACCTGTTAAGCGGTGTAACTGCACTTGTTCTCGCGGCTTTTATCCTTAATATCTTCCTGAAACAGTTTCACGCGGGTATTGCCTTACAGCCAGTCTCGCACTCTTCTCATCTGTGGAATTTTCTCGGCATGTCTTTGGCGGGGTTGGCTTTCGCCCTCGCCGGAGGGTGCCCCGGCCGGCAGTTGTTCTTGTCCGGAGAAGGCGATCAGGACGCGGGTGTTTTCGTCTTAGGTATGATCGTCGGCGCAGGATTTTCACACAATTTTCTTCTCGCGTCATCTCCCGATAAATTGTCTGAAACGGGAAAGCTAATAATTGGAGGACCCGGGCTTTTCGGGAAATACGCAGTGATAATAGGATTGATTTTCTGCGTTATCGTCGGAGTTACGATGAAGAGCGTCAGAACAAAAAAAGGAGATTGAAATGCAGGATGTTTTGGTAGACGCCAGAGGTCTTTCATGCCCTCAGCCGGTTCTGGAGACTCTTGATGCGATAAAAAAATACGAAGATGGAATCATAATCGTCCTCGTGGACACTACGACTTCGAGAGACAACGTCAGAAGAGCGGCGGAAAAAAAAGGTTTTCATGCTGAAATTGAAGTTTCAAACGGCGGCGAATTCAAGGTAAAATTGTCGAAATAAATGAAGTGTATATATCTCGACAACTCTGCAACTTCTTGGCCGAAACCGCCTGAGGTTATTGAGGCAGTGAAGGCTTTTATGGAATATCCGGGAGCGAGCCCTTCAAGGGGTTCGCACCGGATGTCGGTTGAATCCGGACGCATGACTTATGAATGCCGTGAAGAAATGGCCGGTTTTTTCGGATTGGATGATCCTCTGAAGGTCGTATTCTCGCTCAACGCTACAGAATCAATAAATACAGCCCTTTTCGGTCTTTTGAATCCCGGAGACCACGTCGTCACAACTTCGCTCGAGCACAACGCGGTGATGAGACCTTTGAATTTTCTCAGAGATAAAATGTCCGTTGAATATACAGTTGTCAGGTCTTCCGAGAAAGGCGAAATTGATCCAAGCGATTTCAATAAAGCACTAAAGAAGAACACTAAAATGTTTGTAGTCAATCACTGCTCCAACGTAATAGGTTCTCTCGCGCCCGTCAAGGAAATAGGCGAAATATCACGCGAGAGCGGTGTTTTATTTCTCGTCGATTCGGCTCAGAGCGCGGGAGAATTCGAAATCGACATGCGGAAGATGAAAATAGACCTTCTCGCAGTCACGGGTCATAAATTGCTGTATGGACCGATGGGAATAGGGGCTCTACTTTTAAGCGATAGAGTAAAAGAAAAAGATATTAGGCCTCTAAAAAGGGGAGGGACAGGAAGTTTTTCGGCTGAAGAATGCCAACCCTCTTTTTTTCCGGATAAACTTGAAAGCGGGACTATGAACGCGGTGGGAGTGGCGGGACTTTTAGCCGGCCTGAGATGGATAAAAAAGACGGGACTTGAAAATATACTCGATGAGGCGAGAAAAAAATTTTCAAGGTTCACGGAATCCCTTGAAGAAATACCAGGTTTGAAAATATACAGATCATTTTCGCCCCAAAAACAGTCCGGCACTTTTTCAGTGACTATCGAAGGTGTCAGCGTCAGCGACGCCGGATACATCCTCGATGAGAATTACGGAATACAGACCAGGGTGGGCCTGCACTGCAGTCCGTCATGCCACAGAACTATAGGCACTTATCCGGACGGGACTATTCGTCTGGCGCCGGGTTATTTCACAGGAGAAGACCAAATCGATTATACCGTAAAAGCGATGAAAGAAATTGCGGGGAAATGCAAAAATGTCTGAGAAAGAAGTTTTCGGAGTCGTTTTGTTTCATTCGGTTTCTTCGGCTTTTAAACTCGAAAGACACTTAAAGTCAAAGAATATTCCGCTAAAATTGGTCCCGACTCCTCGTCATATTGATTCGGACTGCGGAACGAGTCTTCGTTTTCTATGGAAAGACTGCGTTGCGGTCAGGGAAGGAATAGAAATCATCGGTTTAGAAGTAAAGGAAATCATAAAACTTTGAAATGAGGAGACAGGTGGACCAGATAGAAAAAATCTTTCTGACTAAATTCGCCGAAAAAGCCGGTTGAGCGGCGAAAATAGGTCCGTGCGACCTAAGAGACCTGCTCAGAGGGCTGGATGTCGGAAAAGCGCCTAAAGTATTGGTCGGCATTGAGAGTTCCGACGACGCCGGAGTCATAAAACTGAATGAAGAAACAGCTCTTGTTCAGACAGTAGATTTCATAACTCCGATTGTCGACGATCCGTATTCATTCGGAAGGATTGCCGCGGCTAATTCTTTGAGTGACGTTTATGCCATGGGCGGCGAACCTCTGACGGCATTAAATGTCTGTCTTTTCCCTGTCGCCAAACTTAAAAGCGGGGTTTTCAGGAAAATACTCGCCGGAGCACTCAGCGCCGTAGAAGAAGCGGGGGCTTTTTTGATTGGCGGACATTCTATTGATGACAAAGAACTAAAGTTCGGACTTTCAGTCACAGGGATCGTTCATCCGAATTATTTTTGGCGTAACAACACACCGGAGTCGGGGTGCGGCATTGTCCTGACAAAGCCCCTCGGCACAGGAATAGTATCGACAGCGATAAAAGCCGGAATGTCAGATGAGAAAGACGAAGCTGAAATTGTCCTATCCATGTCTTTTCTCAATAAAACCGCTTCGGAAACGGCAAAAAAATATTTTCCGAGCGCCTGCACGGATGTCACGGGATTCGGATTAATAGGCCATCTCAGTGAAATGCTCGGAGGTTCGGGAAAAGGAGCGCTGATAAAGTCTTCGGAGGTTCCGCTTTTTTCTTCCGTCCTTGAGCATGCGTCATCGGGTATGATTCCAGGAGGGGCAGGTGCGAATAAAAAAGCTTTCGGATGCCAAGTGGATCGCTTTTCAAAAGTTGACGACCTGATTTTTGAAATATTGTTCGATCCACAGACCTCGGGCGGGCTTCTTCTTGCCATAAAAGATGCTCGAGGGTATATCGAAGAACTCGCGTCAAAAGGAGTAAAAGGTTCTTTGATAGGAGAAATCACAGAAAATAAGGGCAGAATTGAACTTCAATAACATAAGTTTATTCTGCCCAGCCGTTGTGTTCGCTGTTGCCGCCCCACATAGCCCAGCCCGTGTTTTCTCTTTCGCCGGTGTCGATACAGTATAACTTTCCGCGCGTAGTGCCCCAGAAAACTTTACCGTCCATGACCGAAGGCTGAAAAACCACGGGTTCTCCGCATGAGTAACTCCAAATCACTTTTCCTGTTTGGGCGTCAATGCAGAAGATCTCGCCTGAAACGCTTCCCACAAATATCTTCCCGTTTACGATGGCAGGGGGGGTTAAAGACCTACCGAATCCTGCAGTGTCGGGATATTCAAACTCCCATATTTTTTCGCCTGAGACAGGATCATTCCTTCTCAACAGATTGCCCTGTGAACTGAAAAGGTCGGAATCATATATGACTGGTCTTGAACCTTGATAGGACCATGCTCCGGACACAGTATGCACGCCAACATTATCTTCTGCAAGCGAAAGCATAGCCGTCGCGGGAGCTGTTGAAAAACCGACTTGGGCGTCGAGATCAGCCTGCTCTTGAGCTGAAGCCGATGTCCTGTCAGCGTTGAGATAGTCAGCCATAATGTAGCTTATCTGCGTTTCGTTGAGCTGTCTTCCGGTTCCTCTCGACAAATATCCGAAACCTTCATATCTCTGCCGAACGACTTCTCCAGAAGAATTCATTGTTTCTTCGTCTTGTCTCATGCTTGTGTATATTCTGTCGCCGTGAACCCAAGGAGCTGAGCTTGCGTTGTAATTTTCACGCCACAGTTCTTTCCCGTCATTGATGTCATAGGAATAGACCATTCCGTCAAAACTCGATAGAAAAACCTCAGTTCCGCAGACAACCGGAGCGGAAATAATATCCGAAACAATACTCTTGCTCCAGATTTTTCTTCCTGTAAAAAGATCGAAGCATGCCAAGACATGTCCGTTCCGGCCGGGATAAGCCATGAAAACCTTGTTCCCCGATATCGCCGGCTGACTCATGAGCGGATCGCCGAGCCAGTGCTGCCAAAGGTTTTGTCCGTCACGGGCTCTCAAAGCGTATATTATGCAAGATTCTGTGTTGAAGACTACTATGCCGTTTTTTACGACTGCCGCGGTGGGCCCGTCATCGCCGGTGTGAACCGCCCACTTTATTGTTCCCTTTTCAGCGTCAACCGCATAGAAGGAATATGAGCCGAAACCGCCACCGACGAACAGAGTGCCGTTATCATAAGCGGGAGTCGCAAGAGGAAGCCCTTCAGGAAGAGGGAGAACCCATCCTCTCATATCCTCGTCTGTTTCGAAGAATGAAGGCCTGTAAGAGGCGTATTCCGAAGGATCTTTGATTACGCATGGAGCCCCCTCAATCTCATCAGAATAGTAATAGGATTGAACCAGCATGTCTGACTGAATTTTTGATATAAATTCAATTATCTGGTTTTCCATGCATAGTATGGCGTTTGAAAGAAGAAGAAAAAAAGCTGAGAAAACGATTTTGGGCAAAATGATTTTTTTCCCTGTCATAAATACCTCCGGTTTTTTACATCTATTACCGGAAGCAAAGTTCAAATATTCCGACAATTATATAAATTTTATTTTTTCAGATTCCTGTCCGATAATGAGTTCATGTTTTCTCGTCTGTTTTTGTATAAAATTATTACATAGTCATGGAGTGAAAGCCCGTAGGAGATAATCAATCTCAATTTCGAGTTTTGATAAATCTTTCGTTGTTCTGAAGACATATGGATGGACTATAGCGAAAACGGCTTTTGAGAAAAAGTGGCGCGAGAGTTCAATGTCGAGGTCGTCTCTGAACTCTCCTTTACTAATGCCTTCGTTGATAATCTCAGAAAAGAGATTGAACGCTATTTCGTCGCTTTTTCTCAAAAGATCAAGGTTCCTGTCGGATATATTCTCTTTTTCGAGCCTGTGCTGGCGAAAACGGACTATCAGGAGATGATACTGGGGATGCTGTCTGAATGTCCTGTATTCGTGAATTCCGTAAGATTTGAGTTTTTCGTAACAGGATTTTTTGTCCTTTATCATAAGAGCGTATTTTTGAATCCCTTCAAGAAAAGCTTCGGCGATTATAGCCACGAGGATATCGGTTTTTCCTTTAAAATATGAATAAATGGTAATTCTTGAAAATTCAGCTTTTTCGGCGATTTCCGCGAGAGAGACGGCGTCGTAGCCCTTTTTGAGAAAGAGTTCCTTCGCCGTCTTCAGCATTGTCTCTCTTCTTTGTTCTATTTCCCTCTGTTTTCTGTTCATAGAATGTTTATTATGCATCATCTATTTGAATAGAGCAATTTTTGCAGAATAAAGATTATTATCGGTTTTTATCATCAAAAAGTATTGCCCCAGAGGCATGGAATGCAATTCAAAAAATAGAGTATTGAGCCCCGGATAGAGAATCCCTTTGAATATTTCTTTCACTTCCCTGCCTGATACGTCAAATAGAGAAAGGGAGGTCTCGCACGCAGAGTTCTGGAGAAAGCTGACCTCAAAACGATTGCCGGGAAGAGTTAGGCATTTAAACCTATGAAAATCATCTACAGGAATCAAAGGTATTGTGTTTTCTTCAATTCCCGTCGGGTCAAAAGGAGTTCCTTGAACCCATTTTACAAAAGTCAGTGAAAAATCGTTTTGATTCGGCGAACAGTCAAATAGCGAGTCTCCGTTGCCCTCGTTCATCTTCCAGTAACCGGAAAGCCCTTCTTCGTTTCCATTCAGGCATCCTGACATATTGTCAAGAATATCCTGATGAGTTCTTGTTACATTCCAGAGCCGCACTTCATCAATGATACCGTCGAATCTAAAATTGTTATTCTGTAAAAGACCTATCGAGAGGCTTAAGGTCGTGTTGTCGGCAATTTTACCGGAAGGGGTGGGGTTGAATGTGAGCGCCTGCTCTACTCCGTTTATATATATTCTCACGATGCCGTCGGAATAGCTGTATGTAGCTGCAACATGCTGCCATCCGTTAAGAGAAATTGAATTATCCGGTGTTACGGCGAGACTGTTGAGCCCTCCTTCGTGTTTGAGCTTAAAACCGAGACAGTTGACTCCGTAGACATTTTTAAATAGGACGAGGGAAAAATTCACTTTGTCGAGGATCGTCCCGTATCCCAGAGAAGCGTTGGATCCCCACCCGGTAGGATAGATCCACGCTTCGATTGTCAAGGAATCTGTAATGTTTATGCTCTGGGAAGCAGGGCAGAGAGCAGAACTCAGAGTAGTGTAAAATCTGAGAGCGCTCTCTCCGTCAAATACGCTCACAAGCTCATCCATTACGCAGGTGTCGCTAATAAATGAGTTTGAGGAGATCAAAGTAACTGTGTATATCCCTGGAGCAGAGAATGAGTGGAGAGGATTTTCTTCGTAAGAGTCTATTGTCCCGTCGGAGTTGAAGTCCCAAGCCCAGCTGTTCACGGGTGGTTTGCTGTAGGACATGTCGGTAAACTGAGCCGTAAAAGGTGCATGGCCTGAATTGATATCTATATCGAAATCAGCTATACAGAAAGAATCTATGTTCTCCCACCATCTCAGCTGGTTTGACGCGGCTTCGGCGCTTCCACCTATCAAATCGATGTCCCCGTCAGAGTCCAGGTCGGCAGCGTCGATGTCCAGAAGATCCCAGGCGTCGGTGCTGATGACGTGCTGGGAGAAATCCTGCGATCCGTCGTTTTCAAAAAAAATTGTCAGCGAGGCAGACCATGCAGTCGCGAAAATATCTACATCGCCGTCTCCGTCGGCATCACAGAGGACAGGGGTTCTAGGACCTCCGAAACTTGTCCTCAGGGGATGGCATGTGAAATTTTCGCTTCCGTCGTTTTCAAACCACCCGACAACAGCACTTGTCCCGCACGAACCTGCCGCGAAATCCATATCGCCATCCCCGTCTATGTCACCCGCCTGAATCCTGTTGGGTTTTACCCATCCGTTGAATATTAAATGTTCAGTGAAATTTTCGTTTCCGTCATTTTCAAACCACCATATCCCGGAAGCCTGAGCCGCGGCGAATATATCTACGTCTCCGTCCGAGTCAATGTCGGCGGACGAAGCCTCGCTGACGAGGGTCCAGTTGTCCTTTATTATATGTTCTGTGAAATTCCCCGATCCGTCGTTCTCGAACCATCCAAGCACGCCAGAAGTGCATGAAGTCGCCAGTATGTCGACTTTTCCGTCAGAGTTGATGTCAATTATTAAATCTGTAAACGGATCTTTGACCTGAACTCCGTTGACAACATACCAGCTTGTGGTTATCACGTTTTCAGTAAAATTTCCGTTCCCGTCGTTTGAAAACCAGCTAATTTTGTTTTGTCCTGACGAGACTAGGTCGATTGTCCCGTTCCCGTCCAAATCAGCGGCGTCGACAGCTCTGGGGTGGGAATAGTTTTCAGCAATAAGATGAGCCGTGAAGTTCTGATTTCCGTCGTTTTCGAACCATTTTATGTGGTTGTTGAGGTAAGAAGTATAGACTATGTCTGTGAATCCGTCATTGTTGAGGTCTACGCCTTTGTCTGAAATAGCTCCGCCTAAATTCTGAAACAGTATGTGTTCTTCGAACAGCGCTTCGGCGTTTATCTGACAGGCAAGCAGCGTTGAGGCGAGAAAAATCACTTTTAGAAATTTCATTTTTCCTCCTTTTCGATTACGTTAGTTAATTTGCTTTACATATGTATATTATAATTACATTTGTATTTTTGTCAAGTTTTTTTATTTGAATGTTAGTGATTTCGATTTTAAATAAATTTA
>CAYNIW010000002.1:0-155305 GCA_964397545.1 uncultured Desulfuromonadaceae bacterium | reverse complement strand
AGAGGCTGAAAAGGACGTTAAAGACCCAGAGGCTTGAAATAACCCCCGTGGTTAATCCTCTGTCTTCTAAAAGCTATCTGAGGCCTAATCCGGTCGAGATAGACGTCAAAGTGGTCATGATTGGAAACGACGAGATATATTCCGCTCTCTACTACAAGGACCCCGATTTCGCGAAAATATTCAAGATCAAAGCCAAGTTTGAGGAACATATGCCTTTAACTAAACGAAGTCTGAAAAAATACGCTAACTTTATAGCCGTGACGTCAAAAAAAGAAAAACTGCCGCCTTTCTCCCGGGAATCCGTGGTAGGAATCTGCGATTTTGCAGTTAAAGAAACAGGAGACAAAAAACTCATCAGCACAAAATTCGGAAAGATTTCAGATCTGGTCAAAGAAAGCGCATACTGGGAAATAAAAAGGAAAAAAAGAGCTAAAATCGTCACGTATAAATCAGTAGAAAAAGCAATAGAAAAAATGCGTTTCAGAAGAACCGCACTCGAAAGGGAATACCTAAGGCTGATACGCGAAGATATAATAAAAATCTTCCTGAAAGGGTCACAGACAGGCCAGGTGAACGCCTTGACGGTTATAGATTACGACGACATTCCAATAGGACTTCCCGCGAGAATCACGGCAAGCGTGTCGCCAGGCGAAAAAGGCATTGTGAGCATTGACAGAAAATCAAAACTTTCCGGCGAGATACACACAAAAGGAGTGAATATAATAAGCGGCTATCTTCGCGGAAAATATGCATACGACCTGCCGCTTTCAATTCACGCGTCAATCTGCTTCGAACAATCCTATAATGTCGTTGACGGAGACAGCGCTTCGGTCGCGGAAATTTGCGCTTTGCTTTCGAGCATTTCAAAAATCCCGGTAAAACAGAATTTTTCAGTCACAGGTTCTGTTGATCAGGCCGGCAACATTCAGGCAGTCGGAGGCATTAACGAAAAAATAGAGGGCTTTTTCAAGGTCTGCAAAGTCAAAAATATTAAAAACGGAGCCCTCATCCTGCCGGAAGACAACGAAAATTCACTTATGCTCGACAAAGTTATAAGACAGTCGGTCGCTTCGGGAAACTTTTCCATTTACTCGGTTAAAACAGTTGATGAAGCATTGTGTTTGATATTGGACGTCAAAGATGAAAAAAATGCTCTGCGTTTTATAGAAAAACGCGTTAAAGAAGGCCTGAAATCCTACTACGAAAAATCATGGGCCGCGAAGAGGGGAAAAGATGCTTGATGTTAAATACTTAAAAGAAAATTTTGAAAAAGTTAAAAATGCTGTTAAAGCGAAAGGTGAAAACTGCGATCTTGACGCCTTCTTAGATCTCGACCAAAAACGAAAAATCCTTCTGAAATCTTTAGAAGACAAAAGAAGCCGGTTAAACGCTTTTTCAAAAGAAATTTCCGCGAAAAAAACACAAAAAGACGAAATTCTGACAAAATCAAAAGAACTTTCTCAGGAGATCAAAACCGAAGAAAAAATTTTCTCGGAAACCGACAAAAAATGGAAAGATTCCCTGATGTGGATACCGAATATTCCCGACGACGATGTCCCCCTGGGAAAAACTGAAGATCAAAACGAGACAATATTTTCCTGGGGCGACCCGGGCAAAAAAAAAGAAGGATCCGACCATTTCAAAATAACAGCCGATCTGAAACTTCTCGATTTCGCCCTCGCGGGTAAAGTTTCAAAGAGCGCTTTTCCATTATACACCGGAAACGGAGCCAAGCTTGAACTCGCCCTTTTGATGTTCATGATGGAACTGCATTCGGAAAACGGATACAGGCAGATTTTGCCTCCTTTTCTAGTAAACAGAAGCTCCATGTTCGGCACCGGTCAACTGCCTAAACTGGAAGAAGACATGTATCTCATTGAAAAAGACGACCTTTTCCTAAATCCCACTGCCGAAGTCCCGGTCACAAATCTTTTTTCAGGCGAAATTCTCGATCACGAATCTCTGCCTGTGAAGCTCTGTGCATATACAGCCTGTTTCAGGAGAGAAGCGGGGTCTTACGGCAAGGAAACGAAAGGGCTCTTGAGAATGCATCAGTTCAACAAAGTTGAACTCGTTCACCTTTCCAAACCGGAAAATAGCAGAGACAGCCTCGAGGAACTTCTGGAAGAAGCACAGCTTGTTCTGAAGAAGCTTGAAATACCCTTCAGGACAAGAAAACTCTGCACAGGAGAGATGAGCTTCGCCAGCGCCATAACTTACGATATTGAAGCGTGGGCGCCGGTCTCTAAAAAATATCTTGAAGTATCATCTGTCTCGCTTTTCAGGGATTTTCAATCCCGCAGGATGAACTTGAGGTTTAGGGACAAAAACGGGAGGGTTGCTTTTGTCCACACACTGAACGGCAGCGGTCTGGCAACTCCGAGAACGATGATCGCGATCCTTGAAAATCATCAGCAGGAAAACGGCAAAGTCTCTATCCCGCCGATTCTCAGGAAATATTTTTCGGGAGCCGAGACTTTGAACCCTTGACGATCATCTCGGTTTTCAGATGAAAAAAATCTCCCCTTTATTAACATTTTTTATCCTCTTGATTGGAGCTTCCTGCGGTGCGAGAAAAGACCCTTATTCATCTTTCGCCAGGGTCCAAAGAGTTCAAATATCAGGAGACGAACAAATCGACGAAAAAGATATAATGCCTTATCTTTATACCGGACCGGGAGATCTTTACAGCCCTTTCTCGAGCTCTAAAAACGCGGCAAACATTGAAAATTATTACAATCAGCTCGGATTTTTTCACGCCAGAGTCGTCAGCATGACAGATTCATTGACCGAAACGGGATACATTTTGAAATATTCTGTTTTTGAAGGCGAAAGGTCTTTAGTAAACTCAGTCACGATAACAGGATTTGATTCGGCTCTCGATATGTCTGTTTTTAAGAAAAACAATATCCTTCCCGGACAGCCTTTGAATCAGATGAATCTCTCCATGGCTATGATAGCAATAGCTTCAGAATACATTAACAGAGGATTCTACAACGTCAAAATTGAAGACACGATTCTCCCTGCCGCTCTCGATTCACTTGCTATGGATATTTTCATAACCATAGACACCGGAAGCAGAGTGTTCATTAACCAAATCGAGATACTCGGTAACAGAAATGTCAGGAAAAAGATAATAGAAATGGAATCCAGACTCAAGGCAGGACAGCTTTTTTCTCCAGATCTCCTAAGCAGAGCGAGGAGCAATCTCTACTACACCGGTCTTTTCTCCTTCGTTTCAGTGAAACCTCTGCCCTCAAAATTGCATGGGGACAGCCTGAAAGTGATAATAAAAGTCGAAGAGTCTAAAATCTCATTTTTCCTCGTGTCCTTAAATTACAAAAGCGACAGAAAGGCAGGAATAAATATTCAGTGGGGCAACAACAATTTATTCGGCAACGCCCAGAGAATTTCCGTTTCAGCTTCCTATAAAACAGATTTTTACGGTGAATACTCCGAAAACGTCGAACTCAACTACTCCGAACCTTATTTTTTGGGGACATCACTTATTTTCTCAAGCTACATTAAAGCTGAGAGAATAGGCTACGGTGAAAGAAACCTCGAATACATAGAATTGTCTCCATCTCTCGGAAAGAGAATCTCCTCCTCCGGAGTCCTCTATTCAGGATTGGTCTTCCGCAGAGCATGGATCGACACAACTTCAGCGGGAGGCGGGTCAAAATTTTCGATGAGCAAATTCACCAACAGCTTCATCTTCGGATACAGTTTCGACTCAAGAGACAATCCTTTTTCACCAACTACAGGCTTGAAACAGAACATCCGTTTTCAGGCGGCGGGAAAATTTCTCGGCGGAGATAACTATTTTTACAGGATGGGATGGGATTGGGTCAGGCTTTTCAGTCCTTCAAAATTAGGTTATTATATTTTTCTTCGCTCGACATGGACTTTCCCGTATGGACTTTCCCTAGAAAACGGAATAAGCCCGGATCAGAAACTTACGCTCGGGGGAGTTAATTCCCTTAGAGGATATCCTGAAAATTCACTTGGAGATCTGGATGAATTAAATCAGAGAAGCGGCAACATACTCGTCAACGTGATGACTCAGTCGCACTACACTCTCGGCGATTTTGCTTTTGAATTGTTTTTCGACGCCGGCGGGCTTTGGAATTCCGCAGAGGAGATATCATCGTATGAAAACATAGGCTTTTCAATGGGTGCAGGTTTTATATATAACACTCCGGCAGGGCCTATAAGACTGGAATACGGCGTGCCTCTAGCAGGAGAACATCAATACAAAGGACTCATACAGTTTGCTTTCGGGAACCCGTTCTGATAAAAACGGCAAAAAGCTGTGGAGAAAGTTTATTCCGAGGCTCAGGATCGGACCTCTTCTTCTGACTTTTTTGATTATGTATTTCGCGTTCCTAAGTATTTTCAGGGGCAAGACAGCTAAATTTGCCGCCGTTGAGCTGGTAAAAATCCTCGAACAAAGCCTTGACATCGAGATAACTTACCAGCAAATTGGATTCTATTTCAAGCCTTCCTTCTTCGTGAAAAACCTCATAGTTCAAAACAACAGAGACGAACTGCTCTTAACCTGTTCATACGCCGAAGTCTCTTTTGAAGTATTGGATCTTATCGAAAAAAAAAGCGTAAAAAACATATTTGTCGACGGCCTGAAGCTCAGTTTTTATCGCTCAGAAAACGGTTCTCTGAACTGGAATTTCGACACTCTTAAAACAGACGAATCCCCTCATAAAGACATCACTTTCCCAAAATTCGCCATTGAAAAAATTCTGGTGACGAACTCGAGCATTATGCTCCTTAATTCTGAGATAAAGGATATTTCAGTTTCCGCAAGTGTCTCTTCTTTCCCCGAGGGCATCAACGTGTCTATAGAAGACGCGGATTTTTTCACTGCGTATTTACCTCAGAAAGTCTCATTTAACTCTGATTTTGCAATGTATCCCGACATGAGGTTTTCAGGTGTTTTTGAGATTATGACCCAAAATTTATATATCATGGGCCGAACTGATTTTTTTTCAAGAGAGATGACCTTCAACACGGTTATAGACACTTTCTGGACACAAGCTCAGCAGTGGATCGTGGACGTATCCGGCGATGTAACGGGCTCGGGAAAATTCTCCTATCGTGAAGAGTTAAAAGACGCCCGGTTCACTATCAAAGCCCAAAATCCGTCTCTCGGACAAAACTCAATAGACTCTTTGTTTTCAATTATGTCGTATGAAGACGGAATAGTATCTTCCGACAGCTCACAATTTTTTTTCGGCCACGGAGAGCTCTTCGGCACATTTTGTTATGCACTGGAAGAGGATTCACTTAATTTTTATTCTATCTTTCATAACCTCGGAACAGATGACTTCGCCCAGTTATCCAGTTTCCTAAAATTTTCATTTTCATCCAACGGTTCGGCGGAGGGATGGATTAAAAACCTCAAAGATTCCGGTGATTTAAGAGGAGAAGTCTTATTTTCTCTCCTCAACTCTTCGCTCAACGGGATATCCGTCAACTCATTTACGGGTTCGGTTTCAACCGGAGACGGAATTTATAAAACAACTTTTTCTTGCATTACAGAAAAATACGGCCGTTTTACAGGATCTGGAGATTTTTCTGCCAAAGGTTACAATGTCTATTGCGACTTAAGAGATTTTAACATCAGCGTTTTAAACGCCCTCGAACTCACAAAAATCCCGTTAAACGGAACAGTCAACGGCAATTTCAGATTTGACGGCAGATATATTTTTGCGTCTCTCAGTGCCCGGGAAGCCCAATACCAAAATATTACCGCAGGAAAAGCGGACATAGAGCTGAGAAAATTCGACATCAGAAACTTCTCGGCAGACATGGTTGATATATACGGAGAATATGTTGATTTAGGCGGTTTTAAGGCAGACAGAATATCGGCATCTGCAAACTTGACTGACGGAATACTTCAGGGTTCAGCCGCCCTTTCATCCGGCTTGTTGGCCGCGAGTTCTGATTTCTCCTATGACGAAAAGATTTCTCAACTGTCAATGAAGGGATTTGAGTTTTCCTACGATTCATTTTATATCAACTCGAATTCAGATATTTCTCTGATGTTTTCCGATAAAGGTGTTTTTATTGACACTTTCTCCGCTTCAGGTTTTTCCGATTTAGAACTTACCGCTTCCTGTCTTCTGTCCGAAGGCGAAATAAACGGTTTTCTCAACATAGAAGGCATACCTTTGAGCCTTACAAGCAATTTTTCCGCAGTTCCGCCGCTTTCCGGCCAATTGAGCCTCAGGTCTGATTTTTGGGGTCCTGTCGGCAGTCCCGTCTCTCATGTATTTCTCAGATCGGGCAAAATCAGATCCGGCCAATTTACTATTGACGGAATTACTTTAAGAGGTGTTATCTCTAAAAGCGGTCTCGATATAGACTCGTGTGAAATAGTATATCAGGAAAAATCGTCTTTTATTTCAGGGCATTTGCCTTTTGGATCATCCCATGAAATTGACCTGAACTTTTATCTCAACGACATAGGACTCTGGCCGCTTGAATTTCTTTCAGATATCGCAGTAATGCTTTCCGGAAATGTCTATGGTCAAGTTTCCTTAAAGGGGACATACCAGGATCTTGACATTTTCGGAAGTGCGGAAATCCGTGACGGCGCGGCTTTTGTCAAGCCTGCAGGGCAGATTGCCCGGGATATCGGGGCAAGTGCGGTTTTTCATAACGATTCTGTTTCCTTTAAGGTTACAGGAAAAAATTCCCGCGGAGATTTCGACATAGAAGGAAGCGTTGTTTTCAACAAAGGATACAGAAGCTTTGTCTCCGATATTTTTATTGCATTCAGGGAAATAGATTACACCGGGATCGAAGGAATATGGGCAAACGTGACCGGCAACCTCGAAATAATGGTGGATTCGAGTTTCCATTCCACGGTAAAAGGCGAGGCAATAGTCAATCAGGCGCTTATATCCCCTGTTCCGGAATCAAATCAACCCGAAAACATAGGTGTTGAAATTCCGGATCTGGAGCTTTTCATTGACGGATCCTCTGGCAATATTATTTTCAGGCATGAACTAGCTGAGGTCGAACTGAGCGGAACATACAACGTCTCCTCTTTCGGGAACGTAATCTATACAAAAGGCGAACTGACGGCTGAAAGGGGCAAAATCTTCTATCTCGACAGAAGCTTCAACATAACCGATGGAAAGCTTTTTTTGATGACGGATTCAACCGAAATTGACGGAATGATTGATTTCACGGGAGAAACCGAGGTTTTTTACACCGACCCGTCGAGCGGAACTCCCCCGGAGACTAAGACAGTGACCATCACTGCCCGGCTCTCAGGCAACATAAACACCCCGCTTCTCACTCTCTCTTCGGAACCGAAAATGTCGCAGCAGGACATAATATCTCTTCTCACTTTCAACACGACATGGAGTAATATCTCTTCAATATCCACAATCACCTCCGCTGTCCCCAACAGAGCTGTGAATTATCTTCTCCGCACGAGAGTGTTTTCAAGACTCGAAAGAGCTCTGAATCTCAATGTAATAAACCTGGAAACCGGCGTAGGGACATCCAACAGCGCTAAACTCACCTTGGCAAAATACGTGACAAGGAACGTCTATATAGAATATAAAAAAGATATCCTCAACAACACCCCGGCAGATGTGACCATGACTTACAGAATCTGGAAGAACACATCGTTATTTCTCAACAAAGATCATCAGGACATCATGGGCGTCGGAGTTCAGTGGATTTGGCGCTACTGAAAGCGGCAGATATCATCCGCACACAGCTTCGACTATGTTGTCCTCGACCATGTATTTTTTCAAAAAAGCGCGCCTTTCATCCTTCATTCTGGCAACCCATGTTTTGTATTCTTTTATCCTTCCCTGTTTTTCGAAAAACAAGACAGGATTGAGTATCTCTTTGGGGACCCTTTCCAGAAGCCAAGCGTTGAGGGGATTTTCCACGTCTGCTATGAGATAGCCGAAATCCGGATCTTCTTTCCACGCGATTTTCTCCTCAAAGAGCGCTTCTATCATTGCTGAAGAGTGTGATATTTTGACTTTTAATGCCTTTTTATTTTCAACATCCTTTCCGTCGCCCCCTATGTAGCCCGTATTCATCATCCAGGATTGGAGCCCTTCAAAACTCAATGATATGTCCCTGAATCTGTCCGCCTGAAGTTTATGAGATCTAGGAAAGAAAGGCTGTGTGAACGGAGAACGCGTTTTTCCTCTGTCTTTGCCGGCCGCTGAAGTCTTGGATGTCTCGCCGAGCATGAAATAACCTGCGGTCTGTTCGGAGGAAGAAAAAAGGACTATTCCGGGCGTAGCGGCATCGCTTCCTTCATCCCGGTTTAGTATGCCGAGAGATTTTAAGGGCGGCAAATCCTTGAAATCCGCGGCGTTCTCGATATCTTTCATCGGAATTATCGATCTGCCGTTTTGAGTCCAGACCACAAAATCCCATCCGTCCGCCGGAGTCATGTATTCGTCTATCACTTCTTGGGCTTTCACTTCGCCTGATATGTATTTTTGGACTTTTTCGGGGTCCGCTCCTGATTCTACGAGCATTTTTTTCAGCCTTGAAACCTCTTCCGGTTTAAGAACATCCTTTGAAAAATCAAATTCCCCTTTTTCATCGGGAAAGACATTCTCCACCCAAGCTCCGGGGCTTAAAGTTCCTCGGTATATGACAGGCTCAGTCGCTTCCGTCAGGCCGTATGTTTTTGCAAAACAGCCGTTTTCGGTTATAGAAAAAGTTCCGTCCGGCCAGAGAGAGATCATGTCATCCTGAATAGGTCTGCTGTATTCACCTTGTTTGGAGAAAGTCGTGGTTGTTTTTCCAGTTCCTGAAAGACCCATTACAGCCACAGATATCTTTTTATCCTTCATCTTAACAATTTTTGCTCCGGCATGGAGAACAAGTCCCCCTTTTTGATAGACGTATTCGTTCAGCATTCTGAGCATTCCTTTTTTGCTCTCTCCGAAATAATCCGGCCCCATCACGTAAGTGACATATTTTTCAATATCAAAAAAAATAGCTTGGTCTCCGGGCATGCCTTTGGCGGGAAATCCGGCCAGAAAAACGAGGTTGAAAACCGGTTCAAAAGGCTTTTTCAGCGACTCTTCGCTTTCCACATCCGACCTCGGAAAAGCCAGAACCTGCTGCATAGCGCCGATATTTGCCGATTCGGGATCGTAAAACCAGGTGACTCCGACTGCTCTTTCCCCTATCCCCACGTATCTGTCGATTTTGATCATTTTTCCAAGATTTTTCATGTATTCTCTTGCCTGAAGTATGTATTTTTGCGCTTTTTCCCGAGTGATTGTTTTGCTTGAAAAAAGGCCGTCTCCAGGTTCGTCTGTCACAATATATGTGTATTCGGCTTTCCTCGCTTTATTTCTCGTCAGCTTGAGTATATTTCCGTAAGAAGTTTTCATCGAAGCAGGTCCGTATTTCAGCGTGAGCTCCCTAAATTTTTCCTGATCGGGGTTGTCAATAATCTCTACGCCGGAAGGGATCAAATCGAGGGTCATTTTCTCTCTCCTTTATTATTTTACCTTAATTCTCCGGGCTTTCAGCCTCTCACAAATCGGCAGGTCTCCTGTCAAAGGTCTGGCATATCTAAAAAACGATTCAGTAGGCATGCTTTTTTTGGGGTCGTAAAACTCTTGGGGCATAAGTTTAGTCTTTCCGGCTATCTGAGGCAATGAAGAGAGCTCATACTCGACCTCGTATTCGCCTGTTCGGATAATAGTCACGGATCCGTCTCTTTCTGTATTGGAAGAAAAGACTACTGCCATCTCACCGCATTCCCGTGCTTCTTTCGCGTCAGTCGGGCTGACACATCCAGCGAAAGACCTCTGAAGGTATCCGAAAGTATCAGATCTGACTCTTTTAATACCGAGCCTGGATTTTACAAGATCCGAAAGCATATCGCCGAGAGCTCCCGTTCCTGAAAGCTGGACGTTGCCATGCGAATCGTATTCCTTGTTTTTTCCAGAAAGACAAGCTATCACAGGGTCACCTGAAGGATCTGTTATCCCTTCGCTTACAGCTATCACGCATCTTCCGGATTCAGAGTAAATATTGCTTATTTTTTCGAGAAAGCTTTCAGTGTCAAAAGGATATTCAGGCAAAAAGACGAGGTGCGGAGCGCTTTCTTCATTCTTTTTGGCGAGAGCTGACGCCGCAGTTAGGAAACCGGCATGCCTTCCCATTACTACGCCGATATAGACACCTCCGAGTGATTCGTTGTCCCTGTCTATACCTGAAAATGCCTGAGCGACATATTTTGCCGCTGATCCGTATCCTGGAGTGTGGTCGTTGACGAGAAGATCGTTGTCTATTGTTTTCGGGACGTGATAAACTCTGAGGTCGTAGTTGTTTTCGTTGGCGTTCTCGTTAATTATCCTGCAAGTGTCGGCGGAATCGTTGCCGCCGATGTAAAAGAAATATCGTATATCGTGCTTTTTAAAAATCTCGAAAATTTTTCTGCAGTATTCGCCGTCCGGTTTGTCTCTCGTGCTCTTCAGCGCCGCTCCGGGTGTATTCGCGACTGCTATGAGGTTTCCGAAAGAAACAGAAGCGAGGTCGATGAAATTCTCTTCTATTATTCCCCTCACGCCCCCTACAGCTCCGTATAGAGAAGAAAACTGACGGCAATGCTTGGATCTGAGGACAATTCCGGCAAGCGTCTGGTTGATCACCGCAGTGGGTCCTCCTCCCTGGGCTACAACGGCTTTTCCGATGAATTCAGCCATATTTCTCCTCCTGTTACCTGGAAAGCAGAATTATTAAAGAAGCGAGACTGACAAGAGCTCCTATAGCGGTAGTGTAATCCTGCCACCACTTAAAAGTAACTTCGGGGACTTTTACAACATCTCCTCTTTCGACCGGAGTATTTATACCTTCTCCTCTGCGGACTCCTCCGTAAGTAAAAACGCTTATCCTGTTCAGCATTCCCCGGTCTGTAACTCCTCCGGCTATGCTGACGTATTCAAAAGCCGTCTTCATTGGAACAAAGGCGTATTCACCGGGATTTTTGACCCCTCCGAGAACTATCACCGAATTTCTTATCTCCGGAACCAGAATAGTATCTCCGTTTTCGAGAACAAAATTTTCCATCGCCGAATTGTCTTTTCCGTCAATTCTGAACACGGTTCCGTTTCTCTTGATTGTTATGTTTGAAACGTCGGCGTTGTGAAGGAATCCTCCGGTTATCTGTATAAGCTCTCTCAGGTTTTCGCCGTCATAGATTTCATGAACGGCGGAAACGCTCTGAAAAGTTTCAAGAGTGTCTATCACTTCAAATATATTGGCCGTCCCGTGACGCTGAACAGCTCCGAAGAGGGCAACAGAATTATTCATTTCAGGGAAATAGAGAACAACTCCCTCTTCCCTGAAAGGCGGATCGTATTTTATGTCGCCGGTGAGAATATACCTTATGTAATCCGCCGTATCAACGCTTCCATCGAGAAATCTGAGTTCTATGTTCATCAGCGAAGCCGTAGGTTTGAAAAGTATTGAACCTATGATATTTGAGACTCTCATCAAAGGAGCCACCTCAAGAGGCAGGTTGTCCTGAACAGCGCCGGTGGGAAGAATAATAAAATGCCTCGGTCTGACAATTACAAGACGAACTTCCACCCCCGTGTAATATTTTCTGACTATCTGCCTGACTTCAGTTTCGACTTCTTTCAAGGTTTTACCGTCCGCGTAAACTACTCCAAGCGGCATTCCGGTGGCGAAATCCGCGGTGAGCATACTCGTTTCACCCGGCACCGGAAGTTCGGAAGGCTCGGCTATTGTCCCAGGAGAACCGACAGTGACTATCATTGTCCCGTCTCCATTTACGACGAGATCCTGCACGAATCCCTGTGCTCCGGAAATGACGAGTTGAAGCCTGTCTCTCGGGTGAAGAACGTAAGTTTCAGGGTTTATAAGATAGACATCGTCTCTAACCTGCGAGAGAGTCAAAAATTGAATAAATAGAACAAAAAAAGGCATAAAGAATTCTCCTTAGTATTCAGTTGAAAAAGGTGATTATAAGGTATATAGGAAAAAAACTCAACACTCCAAAAAAAAGAAAGCTCCCTGTGAGGGGAGCTGAAAAAATCGGTATTTCTACTTTACTTCAATGCAGCTGACAGGGCAGTTGTTCTGACATTCCATGCAACCGGTGCAGGCGTCGGGATTGACGACTTTGGCTTTATCTTCTATTTCAAAAACCTTGGGATCAGCCGGACAGACATCTTTACATAAACCGCAGGCAATACAGTCAGCTTCATTAACGTATGGTCTCATCTTACCTCCTTTATCAGTTATCTTATTATATTTTGACGCGTAAAAAATGCAAGTCCTATTTCATTGACCTTGACCGGTATTCAGGATGATGTAAAATATATTTAATTATGTTCGATTTCATACTCGGTAAAGATGTAAACAAAATTCTTGAAAAAGCAAGAAATTTTGAAGATCAGGGCGAAAACAAGAAAGCCTTGGATCACCTCGATAAAGAATCCAGAAACAGAGAAGACTACGCCATATACCTTGAACTGGGAAGAATGCAGGCAAAAATGAATATGCCAATTGCGACGAGAAGCCTCACAAACGCTCATATGCTCGCGCCGGAAAATATTCAAAACACTATAAGCAGAGCGGAAGACGGATTTTTTCTGGGCAACAGGCTCTCGGAAGTCTCTGTTTTCATAGCCACTTTGTATCTTGAGCTCGGAGATTTCGACAAAGCCAATGATTTTCTCAAAGATGTTCCGAAAGACTATATCAGTAAGGAAATTACGGCTAAAAACGCAATACTGAAAAATTTTCCGGCAGGCACAAGCAACACAAAGAAAAGGTCTTCTCTTTTACTCTCAATTGCCTCATTAACCTTATACACGGATAAAGAATCGGCTATTAATCTTTTCGAAGAAATCGCATCTGAATTCCCCGACAAAGCCGACTTAATAACCGGTCATCTCGCTTGGACAGCCAAAAGCGAATACAGATCGCCTCTTTCCCACATATATCTCGGCAAATTTTACCTCAACTTCGGCAGTGAAAGAGAAGCTATTGATTCTTTCAGCAAAGCCCTTCAGATAGACCCGGCCTGCGCCGATAAAATCTTAGCCATTCTCGAATCTAAAACACGGCTCGGATCTGAGTCAATGGATTATCTCTTCAATTTATACATCTCTACTAACAATCAAGACAAAGCTCTTGAGCTTGTCAACAGATCAAACCTTACGAAAGAAATCGAGCAAAAATACCTTAAGTCAATGCTTCAAACAGACAGAAAGAACATTAAAGCGAGAATGCAATACATAGATCAGCTCATGACTGAAAAGAAACTCGCCGAAGCCTCTTCGGAACTTGAGTTCTTTTCAGACAAAACAGAATATCTCGGTTGGGTTTCGGAAAAAATCAGCACTCTTCTCGAATCTCCGAACGAACAGATTTATTTTCTTTCAGCCGAAATCTTTATGAAAAAAGGCGATTACGAGAGCTGTGTCAATATCGCGGAAAAACTGCTTAAAGAATATCCCGAATCGCTTGACAGGATAGAAACATATCTTCTTGATATAACCGAACAGAATCTTGAGAACTACAAAGCCCTATACCTTCTGGGCATGATTAACTCTGAAAGAGGGGCTGTAGACAAAGCTATATTGATTTCCGACTTTTTGGTATTTTCAGGAAAAACGGAAGAAGCTGCTTACGGATATGAAATATGCTCATCTCTCATGGAAAGATTTCCCGACAACCTCAAATTGAATGTCTCTTTTATATTGTCCGCTTCTTTCAAGAACCTCGCTCCTGCGTTAAAGAAGTCTGAATCTCTCCTGGACAGAGATGAATCCTGTATTATAGAGCTTTTAATAAAACTCGATGTCCTGAGCGAGATATACCCTGAAATCAGTGAAAACCTGAAAGCCGTGGCTTCAGTATTCACTGAAAAGATTCAGAGACAGGACATTTCTCTGATTGCTGAAATATTGTCTTCAATAAAATCAGATAACCCCGAAAACGCTCTTAAATACATACAGATACTAAGCCGTGCCTATCAGGACCTCAAAGAGTTGACAACGGACCTTCTCGAAAAAGTTTCCTCCAAATTTCCTAAAAATAAAGAAGTCCTGAAAAACAACATTATAATTCTGCTCAGAAAGAAAAATTTATCTTCCGCACTCGACAAACTCCGCGATCTTATGGACTATCCTAAAGAAGACACATGGACTCTTGACCTTTTTAAGAAACTTAAAAATCATTACCCCGACGATTACAGGGTTTTATTCGGATATCTGGATTTTCTCCTCAAGAGAAAGCTTTTTTCCCAACTTGAAATCGAAATGGAAAAAATCCCGGAGAAACTTCCTCCCGAGGACAAGTCTTATTTTAATCTTATCAGAGGTCAGGTCGCTTTCGAAACAGGAAATGTAAAAAGCGGTTTGAACCATATATCGAAGAGTCTGGATCTTTCTTCCAAGTTTTCGAATCAGATAATAGAACTTCTCGAAAAAGTCAGAAAAACCTCGGAAGACCCAAAAATTCTCTACATACTTTCGAAAGCCTATTCCAGAGCGGGTAAATACGAGAATTCATCGGCTTTGCTGTTCGAGCTTTACACTAAATCCTACGTCTCCCCCGACAAAGTGATAAAGGAGTTTCAGTTTCAGCTTCAAGGGGCTCCCACCGACGCCAATCTACGATTTTATTTGGGCAAAATTCTCTCTTCCGAGGGTGAATTAGACAAAGCCGCGGTCGAATTCCAGCTCGCGGTATCTTACGATGAATCTTTCGCGATTAAATCCCTCGAAGAAATGGAAAAAATCATTACAAACACCGACTCGGAAAAAAATCTCGGCATAATGATATCGATTTCCGATAAATGCCAGAGATTCGATGTTTTGTATTCGACAATAAAAAAAATCATCTCGAACAACCCTTCAAACAGGTCCATAACTGAGTTTTCCAAAAAGAAAATACATACCGATCCCGACAAGACCATATATAAGCTCATTTGGGCGGAGATTTGCATAAGAAACGACCGTTTTGATGAAGCCATTGACATTTTGCTCAAAACGAAGACAAAAGATTCTTTTGAAACCGAAGTTCTAACCAAACTCACTGAGGAAATTATTGACAAGGGTTTCTTAAATCCCGATATTTTCCTCAAACACGGAATACTTTCCGCCGGGCAAGAGATGAAAGAAAAAGCAGTGGATTCATTTTCAAGAGCATTCGACCTCAACAACGCCCTTGGCGACGAGATTCTTCCCCACCTTCAACAGATAGACGATTACAGATCAGATGTTCTAAAATGCTTTATTATGGCAGAAAAAAACAATACCGATGAATGCGCTTCAATACTCAAGAATATCGAAGAATCCCTCCCCGATTCAGTAATCAAAGAAATCCTTTTCAGGTTTTCTAAAACGCAGATTTCCGGTGAAACTTTCAACCTTCATATCGCTCTGCTCGGCATAATGATAAAGAAGAATCTGTCTCAGCAGGCTGTTAAAAAAGCCGAAGCGCTGGAAAAAGCCGAACTGAGTGTTTCTCAGAAAGAGCAAATCCTGAATCTCGCTCTTGACTACGTGATATCTAATGACAGAAAAAAATCCATGGGTTTCGTTAAATCCTACAGGGAAATAGTCGGACCTGAAAAATTCTTTTTATGGTCGAACGAAAAGAGAATCGAAGAGATAAAGAGCGCTGTAAAATCGTCTGACAGATTGTCTTTGGCTAAAAAACTCAGGCAATCGGGTTTTCCTCAAACCGCGCTTGACGTGCTCAAGAGTGAAACCGCAGAGGAGGCGACGCTTGAAAAATGCGAATGTATGCTCGCCTTAGGCGATTATCCTCTTGCCATAAATTTCATAAAAACTCTAAAACCGAAAAGCGAAAATATGGGCAAGTTCTTAAAGATTCTGGTTGCCTGTCATGCTCAAATGTCTGACTTCGTCTCGGCTCTTTCATTGATGAAATCGGGAGAAAAATTCCTAAACGATGAAGATAAAAAATCATACAGAGAATTCGCGGGAAAAATTCTTTCCGATTCCCCTTCTTTGATATACACAAAGATAAGAAAAAAAAGCAGTTTATTAGATGAAAAA
Organism: uncultured Desulfuromonadaceae bacterium; assembly: GCA_964397545.1. GTDB lineage: Bacteria > SDB-A > SDB-A > SDB-A > SDB-A > JAFGIG01. The sequence goes on along the minus strand of CAYNIW010000002.1, from coordinate 139,220 downwards.
ACAATTCAAAAAGCAATTGAGGAACTATGAAGAACTGTCCATTTTCATCGACACCCGGAGAAGTAAAAGAGTGCGGTCCCGATTGCAGTTTTTACAATCAGAATGAGGATAGATGCGGTATTCTCGAAATTGTGGGAGTGCTCAAAGAACTAAATGAAAAATTTGAATCCCTGAAAACATGTTTTGCAGACATAAGAGACGGACAGAATATCTTAAACGAAAAGATAAAAGAACTGCCATCGAGCCGGAACATTGGAGAAGGAGCGTCATCTGTAAGCGAAAGCATATCTGCTCTTCCTGAAAAGATAAGTCAAACTCTCGAACCTATTTCTCTGAAAATTGACAATTACCGGACAACTGCAGACTCAATCGTGGAATTGCTTACAAAATCTACCTCAATCCTCGACGAGATTCATTCTTCGTCGGAAATTTTCATATCCGGAGACGTGGTCGGTTTGCTTAAAAACACCCTTTCCGAACTGACTGAGCTGAAACATAGAATTGATTTTGGAAAAATTGAAAACGCCATAGATGAACTCGGAAAAAATGAAAAAGATTATTACGATACTCTCGCTGTTGACATAAAGAATTCCATTGAAAAAAGCCAGGCTCTTTTCACTGAAAATATCTCTTCATACCTTTCTTCGGTGTCGTCTCATCTTCAGAAGATATCTTCAGAGCCCAACTACACAGAAATACTTGAATATCTTAGAAAAAACGATGACAAAAAAACCGAAGAAAGGGAAAAATTATTCAAACGTTTCGAAGAACTTTCAAAGCAAAACCAGACCGATCTGTTGTCTTCTGTTGAGTCGTATTTCGCCTCCCTGAAAGGAGAGATTTCCTCTCTTCCGTCATCCGTATCGGAAATTGAAAAATTCATAAAAAATAACGATGTAATAGAATTCCTCAGGGAAAAAGAGTCGAGAGAGAACGAGCTGGCAAATATTCTTTTGGCCAACGTCAGCAACATTCTGTCCAAAAACCAGCAGTCTCTTGTCGAGAGCCTTTCCATATACATAAATTCCCTGTCTTCGGCGTTAAATGCCATACCCGAATCCATGACCGGCATCGAGAATGCAGTCAAAGCCGGCGATATCTCAAGTTTCGTCAAAGAAAAAGAGGCAAGAGACAGAGAATATTCCAGGGAAATCGCTCAGAACATCACATCGCTCATTGAGAGAACGGGCGAAATTCTCTCGGGCAATGTATCATCCAGCCTCGAATCCATTGATACAAACTTAAAAGACATTCCCGTTTCTTTTGAAAAAATGCAGAAGGCTTTGGCGGAAAGCAGTCCTCTTGAGTTTTTAAAAGAAAGAGAAGCAAGAGATAGACAGTATCTCGGAAATCATCTCATAAATCTCGCACAGCTCCTCAAACAAAACCAGACCGATCTGTTGTCTTCTGTTGAGTCGTATTTCGCCTCCCTGAAAGGAGAGATTTCCTCTCTTCCGTCATCCGTATCGGAAATTGAAAAATTCATAAAAAATAACGATGTAATAGAATTCCTCAGGGAAAAAGAGTCGAGAGAGAACGAGCTGGCAAATATTCTTTTGGCCAACGTCAGCAACATTCTGTCCAAAAACCAGCAGTCTCTTGTCGAGAGCCTTTCCATATACATAAATTCCCTGTCTTCGGCGTTAAATGCCATACCCGAATCCATGACCGGCATCGAGAATGCAGTCAAAGCCGGCGATATCTCAAGTTTCGTCAAAGAAAAAGAGGCAAGAGACAGAGAATATCAGGAAAAAATGAACGGCGCTCTCATCCACGTTATTGAAAACGGATACCAGGAATTTTCAAAGTCCACGGAAGAACAAGTATCCCAGCTCAGTGAAAAGCTGAATGAGTTATCACAGACGATCAGCGACAACCGAACATCTCTCGGAGATGCGCTCAGAGAAAGCAACATGTCTTTGGGAGAAAAGTATTCACAGGAAATTTCAGATGGATTCGCGAAGCTTATGCAGAATCTTATTCCGGTTTCAAAAATGTCCGCGTCAGGAATCATGGAAATAAGAGATGAGATAAAGCAAAATCTTCTGACATTCTTCACGGAAAAAGAGAAAAAAGACAGACTTTTTCTCAAAGAAGCCATCGCCAGATGGATAGAGGCATACGGCACGGAACAAAAATCTCTTTTCGACATCATATCCGCCATGAATACAAGTCTTGAAAAAATAACAAGTTCACTGACCCATATCAGTGAAGAAGCTAACCAGGCAAAATTGACCGATTTTCTTCAAAGTTTCGCAAAAAATTTTTCAGCAGTGGAGGGCAAAAAAATTCAGATGCTCGTTGACTTCCGGAACATCGTCTCGTCAAAAATACTCCCTCATATTCACAATATTTCGGCGATAGCCGAACTTCAGAAAAGCGCCACTGAAGCATCCGTTAAACTTGCTTCCGAAGTTGCTCGCCAAAACGAAGGGGTAGCTATTTCCAATCAGGAAATGACAAAAATGATAAGCGATGCTTCCGGTAGCATAAACAAAGCTTTTACCGCAATAGAAAAACTCGCCTCCGCACAGAATCAGAGCATAGAAAAACTCGACGGTTTGTCCGCTAAACTGGACGAAATTCTAAAAAAACAAATGGTTGTCTTCGAAAATGAACAAAAGAATTTCACACTTCTGGAAAAAGAATCCAAAAAATCAAAAGCGATGATACACAACGACCGAGGAGTCGGTTTCTATCACACCAAACAATATCAATCAGCCCTAAAAGAATTCTCAACGGCTATTGAACTGTATCCTGAAATATACGAGCCTTATCTTAATTTAGGCGTAGTCTTCTCGGAAATAGGCGAAAAGGAAAAATCCAAAAAATATTTCTCCAAAGTTATTGAAATGAATCCGGACGCGGTTGAAGCTTACATAAATCTCGGCATGCTGTATGTCTTTGATGACAAATTCGATCAGGCGGAGACATACTTAAAAGAATCTATCAAAGTCTCTCCGTCCTATGCGAGATCGTATTCGGCGTTAGGTGAAGTTTATTTCAGGACAAAAAACTACAAATTAGCCGAAGAAGCATGGAAAAAAGCTCTCGAAATCAATCCTATGGACGAAGAAGCCTCTTTAGGGCTCAAACAACTGCGAGGAGGAGACCTTGCCGAGTAATATTTACGCCAGGCTTTCTTCTATTCTCAAAGACAAACAGAGAAAATCTTTCTTTTTCAAGTATTTTAAAAATGAAACCGAAAATGCTTTTGCCTATAAAGTAGAATCCGAAGCAGAGGGCATTATGCCTGAGATACATCACGAGTCGAAAGACGCTGAATTCATGACTGTTCCCCTCGATGAAATAGTTAAAAAAATGCAGAAAGAAACAAAAGAGGAAGAACAGCAGGGTTCCGACATATTCGGAACATTCGGAGCCGGCATCCGCGAAATAAATTTTGAGGACGGCCAGACATGAAAACAAAATAAGCCTTCTAATGACCAAAACAGACTGGAAATCCATGGAACTGAAGACAAAAAACGAAATTCAAAAAATGAAAATTGCCGGAGAAGTCCTCGCAAAAATTCTCACGGAAATTTCAGAGAAATGCGTGGCAGGCATAACTACAGAGTCTATAGACAAACTTGCTTTCAAACTTTGCAAACAGCATGATTGCCAACCGACTTTTTTCGGATACAGAAACTATCCAAGCGCTCTTTGCGTCTCCGTGAATGACGAGATAATTCACGGAATCCCCGGCAAAAAAATTCTTAACCCGGGAGACATTGTCGGCTTGGACATGGGTGTAACTCTCGACAATTGGATTGTCGACTCTGCAGTCACCGTCATAATACCTCCAGTCGGCAGTTTGCAGGAAAAACTCATAGCAACTTCTAAACGCGCTCTTTACGAGGGCATAAAAGCCTCTAAAACGGGCAACAGGCTTTTTGACATAAGTTCGGCAATTCAAAATGTCATCGAATCAAACGGTTTTTCCGCCGTAAGGGAATTTGTCGGTCACGGTGTAGGCAGGCATCTTCACGAAGAACCCAGCATTCCGAATTTTGTCCCGGACAATAGATCCGGATTCAGAAACGTGAAAATTCTTCCGGGCATGACCTTCGCTCTTGAACCTATGGTGAACGAAAAGTCATACGGTGTTTCGGTTGACAAAGACGGCTGGACTGTCAGGACTTCAGACGGCGGATTATCCGCTCATTTCGAGCATACTGTCGCCGTTATGAAAGATGAAATATTGATATTAACCAAACGCAGTGACGAAGAAATTGAAGAAAAGATAAAATTTTAAGGAGAAGAAGATGCCGCTGGATTCACATCAATTCATAAATTTTCCTCCCGCATGGACTATGATGGACGAAAATGAGCGAAAGGAATCTTTTGCTCTCGCCGATGAATATATGAGTTTTCTCGACGAAGCCAAAACCGAAAGAGAAGCTGTAGATTGGATTAAAAAGAGAATATCTTCCAAAGACTATTTGGTCGAGGAGTTCGCAGGAAAGTCAATTGCGGTCTCGAGACTCGGAGAAATGCCTCCTGAAAACGGCATCAACATCATCGCCGCTCATATTGACTCTCCCAGACTCGATCTCAAACCAAACCCTCTTTACGAAGATACAGGTATCGCTTATCTGAAAACGCATTATTACGGCGGTATAAAAAAATATCAATGGGTCTGCAGGCCTCTCGCCCTCCATTGCTTTGTGATAGACTCTAAAGGCACCAAAATGAATATTGTCATCGGAGAAAAAAATGACGATCCGGTATTTACCATAAATGACCTTCTCCCTCATCTATCCCACAAACTTCAGGACGATAAAAAAGCCCCTGAAGTAATACAAGGTGAAAAACTGAACATAATAGCTTCCTCTCTTCCGGTCCTGGATTCCTCAGAAGTGCCTGAAAAAGAAAGAGTAAAAAAAGCAGTGACGGAACACCTTTATAAGAACTACGGGATTTCACTCGAAGATCTTCTCTGTGCGGAATGTGAAGCAGTTCCCGCGGGCAGTTGTAAAGACGTCGGTTTCGACAGATCTATGATAGGAGGATACGGACAGGACGACAGAATTTCAGCATTTAGCGCTTTTAAGTCTTTTACCGGGGCTGAAAAACCGAGGAGAGCAACTCTGCTTTTATGGCTTGACAAGGAAGAAACCGGTTCGAGCGGAGACACCGGAGCGGATTCTTCAATAATCGAAGACGCCGTCCATGGAATACTCGTAAAAACGGGAAAACCAGTTTCTTATTCAACGTTAAGAGAAACCATGAGGAAAAGTTTCTGCATTTCGGCAGATGTCGCCTGCGCTCTGGATCCGGACTATCCGGAAGTTGTTGAAAAAAACAACACCGCTAAGCTCGGACACGGAGTCTGTGTCGTCAAATATACGGGTTCGAGAGGCAAATCAGGAACGAACGACGCTCACGCAGAATCGTTTTCGAGGCTGAGAACTCTTTTCAACTCCAACAATGTCGTATGGCAGGTGGGAGAACTCGGAAAAGTCGACGAGGGCGGGGGCGGAACGGTAGCGAAATTTATTTCATACTGGGGCATACCTACAATAGACTGCGGGACTCCAATTCTCTCTATGCACTCGCCTTTTGAAGTATCCCATAAAGCAGACCTTTTTCAAACCGTCAAAGCATTCAAGTCTTTTTATCTATCATAGGAGATCAAAGATGCCGAAATTAGCAATCAACGGAGGAAATCCTGTCACGCGAGAACCTTTTCCCATTTGGCCTGTGTATGGCAATCCCGAGAGAGAAAACCTGCTCCGCGCGTTTGACAGCGGAAAGTGGGGTTCCCTCCATGGAACTTTTGTCAGGGAATTTGAGGAAAAGTTTTCCCAATTCAGCAGGGTCCGCCACGCTGTCGCGGTGACAAACGGTTCGGTAGCCCTTGCTATAGCTTTAAAATCATCCGGTATCGGCCCGGGAGATGAAGTTATCGTCCCCGGCTATACTTTTATAGCTTCGGCAATGTCTGTCTTAGACGCACTCGCAAAACCGGTTTTTGCCGATATTGAACCCCAAACACTCAACATCGACATAAATTCAGCTGAAGCGCTGATAAATGAACACACAAAAGCTATCATGCCTGTTCATTTCGCTGGAAGGCCTGCTGACTTGATAAAAATCCAATCCCTGGCCCAAAAACACGGATTGGCTGTCGTCGAAGACGCATGCCAGGCATGGGGTTCGGTTTTTAAGGGCATCCCCGTCGGTTCTAAAAGCGAAGCCGCTTGTTTCAGTTTTCAATCTTCCAAAAACATCAGTTCGGGCGAGGGCGGGATGATAATAACCGATTCTGATGAAGTTTATGAAATCGCAAAAAGTCTCAGCAACTGCGGCAGAAGCGAGAAGGGTCTCTGGTATGCCCATTACAGATACGGCGGAAATTACAGAATGACTGAATTTCAAGCCGCCGTTCTCATCGCACAGCTCGAAAGATATCCTTCTTTGCAGTCTCTGAGAGAGAAAAACGCTTTGGAACTCGACCGCGTCATATCAGCGATGAACGGTTACAGGACACTATCTTCTTTGGAAAAAGATTCAGTTTCATCATGGCATATATACCCTTTTATGATAGACAACTCGCAGTGGGAAGATATCACAAAAGCAGATATAGTAGATGCGGTAAGAGCTGAGGGAGTCCCTCTTAGCGCTGGATATTCACTGCCGGTATATAAACAGCCGGTTTTCACGGAGAATAATTTCGGTCCTGGCGGCGGCCCCCAGCGCTGTTTTAATACTGATTTTCCGGATTTTAATAAATTCAGCCTTCCTAACACTGAAAAAGCCTGTTCAGCTGAAGCTGTCTGGATAACTCAAAACATGCTTCTGTCAGAAAAACCCGGGATTAAGAATATCACAGAAGCCTTGGAGAAAGTGTTCGACAACAGGGATGAATTGAGAAAATAATTGCCCCAGAACGCATCCATTCTTCTCGTGGACGACAACGAACTTATAATCAATACAATCAAAATGTCTCTCGGCGGTGAAGATTATAATTTTTTGTCTGCTTCTAACGGAAGAGAAGCATATGAAATAGCTTTGAAGGAAAAACCTTCCCTGATAATAACGGACGTCACTATGCCTGAAATGGACGGCATAGAGCTCTGCCGCAAGATAAAGACAACTTTCGAAACCAGGCTGATTCCGGTGATCGTCATCACCGCCTACGACGCTCTTGTGGACAAACTTAAAGCCATAAAGTCAGGTGCCGACGAATTTCTCTCAAAGCCGTTCAACCCTCTCGAATTGAAAATCAGGATAAAATCATTCTTGAAATTTAAACTGCTTCTGGACAAACTTGAAGATGTCTCTATGGTAATTGCTTCGCTCGCAAAAGCAATCGACGCAAGAGACACATACACTCAGGGACATAACCAAAGAGTGTCATTCGTCGCTCTCAAACTCGCAGATTTCTTTAATATCTCCGAAGCCACAAAGAGCGAAATGCAGGAAGCCGGAATACTTCACGACATAGGCAAGATAGGAATCCCAGAAAGCATTCTGCAAAAACCGGGAGCTTTCAATCAAAATGAAAGAAAAATAATCCAAACTCACCCGCTTATCGGCGAAGAAATCTTAAAACCTCTGAAATCAACCGTCAATTTCCGTTCAATTATCCGCTCGCATCACGAAAAACTCAACGGCTCTGGTTACCCCGACTCTCTGAAAGGCGAAAAAATCCCTTTTCCAGTCAGAATAATATCCGTTTCTGATGTATTCGATTCTCTTTCGACAAACAGACCATACCGAAACGCCATGAAACTCGATAAAAGCCTCGAGACCATAAAAGAAGAAGTCAACAAAGGTTTCTGGGATTCTGAAGTATTTAAAGCTCTTGAGAAAATTTCCCTAGACGACGAAATAAAAACCCTTTACGGTTTTTAATCTTTTACCTGAAAATAAACACCGCTTCGAGCGAATCACTCCTGAAAACGGTCTCTAAAATGCGGCCTCTGCCTGCGGTTTTCAGAATAAAAAAGTATTCTTCGCCGTTTGTCTCGACCAAAGCCATCTCAGCGGATCCGTCCCTAAGTTCAGTCACAGCGTATAGAATATCTTCGAAAACCAAAAAAACATTTCCGTTTCTATTCTCAACAATATCTCCCTGGGCATACCCCGCGATGAGAGAGAAAAAAAGTTCACCAAACGGTATTAAAGGTTCGCCGGAAGTATTTTCCCAGTCCCTGTATTCAAGCCAGATATCATTTTCGTCTTTCCATCGAACTTCAAGAGAATCATGGGATTTTCGAGCCTTGAAAATGGAAACGCCGAAAGGTCCTGCAATGTTAATCGTCCAAAGAGAATCGGCCTTTCTGTGCGTCATGGAAAAATCGCCGGAAATATCTACCCATTGGCTGTTGATTCTGACTATGCCTTTCCAGACAGAGTCCGGCATTTGGGAAAAGTTAAACCCAACACCGCTGTTTGACACTTCACTGACATGCCCGACATAAGAACTTCTCGGAGCGCAGCCGCAAAAAAGTACTATCGTCAAAAAAAAATACTTTCTGAAAGTCATTTCAAAAATCCTTCTTTTCGATTATCCAGAGATACCCTTTGGGAATTTGCATTGCATGGCTCACAAAAACAAGTCCTTCCCATGATGACACTTTTTCCGCCGGAGATGCTTCATCGCAGAAAGCTATGAGTCTGCCGTTGAGATCATAAACTTTCAAACCTTCTATATCCGCAGCAACAAATACTTTGCCGTCGCATAGTTCGATGTCGTATGCCGGAAACTCGGAGGCTTCTTTTATCAGTTCAGGGGAGCCGCTTTCTGAAATTCCATAAACAAGCAATCCTCCCTGCTCCGAGGCCACGAACAGTCTCTCACCGTCAATCGCCAGTCCTGCAATCCCCTTAAGGTCTTCTATGATTCCAGTGAGACTGTCGTTTTTGAAAAGGCAAACTTTTTTTACGTCCCAAAAGCCGACTGCGGTTAAATCTCCCTGAACTGAGACATGCGAAGCACTGCCTTCACACCTGATTGTGTCCACGGCAAAATAAGAGATGTATCCTCCCGCCCCATGTCTGCTCTTGAATTTTATCACTCCTTCTTCTCCGCAGGCGCAGTATATGCTTTCATCTCCCGCCGCAACATCAAAAAACATAACGCCGGTATCGGGAGCCGTTATTCTTCCCACAGCTTCAAAAGATTCGTTTTTTCCGACGACAAGAACACCGTCAAGCCCTTCCACGACGAAAAACAATCCATTATAAAATTTAACGTCCCTGACTCCATATTTGTCTCTCGCGATATAGCCTCTTTCGGTTACGCGAAGGCTGTCGCCTTCGGAAAACTCGTAAGCATAAAGATACTGCCTCGACAGCGCGTCTATAACCATCAGCATGGCGTTTTCTCCGGCAGAAACCGAAGAAACTGTCCCGAGAATGCTGTCTATAACGAAAAGTTCTACAGGCCTGAAATCCGCTTCTTCATCTGAGTATGAAGGCATGCAAGAGAATAAAAACGCTAAAGAAGCAAAAACTGCGATCTCAGTAAAGTAGTGTCTCATCTTCCGATCCTTTGAGTAATTTTTTTCTCCTGATCCAAGAGTTCAATCTCGCTCTGTTTTTAGCGTTGAGTTTGAACAACTCGTCTCTGAGGACATCGCTGTTGCCCGGATGTCTTCGGTAATGGTATAGCACTTCGTGAACTCTGATCAATCTGTATTTTTCAGTGACTTTGAGCACCATATCGTAATCTTCGCCGTAATCACAAAAAAAACCCTCATCGAAAAAACCCATCTCTTGGAGCACCGATTTTTTCCAAACACGAACCGCTCCTGCTCCGTCCACTCTCAGAATATTGTTCACCGAATACTCTTCGTGCTTTACTATTCCGAGTTCTTCAATGGATTCGCCGTTTTGGTCCACCAAATCGTAATAACTGACAGCAATCCCGGCATCGGGATTGTCTTCAAGGGCTTGAATCATTTTCCTTAGCGTCGAAGGAGTATAAAGATCGTCTGAATCGAGCTGAGCAATATATCCGGCGGAAGCACTTCTTATTCCGAGATTGAGCGCTTTTGATATTCTGTTGTCCTCTCTCCTGAAAGCTTTTATTCTATTGTCTTTTTGGGCGAATTTGAGCGCTGTTTCGTATGACCCGTCGTCTGAAGAATTGTCAACAATTATCAGTTCCCATTCGTCAAAGTCTTGATTTATGACGCTTTTAACGGCATCTTTAAGCATTTCGGACCTGTTGTGGACAGGTATTACGACTGCCACTTTCGGAGAATCAGTGGATTCGACGCCGTTTGACGGGATTTGAGAATTTTCCGACTCGAAAAAGATATTCTGCCTGACGAGGAATTCGTCAAAACATTTTTCTACCTGCTGTTTAAAATTGTCATCATAAAAGAGGTAAGAAAAACCTCCATAATCTCCTTCCGCAGGGAAAAAAAGCTTATCTTTGAGTGCATTGGTTTTTTCAGGAGAGTTGAAAGAATACAAAACCTGCGGAATTCTGACAATTTTTTTTTTGTTCCAGAATTTTAACAGCATGTCATAATTGTATGCCGACGGGAACCTCGAGTCGAAAAAGCCCTGTTCCGAAACCGCTTTTGTGTTGTATATCCTGAGTTTTCCGAAATTCCATCTTTCTGTCCAATCGCCGTTGTAATCATATAACTCGACATTTTTCCCGTTCATTTCAAAATCACCGTAAACCATACCCGCGTCTTCTTTGAGGGCTTTGCTTTGAGCGACAATATTTACAAAATTCTCTTTCAAGTGAACACCTGGCATGACAACGGAAAACCATTCCCCTCTTGCTTTTTTCAACTTTCTGTTTACCTCTTCCGGCGAATAATCTTTGCACCCGAGTATTTCGTAACTTTTTTTTTCGCCGCAATTTTCGATTGAAAAATCTTCATTGTCGCCTATGAGGTTTTCCGCAATAACAAAACTCAGAAACGGGCTTTTCAAAAAATTCTCCCTTCTATTTTCTCATAGATCCACGCCGCCGTCAGAACTTTCGGCACGTAAAGACGTGTCTCGGCAAATCCAATATTTGAAATATAATCCTCCTCACCGCCGGAGCACACCCATTTTCTTGCGTTCCCGGGACCGGCGTTATAAGCAGCTAATGCTATCTCAATTTTTTTGAAATTCGAGACTTGATCCGATAAGTATTTAGCTCCGAACATAAGGTTTGAACGCGGATTTGTAAGCGAATAGGAGCTTATTCCGAGAGAGGCTGCGACGGAAGACGCTGTTGAGGGCATGAGCTGTGCGAGCCCGACAGCTCCGGCCCAGGACTTTATATTTTCGTCGAAAAGACTCTCAGTCCTCACGAGTCCCTGCAGGATATGGACATCTATTGAAAAAGCGCGCGCAACCCTCTCAATTTCAAGCCTGAAAGCCTGAGGGTATATGATGAAAAAAAGATCTGAAGGGCATGAACCCGAAATGCTGTTTTTAACTGAAGACGCGAGAACTATGGCTTTGTATCTGTCGAGCCCCACGTCAGCTGTCTTTGCCAGCAGGAATTTTTCGCGCTGATTCGGGGATCGGACGGATTCAATCTCTTTTCTAGCCCATGTCCTGAGTCCGAACGCGTAAAGGTATTTAGACCTTTCACAGGTCATCGCGGTTTCGTCGCCAACTCTTTGCGTTAAGAGTCTCTCTTCAGTGCTTTTTGAAAAATCCACAGGTAGAGGGACAGCAAAACGCATATTCTCCGAAAGGCGCCTTTCAGACCTTCTCGCGTAGTCGCTCAAAGGCAAAGAATACGCTATTTTAACAAACAGTTCGTGTGACTCCTCAGTTCTCATTTTCACCGCAGTCGTGTATAAAAGAGACGCGTTTCGTTCCGTAACTTCGAGAGAAGAAACATATACCGTAAAATCGTGAAGTTCATCTCCGGCGAGAAGTTTTAATATCATCTCAGAAGCTTTTGGGACCATATCGTTTGAATGAGGAGATTCTATGACTTTTTTGAGAAGCTCAATCGCAGTGCTTTTCTGACCGGCGGCGATTTTAAGCTCTGCTAAATAGATAAGTGCATCGTCATAAAGATTGCCGCTCGTGAATTCTTTCACGAAAGCTGTCCAAATAGCTTCTTCTTCAGCTTTTCTGCCGAGAGTCCTGTAGCTCATACCGAGATTGTAAAGCGCGTTGCTCCTGAGAGCCGCCGACAAGGAAGCTCTTTCGAGATGGATAAGGGCATCTTGATGCCTCGATGACCTCCTCAGAGCCCGGCCGAGTATAAGTGATGCTTCGGCATTTGAGGGATTGGAAGCTACATAAGGTCCGATCAGAGAGATTACGCTTTCGTATTTTCTGTCTTTTTCAAGGGATCGCGATCTCGCCAAAGTGTCGGCTTTGTCCAGTTCGGTGAGGAGGGACCACGCGCTGTCGGACCATGAACCGGAGGCTGATAGAAGTTCAGTTAAATATCCTTCGGCAAATTCCGAATCTCCGCGGCTTAAAAATATTTTTGCCGCGAAAAATTTTTCTTCATCGTCCAGGAAGGCGTTTTTGAGATGAAACGCCGCTTTATCCAAGTCTCCTCTCGAGAGATATATCTGAGCCATGTCCCCGGAAACATGCGGTAAAAGTATTGTGGCGTGTTTTTTACAAAAAAGTTCTCCTTGAATTAAAGCTGATAGAGTATCTCCCGTCATAATATAAGAGGAGAAAAGAAAATAATCGAGATAGTCCTCCATTACCTTCGGAAAATCTTCCGTGTCTTTTACTTTGATGAATGTTTTCAGGGCGTTTTTATAATCTCCAGTGTTGAAAAATTGAACAGCCTCAGTAAAATCGCTGTATATCCCCCTGAAAGAACTATTGTGCCTGAAAAGCGGGCCTGCCAGCTCAACAGGGATTTTTTCCCTGTCGGCTATTCTCGAAGCCCAAAAAAAACTGCTGTCGACGGCGTTCATTGAAAGATACGTCTTCGCGGCTAAAATACAGAATTCAGCCGATGACCTGTCGAACTCGTTTGAATAGGATAACAAATCTCTGGCGAGAAGGACGTCGCCGGCTGCGAGGGCATTTTCGATTTCACTGAAAGCGGCGTTCAAAAAGGGCAAGGGATAAAACATCAAAAGCGCCGTAAAAAAGGCTGCAGAAAAAATCTTCATGTCAATACTCCTTATCAAAAACTGACGGATCACCTTTGCAGTTTTGAGGACCGTCCCCTCTCCTGCCGTGTTTGCATCTGTGAATCTCGTAACAATTCGCTTTTTCGTAACAAGGTCTTCTCTCCTGCCAGATTTTTTCCTCTAAATCGGGATATTCATATGCCTTGCCTATACGGCACCCCGGAAAATAATGACCTAATATGAACTCATGATCGTAACCTGCGGCGGCGAGATTCAAAGCCCCTATCTGACACATTCCGACCCCGTGCCCCCATCCGGCTCCTCTGCAGATCCATTCGGATTTTCTATCTTCAAGAACAAAAGATGACGACGGAAGCGTTGAGAGAGACATTATCTTTCTCAGGTTCAGCTCGCCAGATACAGCGCATTCTCCTTTTTTCCCAACAAATTTCATTTTAACGATCCTGAAAGAAGACGTTATTGCCAAGGGTTTAGCAGACAGCACACCGCCTATATCCAATCCGCAAGAAGCTAAATTATCCGAAACAGAATTCTTTGCGACAGGTATTTCCCATCTAAAATACTTCGAAGCGTATTCAAATCCCTTGGGGACAGACTCTGAGGGGGAACAAAGAGCTTGGGAAAAATTACTTCCGACGTAACCGGCCAAAGAAGAAATCTCAGGTCTTTCAGAAAGACAATCCCATTTTTCAGGCATGTAAGGATGCGGAGATTCCTCTTCCCAAGCGTCGCTGAATTTAGATGTCCGGCCGCCGCAAATTTTTGAAAATCTGCAGTCGGCAATGTTATCTCCGTAATAAAGAAATTTTCCGGATGTCCGGTTTACAGCATCCAATATTCTGTCCGTCTCACGCAATACGCCCCTGTAGTCCTGGCAGTGATCATCGGAACAAAGATCGTAAAATTCACCGGCGTGATGTTTTTTCGACATGCTGTATGCCGATGACCTGGCTACAATAGCCTGAGTCATGAGAAATTCTTTTGGACATTCCGATTTCATCTCAGAGCCCACCACTGAAGCTATATAATACTCAAACGGGAGTTCGTTTACAGCAATCAGACCCGCGGGAGTGGAAACAATTTCCAGCGAACCCCTGAAAGCGTGATCTTCTCTGTGTTCCCAATGGAATGATTCGCCGACGATTAACTCTCTGACAACGAAAAATCCGCATGGTATTTTCACTATAGAAGGAAAATATCTGCCGTTCATCGTTATCCTGCCGCCGGCGTTTTTGAATTCGCATTTTTCGGAGAATTCTTTCACCGCTCCCTCCGGCAGTTCAATAATGATCTTTTGAGCGGGTCCTGTGACTTTTATTCTTATTTTGTTTTTTAAGATATCATTCATGCTTAACAATTCAGTCTTCTACGGCTTTTTCAAGAAACTCGATTTCTCCTCTTTCAGAATCGAGCCTGACCATCGTTCCAAGAGGCAACGTTATCTTGTCCCGGACATGGCCGAAATCAGCTCCTACAAGAACAGGGCATTTAAGAGAAGACAGTCTTTCCGCCACGACTTCTTCGCAAGAGGGGGGGGCATCCGGACACGAGGCAAACCTTCCGACAAGAACCCCTTGAACCTCGTCGAATTTACCGGCCGCAATTAAATGCGTAAGCATTCTGTCAATTCTATAAGGTGATTCGCCGTTATCTTCAAAAGCGAGTATTCTGCCTTTTGTCTCTATCTCGTAATCGGTTCCAATGGAAGTCTGTATCAATGAAAGGCATCCTCCAGTCAGCAATCCTTGGCGATTTCCGGAGACAATACTTTTCCATGCCCCGCAAAAATGATAAATTCCCAGAGATTCACCGGTAGCGGTTTTTTGGAGGAAATTAAACGAGGTATCGGAAAAACTTTTTCCGAAATCAGGAGAGAGCATTGGTCCGTATAAATTGACAATATTTTTTTTGAGCAGAATGAGGGATATTGTCGTCAAATCCGAAAAACCGCAGAATATAGCCCTGAAACTATTCAGGACATCAGAATCTAAAATGTCCGGCGCGATTCTCGAACAGCCGTAACCTCCTCTTATTCCTATTATCATACCGGCTTCGGGATCTCCCATAGCTTTCAGGAGTTCATCTTTTCTCGTCTTGTCATCGGACGAAAGATAAAAATGACTCTGCCTGAATAAATAATCCTCGACTCTGTATCCTCTCAATTGGAAATGCTTCATTGCTTCATAAAACCTCTCTCTGTCTTTAAGAGGCCCCGAGGGAAGCACCGGTATTATTTTCAGGTCTTTTCTGAGTTTCTTGGGTTTTATCATTCCCGCAACAAAAAAGAGCGGTAAACCGCCCTTTTTTTAAAAGATTAGGACGAAAACCTCACCTGCCGAGGCTTGCGCTCACCCTTCCTTCACAGCTCCATTGCTTTTCGTAACCATAGGCATCCTCGCCCGATATACGGATGTTGAGATAGACCTGCTCAGTGGGATTGGCAACCAGATAGTTTCTTATTTCTACAGTCGGGACAGGATAGGAATTCAATACCGTTTTGCCTGCTTTTCCCGATATGACGACATCAATGTAACGGGTAATTGTATTTACTCCGGTAATAGATGAACCGTCATTTTTCTTGAAACTGAATTCCGCTTTCATAGCTCTTGCGTCCACATCATTTTTGACTTTGACCGTGACAGACACAACGCTGGCCGTATCCCCGATTAATACTAATTCGGGACTTATCTCCTCAATGATGACATCGGGAGTTGCCACCATTTTTCCGCAAGAAAAACTCAGGATAGATACTAAAAGAACCGCGATATAGTATTTCAACATCGAAACCTCCTTTTCAAAAAAGTATTATAATACTTTCGCATAATTTTTTCAAGCGCTTTATACTAATATATAACAATTATTACAACTATACTACTATGATGTTCTCTACTTAAAAAACTATTTGTTTAGCTAATTAAATATTTACTTGACATAGTTTTGATTTATTTTAATAATTTGTGTATGTTAAAATATTAAAGTGCTCTTTTAAATAAAGTTATCTACATCTATGAAAGGAGGATTTATGGTGATTTCTCCTCGGGAGGTCGATCCTAACAAATTCTACACTGTAGAAGAAGTCGCTGTTTTCCTTGATATTTCTGAACAGACAGTCAGAAAGCATCTCAGAGTCAGTCTTTTAAAAGGTAAGAAGATAGGAAGGCGATGGCATATTAAAGGCGCCGTAATCAGAAAATTCATAGAAGGTTAGGCAGGAGGAGGATATGGCAAAAAAAGGAGTCGGAATAGATATCGGAGCGAGTTCGATAAAAATAGTCGAACTCTCGAACATCGGAAAGAAGCCTTCGCTCGTCAAATACGGCATTAAAGAGCTCCCTTCCGATGTCATAGTCGACAGTCACATAATGGATCCTCTCCTGATAACTGAGACAATTCAGAAAATTCTCGAGAGCGAGATGATAAAAGCGAGTAAAGTCAACATCGGACTCCAGGGAAGATCGGTGATGGTCAAGAAGATAGAAACAGAACTCATGAACGACAGCGAATACGCCCGACAGGTCAGATTCGACGCGCAGAACAACTTCCCTTTTGACTTCGAAGATATTGATATAAGCCTGGATTTTCACGTCATCGACAGAATCAAAGCAGAAAAAAAGATGGAAGTCCTTCTGCTGGCGGCAAAAACAGAAGTAATTGATCAGCAGATAGATCCGATTTCTGAAAGCGGCATGAAAGTCAACGTAGTCGATTACAATCTTTTCGCTCTTCAAAACTGCTACGAAAAAACCATGGGTTCTCTCGGATCCGGCAACGTAGGTTTTGTTCACATAGGAGCGGAATGGTTTCTTATGAGTATTGTATCTGACGGCAAACCGGTTATTGCGAGAGATAACAACACCACAGGAACCCTCAAGATCACTCATCAAATGATGAGAAAACTCGGAATATCAGCCGAAGACGCCAAAAAGGTGATTATGAACGAGACTCCCCCGCCGCCGGACCAGCTTGCGACAGTCACTCTCATATACAATGAGTTCATCAGCGAAGTTGCCGACAATATTTCAAAGCAGGAAGATTCATCAAACAAAAAACTCAGCAAACTGATACTCACAGGCGGAGGTGTCTTGATCCCGAGGCTGAAGCAGGGCTTGGAAGAAGCGTTAAAAAAACCGATTGAAATATTCAATCCTTTCGCAGAAATGAACGTCCCTGATTATCACAGGGAAAAGCTCGGAACTTTGGGCCCTGTTCTTTCAGTTGCCGCGGGACTGGCTTTAAGAGGTTAATAATTAACTTGAGAGGTTCAATATGATAGAAGTAAATCTACTTCGACAGAGGACAATGAAAAAGAGGCCGAAAGCCCAGAAAGGGCCTTCGGGAGGAGGAGGAGCCGGAAATATCCTGCCTGCCGCCCTCGCTTTCATTATCGTTCTTATCATTCTGCCAGTTGTCTTTTTTTTCCAGCAGATGAGAATAAACTCCGTTAAAAACAGGACTAAAGCTGTTCAAGGAGACATTGCGAGAATGTCGGATGAGCTCGAAGCACGCAGAGAAGCACAGAAAACTCTCGAAGGACTGCAGGAGCAGGAAAGGCTTTTGAGAGAAAGAATAAACATTATAGCCGCTCTTAATTCCGGAAGAACGGCTTACGTGCATCTTCTGCAGGAAATTGCAGACAGATTTCCTCAATACACATGGATATCCTCTTTAACGGAATCAAACGGCTCGTTGACCATTACAGGCCTAACTTTATACGATGTTGTTCTTCCGCATCTCTGGGACGGACTCGGGAGTTCACCATACATCAACAACATACAGATAGAGAACTGGTCGCTGACTAATGTGAGCGATCAGACAGCGGTCTCTTTCGTTCTGACCGCTAATCTCGTCAAAACAACACTACATCAGACCGGAGGCGCGCAATGAACAACAGACTGCTCGCCGTTATAATTTTACTTCTCGGAATTGTCGGCGCCGTGACTCTTTTCTTCTACATGCAATACAATCCATACAAAAACGCATCAAACGTCCTAAAACAGAAACTCGAAGTGAAAAGAGCTTACGAGGACTCCCTCAGGCAGGTCGTCGACGTCAGCGAGAAGATTGAATACTACAAGGCGCTTCTGAAAAGCATGGAAGGGCTGCTCGTAAAGGCGGAGGCAATGGTTCCAAAAGAAGCCGACAGGAACGATATTTGCGCTTTGCTTATCGAGCTTTCACATCAGGCTCACATCACCATAGTCGCATCAACCCCTTCCCCGCCGGTATCTTCGGCTGACGGCACGGGAAGTTTCATGATTCCGGTGTCGTTAAGCGTTGAAGCGACATATCAGACCCTGGGAAAATTTCTTGAATCTCTGGCAAACAATCAGAGAATCCTGAAGCTCTCATCTCTGACTATCACTCCATCCTCATCAAAAAGCGGGTTTATCAACGCTTCGCTGATAGTCAACGCCTATTACCTCCCAGTAGGTGCCGCCCAAACTCAATCTCCCGAACAATGGAACTGAAGGAAAGGTGGCAGATATGAAAAAAATATTTATACTCTTTTTGGTTCTGACATCCGTCTTGATGTCCGGATGCAGAGGAAAAGGCGACATAATTTCCGGAACCATCGGACAAGCGGCGGAAGTCGTATCTCAGACATCCACCGGCAGAATACAGCAGGGAACTGCTGACGCACCGGATACTTCGGCATCTCTTGGCGCTCTGAGCAACCAGATAACGACTCAGGAAATTGAACAAATGCTCGCTACGGAGGAGTTTTATTTTACAAGTTCGAGAGATCCTTTTAATTCTCCGCTGTCTACCCTTGAAAGCTCCAACCTGTTGAACCCTCAGGAGGGCATACTTGAAGGCGTGATATCCGGACCGAGAGGCCTTCTCGCCATAATCAGAAGCCCTGACGGCAAGCACTGGCTTCTCAGGAGAGGAGACAGAGTAAGCGGAGGAAATGTCGCTGAGATCACTCCTGAGGCGGTGACATTCGCTCTGGAACACTACGGTCAAATATCGAGAGTCGTAATAAGAAGAGAAAACTCGTTAAACAGGGAGGAGCAGTGAAAAGACGTTTTTTAACTGCCGTTTTGATGCTCGCCGCAATAGCGCCTCTTTCGGCATACAACATAAACGAAATTGAAATCTCGCCCATCTACTCCGGGGCGCAGATTACAATAAAAACAGACAGGCTGGGCTCATTCAGGGACTATCAGTCCGGCAACAATATTGTGGTGGATTTTTACGGAGCCAACAACAGCCTCCGCGCCGCGGCTTTTCCCTACGTTGATCGCGGATCAATAATAGGAATAGGAATAGCAGATTTTTCATCCAGCGACATCATCAGAATAGTTATCGAGACGAGCGGGTTGAAAAGCTACAAAGTCACATCAACAGCCGGTGATCTTGTCATCGCGGTTGAACCAACCGTGGCTTCCGGAAGCTTCAGCGTCTGGAGGGCGACAGAGAGCATAGCCAAGCTCGAATATGCAGATTTCTCTTTCGGGGGTCTCCCGAGCGGTTCCTTCGTCGGCTCGGGCGGGCTTATCAGCATGAATCTCGACAAAGCCGACATAACATCAGTCCTGAGGGCTATAGCCGACTACAGCGGAAGGGACATAATAGCCGCTCCCAATATATCCGGAACCGTCACGCTCAGGCTCAACAACGTAACATGGTGGCAAGCTCTTCAGGCTATATGCCACTCCCACGGCCTTGGAATTTCGGAAGAAAACGGGATTCTTCTCGTTGGAAGTCAGGGAGATTTCGACACATGGAGAATGGCGCAGGAGAGCGCTGAGAGGGTGATATACAGAGTCTACACTCTTCAGTATTCCACCCCGAGCGACATTCAGAATTCTGTCGCTACTCTGTTGTCAGAAAAAGGGACTGTAATGCAGGATTTGAGGACCAACTCAATAATAATCAGCGACATCGAATCCCGCCAGTCCGCCGTCCAGGAGATGATAAAAATCCTCGACAAGCCGACTCCTCAGGTAGAAATAATCGCAAAGATAATAGATATCAACAAGGACGCTTCATGGAGCCTCGGCATAAACTGGAGCATAACCGGCGTTGAATTCAGCGGCCTCAACACTCAAGGCGAGGTTCATTGGGGAGACGTAGAGCAAATGTCAACTCCCCAGACAGGTATTCTCGACATAAACGTCGGCTCTCTTCAGAATTTCGCACAGATAAGCGCCGCGATAAACGCCATGGAAAGGGATGGTCAGGCTCAGACGATCGCGAGTCCTCACGTCACAGTTCTCGACAACAATTCCGCCACCATACTCGGCGGAAAGAGATTCGGAGTTCCGGTGAGGGGTTCCGACGGATCCGTCACCATTCAGTTCTATGACGCGGGAACAAGACTCGAAGTTACGCCTCACGTCAACGCAAATGACGAAATCACTCTCGAAATAAAAACCGAACTGTCAGACGTCGATGTAGCTTCGGTTCAGGAAGGGAAACCTATAATAACCACTCATGAGGCGACGACGAACCAGAGAGTGAGAGACGGAGAGACAGTCGTGCTCGGAGGTTTCGTGAGTGAATCAGAAAACGAAAGTGAAAGCGGGGTTCCGATTCTCAGGCATATTCCTCTCCTCGGATGGTTTTTCAAGACGAGAAGCACTACTAAAACACAGCGCGAAGTCCTCATTTTCATCACTCCCCACATCATAAGGCCTAATCTGACACCCGCTTCAGTTCAGTAAAAAGCTGTAAAGCCCGATATAAACAGGAGGGAGCAATCCCTCCTGTTTCTTTTTTGCAGATAATTGATATTCGATTTCTCTTGAAAAAGGCGTTTTTTACTGTTAAAAAGTAGCATGAAATATCTTTATTTGTTATCCGTCGTTTCAATTTCAAGCGTATCTTCAACTTTTTTTTCAAATCTCGACCCTGCCCCCTACAAGGCTGTCGAAAGATTTATTGAGCTGCCCGACACACTATACGCGCATCAGAGGATTTTCATTCCCGGATACAACTTTGCAAACATTCGAGTTTCAGTCCTCTATGACGGTAATATTTTTGACGTGCAGAGAGATAGCGGCGCACGCTTTCTTACACTGCCTTCTCTTTCGGAGGACACAGCCTATGCGGTGATACAGATAACATCCCGTTTCCTCAGTCAGACGGACACGGTGACATATATTTCGGAAAGGTGGCTTGAATTTTTTTTGGACCCGGACCTTCAGTTCTCGATACTCTGGGAAGGATCAAGACCTCTTATTTACTCCCTCGTATCGACCGGCAGAACACAGTCTCCCACCACAGCCGCTCACACAAAGATATTCGACAAAAAGCCGAGTTCCGAGTTTTACGACGGAGGACTGATGAGGTGGTGGATGTCCATTCAGCGCACGCACAATGTCAAAGTGATAACCGACAGCGGAGAAGAGCGTTTTTTTCCGGTCCTCGAAAACGGGACTCATGCTCCATTGTCCGGCACTTATCACATGGTCGGAAGGCAGGCAAGCCACGGATGTATAAGAAACCCTCTTGCCAAGGTTTATTACGACAATCTCGATGTTGGAGACAGAGTGGAAATGCACTACAGGAATTCAGGGCAATCTTACAGACACGAAAGGATAAACGGCGCATACAGATATATAACGTGGGATCCGGTGCTATCCGTCGATTCATCTCTTCTCGATTACGTTGAAGAGGCAAGAATGAGAATTGACATGGAATTTAGTATTCAACGGACGTCAAAGGAGGAAAAGTGAAAAAAATGATTTACTTCGCGTTAGTCTTCTTTATGATTACTGCTTGTTCTTCGAGAAAGGTTACGAGAATAGACACTGATTTAGTGACTGACGTCAGCGGAAGATGGAATGACACTGACTCCCGGCTCGTCGCTCAGAAAATGATATCCGAGTGTCTTGGCGGATCATGGCTGATGAGATACCACGACCGTTACGGCGACAAGCCGACTGTAATTGTTGGCGTCGTCCAGAACAGAAGCTATGAACACATTGACGCCACAACTTTCATGAAAGACATTGAAAGAGAGTTCGTCAACAACGGCGCGATAAGGATAGTCGCTTCGGTTTCTGAGAGAAGCGATCTTCGGGACGAAAGATGGTCCCAGCAGGGTTTTGCGTCACCCGAAACAAGGACTGCACTGAGAAATGAATTCGGAGCCCAGTATATGATGATGGGAACTATAACTTCAATTATAGACGAGGCGTCAGGCGTCAGAGTCGTCTATTATCAGGTGGATCTGGAACTCCTCGACATAGAAACGACTGAAAAAGTCTGGATGGCGACGGAAAAGATAAAAAAAGTCATTGAATAGATTTTATCTTTAAATGAACAAAAACAGACTGAGAAAACTTTTTTTTGCCTTTGCGGTGCTCGCTTTCTCCTCATGCGCTTCGAGCAGGACAAGGATGGAGCCGCTGAACAATATGCTTTATAGAGGCGAGTATCCGAGGGCTCTTTATTTATACGACAGCCTCGGCATCAAGGAAGAAAACGCAGTCTCGCTTGATTTTGCCAATAGAGGACTGCTTCTTCATTTAGCCGGGCTCTATGAAGAGAGCAACCGCGAACTCGAATTAGCCGAAAGATACATGGACAGAATACTCAAAGACAATTTCAAACAGATAGTTTCATCATACCTTATCAACGAATACTCTCTTCCCTATTCCGGCGAGGACTATGAAAACGTCATGGTAAATTTCTACAAAATGTTCAATTACGCTCTGCTTGAGATGCCTGAAGACGCTCTTGTAGAGTGCAGAAGAATAGATTACAAACTCAACCTTCTCAAAGACATGTTCGAGGGCTCTACGACTTACACCGACGATGCGTTCTCGAGATACATGGCCGGTATATTCTACGAGAGTCAAGGGCTTTACGACGATTGCTTTATAGAATACCTTAAATCTTACAAGACATACGAAAGCCTCTACGCGGTTCATTACTCAACGCCTGTCCCTTTTTCTCTTGTAAGTTCCCTGAAAAGAGCCGCTGTTGCGACAAGAAGAGAAAATGACGTTCCTTTTCTTTTTAATTCCATAGACTACAGCGAAAATTTTCAACTCCTAAACGATACATTATGCGAGTTCATCTTCATACTCGAAGCCGGCCAGCTTCCATACAAAGAAGAAGCTGTGTCATACGCCGCTCTTGATGACGGAAAAATATTATCGGTAGCCCTTCCCGTCCTGATACCGGTTGTAACTTCTGTGGCGGGAGGCACCCTTAGGACTGCGGAAGATTATGCTGAGCTGGAACTCGTCGAAAATCTGGGAGAAATTGCCAGGGAAAGCCTCCATGACAGAGGCGGCAGAATACTCGCAAGGGCAATAGCAAGAGCCGGATTAAAATATCTCGCCCAGCAGGCCGGAGAAAAATTAGGCGACGAAATTTCCGACGATAAGGATTCGGTTCTCGGATCAGTTCTCTCGGGCATAATCGGTATTTTTTCAGCGGCCACTGAACATGCCGACCTCAGGAGCTGGACTCTTCTGCCCGATAAAATCTATCTGGGAAGGATATTTTTCAGCCAGAACGACAATGTTGTAAGAGTATCGATTAGAACGAGAACAAGAGGAGAGTTTACTTACGCTTATCCCGTAGAATTCAAAAGCGGTGGAACTGTTTTCATCAAAGAGAGAATTTGGTTTTAACTTTTTCGCTTAAGTTCACAGGGAGTAGAAATTTCCCTCTCTGGCTGCTTCAGCTTCTGGAATTATAGCCTTAGCGTCAGTTTCCATGGTTCTGATTTTTTCGTCGTTGTATTCCGGATTAAGATGAAACAGAACGAGTTTCTTTACAGCTGACTTCTTCGCGTGAGCGAGGACATAGCCCAGCGAAGAATGTCCGAATCCCTGATGTGAAGGGTAATCCTCGTCAGTAAACTGACAGTCATGAAACAATAGGTCGGAACCCTGGATGAAATCACAGACTTTCTTGTCCCCTCCGACATAGTTTTCGGTATCGGTGACATAGCTGAATTTTTTCCCCAGATATTTCAGGCTGTATGAAAAAGAGCCTCCCTTTGGATGAGAAAAATTCTTGTGAATGGACAGGACTGCATCTTCCTTTCCGACCCTAGCGTATTCAAGCTTTTTTCTGATGATGAGGACATCTGCGGCTCCGGACGGCAGAATGATTTTATCCCACTGATTTATAGAATGAACTGTAATCTTGGCCGCGACATCTTCAATGAAAAAAGCCGCCAAAGGTGAAGAAAACCAAGTTGAAATTATATCCGAGAGATTCGTGTCAAATAGGTCGGGTCCGAAAATATCTATCCTCGTATTCTGCATCCAGAGGGGTTTAAAAAACGGTAAGCCTATGATATGGTCGTGGTGAGTGTGGCTGAGGAAGATAAGTATTCTTTTTACCTCCGGTTGTTGCTCCTGGATATGCCTACCCAAAGGGATAATTCCGCTGCCTGCATCAAATATCAAAAGCCTATTGTTGAATCTTGTTTCGACACATGAAGTATTACCGCCGTAATACGAAAAATCACTTCCCGGAGTAGGATAGCTTCCCCTTGCCCCCCAGATTTTTACATTTATTCCGGCCTTTTTTCTCAAAATTCACCTCCGTGAAAATCATCGCATATTTATGACAATCTCCAGCGTCTGAAAATAATAACATAAAAAGTTTATTTTCTCGACTAATCTTGACAGTTTTAACATAATTATATACTTTTATGAAATATAGAAAAATAATTTAATAGATGTATGCTTAGTTCAGACCCAAGACTAAAATGGAGGATTTTCTAAGTGTTTGAAAATTGTGAAAACGAAAACAACTCAAATGAAGATATTGAACTACTGAATATTGACGAGGAATACAAAACGCTGGCTGAAAGCCTCGAGAAAGATAAAATTAAGATCGAGGCTGAAAATGAAGAGCTGAACAGGAAATATAAAGAACTATACGAAAACTACCTGCGCACGATGGCCGATTTCGAAAATTTCAAAAAAAGGACAAAAAAAGAGTCTTTTAAGGATTACAAATGCGGTCAAATAGATATACTTAAAGACATACTCGAGATTCAGGACGATTTCGATAGGGGAAAAAGTTTTTTTATCAACTGTAAAAACGAAGACGAATTCCTCCAAGGTCTGGATATTATCCAAAACAAAATTAAAAACCTCCTGGTTTCTCACAACGCCTCTTCCTACGGAGAACTCGGGGATGATTTCGATCCGAGAATACACGAGGCAGTGGCATCCGAGCCCGTTGAAGACTCCGATTATGACGGGAAAATAATCCGGGTTCTGCGGAAAGGATTCTTAAAAGACGATGAGGTTCTCAGGCCGGCTCAGGTAATTGTAGGACGGTTTGAAAATCTCTCCCAGGAACCAGCTGAAACTGATATAAATTGCGAAAACAAATAATATTGATAAAGGAGCGGTTATGGCAAGCGAAAAAATAATCGGTATTGACCTAGGGACAACTAATTCCTGCGTGGCGGTTGTCGAAGGAAACGAACCTGTTGTAATTCCAAATCCTGACGGAGAGAGAACGACTCCCTCAGTCGTCGGTTTCACAAAGCAAAACGAAAGACTCGTCGGTCTTTTAGCCAAAAGACAGCAGATAACGAACGCAAAAAATACTATTTATTCGATTAAGAGATTCATGGGAAGAAGAATCGAAGAGGTTAACAGGGAGAGAGATCTTGTCCCCTATGAAATTATCGACGGGGGTTCTGCGGGCGTCAAGGTTGCGGCTATGGGCAAAGAATACACACCTCAGGAAGTTTCTTCCATGACCCTTCAATATCTGAAAAAATCCGCTGAAGATTACTTGGGAACAAAAATCACAAAAGCTGTAATCACGGTTCCCGCTTATTTCAACGACGCCCAAAGACAAGCGACGAAAGACGCCGGTAAGATAGCCGGCCTCGAAGTCATGAGAATTATTAACGAACCCACAGCAGCCGCGCTCGCTTACGGACTTGACAAGAAAAAGAACCAGAAAATAGCGGTATATGATTTGGGCGGAGGGACTTTCGACATAAGCATACTCGAAATCGGAGACGGTGTTTTCGAAGTGATCTCGACAAACGGAGACACTCATCTCGGAGGTGACGATTTCGACCAGAGAATTGTCGATTATGTCGCCGAAGAATTCATCAAGACTGACGGAATAGACCTTAGAAAGGACCCTCAAGCTCTTCAGAGGCTCAGAGAAGCTGCGGAAAGGGCAAAAAGAGAGCTTTCGACATCTCTTGAAAGACCGATTCAACTGCCCTACATAACCGCTGACAGCACCGGAGCAAAGCATCTGGATTTTACTCTGACAAGGGCAAAACTGGAATCTCTCGTGGAAGATCTCGTAAAAAGAACCCTCAGACCATGCGAACAAGCCCTTTATGATGCGAAACTTTCACCTGCCGACATAGATGAAGTAATTCTCGTGGGCGGGATGACCAGAATGCCTAAAGTGCAAGCGACCGTATCCAATTTCTTTTCCAAAGAACCTCACAAAGGCATAAACCCTGACGAAGTTGTCGCAATAGGAGCCGCCATACAGGGGGCTGTTTTGGCAGGCGACGTAAAGGATGTTCTTCTTCTGGACGTGACTCCTCTCTCTCTCGGAATAGAGACTCTCGGGGGAGTGATGACAAAAATAATCGAGAGAAATACGACCATTCCCACCAAAAAAAGCCAGATATTCAGCACTGCTTCAGACAACCAGACTAGCGTAACAATACACGTCCTTCAGGGCGAAAGAGAAATGGCTACAGACAACAGAACACTCGGAAGATTCGATCTAATCAACATACCGCCGGCTCCGAGGGGCATTCCTCAAATAGAAGTGACATTCGATATTGACGCCGACGGAATTCTTCATGTATCGGCAAAGGATCTGGCTACTTCGAGAGAACAGAAAATCAGAATCGAAGCCGGCACGGGTATCAGCGAAGAAGAGATAAACAGAATGGTCAGAGAGGCAAAGGAACACGAGACAGAAGATAAAGAAAAGAAAAAACTCATCGAGACAAAGAATCAGGCGGACAATCTCATTTACACCATAGAAAAGACAATCAGGGATAATTCTTCTTCCATATCTCAGGAGGAAAAAATCACAATCGAATCCGATATCGAAAGAGTTAAAAAAGCTATAGAGAATAACGACCTCACTTCAATAACAAACGCATTGAACGCCTTGACCAACTCTTTCAACCCTATCGCGCAGAGGCTCTACCAGCAGGAAAATCAGAAAGGTTCTCAGGAACAACAGGAGCCGAAAACCGAATCCGATCAAACTTCCGCTGAAAGCGACGCCGATTTCGAAGTGATTAACGACGGCCAGGAAAAATAAAAAAGATTTCCGGAAACGATGCAGAGACCTGATACACAGAAAAAAAGAGACTACTACGAAGTTCTAGGAGTCGAGAAATCTGCTTCTGAAGAAGAGATTAAAAAAGCATACAGAAGTTTAGCTAAAAAGTATCATCCGGACCTGAACAGAGGAGACGAAAAACAAGCCGCCGAAAAATTCAAGGAAATCAGCGAAGCCTACGAAGTCCTAATGGACAAAAACAAACGCGCCCAATACGACAGGTTTGGCCACGACGGGCTTTCTCAGAGTTTCGGGCAAAACGGGTTTTCGATGAGAGATTTCACTCACATGGACGATTTAAGCGATATATTCGGCAGTTTCGGCGGCCTCGAAGACATATTGGGCTCCTTTTTCGGATCATCTCATGGATTTAGAACCAGAAAACAGAAAAACTCCTTTTCTCCTCAAATTGGCAGGAGCATTGAAATCTCTCTGAAGCTTCATCTTTCCGAGATGAATTCAGAGGTAAAAAAAACCATCACCTTGTCAAGGCATGAGACTTGCGGCGAATGCCGGGGAGCAGGATACAAGGATAAGAGCGACAAGCAGACATGTTCCGACTGTCAAGGTTCCGGATACGTAAAAAAATCCATTAATACAATGTTCGGAAGGATGGTCTCAACCGCCACCTGCGCTAAATGCGGCGGTTCCGGTTTTGAAATAAAAAATCCCTGCTCAAAATGCCGCGGAGAAGGCCTTCTGAGCGTCTCATCCAAAATCGAAATAAATCTGCCGGCGGGAGTGATACCGGAAGAAGGACCCTATGTCCTCAGAGGCGAGGGAAACGCAGGCAAATTCGGCGGAGGCAGAGGCGATCTTATAATCAACATTTCTGAAATTCCGGACGAAATTTTTCTCCGGTCCGGAAGAAACATTTTATGCAGATTCCCTGTTTCAATTGACCTTCTGGCTATCGGAGGCAAAATAAAGGTTCCCACTATAGAAGGGGACGT
Source organism: uncultured Desulfuromonadaceae bacterium (assembly GCA_964397545.1). Lineage (GTDB taxonomy): Bacteria > SDB-A > SDB-A > SDB-A > SDB-A > JAFGIG01. Next base: position 110,944 of record CAYNIW010000002.1, on the reverse strand, counting down.
AATGATGTCCGTCCCGTCGTCAACTCAGACAGGACATGTCTTCAGGCTCAAAAACAAAGGATTACCTTATCCGAAGAAGAATCAAAAGGGAGATCAGCTTGTCGAGGTGATATCATGGACGCCCGGAAATCTGTCAAAAAAAGCCAAAGAACTTATTAAGGAATTGGGTCAGGAAATAGCTAAAGACACTCCTCCCCCATCGAGGAAGCTATTCAACATAGATTGATCTCAACTCTTAGAAAACCTCTTTTTATTTTATCCGCCTTCGATATCAATGAAAAAACCTGCATTTTAAGCGCGGACGAAGTCAAACACGCAAAAAAATCATTCCGCTTGAAATCCGGAGAGGAATTTTTCGCGACAGACGGCAGAGGGATGCTTCTAAAAGCGCTGTTTGAGTTGAAAAAAGATAAAGGTCCGGCTCTCTGCCAAATAACAGAAATAATTGACACATCGAATTTCATTGAAAAAAAAATTCAGCTCACGGTCGCGTGTTCGGTCACGGATAAAAAGAGATTTGAATTCATGGTCTCAAAGGTGACGGAAATCGGCGCCACGCAAATCCAGCCTCTGATATCATCACGTTCACAGAAAACAGAGCTCCAAAGAGACAGATTGATAAAAATCGCTCTCTCCGCTCTGAAACAATCAGGCAGGATTCTACTGCCGAAAATTGAAAATACAATTACTCTTGCGGATTTTATTTCTTCCCCCTCTTTCAATTCCGGAAAGTGTTTTTTCATGGATATTGATTCCGATAATTATTCCGTAAAGCATCTTTCATCCCTAAACTGCATATTGGTGGGACCTGAAGGAGGATGGACGGAACGAGAAAGAAACCTATTCAGGGACATGAACATCACTCCGGTTTCTTTCGGCTTCACTACTCTTAGAACTGAAACCGCGGCGATTGTCGGAACGGCTATGGCTCTTTATTCGAAACTCGCATCAATTCAAGGCTATATGTGAAAAAAGTCACAATCGTCTCGGGAACAAGGCCGAACCTTGTAAAAATAGCCCCCCTCATCAGAAGATACAATGATTCATTCAAAGATCTTTTCAGAATCCGGCTTATTCACACTGGCCAGCATTATGATCATTCAATGCACGGAGCCATTCTCGAAGATTTCTCCCTTCCTGTCCCGGATATCTCATTTGATATAAAAGACAAAACCCCCTCTTCACAGATAGCCGAGGTAATGACGCGCCTCGAAAAAGCTTTTAAGACATCTCTTCCCGATGCCGTTATCGCAGTCGGAGACGTCAATTCCACACTTGCGGCCGCCGTTACTTCCTCAAAAATGGGTCTTTTTTTAATACATCTCGAAGCCGGAGTAAGATCTTTCGACATGTCAATGCCGGAAGAACAGAACAGAGTGGTTGTGGACTCCCTGTCAGACCTGCATCTGGCGCCGACTGAGACAGCGGTCTCGAACCTCGGAAACCAGGGAATAAAAAAGGGTTCAATCATTCATGCGGGGAACATACTTGCCGAATCTCTGACTCACGTTAAAAATAAATCCACCGAGAGAGAAAATTTCGGACTAATGACCCTTCACAGGCCTTTCAACGTGGACAACCCTGATAAACTGCTCAATACGTTGTCCGCTGTCAGTGAAAACGTCCTATGTCCTGTCTATTTCCCCGTGCATCCGAGGACAATGAAAGGTTTAGGAAACATAATTATACCCGACAAAATACGCGTCTGCGGTCCTCTCCCATATTCAGAATTTATAGTCAATCTCTCAAAGTGCTCTTTCGTTATTACGGACTCCGGTGGTGTTCAGACGGAAGCTACAATTCTCAAGACGCCCTGCGTGACTCTCAGAGAAAACTCAGAATGGCCTGAGACAATCGATTTCGGAACCAACACTCTTTTAGGAGATCCCCATAAATTGAAAGATGCTCTTAAAGAATCATTCGAAAAGACAAAACATTCGAATCTACCGGCAAACTGGGACACAGAGGTTTCTCTCAGGGCATGGCAATCTATTGTCTCGGTTTTCGGTATCTGATATCTTTACTGACTCACTCCACCTTTCGATTTGAGCAATTTCTGTATCTCGGTGTGGCCTGAAAGTTCGGCATAGAAAAGAGGAGTGTGCTGTTCGTCGTTTTTTGCATTCACGCCGGCTCCCGCCGAAATAAGCTCTTCGACTATCTCTGTGTAACCGTATTGTGAAGCATAGTGCAGAGCTGTCCATAATTTAACGGTTCCTTTGTTGACGTCCGCTCCGTTAGCTATAAGCACTTTAACCGTTTCAAGATACCCCTCCGTGGCAGCTATATGAACAGGAGTAACTCCCGAATCACCTCTGGCTACACAATTGACATCTGCGCCGGAAGATACCAACAGAGATATAATATCATTTTCACCGTTGTAGGATGCCAAATGCAGAGGAGTCCAGTAACCTACTATAATGTCGTCAATTGATGTCTTTCCTTCGGCGTCAATTTTAGCTCCGGCTTCCAAAAGAACTTTAACTATATCCGCGTATCCTTCCCTTGCAGCGTAATGAAGAGAAGTCCATCCGTTTTCTTTTTCAGCGTTGACATCTGCGCCCTTTGAAATCAATTCTTTGACGACAAGAAGATGACCGTAATTTGACGCCATGTGCAAAGGCGTCACGCCGTATAAATCGGAAATATCCACTGAAGCGCCGTTTCTGAGCAGTTCCTGAACTGCGATAAGATGACCGTATTCCGAAGCGGCGAAAAGAGATGTCTCTCCGTATTCGTTTCTCGAATCTACACTTGCGCCTCTTTCAATTAAAAGGTCTATGAGTTCGTAAAATCCCTCTCTTGAGGCGAGATGAAGCGGCGTGTCGCCGGAATCTCCCCATACATGTGAGTTCACGTCAGAACCTTTGTCGAGAAGCAGTTTTGAAATTTCATATCGGCCGTTATAAGCCGCGAGATGAAGAGGTATCCAATACCCAGCAGTGTTGGCGTCAATAGAAGTTTTACCCCTGAAAGATATATCCGCGCCGGAGTTGATCAAAAGGTTAACTATATCACTGTAACCTTCCCTTGTAGCGTAGTGAAGAGGAGTCCAACCCCACTCGTCAGGGGAATTGACATCGGCACCGGCAGAAATTAGTTCTCTGGCAAAGGATAACTCACCCTGATCGCAAGCCATTCTCAGAGCGTAACTGTATCTTTCCTTACCCTCAGGATATTCGGACGAATCATACAAATCGTCTATCCAAGTCTGTGTTTCCTGGCTAATTCTTACACCGCAAGAAAAAACGACTAATGACAGGACCGGCAGGATAAACTTGAAAGACAATAATCCCTTCACTGAAGACCTCCTTGTAGTTTTAATGTATATCTGTGTATTATACAGCATATCCAAATAAAAAATAAGTGTTTAAGCGCGGATTGTTTTTTTTTACCCGCAGTCTTATAATCTTAATCTGAATACAATTGGAGGATAAATGAAATACAAGGCGAGAAAAGCCATTGATAATATTGAACCTTATGTTCCCGGTAAACCACTGGATGAGGTCGCCCGTCAACTCGGGATAAAAGACGAAATAGTCAAACTCGCTTCGAATGAAAATCCTCTGGGGCCTTCTCCGCTGGCTGTTGCCAAAATCAAAGAAATATTGAACGAACTTAATTATTACCCTGACGACAACGCTTACTATCTAAAAGAAAAACTCTCTTCTATATACAATGTCTCTCAGGACTGGATAACTATTGCCAACGGCAGCGCTGAACTTATAGTTCTTTCAGTTATATCCCATCTTGATAAAAAACACGGCATTGTCATGGGCTGGCCATGTTTCATCATACCTAAAATAGCCGCTTGCTTCGTGGAAGCGCCGGTTACATGCGTTCCTGTGAAAGAAGATTATTATCATGATGTTGACTGTCTTCTCTCTTCTGTGACAAATTCGACGAGAATTCTGTATCTCGACAACCCGACCAATCCGCTTGGAACCATTCTCGACGCCGAGCAAATCGTTTATATATTAAAAAAAACCCCTGACCATGTTTTAGTGATTCTCGATCAGGCTTATGAAGAATATCTTCCGGATGGATTGAGCGTTTCAGTAAGAGAGATTCTATCTGCAAGAAAAAATCTTCTACTTCTGAGAACTTTCTCAAAAATTTACGGACTCGCCGGTCTTAGAGCCGGATACGGACTTTCGAACCCCGAGATCGCCAGGAATATTTCAAAAGTGAGAGTTCCTTTCAACGCAAACTCACTAGCTCAAAAAGCCGCAATACACGCTTTGGACGACAGAGAACATGTTGAAAAATCGAAATCATTAAACGCTTCTGAAAAGCAGTTTTTGTCAGATGAACTGAATAAAAGAAATTTCAGAGTTCTGGATTCTTTCGCCAATTTTGTCACTTTTGAGACGATTGAAAGTGCGGGGGATCTATTTATGCACCTTCAGAACAGAGGAATAATTACAAGGCCTTTGAATTCATACAGAATTGAAAATCTCCTCAGGGTCACTACCGGCACGAGAAAACAGGACCAGAAATTTCTCGATGCTCTTGATAATTACCATAGATGAACTTAATGCTGGACATCCTAAAAACATCAGGTAAAATCGCCGCTTTTTCGGCCATTGGAATTCTCGCTTTTTATTTACTTTACAGGGCTTCCAAGTTTATGTTTTTCAAAGCCGTCTGCCTGCCAAAAAAAATCTGGAAAGACCTCTACGCAATCACTTTTTTCGCTCTTTCACTTTATCTGTTTATTTCTTTTTTTTCAAAATCCTTTTTCCCTGATAAAAACATCTCCGGTTTTTTGGGCAATTGGTTTTCATCCTGGGGATTTTATATTTTTGGATGGCAATCATTCATTTTTCTCGCCGTCCTGTTTATCTGGTCCTGGAAATTATGCGTAAGCACATGGTCGGATAAATACCACAAAAGCGACGCCAAGGTTTATGCTTTGACTGCTTTTCTCCTGTCTCTCGCTTTCGCTTCAATGTCAATTCTCGGCATGTTCAAAATTCCTGGAAAAAAACCCGTGGGCAACTACGCGGAATTTCTCGCATCGGGAGAATTAGGGAGGCTAATCTCAAAATACGGGACTGAATTTCTCGGCAAAACCGGCTTTACGCTGACGGTAGTCATTTTTTTTCTGACTACCTCGGTTCTCGCCACAGGTTTCGATATACTTAAGGCTTTAGGATTCTCTAAAAGAACAGCTGAAAAAATCCTGAAATTCAGGTCAAAAAAAACATCCCGAAAAAAAAGAAACGGGGGTAAAAATCAGAAAATTCCAAGTTCTTTGAATGCTGTAAAAACGCCTGAAATAAAAACAGTCGAAGAAATAGATCCAAAAACAAAATATGCTGAAGAACTTATCGAAGAACCGGAATACGACGATTTCATAGACAAATCACAGCAGGAGCGGATTTTTTCCTTTCTGGATGAGCAGAGTGAAAATGTAGCCGCTCCAATGGCTTCAGAAAACAAATTATCATCGACTCTTGAAAAAAAACTTTTAGATTTCGGCCTTAGCGGTAAAGTGACCTCAGTCGAAACCGGTCCGATAATCACAACCATAGAATACCTCCCGGACCCGGGAATCAAACTATCTAAAATAAGCAGTCTGTCCGACGATATAGCGATGGCTATGCACGCTGAAAAAGTAAGGATAGTTGCGCCTATTCCGGGAAAATCAGTTGTAGGTTTCGAGATACCCAACAAGACAAAATCCACGGTTTTTTTAAAATCCATCCTCAGAGACGAATCATTTCAAAACAGCCCGCATTCTTTGACTGTCGCTCTGGGCGTAACTACTTTTAATCAGCCGACCGTCGCCGACCTCTCTCAGATGCCCCATCTTCTTGTCGCCGGGGCTACCGGAAGCGGTAAGAGCGTATGCATTAATTCGATTATATGCTCTCTTATAAGCAGAATATCGCCTAAAAACCTCAGGTTCATTTTAATAGATCCAAAACGCATCGAGCTATCGATATATAACGGGATCCCGCATCTCGTGAGACCAGTCATAGTAGAACCAAAGCAAGCGCCTTATATTCTCAATTCTCTCATAAACTGGATGGATTTGCGATACAAGGATTTCGGAAAGCTTGGCGCCAGAAATATCACAGCTTACAACAAGAAGGTTTCACCTGATGCCGCAAAACCTTATATAGTAGCCGTCATAGACGAATTGGCGGATTTGATGCTGACGACCGGACGTGTCGTCGAAGACAGTCTTATCAGACTTGCGCAGATGTCGAGAGCCGTCGGGATACACCTTATCCTGGCGACCCAGAGACCGTCTGTAAACGTCATCACAGGACTCATAAAGGCAAACTTTCCGGCGAGGATTGCGTTCAAAACTTCCTCTCAAATAGATTCCAGAACAATTCTTGACGGACACGGAGCGGAAAAACTTCTGGGCAGAGGAGACATGCTCTTTTCGTCCCCCGGGTTGAGCGCGGTCGTAAGGCTGCACGGAGCTTTTATAAGCACGGAAGAAGCGAGAAAGATAGTCAAGTTCTGGGCGCAAAATCATTTAGAGAAACTCCTCAAGAACAGAATTCATGACTGGGCAAAAATCTCTTCGCTGATTGTCAGGGAGGACTCTGTTCTCGACGCCATCACAGATCCGGAGCAGACGCCGGGAGCCGAGGAAATTTTGCAGAGATTTGTCCAATACGCTTCCGGTCAGATCGGTATTGAAAAAGATGTCATATCCGAAGCTCTTTCTTCTCTGAGTTACTACCCTCCGGTAAAAGAGCAGGAAGAATCGCCGATTCCGGATTTTCTTTCCGATGATGATGAATACAAAGAAACAGGGTCCGATGGTTTGGATACGCTTTACGAACAGGCCAAGGAATTTGTTTTGAGGACAAGGGTCGCCTCTGTTTCAGCTATTCAAAGGCATTTTAAGGTCGGTTACGCGAGAGCAGGCCGCATTATAGATCAACTGGAGACAAACGGCATCGTGGGACCTCATCAGGGTTCCAAATCAAGAGATGTCTTCCATCAAAAGGAGTAATTATGTTTATATTTTTTTTTCTGCTGGGATTTTCCCCTACAGCCGATTCTCTCTTCAACTATCTGGATAGAATAAATTACTTTGAATCTCAATACGAAGAAGTTGTCTTCGATTCATTGACGGAATCTGAATTTATTTTCAGGGGCACGATTTTTCTCGCAAGGCCTTGTTTTTTCCGTATGAACGTGACATATCCTGAAATTCAGACCTTGATTTGCGACGGTGATTTTCTCTTACTCGACATACCCTCGGACGACAATAAGCTGTTAGTTCCTCTCGACGACCCCCAGGCGAATATCCCAAGACCCGAGAAGTTCATCTTCGGCGGCCGCGAAGAATTTATTGAAACAGGAATTTTCCGGACTGATTCAACCCTGAGAATATCTCTTTCTCCTTCGCAAACCAACAGTTATTTTAAGAAAGTGGAAATAACCGTTTTAAGAGATAATATGACCCTTTTGAGCCTTAAAATTTTTACACAAGAATACGGCGTGCGTTACATGACTTTTATCAACGGCACCCAAAAATTCTCGGTTTTAAACGATTCTCTTTTCAAAATTTAAACCCGGATTCAAATTTCTTCGTCTAATATAAGGAAGATAGATGAAGAATGAAACTGATTTTGAGAATATTTACAAAACTCTTTGGGAGAAAATATACAGAGTCTGCTACAGATTCGTCGGGGAAACAGAAGCTTTCGACGCCGCGCAGGAGGCTTTTTTGAAGTTTTATAAATCGAGAGACCGTTTCAGAGGCGAAAGTTCTCATTATACGTATATATACAGAATAGCGGTGAATTTATGCCTTGATAAAATCAGGAAAAAAGTCAAATATTCCGCTCTTGAAACGCTGGGGTCTGAACTTATTTCATATCATCCCCGGCAAGAGGACCCTCTGATAGAAAAACGTATTGCGGAAGCTTTTATTTCTCTTTCAAAACAGAAAAAAGCAGTCTTGGTTCTGAGAATACTTGAAGGTCTTTCAATTAAAGACACTGCCGATATTATGCAACTGTCTGAAGGAGCTGTAAAAACCCATCTTTTTCTCGCCATCAAAGAAATGGCCAAAAAACTCGAAGGTATTCGAAGCGAGGTCGTCCTTGATTGAATCATGCTCGGAATTCAAAGAAGCTCTCTATAATTTTTCATTCAAAGACATGTCTGAAAATGAAAGGCAGTCTTTTTTATCTCACGCTGACAAATGCCCAAAATGCAGTGCTGAATTTAAGTATATTTCAAAACTCTTGACTGACCTCGACAAAATCACATCTCCGGTCAATGTCCCTGCTTTTGATGACAGAATATTTAAGGTCAGAAAAAGAGACAAAACTCATTTTCTCTACAGAGGCATCGCCGCCGCGGTCTTATCCATTATTCTATTTTTATCAGTTTACGTGAAAAACAACGGCGGAGAAGAAACTCACGGAATTCCTCCTCTTGCTTCCCTCTTCCTTTATGATATTTCCAAAGTATCCGAATATGATTTTTACGACGATATTGAATGCGAAATCAGACTGGAGGATGCAGAAGATCTTTACTATTCGCAGGAAGACATATACATTCTTCTCGGGACAGTTGAACCCGACGACATCCAAAAACTCAATCAGAAACTGAAAAGCAACTTATTGCTCAGGACGGCAATAGGAGGTGTTTTATGAAATTGTTTATCGTTATTTTACTGTTTTCAGCAGCTCCAATCCTGTCACAAAGAGAAGACAGGATGAGAGATCTCGAAGCGATCAGGCTTTGGGAAATGGCGCAATACATGGAATTGACAGAAGATCAAATAGCGTCAGCAATCAAAATCCACAGAGAAAATGCAGAATTGACATCACTTATGCACTCGAGAAGAGCCCAGATAATTGATGAACTTAAAACTGAATTATCCGCAGACGGAAGAGAAGAAAAATTAGAAGCTTTGGTTGAAGAGATAGCGGACATCGACAGAAATTTTCATTCTATCAAAGAAAAAGAAAGAGAAAAAATGTTTGATATTCTCACACCTGTTCAAAGGGCTAAATTTTATATTTTTCAGATAGAATTCGCAAAACGGATCAGGGAAAATCTAAGAGATCGCAGATAAACTAATTTTCTCTTCTATCTTCGTATTCTCTTCTGTCCTCTTCCCCGGCTTTTCCCGTCTCGAGAATTTTTCTGAAATCTTCTTCCTCTATCAGCTTTCTCCTTTGCTCTGTCCTTTTATCCGACAAGTCTTGAGCGATTTCGACAGAAATAATTTCAAATGTTTCGTCCTCAAGCCTGATTTTATCGCCTTTTTTCTTGCCGATAATTTTTTCTCCTATAGGGGAAAGATAAGAAAGAACTCCTCTTTCAGGATCAGAATCCCATGGACCGAGCAGGGTGATTTTTCTTTGCCGTTCACCGCATTTCAATGAAACAGTAGTGCCCAATGATACCTTCCCTGTGTCAATTTTATCTTCGTCAATTATTTGAGTGCCGGAAAGATCTTTTTCAATTTGGGCTATTCTTGCCGTCAGTTCACCGTGCTTGGCTCTCGCTGAATGATATTCGAAATTTTCAGACAGGTCACCCTGAGCCGCCGCTTTTTTTATCTCTTCCACAACCGCTGGGAGTTCTTCGTAGAGCAGTTTATCCCTTTGAGACTGCTTGCAAAGATATGCTTTCTTTGAAACGTAAACCACATCACCTCCTGTCAATGTTAATTCTTCGGACACGACGATCTCCGGTCTTATTCTTATCAATTTAGTTCTTATGTCGCTTTCCTGCAGCTGGTTGAAAAGAGAAGATTCGCTCACCCAATTCAAGATAAGTTTAGCTTGAGGTAAAAGCGCATCGAGGACTGCTTTACGAATTAACTTATAGTCATCATTTTTCAAAATATCTCTCGATGCAGAAATTATTTTTCTGTTTCTTTCAGTGTTTTCAGCAGTATGCTTAACTGCAGTTTGGAACAGCCATTCTACCATAGTCACTTCAGACGGGCGGCTGGCAATTTTACCGTCTTTTAAAGATTTTTCCACAGCCCATAAAAGAGCTTCAGGTGATTCATAAGGTTTTTGAAAAACCATATCAATAAATTCCTTTTTTCTCCCTGAGGATAACCAATCTCTATAACCAAAGGCTTTGGCGAAAAAGAGCTTTCTTTTTAGTTTTTCTTCGTCTTCTGAAGATACTATAACTGATTTAACTAATTTTTCCCTGAAATCATTTTTAATATGACTTTCAACTACCGATAAAATATCTTCGTCACTCATTTTGGGCATCTTTATGCTGGCGAAATCAATACTTACGCCGATTTTATTGAATTCCTGAGCCAGAAAATAATATTTGACCTTTGTAAATAAAGACAGTGTCGCAAACTTTTTTTCAAGGGCTGAAAAATATTCTTCAACCTGCCGAAGTGCTTTTTGAGGCAATCCTTTCTTTTTAAGGGATTGGAGAAAAGCATACACCTTGTCGTATTGATCTTCGGGATCTTTTTCAGGAGAAAAATCTGCTTCAAGATTTTCATCCATTTTTTTCGGCTCTGTTCTAAGTGTGAACTTTCCGCCTTTTCCGCCGGAGGTGTAATCTATGTAAAGGTCTCTTTTGAGTTTATCTCTGGCCGTGTTCCACCAGGAATCTTCAATCTCCAAGTCCTTAGATATATTTTTTTTAAGATCCTGTCCTTGCGCCTGTCCTCTAAAACTTCTTAAGTAGCTTTTGACGACAGAAACCGGATCTTCGACAGTCCGGGATGCAAGTTCATTGCGCTTTGTTTTTGTCATTACCGACCAGTGATTGTCGGGTAAGGGATAGAGTATTTTTTCAATTCCGCCTAAATTCATTCTGTGTCCGCTTCTTTTTTCGAAGTCGATTGTTATTTCGTTTTGGTACGGAATCAATTCAGCTACTCTTCCGAGTCCCCATGAATCGTGCATTACCCATTTTCCTTCATCGTATTGCATGAATTCGTGTATTTTATCCAAAGCCGGAGACATGTCTTTTCTCGAATGTATATTAGTCTCTTCTAAATAATACTCAAGGTGCGGGCAGTCGGAATACCTTTTTCTTAAACAAAACAAAATGTTTTTCCTCACGTCTTCAGATAAATTAATCTTCCAGCAAAGCACAAGAATCTTTTCCATTTCTTCCCAAAGATTTGATGCCTTATATTTTTCCAAAGATCTGAAAATCCATTCAAAGGCGGTTTTGTTTTTGCCTGAATTTAAAAGCCTTTCTGCCCAATGAAATATTTTTTCGTGTTTGAACCATTCGCCGGAAATCAAATCTTCGAAAATCTCATTTGCTTCCGTATCCCTTTTTTCCGAAATCAGCTCATCTATGACAAATTCTGTCATAGCCGGAGTTTTCCCCTTCAACTCCATAAGTCTGAGAGCGGTGTCGGCTTTTTTAACTTCGTTTTCTAGGAGTTTTTTAAGAAAGATTTCTTCTTGCTCTTTATCATTAACTCGCATGTAATAATCGGCAAGAAACCTGAGGCAAGCCCTGTTTTCTTGAGTCTGGAGGATTTTTTCGCAAAACTCTTTTGCTTGGTCATAATTATTCTCTTTCTTCAGCTCTTCGATCTTTTCTGTAATTTTTTCTTCCATTACCACCTCAAGTAGCGTATTTTAACAGCTCCATCATCTCTTTTTTGTAAGTTTCCACTCCGGGCTGGTCGAATGCGTTGACACCGATAAACTGCGAGCTGAAAGCTGCTGAAAACATAAAAAAAGCAAAAAGACCTCCCATGCTCGATTCATCGCTTCTGTCAACTGAAATGTCTATAACGGGCCTGCCGCTGTCCTCATGCGCTTTTCGCGTCCCCTTTTTAGCTTGTTCGTTAATCCACGAAAGATTTTTTCCTGCAAGATAATCTAGTTTGTCCGGGAAGTTTGTTTCCGGGACAACAATGTCAAAATCATTTTTAACCCAAAAAAAAGTTTCAAAAAGCTCTTTCCTGCCGTCTTGGAGATATTGGCCGACAGAATGAAGGTCTCTCGTGCAGTGAGCAGTTGAAGGAAAAATACCTTTAAGATCTTTGCCTTCGCACTCTCCGAAAAGCTGCTGCCACCACAAACCCATGAAAAGGCTTCTTTCCTGCCAAGTGATAAAAAGTTCGTTCAGATAACCCATGAGATAAAGGTTGAACCTAATGAAGGAATACCGAAGAGCTGAATTTTTTCTTATGTCATTTGTTCGATACAACTCTCTTGCGTCGCAAAAACTTTTTGAAATCTTTTTTATATCAGCTCCTGCTGCTGCAAGAGGCAAAAGCCCCACGGGAGTCATAACGGAAAACCGTCCTCCAATATCCTTTGGAACGGCAAATGTTTTCCATTTGTTTTTATCCGCAGCTTCTCTGAGTAAACCTGAATTTCCGTCAGTTATAGCCGTTAGTTGTGCTTTCTCTGGCCGGGAAAAATCTATACCCGTTATTTTCAGAATAATTCTCAGGGAAAGAGCAGGTTCCAATGTCTTTCCGGACTTGCTGATTACAATTATTGCCGTCCTGCGGCCTTTGAGTGTTTTTGCAAGTCTATTATAAGTGTCGGGTGAAAGGTTGTATCCGCAGAAGTGAATTCCCGGCGCTGTTTCCGTGGACAGAAAATCCACCGCGGCTTTTGCTCCAAGATAAGACCCTCCTATTCCTATCACGACGATTTCATCGAATTTATCCCTTAGAATCGAGGAATGTTCATAAATTTCATCAACCAAAGACGGGCTTGCTTCGTAGTCCATCCAGCCCATAAACTCCGACCCCATGGTTTTTTTATTCAGAACAGAATCGGCTATGCCCTCTTGGATCTTCGAAAATCCGGATTTTTCAATAATTTTTTCCAAAAAAATCCCGTAATCCACTGATATTTCGTCCATATTATCTCCGACAAAAATTGTTTAAAACCGTTGGCTTTTAATGTCTAAGAGCTTAAAATTATATGTCGAAAACTTGAATATTAAAAGTCTATTTGGAGCTTAGATGAATTTTGCTGATTTTATAAATTTTATGAATTTTTTGAATTCCCATGAAGATCATATTCAAAGACTCGATATGATGAGAAAGACATTATTAAACATGAACTCCAAAAAACAAATTCCGATTGTTTCAGAAGATAAAAGAGTAATTTTCGCTTGGATCGCGGACGAACCTGAATATAGAGACAAGACTATTTATCTCCGTCATTCGGAAAACGGATGGGAAAGAGACGGATACCTCGGCAAGTATTACGACAGCGAAATCAGACTGGCGATTAGGAATTTCAACGGCGCTGACAAAATCCTCTATAAATTTGAGTCCGACAGCTTATGGTTCAACGACCCGATTAATTCGAACGTGGAATGGGACGGGACTACCGGCGAACTCTTAAATTCGAGAATGAACTCAGTTATACACTTTTCACCAGAGCCTTCCTGGCCTTACGGCAGAACCGAAATGTTTGATTTACTATTTACTTACGAAGGATTCAATGTTTCGGTGAGGAATTGGATAATATTCCCCCCTGATTACGACAGGCATCTGTCTTCTTATCCCCTTTTAGTGCTTTCTTTCGGCGAACATTATGCGACTCATTTTGAACTTTCATCTCTTCCGGCATTACTGATGCAGGAAAATACAATCGCGGAATTCCCTCTAATTGTTTTAGTCAGTTCAGAGATTACAGAAAGGGGAAGAGAGATACCGAAAGAAGAAATATTTGCTCCCAAAGGCGTATTGCGAAAACTGATGGAAAACTATTTCGCTAATTTCATCGTCTTTGAAATTGAACAACGATACAGGACAAAAAGAAATCCCGCATACAGGACGATAGGCGGTTTTAAGGGGGGTGCTCTTTTCGCCCTGAATGTCGGGCTGAACTATCCAAATGTATTCTCTAACATCGCCTGCCAATCGCTTGATAAAGAGATTAACCCTGCTTCAATTCCCGATCTTTCGAAGACCTCTACTGTTTCACCTCCCGTGATGTATTTCGACTGCGGAGAATCGGGTTCTTTGGAAAATACAAGGGAAATCGCTTCTATTCTCAGGAAAAAAGGTTACAAATACACTGATATCGCGATTTTCAAAGATCAGTCGGAAAGCCCCGAGGATATTAAATCAAGACTGAAAAAGCTCTTTGAAAAACTCTACGGAAGATTCCCTCTCGGAGCGGAGAGATATTATGATTGACATAATCAAGCTTCTCTACAGACTTAATAAAATTGGAATTTCACTTTCAGCTATCCGGGATCTTGACGAATTTTTCGATTATATTCTCAAAGAAGCCCGGGAATTCGCAAATTGCGACGGAGGAACTCTCTACACTGTCCATGGGGATCTTCTCGAACTTACTGTAAGCCAGAATCAAACGCTTTCGGAGAGAGCCGGAGACAACGCGGTAAAAACCAATTACATTAAAGTTTCAATGCCGATTTCAACTCAGAGCATCGCAGGTTACGTGACTTTGACAGGTAACACTGTCAACATAGCCGACGCCTACGACATCGACAAAAAATATCCGTTTAAACACAATAAATCATTTGACGAAAAATCGAATTACAAAACAATTTCAATTCTGACCGTGCCTTTGAAAGAACCCTCAGGAAATATTTTAGGGATATTGCAGCTTATAAACAGACGCGACAGCCAAAGCAACATCACTCCTTTTCCGGATGATTTAATAGATCTGACACAATCCCTGGCTTCCCAAGCAGCCGTAGCACTCAGAAACGTAAAGTATTCTGAAGAATTAAAGAAGTCTTACTACGAGACAATCTTCAGGCTTTCGGTAGCGGCGGAATTCAAAGACTCCGACACCGCCAATCACCTGAAAAGGATGAGTCATTACGCTCAGATGATAGCCAAAAACATTTCTCTTCCACAGGATGAAACCGAACTGATCCTTCATGCGGCTCCAATGCATGACATTGGAAAATTGGGCATTCCTGACCACATTCTGCTCAAGCCTGGAAGGCTCACGGACGAAGAATGGGAAGAGATGAAAAAACACACGGTCTACGGCTCTAAAATACTGGAAAATTCAAAAAACACTATTCTTGAAACATCGAGAGTGATAGCTCTTTATCATCATGAAAAATACAACGGCCTCGGTTATCCTTTCGGTCTCAAAGGAGAAGATATTCCTCTTTACGCGAGAATATGCTCCATCGCGGACGTCTTTGACGCTTTAACTTCGACAAGGCCTTATAAAAAATCTTTTTCCCCCGAAGAATCTTTCAAAATCATCGAAGACGAGACAGGGTTGTCTTTCGATCCTGAACTCGCTGAAGCTTTTCTCAGAGATAAATCCGAAGTCCTTTCAATCATGAATACTTACAGGGAATCAGACCAGAACCTCAAATAAAACAGCGAAGCCGAGAGCAAAAAGCACAATCGCCATGAACAACTTGAGAATTTTTATGTTCTTCTGAACCGTCCTCTGGATGGGAGCAAGGTCGGAAGTGACGGCGTAAATTGTGATTATACCCAGAAGAGGCGCTATGAACATCAAATTGTATATAAAAAGCAAAACCAATGATTTCCACGAAATTTGGGATATCATTACGATAGTCGGAATATATATCTGACCGGTACAGAGAAGTTCAGAAAAAGAAACCGCCGTTCCGGCGAAAAAGAACATGAAGAAAAGAACGTTCTTGTTGATTCTCAGAATTCCGTGTATCTTCTTGATCGTCCCTTCGGATAGAGAAGATTTTTTACCCCTGGGTTTGAAAACATCCAAGAGCTGAAGCAGAGCCGAAATAAAACAGAACACCACGATTCCGGTTTTCACGGCTTTAGCAACAAGAGGATAAAAAGAGAAATTCCTGGCGAGGAAAACTGCCGCCGCCCATCCGAAAATAAAATAAAAGAAGAATATGCCGGCGGAAAAAAACAACGCGGAAAGCAGAACCGTTGCTTTTTTTCTCCCTTTAACCGTTAAAAAAGAAATCAGAAACACGAGAGCCGCGAAAGCGCATGGGTTGACGCCGTCGGCAAGACCTAAAAACGCGACAGAAAGAATATGAAGGCTTCTTTCCTTTCTTTCAGCAATATCGGCATCTTCAGTTTTTCTGTTGTAAAAGAAATGAAAAATAAGCGAATCGTCCCGAATGTTGCCCGTCAAAAGCGTGTCTCCGACAAAAAGCGCCGGGAACTTGAAATAATCTCTGCTGTCTGAATTTGTCAGTGAATTCCACAGGAGCTGATATTTTTCTCTGCCTGACGCTGAGAACGGATCGATTTTGTAGAAAAGAATTTTGGGATCTCTGTTTTCGAGACTTTTCAGCCATGCGAAATACGTATTGCATTTTCCGCAGCTTTTCGAGGCGAAATAATAAACAGGTTCTGTTAAAACCGTAGAAGGAATAAAAGTTAAAAAAGCGAAGACAAAATAGATAGTTTTTCTCAAATATTTCCTAGAATTTTTTTATATATTCTTCAGAGAGCATATTAAAGATTTTTAAGGCTATTGTATAGCTTGAGAAAGGCAGGATTCTCGCGATTTCTTCAAAATTGAAACCTTCTTTTATCTTTTCAATTATTGTAGCCGCAATTTTATCTGAAGGGTCTGTGACAGCTGAATTCACGGAATAAAGAGCTTTTTGTCCTCCTATCAATTTCAATATTCTTTTTTCCTCATCCATCTGCCTGGCGCATTCAAGCAAAGCTTTTTCAATTGTTTCGGATATTTCTTCTTCCACTTCTGAAGATTCGTTGAATTGAAAAATACCCTGATCGAGGCAGAGCATGGTGTAAAGAGCGTCCCATCCTTTTCTATTCGGCATGCCGGCACCGACTATTTTTGAATCTTTTATCCTGATTTCCCCTATAAAATAATCGGTTTCAATTGTAATTTTTCCGCTTTTTCCGGCAGTCGAGAGGTTTTGAAGAATGTCGGAAAGAGTCAAAACATCGAAACTTCCTCTCAATCCCTTTGATTCAAGTTCCTTGATTCTGTGAGCAGTCTGAAGTCTGGCTTTGACTCTCGCGAAAAGCTCTTCGAAAACGAAAGGTTTGACTATGTAATCGTCGGCTCCGTCGCCGAGACCTTTAATCCTGCTCTCTATTCTGTCGTCTCCGGTCAGAAATATAAACGGCATGTCGTTAAGTGTTTCGTCCGCTTTAATAGTCTCAAGAAGAGAAAAGCCGTCCACGCCGGGCATCCTTATATCGGAAATTATTATATCGGGTCTGTTTCTGTTTATTTTCAATATCGCGTCCATGCCGTCGAAGCTCGTCAAAACGTCCCAGCCTCTCTGCTGAAAATTGAACTTCACAAGGTCCACGAGTTCTCTGTCGTCATCTATAATCAAAACAGTCGCTTTCTTTTTCATTCATTTACTCTCTTTTTAAGTTTCAGATAGAAAACAGTGGATTCCCCGGGATTACTCTCAACGCTTATCTCTCCGCCGTGCAGTTGAATTATCCTGTCAACAATGGAAAGACCGAGACCGGTTCCCTGAAAATTCTTGGCTCCAGCGGATCTGTAAAATTTTGTGAAGATTTTTTTCCTGTCTTCCTCCTCAATGCCCATTCCGTGATCTTCAACGGCAATTTTCCATTTGTCTCCTTCTTCTGACAGAGAAACACCGATAACTGAATCTTCTTGAGAAAACTTTACTGCGTTATTGATAATGTTCTCTATTGCGCGCTGCAGCAATTGTGCGTCTCCTTCCGTCTCGGCAGTCTCTTTCGGAAATTTTATGTCGAACTGGATATTTTTCGGATAGGCGAAATCGCTCTGAGAGAGAAGCGATTTTCTGATAAGCTCTTTCAGATCCGCTTCTTTCAGAATCAAAAGACTTTCAATATTCTGAAGCTTTGAAAGTTCAAGCATATCTTCTACCATAGATAGAATGTATTTTGATTTGTCAATAATTACTCTTGAAAAATATTCCATTTTTTCGCGTTGGAAATCCTCCCCGATAAGAGTCTCTGCATAAACTCTTATTACAGAAAGAGGATTTTTTAAGTCGTGAGCTATTTCGTAGAGAATGGTTTCTCTTTCTTTCTGCGATTTTAAGAGTTCTTCCGCGGTCTGCAGAACATCCAGTTCAGCTATAACAGACTGGAAAAAACCGACTAAATTGAATATGTCTTCTTTTACCGGATTGTCCTCCTCCATCGGATCGTCAAACATCAGCCATCCCGCATAGGATTGTTTGCTTCTCTTCATAGGTATGAAGACCAGATAACCGGGTTTCCAGTTTTTAGTTTTTCTTCTGCTGAGTATTTCTTCGAATTTCCTGTGTCCGGGAACTATATAATAAATTCCTTCGATTTTGGAAAGTTCAGTCATATTTTTTTCAAACTGAATCGGGAGGTCGAAAGGAAGGCATTTTAATATATCGTCCAGTTCGCTGTCCGTGTATCCGCGGGAAGAATAATAATTGTCGTTCTTCCATGTGTAGCAGAAAAAAATCCTCTCCCATCCCATACTGCTGACAGCCTCAACGGCTTTTTCAAGCTTGGCTTTTGTGGCATCTTCTTCGACTATCTTTTTCCAGAATCTTAAAAGATTGTAAACGGCGTTTTTTTTTCTATTTTCGGTTTCGGCTGTTTTTTCAAAAAATTTTTCTCTGTTAAACAGTATTAAAGCGGCTCTTTTTGAGGAATGGACAGTCGGGAAAATATCAAAAGCTCCTTCTTCATCGTCGTATTTTTCCTCGTGGACAAATTCGTTAAAAGAGAAAAAATCCTTCAGATGCTCGTAAAAAGGAAAAGAAGCGTCAATCTCGTCGCCCAGCTTCAAAGAATATTTTTTTGAGAAATTCTTGTCCACGGAAAGAATTTTTCCGTCCTCGGATATTACCGCATATTGAATCATTTCTTTAACCGGTTTTCTTGAGATAGATTTTAACTAAATCTCCTAGAATCTTCTCTTCAAAACTTTCGAAGTTTCCCCTCTCATCTTCGCTTCCAATACAGCTGTTTGACAGAGTTTCATTTTCAATAAATTTCTTGTGCTCGTAAAATGCTCTATGCCAGCTTTCGGGCATTGAGAATACCAGATCGATTCTGTCGGAAACCATTAAACCGGCTTTGGATCTGGCATTCTGCACCTGTCTTATCAGTTCTCTCGCTTTTCCTTCATCCAAGAGGGCTTCATCGAGATTTAAGTCCATTGAAACAATGATGTTGTCTTCAGAAATGCAGTCTTTGTTTCCTGATGAAAGCCACTCAAGGACGTATTCATCTTTGTTCAGATTAATCCCTGCTACTTGCGCTGTTTTGTCCTCCTTTATTGTAAAATCGCCGTCTTTGCCTGCTTTGATCACTTCCTGAATTTTTTTTCCGATACGCGGTCCCGCTTTTTTAAGATCCACTTTGAGTATTGTCGTCGCGATCTCACGGGCGTCGCTGATGTAGGAGATTTGTTTGACATTGAGTTCATCCCTTATCAAATCCGAAAATACGAGAGCGTTCTCTGTGTTTTTTCCGGATAGAAACAGTTTTGATAAAGGCTGTCTGACTCTCACATCGTTTCTCTTCCTCAGTGAATGGCCGAGAGATACAATTTTCCTGACAGTTCTCATATTTTCGAGGAGTTTTACGTCCATAGGCAATTCATCTGTTTGGGGCCATTTTTCAAGATGAACGCTCTCTTTGCCTGTCAGCGCCCTGAATATGTATTCAGTCAGAAAAGGAAGAAAAGGCGCGGCGATTTGGGTAAAATTGACAAGCACAGTGAAAAGAGTGTCAAACGCGTTAAACTTGTCATCGTCGCTCTCCGACTTCCAGAATCTCCTCCTGCTCCTCCTTATATACCAGTTGGTTAAAGTGTCTATGAACTCCCGGAGCGTCTCCGTAGCTCCGAAAAGATCGTATGAAGACATTAACTCGTCGATCTTTTCGGCAGTGATCCTCAGTTCAGACAGTATGTAAACGTCCAGAGAATTGTCCGTGGAGCGGCAGAAGCCGGCTTCATAAGAATCAATGTTTGCGTAGAGAGTGAAAAAGTAATAAACATTCCAGAGGGGCAGTAACACATCTTTCAGAACATACTTGATCTCATCTCCCGCTTCACTGACAAGAAGGTTCCCTCCTTTGAGTATCGGATTCGCCACGAGAAACCATCTCATCGCGTCGGCTCCGTATTTATTGAAAATTTCCATGGGATCCGGATAATTGCCGAGTCTCTTTGAGAGTTTGCGTCCTTGTTTATCAAGAATAACTCCATGGCAAATGACGTTTTTGAAAGCGGGTTTTCCGAAAAGGGCCGTCGAAAGGACATTCAATGTATAAAACCATCCTCTCGTCTGAGCGATGTATTCGACAATGAAATCCGCCGGGAAATTTTTCTCGAACCACTCTTTGTTTTCAAATGGATAATGAATTTGTGCGTAAGGCATCGAACCGGATTCAAACCAGCAGTCGAGAACTTCCGGCACTCTTTTGACAACTCCGCCGCAATCCGGGCATGGCGCTTCTAAAAGGTCAATATACGGCCTGTGCAGATCCATTACTTTTGTCTCAAAGAATTCTTCTATTTCGGCTATCGATCCGAAAACCTTCACTTCTCCGCAGGATGAGCACCTGAAGACGGGTATTGGGGCTCCGAAGAATCTGTTTCTGCTTATAGACCAGTCTCTCGCCCCCTCTATCCACTTGCCGAACTGGCCTTCTTTTATGTGTGAGGGTATCCAGTTGATCTCCTGATTGGACATCAACATGTCATTTTTAATTTTTGTCACGTCCACATACCAGGATGGTATGGCGCGATAAATAAGAGGCGTGCTGCATCTCCAGCAATGAGGATAATTATGTTCTACTGTTTCGTGCAGGAGAAGTTTTTTCTCGTCTTTCAATTTCCGGATAATAGCTTTGTTGGAATCGAAAACATGAACTCCTGCATAATCCCTGACATGATCAGTGAATTTAGCCTCGGCATCCACCGGGCAAATTGTTTCTATGCCGTTTATTTCACAGACTTTCTGGTCGTCTTCGCCGAAACCCGGCGCTATATGGACAATTCCAGTCCCCTCTTCAGTTCCGACGAATTCTCCGAGTATTATTCTGAAAGCGTTTTTTGTTTTAAGGAAATAATCAAAAAGAGGTTCATATTCTTTCATAGCGAGCTCCTTGCCCCTTCCCCTCCACAATATCTCCGGTTCTTCTCCAAAAAGCTTCGCGTAATCCTTTATTCTGTTTTCAGCGAGGATATAAACTTCTCCGTCTTTCCGCAGACCCGCGTAATCAATATTTTCGCCTACCGCGATTGCGAGATTGCTCGGCAATGTCCACGGAGTGGTTGTCCAGACAAGAAAATATGAATTCAGTCCGAACAGGTCTTCTTTCAGTTTGAACCTCACGGTTATTGAAGGATCCTGCCTCGGCCTCGTGGCGTCGTCCATTCTCGTTTCGAAATTGGAAAGAGGGGTCTCGCATCTGAAACAGTAGGATACTACCCTGTCTTTTTCGTATATTAAACCCTTGTCATACAGCTCTTTGAAAGCCCAAATGACCGACTCTATGTATCCCGTGTCCATGGTTTTGTATGCGTTCTCAAATTCTACCCATCTTCCCTGCCTTTTTACGAAACGCTCCCATTCATCGACATACTTAAGAACGAGTCTTTTACAGCCGTCGTTGAATTTCTCTATTCCAAAATTTTCAATTTCCTTTTTCCCGTGAATCCCGGCTTCCTTTTCCATTTCCATTTCCGCGGGGAGACCGTGGCAGTCCCACCCGAATCTTCTCATGACTCTATACCCTTTCATTGTAAAATAGCGCGGGACTATATCTTTTACAAAACCTGTCAGTATGTGGCCGTAATGAGGCAGTCCATTCGCAAACGGAGGGCCGTCATAAAATACGTAATCAGGGGAATTTTCAGCCTCTCTGAAAGCGACGGATTTTTCAAAAATTCTG
Source organism: uncultured Desulfuromonadaceae bacterium (assembly GCA_964397545.1). Lineage (GTDB taxonomy): Bacteria > SDB-A > SDB-A > SDB-A > SDB-A > JAFGIG01. The sequence goes on along the minus strand of CAYNIW010000002.1, from coordinate 89,148 downwards.
TTTTGTTCCCAATATTTCAAAACTTTTTCTTCGAGAAGAGGAAATTCCGGCATAGTTTTTTCCACGGGATATTTCTGTTTATTCATATTAAAGAGTCTCCTTTTGGCTTAATTGAAGCTGTTGAGAGTGAAAAGTATATATCGAACGAAAAAAAAACACAAGACCGGGTGAGTCTCGTTATAAACTCAGAATCTATATCTCAATTCTTCGAGAATCTTTTTTTGGTCTCCAGCATCTATTCCGAACATATTGAAAACAGCTTCGGGCAAAAGCATTTTTCTTTTATTTGAATTGACAAATTGTCTTATTCTCAGCGCGTCAAACCATTTATGATACATCTTCATAAAATTCTGCGGATTCGAAGAGTTGGAAAGCGCTTTTTCGAGAACGCTCCTGTGGTCATATCCGTCTAAAAAAACTTTCATTATGTCTGAACTCCCCGAGAATATTCCTCCGGCTTTTGATGTTCTCCATTTGAAAATTTCATCGTAATGAGAAGAGACATCGTTAAAAACTTCAGGAGACGGAAAAGAGCTGAGATCCGTCTTTCCTTCATACAAATCCCTTACCGACACTGCGGTGCCGTAAGGAGTTTTAGATTTCATCCTTGGAGAGGCAGTCACGAAAGCGCCCTTAAAGTGCTCTATTTTTCCGTGGAAAGAAAGTTTTCTTAGAAAATAAAAATCTTCCCCTGCTTTCCTTTTATTGAACCCTCCCACGGCGATATATGATTTTTTTCTGAAAGACATCGAAGAACCGACTGACCAGAATACATAAGGATTTTTAGTCATGAGAAGGCCATGATAGTAATAACGAAGGTATATTTCATATTTTATGACGGCTGATAAGTGGCGTTCATCGTCAGGCATAAAATGAAATGTGTCCACTGTGAGTCCCGAAAGCCCGGGTTTTTCCATGTATCGCGACATCACTTTTTGAAAAAATCCTTTGCTGAGGACGACATCCGCGTCGAGAGAAATCATGACATCATCATCGTTTAGAAACCGAAGGGCTTCATCGAAGCCCGTTTTTCTCGCCATGCCGACGCCCGCTTCCTCTTCTTTGAAAGCTTTTCCTTCAGAGGCTCTGTCAATCAATTTAATGTCAGGGTAATTTTTTTTAACGAAAATCATCGTCTCAAGGTTGTTGTCTTTTGTTTTTTTATCTTCAATACATGAATTATTGACCACGAGAATCACGGGGGCCCGCTCGGGGGACATTTCTCTCTTCACCGAATCAAGTGTCGCTGACAAAGCCGGATATTCTCCGCATGAGGGAATTACAACAGCGAACTTCAGTTTCATTTATTCAAGAAAAGGGAAACCAAATCGAATGCTTTTTGGAATTCGTCCGGAAAAATCCAGTTTATCTCCAGACCTTTTTTCTCCATTCTTCTGAACCATGAGTTCTGCCTTTTAGAAAAGGCAATAATATCGGCTCTGAGGCCTCTGAAAAAAAAATCGAAGGAATATCTTTTTTCAAGATAACCGATGCTCCATTTGTATTCTAGTCCGAGAGATCGAAGCCATTCACGGGAGACCCCTTTTTCGAGAAGAGAGGCGGCTTCTTGGAGCATCCCCTTTTCTATCCTCTCCTCGAGCCTTTTCGTGATCCTTGATTTCTGCTCGGTCCTTTCTGATTTAACCCCTACAGCTAAATAACGGGCATCGGGGTGTTTTATATCCGGAATGTCAGTACTAGCTTTTATGTTGTCAATCACTTCAATTTTCCTGATTAGTTTTCTCTTCTGGATTTTTTCAAAATTAGATATACCTGCTTTTTTTGCTCTCTCAAACAGTTTTTCATCCGACAACTCAAGCTGTGCCCTCATTTCGAGGTCCGGTTTCACCGCGGGTATGTCGTATCTGTTCAGTAAAGAGTCCAAATAAAGAGCTGTTCCGCCGCATACAAAAGGGATTTTAGTTTTTATCCTTATCTCTTCTATTGCCTTGTAAGCGTGATACTGAAACAATTTTAAGTTGAAAGGTTCTCCGGGTTCAACTATGTCGATCAGATGATGCTTGACCCTCCCAAATTCAGACAGGTCTTTGCCTGTCCCGATATCCAGACTCCGGTAAACCTGCCTGGAGTCGGCTGATATTACTTCTCCGTTGAACTTCTCCGCGCATCTGACAGCAATTCTCGTCTTACCTGAAGCAGTGGGTCCGAGTATGACGATTACGGACAAACTCTCTGTCACGCCCCGTTTTCGTTTCTTTCGCCGATTTTTCCGAGAAAATTCAATATCAGCTCTTCCGCGGTCTTTCCACCAATAGCGGCATACCTGTTCATGGATTCCTCGTCCACTACCGTCATTGAGTCCGGATCGTTAATATTAGTGATGACGGACATTCCAAGCACATCCATGCCCATATGGACTGCCGCTATCACTTCCGATACCGTTGACATACCTACAGCATCGGCTCCGAGCAGCTGAAGCATTCTTGTCTCAGCGGATGTTTCGAAAGAAGGTCCGAGAACCGCGGCGTAAACTCCGAAATGTATTTTCATGTTTAATTCCCTGGAGATATCATCCGCGATTCTCACGAAATCAGGGGTGTATGCGTGAGCGATAATAGGGAATCTCTGCCCCAGAACATCAATATTCGGGCCAATCAGCGGATTTTTGCACTGAAGGTTCAACTGATCCGTGATGACCATGACATCCCCCTCTTTCATATCCTTTCTAAGTCCCCCCGCAGAATTTGTCACAACTAAAATTTTCGTTCCGAGCCATGAAATCATCCTGAGAGCCCTGACGATTTCCCATTCTGAAAAGCCTTCGTAGTGATGAAGCCTGCCGTTCATCAGAGCCGCTCTTTTGCCGCAGAGATCGCCGAAAAAAATCACCCCCTCGTGAGTCGGAGCGGTGGGGCTGAAAAGCCCCGGAACTTCTTTCATCCGAACTTCGAGATCTATCCGGACAAAAGATTTGAGAACCCCGGAAAGACCGGATCCAAGTATTACGAGAACTTCCGGTTTCCCTGCACCTTTCTCGTCGAGCCAGTTTGCTCCGGTTTGTATTATCTGATGCTCAAGAAAAGCTTTGTAATTCACGATTACCGCCTAAAAAACGGAAAATTTGCAGACGCTTGAACTGCGCTCTTTTTTAAGAAGAGCAAAATAATTCGAAGGCGGAAGCGAAACGCCCCTGCGGTCGGCAAGAGTCATTTCGAAAGCTCCGGATCCGAAGACGGTCTCTGTTCTCAGAACTCTGCCTGTTACATCGAAGATTATCAGATCTGCAGGGTCTTCGGGTCCGACTCCCGTGACGTAAAATACGGCTCTGTTGTCCCTGAAAGCGGATGAAGACCTTATAGACAAAAAGACATTCTCCGGGAGGACCGGGACTATTTCTTCTACTCCAAGAGGGTTATAGAGTCTGATGTCGTCGACAAACCAGCCCTCTCTGTTGACAGAGACGTCGGATATAAATCTGAAACGGAATTTCACTGTGCTTGCTATGGGTATCATGGTCAGATTGTATGAGGTCTCGTGCCATACGCTGTCAACTCCGTGCCTTGAACTTATTGTGCTCCATGTCGTCCCGTTCAGCGAGTATTCAACTACGACTGAATCCCAATTGGGCTCTGTCGTGTATCTTTCCCAGAACTTGAAAACACAGTCGTTTCCAATCAAAAGGTCCTGAGAAATCAGACTGGCGTTGACGTTACTGGAATATACATGTGTGGCAGGGTTTCCGCAATACCAGCTGTGAGTCGGACTGTGTGATCTGAATTCGGTTATGTGCCACTGATCGTTCGTGCCCGAATGAGTCCATGTTCCCTGTCCGTCTTCGACAGAGTCTATAAATTCCTGAAAACCTACAAGAAACTGCAGAGTATCTACGGCGTGCAAAACCGAAGACAGCTCAATATTGACAAGCAAACCGACAAGGGTCCCAAGCGGAACCGAGGGGCTGATATAAACGGAAAAACCCTGAACCGAAAAAGTATAGGCGTGGGGTATGCTGTCCACGTGAGCTGTTGAATCGAGAAGCGCAACTCCCGGAGTCATCGAAGAAAGTAAAACATCAACGTCATAAGCCGTCATCAGACCGGCGTTCATGAGGTCTATTGAGACATCCGCCGTATCTCCCGGCAAAGGACACGCCGGATCGAAAGAGTATCCGGACATTACAAGAGCTGCCGCCTGCGGCAAGGCGTATGCCTGGATGGCGTCTATGTCGTATCCGGGAGTTCCTCCGGTATAAGAACTGTTTCCGTCGTCAACCAGCATGACATATCTCGCCTGAGTGAGTCCGGATGAATTTATGTCTATTTCAGCCGTTCCGTTTGCCATTCCGACAAAATACCACGGACCGGACCAGGTCGGGCTGTTGCCGACATAAACACTGCAGGCTTCGGCTGTTCCGTCGTTGCCTTCAAATATTTTCATGTCGGGCCCGGGCCTGTTACTGACAGGAGTCTGACTGCCCATATCGAAAACAGCCCATCCCTGCCTCTGAGCTGTTTGGGTCTTGACTCCCAAAGACAAGAACTGAGCGTCCGGAGAGCCGAGCGCATCAACCGTAAGCGTGTGGTTTTGATCGTTATAATTCGGAATATTGCAAATAACCGCTCTGAAAGCGTAAAAAGAGTCGTTTGGCGACAGCTGAACATCTACTCTCGCGAAGGTGTCCGCGGAAGTTGTTATTCCGGTCACTGTTTTCGGCCTGTATCCCGGAGATTCCACTTTTATGGAATAAGTTCCCGGAACGACGTATCTGTGATAGTCTCCGAAAATCTCGTCTGTATAGACAGGCCAGCCGATTTCCTGCACTTTAACGCTTGCCCAAAGAGGCTGTCCGGTGGCTGAATCAGTCACTATTCCCGCTATTCCCTGAGACGCTTTCTGAATGAGGACGAACATCGCGCTGTCCTCTCTGTTGCATATCGCTTCAATGGAATTCGGGCTGGGATTTTTTATCATGCATATTTCAACTGTCGAACCTATACACCCTGCAATTCCGTAGTCGTAGTCCTTGGTCGGACCGTTTATGTAATACATTGTGTGGGAACCCTGTCCGTGAGAGTAGCCCGTAACGGCTGAATAATAACCCCACAAATTGTTATAGACGGTGTTGTCCTTGGGCGGGTCGTAGTGATAGCTCCACGCCTGGGATATCTGGACAGTTCCGCCGTGATAAGAAGCCGCTGTAACGCAGTTTCTCGAATCCATCAGGGATCTGAGAGCCCTGCTTTCAGGCTGAGAGAAAGGATAAGGGCTTGAACCTTCCCTGTCCCACATATAGCCGTATTCCCTGTTCAGGTCTATTCCGTTCGCGTTGTATCTCGTCAGGTTAGTCCTGCCGTCGGGATTGACCATGGGCACAATCCAAACGACTCTGCTGTTGACGAGACTCGTTATGTAGGGAATAGAGCCGTATCCCTGGCAAAGCCTGTATGCGAGCCAAAGGCAGACTTCAACGCTTGGAGTTTCGTCTCCGTGATGGTTGCCGTCAAATCTTATCTCGGGTTCGAATTCTTCAATGTGAGGGTTGTCCGTGATTTTTATCGCCTGAATCACCCTGTTCTGAACGGAGTACCCGAGCGTCTCGACCGAGACTATATTAGGATTTGCGCCGGCGAGGCTTTCAACGAAAGCGACGGTCTGTGCGTGGTTGTGATATGCAGTCCAGTCCTGCTCGCTGTAGAGACTGTCGAGATATTTAGAATAATCTTCAACGATTACATCTACGGCGTATCCCTTGCTCTCGACATCTTCTATCATTTTTTCAGTAAGGACTGTCTCTATTTCTCTTGGACCTGTTATTCTGTCGGGGACAATTCTGATGATCCTGCATTCGCTTCTTATGTCTTGTGAATGAAGGGATATCCTGACAATGCTTTCTCTCGCGTAAATGCCCGATATCGCCAGAGACAGAAAGAGGAAAAACGCTGTTTTTTTCATTTAGACACCTCTTTTTAATTTTCCGATTAACTGTTGACTATTTTTGCGGCTGTAAATATACTAATATACATTGTGCCCTATTGATTATCAACAAGATTTACTACGGAGAAAAGATGCAGGAAACAGAACTTAAAACAACCCCTTTTTACGGTGAACATGTAAAAGCAGGAGCAAGGATAGTCCCTTTCGCCGGCTACAAAATGCCCATCCAGTATCCCGACGGAATTGTTTCAGAATCACTCAATGTAAGAACCACGGCGGGTTTATTCGATGTATCTCACATGGGAGAGATAGAGATAAAAGGGCCCGATTGTCTTGAATCCGTGAATTTCCTAATCACCAATGACATCTCCAAACTCCCAGTCAACGGAGTCATTTACACGGCGATGTGCTATGAGAACGGCGGAATCGTCGACGACCTTCTCGTCTACCGCCTTGAAGATTATTTCCTGCTCGTCGTCAACGCTTCGAACATAGACAAAGATTTTGAATGGATAAATGAGAAATTAAGAAAATTCGACGTCGTGGTATCGAATCTTTCGGACGAAACAGCTCAACTTGCTCTTCAGGGGCCTGTTTCAGAGCAAATCATGAAAAAATTATTAGACGCCGATTACGGTTCACTCGGTTTTTATCAGAGCTTCAGGGCTAAGATCGAAAATACGCCTGTCCTGATTTCGAGGACGGGTTACACGGGAGAAGACGGTTTTGAGATATATTCTCCTTCCGATAAATCCTCTTTTTTGTGGCAGAAGATTCTCGAAGCCGGGGAAAAATACTCTGTCTGTCCGGTCGGGCTTGCCGCCAGAGATGTTTTAAGGCTCGAAATGTGCTACTGCCTTTACGGAAACGACATCAGCGCCCACACGTCGCCTCTTGAAGCCGGCCTCGGATGGGTGGTTAAACTCGACAAATCCGATTTCATCGGCAGAGAATTTCTGCTTACGCAGAAACAAAACGGAGTTGAACGCAGACTCGTTCATTTCGTTCTCGACGGAAAAAACGTCTCCAGAAAAGGCTTCCCAATAGTCTCTGAAGGAGAACAGATCGGAGAAGTCACAAGCGGAGCTTTTTCTCCGATACTCGGAAAGAGCGTGGGCATGGGCTATGTCAAAACAGGTTTTCATAAAATCAACACGAGGATCGGCGTCGAGATAAGGTCAAAAATATGCGACGCCACAGTGACAAAACCCCCGTTTTACAAAAACGCAACTCACAAATAATACAAACAATAGAAGGGAGGAGGACAGATGTCCGACGTCAAAATTCTGCCGGATCTCTATTACACGGCGACTCATGAATGGATCAAAGTGGAGAATCAGAAAATCACCATCGGAATAACCGATTTCGCCCAAAAAGAGCTTTCCGACATTGTGTTTCTTGAGTTTCACCTTGCCGAAGGCAACCCTGTGAAAAAAGGAGATTCAATTTGCACCGTTGAGGCAGTTAAAACGGCAGAAGACATTTTTTCTCCGGTAGACGGCAAGATTATGAAAATAAACACCGACCTTCCGGACAATCCTTCACTACTGAATAAGGAACCTTACGAAAGCGGATGGATAGCGATAATAGAAGCTTCCCACGACTTTTCACCCGCTTATCTTCTCAGCGCGGAAGATTACAAAATGGTGGTTCTCGAAAGCGCTCACTGAGGCGAGTATGCCCTACGTTCCGCACAGAAAAGAAGACAGAAAGGAAATGCTCGGTAAAATCGGTTTTAATAATTTCACCGAGCTTTTGAAAAATATTGCGCCTGATCTGTCTGAAAAAGAACTTTTCGATCTTCCCGCCGGCATTTCCGAATCCGAACTTGTCGAAAAGATAAAACAAATATCCTCTGAGAACATCAATGAAGCGGTCTGCTTTGCCGGGGCGGGTATTTACGACCATTACATACCGTCAGCAGTGCGTCATATCTCCTCGCGACCCGAATTTTATACAGCTTATACCCCCTATCAGCCGGAAGTCAGTCAGGGAACTCTTCAGGCGATATTTGAATTCCAGTCCATGATCTGCGAACTGACAGGGATGGATGTCGCGAATGCTTCGATGTATGACGGCGCGACGGCTCTGACGGAGGCACTGATAATATCCTCCAAAATAAAAAAGAAAAAAAAATTAATCATCTCCGAAACCTTCCATCCTTCCTGCATCAAAGTCGCCCAAACCTACCTTTCGAAAGGTTTTGAATTAATAGTTTGCCCTATGAAGGAAGACGGTCTGACCGATTTGAAAAAAATGGAAACTCTCTCAGACACTGACACCGCAGTTTTAGCTGTTCCCTACGTCAACTTCTACGGCTTGATAGAACCAATTGACGCCCTGATCGACCTCGCGCGTTTAAAAAACTCGCTTTCCGTGATATACGTCAACCCTCTGACCTTATCGGTTCTCGAGCCACCGGGAAAGTTCGGAGCTGACTTCACTGTGGGAGAAGGCCAGACGCTGGGAATAGAAATGTCTTACGGCGGACCTCTTCTCGGCATATTCGCATGCAGAAAAGAACATATCAGATCCATGCCGGGCAGGATAATAGGCGAAACTCTCGACATAGACGGAGAAAGAGGATTCGTCATGACTCTGCAGACCAGAGAACAGCACATAAAAAGAGAAAAGGCCACGAGCAACATCTGCACAAATCAAGCTCTTTGCGCCTTAAGAGCAGCTGTTCACGTCGCCCTGATGGGTAAAGAGGGTCTTGAAAACGCCGCGATGCTTTCGCATCAGAAAGCGCACCGGCTTAACTCCATGCTCTCGGGCGTAAAGAACGTCTTTCCAAACTCTCCTTTTTTCAACGAATTTGCGGTCGAACTTCCTTTCGAATCGTCACTTGTGATAGAAAAAATGCTCGCTGAAGGAATAATTGCAGGCGTTGACCTCGGTATATTCGATAAAATGAGAAAAAACCAGCTTCTCGTCGCCGTCACCGAGAAAAGGACAGATCGAGAACTAGAACATTGGGCTGAACTCATGGAAAAGATAATAAAGGAGGCAAAATGACAGCTGCAGATACATATCCAAAAGTAGTCATACACGCATCTCTATGCAAAGGCTGCGGCCTCTGTATTTTTGCGTGTCCGAAAAAATGTCTCGAAGTCTCTCCTGACCTGAACGAGAAAAGCTATCATCCGGCCGTTTACAAAGGTGAAGGATGCATAGGCTGCGGGACATGTTTTTACACATGCCCCGAACCCGGAGCCATTGAAGTTTATCCAAAAGATCACAAAGAATAGGAGAAAAAAATGGCAAAAGAACTCATCAAGGGGAATTACGCCGTTGTCAAGGCGGCTATACTGGCCGGCGCCGAAACATATTTCGGCTATCCGATAACCCCTGCTTCTGAAATCGCTGAAGGATCCGCTTTTTATTTTCCAAAGGTCAACAGAACTTTCCTTCAGGCTGAAAGCGAAGTGGCTTCGATAAATATGCTTTACGGTTCAGGCGGAACCGGCGTCAGAACTCTGACAGCCAGTTCAGGGCCGGGGATTAGTTTGATGCAGGAAGGGATATCATATTCGGTAGGATCCGAAGTCCCCTGTCTTATAGTCAATGTCATGAGAGCCGGCCCCGGTCTCGGCAACATCGCACCCGAACAGGCGGACTACAATCAGTCTGTCAAAGGCGGAGGACACGGTTCTTATAAACTAATAGTTCTTGCTCCGAATTCGGCCCAGGAGATGTGCGACTTGACCATCAAAGGTCTCGAACTTGCCGATAAATACAGAACTCCTGTCGTGCTTCTTTCCGACGCCTTTATCGGCCAGATGATGGAACCCGTTGATTTCCCCGAACCCATTTCAAGAGAACAGCTTCCCAAAAAACCGTGGGCGACCCAGGGAACTGCAGATCACTCAAAAAACCTAATAAACTCCATTTACCTTGAACCGTCTGAGATGGAAGACCACATAAAAAGGCTCGGCGAGAAATTCAAAACCATAGAAGAAAATGAAATCATGCACGAAGAGTTTCTGACACAGGACGCGGATATTCTTCTCGTCGGCTACGGAATTACATCGAGGATTCTGAAAGACGTAACTGAAAACGCAAGGAAAGAAGGAATCAAAGTTGGTCTCTTCAGACCTCTCACTCTCTGGCCTTTCCCCGGTAAAGCTCTAAAGGAACTCTCGAAGAAAGTTAAAAATATACTTGTCGTCGAGATGTCAGACGGCCAGCTTTTCGAGGACATAAAGCTTCAGACCAACTGCATGAAAGAAATCCATTCTTACACAAGGATGGGTGGAATAGTCCCGACTTCAGCCGAGATACTCGAACACGTCAAAAAAATAACGGGGAGGAAATAATGGGCAATGTCCTCAGAAAACCTAAAAGCTTTTACGACGATTTTTTTAGAAATCCGAGCCCGGACAAGAAGTCAACCCACTACTGTCCCGGCTGCGGTCACGGAATAGTTCATAAAATGATAGCCGAAGCCATCGAAGATTTCGGCATCTCAGAAAAAACCATCTGGGTCAGCCCCGTCGGCTGCAGCGTTTTCGGATATTATTATTTTGACTGCGGGCACCAGCAGGCTCCTCACGGAAGAGCTCCCGCGGTGGCTACGGGCATAAAAAGAGCCAGACCGGATTCAATAGTAATCAGCTACCAGGGCGACGGAGACCTCGCGGCGATAGGCGGAAACGAGATACTGCACGCCGCCAACAGAGGAGAAGCGATATCAGTCTTTTTCGTAAACAACAGTATTTACGGGATGACCGGCGGACAGATGGCTCCAACAACTTTAGTAGGTCAGAAAACGACAACCTCGCCTTACGGCAGGAACCCTGCAAACGAAGGACACCCGTTGAGAATGGCTGAACTTATTTCTCAGCTCGAGGCGCCTGTCTATGTTGAAAGGGTCAGCCTTCACGACACGAAAAACAGAGTTAAAGCCAGACAGGCGATAAGAAAAGCCCTTCAGCTTCAGGTAGAAAACAAGGGATTTTCATTCGTAGAAATACTCTCCCAATGCCCTTCCGGATGGAAAGTAACTCCTGTTGATTCTCTCAAATGGATAGAGGAAAACCAGCTCCCGTATTTCCCGGTGAATGTTTTCAAAGACGTATCTTCGAAAAGAGAAAAAATAGTTGTTAAAAAACCGGTATGGGACAAATCAAAAATATCTCAAGCGCTCGAACTTGACGTTGAAACCAAATCCTACCCTGCGCCTAAACCGCTGAAAGCCCTTTATGAAGAACCCAGAATTAAAATCGCCGGCTTCGGAGGGCAGGGCATTTTAATGCTCGGTGTTCTTCTCGCGGAAGCGGCAATGCTGACAGGCAAAGAAGTGACTTGGATTCCCTCATACGGACCTGAAATGAGGGGAGGCACGGCAAATTGTCATGTAGTCATCAAAAACGGAAAAATATCGAATCCGAGCGTTGACAGACCGGATATACTTATCGCAATGAATCAGCCGTCGCTCGAAAAATTCGAAAAAGACGTTGTGCCAGGCGGACTGATAATAATTGACACAACCCTTATCAAAAAAGATGTATCCCGCAAAGATGTGGAGGTTTTGGCAATACCTTTCAGCGACATCGCAGACAAAGAACTCAAAAACACTAAAGTGACTAATTCTCTTATAATCGGCGCTCTTATAGGCAAAACCGGTATGCTCGACAAAACATCGCTTTTTGACGCTTTCAAGACCCACATAACGAGAGAAAACCTAATCGAAATAAATAAAAAAGCCCTGGAGAAAGGCTTAACGCTTTCTCAATGATATAGAGACTTTTTTAGGTCATTATAATAAGCCGGTAAAAACCCGAGAGGTGTCTTTATGGTAAAAAGCATGGAAGAACTCGTAAAAAAAGCTATCTCCGGCGGCAAAAAAATATTGTCCGTCGCGTGCGCTGAGGATGAAAACGTCCTCGAAGCCGTTGCCAGAGCCGTAGATATAGGTTTAACTTCCCCCCTTCTCTTCGGCAACAAAAAGGGCATTGCCGATTTGTTACAAAAAATCGGAATCGAAGACAGCAGATTCGAGATAATAGATGTAAAAGACGAAAATGAAGCAGTCCGTCAGGCGGTTTCGGCTGTCAGCAGCGGCCGGGCTGATTTTCTTATGAAAGGCCTCGTCTCCACTTCCAAGTTCTTAAAAAGCGTCCTCGACAAGGAATACGGTCTGAGATCTTCTGTGTTGCTGAGCCACGCGGCAATATTGTCTCTGCCTTCATACCACAAACTCTTAATAATCACGGACGGGGGAATGAACGAACACCCCGATATCGGAACAAAAATTCACATACTTGAAAACTCAGTCAGACTGTGCGAGAAACTGGGCATTGTCAATCCCAAGGCAGCGGTTCTGGCGGGAGTTGAAACAGTTTCTGAAAAACAGCCTGAAACACTTGACGCTGCTCAGCTTAGCAAGATGAATTCTTCAGGGCAGATAAAAAATTGCGTCGTCGACGGACCTCTCGCTATAGACGCGGCTCTGTCTTCAGAATCAGCATCGCATAAAAACATCAAATCTCCTGTGGCGGGAGACACTGACATTTTCCTTGTTCCTTCCATGTCTGCAGGTAATATGCTCGCAAAATCACTTATATATCTGGCCTCCGCTGAAGCCGCTGGAGCGATTCTCGGCACATCCAAACCCGTCGTCATGCTGTCGAGGTCGGATGAACCTGAAACAAAGCTAAATTCCATAGCTCTCGGATCCCTTCTCGCTCAATCAGATGAAGCCGCAAACCGTTCATAATGATTTGCATTTTCAGAGGATTTGGCAGATAATTCAACGCAACAATCGGAAATAATATGAAAACAGACACAGTTGACACATCTGAAAAGAAGGTTTCTTTTAAAAAAGGAGAAATCATTTTCAGTGAAGGCGATACAGGAAACGAAATGTATCTCATCAAATCCGGAAATGTAAGGATTTACAAGCTTACAGGCAGGATACAGCACACTCTGGCGGTTCTGAAAGAGGGAAATTTTTTCGGAGAGATGGCGATTCTCGATCAATCTCCGAGATCCGCGAGCGCTGAAGCATCCACCGATGTAGAACTTGTCATTTTTGACAAAGAAGCTTTTATATCCAACATCAGAAAAAATCCGTTTATTGAATTCGTCGTCAACGAACTTATATCAAGACTCAGGGTGACATCCAATCAGTTCAAACTGCTCGCTATTCCCGACGACGAACTTAGATTCGCCACTGTCCTTCTGAACAAAGCCCAGAGCTTCGCTGAAAATAAAACAGACGATTCCGTCCTGACAATGAACATTGACCCTGAAGGCATTGCCGCCAGTGTAGGCATCAAAGACAGCTCAGCGAGAAAAATGATAGAAAATCTCATGGAATCTGAGGTTATAAGCTACCATGAAGATAAGATGAGGGTAAATATAGAAAAACTGAAAGAATTCATACGTTATGTTAAGCTGAAAACCAAATTCGAAAGCGAGAACGGGCAATGAAGACATTTTACCCAACTGCGGTGTTTATTTTTTTGGCCGCGGTGTTTTCCTGCAGTAAAGACCCGCTCTCGCCTCAGGCAAAACCAATAGCAATACTGCATGTCGTCCCGGAGACCGCGTTGATTTCAAATGCCCTTTTTACAATTGACGCTTCTGGAAGCAGTTGCTCAGGAGTTCCCGCATCAGACCTTTGGGCGAGGTTTACTTGGGATTATGGACAAACCCCCGACTCCATAGTATGGGAAAATTGGACAAGCCTTCAGTCAATCCTTTCCTCTCCGCCATCAATTACATACACGCTTGATACAAACCAGTCATTTCCGATAACCAAAATCATCGCTCTTGAAGTATCCAACACTAATGGCATATCGGATACTGCCGTAGACACGGTGATAATCATTAAAAACTGAAATATGAGTCTGATAAAAGTCGGAGGACAGGCTATTCTCGAAGGAGTTATGATGATGACTCCCATGAGTTGGTCGCTTGCCGTCCGTCAAAACGACGGCACAATAGTGACAAGAAAATGGAAAAGAAAATCATTTCTCAAAAAACATTCTTTTGCGAGACTGCCTCTGATTAGAGGTTTCGTTGTTCTCGCCGAAACCATGTCTTTAGGATACAAAGCTCTTGAAATGTCCTCTCAGATTCTAACCCAAGACGCGAAAAAGACATGGAAAGACGATTTTCTGATGATAGTTTCGCTTATAGCGGCTGTTTTGGTTTTTTTCAGCCTGCCTCTTATCGCATCTAAATTTTTATTCCCTGAAATTTACAAGAATAACCAGTTCCTGTTAAATCTCATAGTCGGATCATTTAGACTAGTTTTTTTCATACTATACGTCCTCGGTATATCTTTAATCAAGGATGTCAGAAGAGTTTTCGAATATCACGGCGCGGAGCATAAGGCTATATACTGCTATGAATCGGGGCAGGAACTCACCCCGGAAAACGCCCTCAATTATCAAAAGGAACATCCAAGATGCGGCACGAGCCTTATCCTCGTGACCGTAATTTTCGCGGTGTTGTTCAGCGCTTTATTCGACACTTTGATATTTAATATGCTGAATTTATCAAACACCCCTGTTACGAGAACTTTAGTTCATATTTTTTATATCCCTTTCATAGCAGGCCTGGCTTATGAATTCAACCGCGCAGGCTCGAAACATCTGAAAAACCCTATTTTCAAGTTACTGATTCTTCCGGGTATAATGATGCAGAAAATCACAACAAAACAGCCGGACTGCAAGCAGATGGAGGTGAGCATAAGCGCCTTGAAAGCTTCAATCGAGGAATTTTCAGATGTCTCTTGAGAATCCGAGACTCGACGAATTTGTGCAAAAAGCGAGGACAAGACAAAATACTGTCGATGCGGAAATATCCGAACAGGCTGTGTTTTCCGACCAAAAAAAATATCTGCGCCTTCTCAAGGAAAAATCCGAACTCGACCCTATTGTATCCTTAGCCGATGAAATTGACACCCTGAAAAGAAAACTAAAAGAAACGGAAAGTATAATTTCATCCGAGAAAGATAATGAACTTTTGGAGCTTGCCGAAATCGAAGAAAAGGAAATAGCAGACTCTCTGCGGAATAAAATTGAAGATTTGCTGTTTCACCTTGTCCCCAATGATCCGCTTGATTCAAGAAATATTATAGTGGAAATCAGGCCGGCGGCGGGAGGAGAGGAAGCGGCGCTTTTCGCCGGCGACATGTTCAGGATGTATCAAAGATTCGCCGAAGAGAATAACTGGAAAACTGAAATGATAGACATTCACAAAAGCGAACTCGGAGGTCTTAAGGAATGCGTATTCTCCGTCTCGGGAAAAGACGTCTTTAAGAAGATGAAATTTGAGTCCGGTGTCCACAGAGTCCAGCGCGTTCCAACAACGGAATCAGGCGGCAGAATTCACACTTCGACCATAACGATTGCAATTCTTCCCGAACCTGAAGAAGTCGAAATACAAATTGATCCAAAAGACATAAAAATGGATTTTTTTCATTCTTCCGGACCCGGCGGACAAAATGTCAACAAACTTTCGACTGCAGTTCGGCTGACTCACATTCCTTCCGGTTTGGCAGTCGTGTGTCAGGACGAGAGAAGCCAGATAAAAAACAGAGAAAAAGCCTATAAAGTCCTCAAAGCAAGGCTTTATGACATAAAACTCAGGGAAGAGACTGAGAAAATCACGAATCAGAGAAGATCACAGGTCGGCAAAGGAGACAGATGCGAACGCATAAGAACCTATAATTTTCCTCAAAAAAGAGTTACAGATCACAGAATAAATTTTTCGATTCACAGGCTTGAGGAAATACTCGGCGGAAATCTCGAACCCGTCATCTCAATGCTCATAGAGGATGAACGAAACAGAAAAATATCGGAAATAGGATTATGAATACGCCTTTAATCCGTGAAAACAAAATTACAGATTTGATAGAAAAAGGCTCTGCTTTGCTCAAATCCAATGGAATTGAATGCTCTCTCGATGAAGCCTATTATCTTCTTTCACACGCCTCGGAGATAAGCATTCAGAGTCTATTGGAAAATCCTGAATTCAGCTTGGATATGAAAAAAACCCTTCTATATCTCGATTTACTGCAAAAAAGAACAAACCGAACGCCAAGGCAATATATAACCGGGAAGGAAGTGTTCAACGGCATTGAAATTCTTGTGGGACAGGGAGTTTTCATACCCAGACCGGAAACAGCTTTTTTGGCGAGGACGGCGGTTTCTTATCTGAAAGATATTAAAGGCTCCGTTATTGAATGTTATTCAGGATCAGGAGCTCTTTCAATTTACCTTTCAAAAAATTTACCCGATATTGTTCTTTATTCTATTGAGATTTCTGAAGAAGCTGTGAAATGGCAAAAGAAAAATTTATCCCTCAACAGAGAAATATCTCAAAATGTATTTTTGATAAGATCCGACGCTCTGAAATCCGTTTCTTACAAGAATAATATTATAGCGGTAATAGCAAATCCGCCGTATATACCTTCGTCCGATCTTCAGTCTCTTGAAAAAGAAGTAATAGGCAATGAACCACTTCTCGCTCTCGACGGCGGCCACGACGGGCTTGTTCCGTTCAGAGAGTTTTCCGAACAGGCTTTTAGGATTCTTCCCAAAGGAGGTTTTCTCTTTTCAGAAATCGGCTGTTGCCAATCGGATTCAGCTTCTGAGATTCTCCGGGAAGAAGGTTTTTACTCTGTATGGAGCGAAAGAGATCTTTCCGGAATCGAAAGAGTGATTGTCGCGGTAAAATAAAGAGCGCCCATGCAATTTAAAGTAGTCAGAATTTTGACAAATCCGAAAAAGAATTATGCCTCTGTCGTTAAAAAGATATCGTCTTTTCTTATAAAAAAAGACGTTCAAATAGTTTACGGAGAAACTCCTGATGCGAATGAAGACCTTGTTATTTCTCTCGGCGGCGACGGGACAATGCTCAAAGCCGCTAAAACAGTCCTGCATAGAGATATACCCATTCTTGGAATAAATCTAGGAAACCTGGGTTTTCTCGCTGACATAAAAGCCTCAGACATAGATTCCTCTCTCGTTGAACTTGAATCAGGAGCCTACAAACTCGAAAAAAGGATGAACCTTAGGCTTGACGGCTCTTCAGACGCGCTCAACGACGTAGTTGTCATGCCGAGACTTTCTTTCAGGGTAATACACCTTTTGTGTTTTGTGGACGGAGATTTTTTAACCGAAATAGTCGGAGACGGCGTAATAGTTTCAACACCCACCGGATCCACTGCTTATTCATTATCCGCAGGAGGTCCTATAGTCCGGCCTGATATGGAACTTATGATAATTAATTCAATTTCTCCTCACTCTCTTTCACTCAGGCCTTTGATTGTAAACGCCCAATCAGCGGTAAACATAACTCTGTGCAGTGAGTCTGCGTTCGTCGTCACAGACGGGCAGACCGCTAAAAAAATTTCTAAAGGCGACGAAATAGCGATAGTCAAATCTCCGGATTATACGACTTTACTGCGGCTTGACAGCATAGATTATTTCTCAACGCTAAGGTCCAAACTCAAACTCGGCGACAAGAAAATGAGAACAGGCTGTGATGGCTGCAAAAAAAGCCCCAGTTGCTATTATTTCAGCATGCGGGATGATTAAATCCATAACCATACAAAATATCGCAACTATCAAGAAAGCGGAAATCCAATTCACAGAGGGTTTCAACATAATCACAGGTGAAACGGGTTCCGGCAAATCTCTTATATTTGACGCTATTTCTCTTTCTCTGGGTTTTGAAACGGACAGAAGAACTTTCAGGCCTGAAAAATCTATATCGGAAATAAAAACCGTTATGACAGACCGTTCAGGCAATCAAAGAATTTTTGAGATAAAAATACCGAAAAAAGGCAGGGCGGCTGTATTATTAAACGGTGAAAAAGCAGATAGGCAGCAAATCAGACAACTGTCGTCAAAATCTGTACTTTTGTTCGGACAGAACAAGATGTCCGAACTCTTAAAATCTGAAAACTATCACGAATATCTGGATTGTTTCAGCGAAAACGACGATATCGCAGATATTTACAGAGTGACTTACGAGAAATACAAATATGCCGCTAAGGAACTCTCCAGGCTCGAAAGAGAAAAAATTCTTGCAGATGAAAAAAAGAAATTAGCGCAATACGAGAAAAAGGAAATCGAAGAACTTGGATTAAAACCGAACGAATGGGAAGAGACGGCGTCAGCAATAAAAAAAATTGAGAACTTCGAAAAAATCAAAACTCATCTCATAAACAGCGAGGAAATCGTATGTTCTTCCGAAAAAGGTATTTTTGCCCTGTTAAAAGAGTTGAGATCCGAAGTGAATCAGCTCGAAAAAATAGATTCGTCTTTCAGGGATATTTCTAATCTTACAGATCAGCTCTGTCTAGTGAGAGATGAACTGGAAAGGGTTTTATCGAGAATGTCGGATTTTGAATTCGATTCCGAAAAACTGAATTCATTGAGGCAAAGGCGCGAGGCTATAAGTTCAGCTATGAGAAAATTTAATTGTTCTTTCGACGAACTGATGAAAAAGAATGAAGACCTTGAAAAAATCTTGTCTGATTTTACCATAACCGAAGAAACGATAAAATACGCGAGGGAGGAACTGTCTGCCTTCGAGAAAGAAGTTCTTGAAAAATCACTCGTTATCAGCGAAAAGAGAAAAAAACATTCCCAGGACTTAACCGAAAAAATTTCCCGCATGCTCGAAAGTTTAGGCTTCAAGGGAGCGGAATTCAAAGTCGTGGTAAGCGATAAAAAATCAGCCGAAAACAGAATAGGCGGATATTTTATCGACTCAACGGGCATTGACGACGTCGATTTCAACTTTTCCGCCAACCCCGACATAAAAGCTGAAACTCTCTCTAAAGTTGTGTCGGGAGGAGAACTCTCGAGGATTGCACTCGCCATACAAGCCACAACTATGCAAAGCAGACTCCTGCCTGTCGTCGTTTTCGACGAAATTGATATTGGAATCTCCGGTAAAACGGCGCAGGCCGTCGGCAGATATTTACATAATCTTTCCTCCTCAAGGCAAATCATTGCCATAACACATCTTCCCCAAATAGCATCTTTCGCGGACCACTACATCCAAGTCAGAAAAAACATCACTGAAAAAAGAGCGGAGACCTCCGTCGTTTATGCGAATGACAGAGAAGCCAGAATAAAAGCAGTCGCTTCTTTAGCGAGCGGAAAAACGATGACGAAAGAAACACTCGATTACGCTGAAAGTCTGATTAATTCAAAAAAACATAAGGAGTGATTATGGAGATATCAGTAATAAAAGTTGACAACGAAAAAGGTTATAATCTCGTTATCGGCTCCGCTCACTTTATAATGACGCCTGAAGATATAGCCGATACTCTCATGAAATCTACACCTTCGATGAAATACGGTGTTTCATTCTGCGAGGCTTCCGGCCCAGCTCTCATCAGATCGGAAGGCAACGACGAGGAATTAGTGGAATTATCACGGAAAAACGCCTTAAAAATCGGTGCGGGTCACACTTTTATACTCTTTGTCAAGGACTGCTATCCGATAAATTTTATAAATTCGCTTAAAAACCTTCCCGAAGTTACCTCTATCCACTGCGCTACCGCGAATCCCTTGCAGGTAATTATCGCCTCTACGGATCAAGGAAGAGCCCTTCTCGGTATCGTAGACGGTTTCTCACCCAAGGGGTTCGAAGACGAAACTGAAAGAAAGAAAAGATTTGAATTCCTCAGAGAAATAGGATACAAACTTTCTTTTTAGACTAAAGGGTTGTATTTCCCGCTTATGCGGTTGTAAAATAGAACTGTTTCTTAAAAAAAATCAAAGGAGGAATTATGTATTTTATTCTTTTTTCCGCGTTAATCTCATTAACGATGAACCAGCTTCCAGTCGGCGAAACGGCAGATTTTTTTATTGAGGACAAACCCGTTTATTTTTATTTTGAAGCCGACAGCAGAGGATACCTTTCAGTGGTGATAAAATCTTCCGATTTCGAAACGGACTTAACGCTGTCCGGAAGGGGACCAAATACTTTTTTTCTCGAGATGTCTCCTTCGGTAATTGACATAGACGCCGGCGGCAACACAGGAGCCGAACAGGCGGTTTTCACGATCCCTTCTCCCGGAACTTACTATATTATTGCCAACCCATATTCAGCGCTCCCGGAAAGAAAGGAATTCAGCGTTCTTTCATGGTTTTACGCTACAGACGAACTCATTGGAATCACATCTCCCTTAAACGTCTTGGAAAGACCTATCGGCGACCTTGAAAATGTATCAGGTTATCTAAATCAAACTCAGCCTATCGCAATTTTTGAACCTGGGGATTACGATTTAGATAAAAATCTGATATACGCAAGGGCAGAAGCTAACGGCGACATTATGCTCGAACTTTATCTGCCCTCAAATCCGCTTTCATATCTTCTTCAATCTGACTACGACCTGGAGGGCAATGCCGGAATAGAGGAAATTTTGTATTACTCGGCAGAAGAAAAACCGTTGATAATTGTCAGACCTTATGGGTTAACAGATACAGGAGAAATTTTTTTCAACATATATTTTGAGCTTCTTTCCGAAGACGACAATCTTGTCCTCTCTTCCAACAAAGCTTTTGACGAAGCGTATTTAGACCCTGAAAAAAATATTTTTGCATACATCTATTCTCTTTCACTGCCTTTGGAGGGCATGTCGGTTGTCAATCTTTTATCGGAAGACGCCGATCTCGTTCTTTTCGCTTTTTCCGGCGACTCTATGTTCCTTTCGGACAATGACCTTGACGGAATTCTTGGGAAGGAAAGACTTGTTCTCCCAGGCGGAAAATATTTTATAGTGATCGCAAACAATCCAAACTCAAGGCAATACACCGATTTCAACATTGAAGCAGTCCACCATCCCGACAGGGACGCCTCGAGGGCTAACGCGAACCCTATAGTCCTCGGCGCCCGATCAAATAATCAGCTGTCATTTGACGAATTCGATTTCGTAGATTATTTCGTATTCACTGCTGACAGAAAAGCGACATACACTATCGAAACACAGGGAACAACCGGTGAAGGTGACCTCGTTATCCAAGTTGAAGACCTTTCGGGTGAAGTTATCGCTTCATCCGACATAGACAACAACGGAGATCCCACAAACGAACTCTGCACGATCGAGCTTGACAGAGGTCAAAAAGTATATGTAAAAGTTTATCCATACACTGACTACGACGGTTTTTTTACTGACTGCATATACTACGTAATAGTAACGATGGAATGAAATCGAAAGGGGCAGTAGCTCAGATGGAAGAGCGCCTCCCTCGCACGGAGGAGGCCGGCGGTTCGAATCCGCTCTGCTCCATTCTTCAATTATCAATCAGAAACATTAAAAGCGGTCGGCCCTTTCGTAGGATGTGCCGGAGAATTCCGCCAGGGCCGGGAGGCAGCAACGGTATCCAGAGCACTCCTGTCGAAAGCAAAGCTGGCCGCTTAGATAAGGCAGAAGAATGAAAAAAGACTACCTGATTCTCGCCCGAAAACTGAGACCGGAGGATTTTGACGGCCTTATAGGCCAGAAACACGTAGTAGAAACCATAAAGAGCGCGCTCGAGAAGGGGAAAATAGCTCAGGCATACCTTTTCGCCGGTCCAAGGGGGGTCGGCAAAACAACAGCGGCGAGGGTCCTCTCAAAAGCGATAAATTGTGAAAAGGGAATTTCTTCCAAACCATGCTGCGAGTGTTTTTCATGCAAAGCTATATCTGAATCCCGCTTTCAAGATGTAATAGAAATCGACGGAGCTTCAAACAGGGGAGTCGACGACATCAGATCAATAAGGGAAAACCTGCTTTACACACCCGTTTCCCGAGAAAGAATTTACATAATAGACGAAGTTCACATGCTGACAAAAGAAGCTTTCAACGCTCTGCTCAAGACTCTCGAGGAACCTCCGCCTAACACGAGATTCATTTTCGCGACCACCGAACCTGAAAAAGTTCCGCAGACGATAATATCGAGATGTCAGAGATTTGACTTCAAATTAGTTGGAGACACGGCTGTTTTCGACTATTTGAAAACCGTCTCCGAAAAAGAAAAAATAAACATTTCCGAAGAAGCTCTAAGTGTTATTGTCCGAAAAGCTCAGGGATCCGTAAGAGACTCTCTGAGTCTTCTGGAACAGATTTCAGTTTATTCGGATATAGATGAAAAGAAAGCGCGTGAAATTCTCGGAGAAGTCAGCATAAATAGTATAAAAGACATTATTCAGGCGCTATCCGATCACGAAGCGAAAGAAGTTCTTCTCATTTGCGACGGCATAATCCAGGAAGGATATCAACCTAACGATATAGCTCATTCACTTGCCCTTGCTTTATACGATTCGCTGAAAAATATTTCCGATAATGACTCCGCCAATAGACTCGGTATCGACAGAACATTGAGGGCGCTTGAACTTCTGTCGTCATTTCTCGATGTCAATTCAAAGTTGTCTCCTAAAATACGGCTTGAAATTCTACTTGCAAGAATAGCGCGCATGATAGACACGAAATCAGTGAAAGACCTTATTCTGAAATATGAAAACACAAATTCCGGGGATGATCACAAACAGGCTGAACCTGAAGTTAAAAGTCCGGATCAAAACTATTCCCAATTGCTCAAAGAGATCGAAAAAGAAAATAAGGCTGTATATCATTACCTATCTAATTCAACCGCTGAAGTTAAAAACGAATCCCTCGTAATTACACTTCCCAATCCTGGCTTAGTCGTATTGCTTCAAAACAAGAGTAATTCATCAGTAATTAAAAAAGCATCCCTCAAAATCTGGAAAAAGGATTTAAAAATTGTTTTTTTACAAGGCCCCGCTGAAAATGAAGCGGATAATGATGAGAACGTAAAAAAAATTAAAAGCCTTTTCGGCGGAGAAGTTATAGAAATCAACTGAAAGAGCTGATTATGCAAAATTTTAAGAAATTGATGGAACAGGCAAAGAAAATGCAGTCGGAGATAGACAGAATACAAAAAGAACTGTCCCAAGATAGATTTGAAGGTGAAGCAGGCGGAGGCATGGTAAAGGCTGTTCTCGACGGCGCTTTTACTCCTGTTTCCTTGAAAATCGAGAAAGAAATAATAGACCCGAACGACGCCGAGATGCTCGAAGATCTCATTGTAGCTGCTTTTTGCGCCGCGCAGACAAAAGCGAAAATTGCCGCGCAGGAAAAAATGAAAAACGTAACAGGACCTTTTGATATTCCGGGGAGCTTCGCTTAATTGCCGTCGATACCAAGACATTTAGAGGAGGTTATTGAAACTCTCGCTTCTTTTCCGGGGCTTGGGAAAAAAAGTTCGAGGAGAATTGTTTTTCATCTTCTCGAAAAAGGTCCTCAAACTGCTTTTAAGCTTGCCGAATCCCTAAAAACCCTTCACGAAAAAACATACTTTTGCCTCAGCTGCGGATCAATCTCCGACACAGACCAATGTCATATCTGCAGTGATCCTTCGAGAGATAAAACGGTAATTTGCGTAGTGGAGAATTTTATAGATCAGATAGTTCTTGAAAGCACAAATTTTTATAATGGCCTTTATCATGTCCTCGGCGGCGCCCTTTCCCCTCTTGACGGAATAGGACCTGAAAAATTAAGCATTGGAAAGCTCCTTGAAAGAGTGGGATCCGGAGGCGTAAGGGAAGTAATAATCGCGACCAACCCCTCTCCTGAAGGCAATACTACAGCGCTTTATCTGGCGGACTTGATGTCCGATTTCAGAGTTACTGTTACAAGACTCGGAAGAGGAATTCCCGTCGGAGGGGATATAGATCTTCTTGACCTTGAGACCATAAGGCTCTCTCTCGAAGGAAGAATCCAAATCAAAAAACAGGTTGACTAATAGTGTTATATCATATAACAAATACTCATAATTCCATGCAATAGGCAAAATTATGTCTTATGAACACATAGATATATTAGAAGAAGATTTTTGGGTATTGAAAAATATCACTTCGGCGTTTCAGAAAACAATTGACGCCCGAGTAGTGGTTCTCATAGACAGATCCGGTCAGCCCATTGTATCCTGCGGAGAAACAGAGAACATAGATATTCTCGCGTTTTCTTCTCTCGTAGCCGCCGATTATGCCGCAACAAGCCACCTTGCCGGTTTGATAGGCGAAAACGCTTTCGCAACTTTACACCATCAAGGCATGGAAAACAATATATTCATCCAGATTATTGAGAATAAATTCATACTGGCCATTATATTTAAATCTCATACTCCGTTGGGCAGGGTCAAAGTAGAAGCCCTCAGGACAAAAGAAAATCTTTCGGAAATATTTATAAAAATTACAAAGAAAATTGAAGAAGACAAAACCGCTGCTTTCCCGACAGAAGATGTCGAAATTGACAACTTTCTTGAAGATTTTTTTGAAGATTTACATTAGGAGATGATTTGTCTGTAATTAATTATGCCTCAAGAGAGATAAACTGCAAAATCGTCTATTACGGGCCGGGGCTCGGCGGGAAGACAACCAATCTTAAAAAAATCTACGAAAAAGTCAACCCAAGCCACAGAGGAGAATTGATCTCTTTAGCCACGGACATGGACAGAACATTATTTTTCGACTTCGTTCCCGTGGACCTCGGGACGATAAGAGGTTTTAAGACCCGTTTCCATCTCTATACTGTTCCGGGGCAGGTCTATTACAACGCCTCAAGAAAATTAATCTTAAGGGGAGTTGACGGAGTGATATTCGTAGCCGACTCACAAATAGAAAGACTTGAAGACAATATTGAAAGCATAAGGAATCTTATTGAGAACCTGAAAGAGTATAATTTGAAACTTGGAGAGACTCCCTTTGTGATCCAATACAACAAACGCGATCTACCTAACATAGCCCCTTTGAACCAACTGGAAAAACTCCTCAACCCTTTGAAAGTCCCTTCTTTTGAAGCTGTGGCAAGCGAAGGCATAGGTGTTTTTTCCACGTTGAAGGAAATTTCCAAGCTAGTTCTCAAAAAGCTGTCTCAGTAATGGCAGATACCCAAATCGGCAAATCTTTTTTCAACGCCCTTAGAGGCATAAAGCTCGCGCTCAAAACACAAAAGCACATACACCTGCATATTTTTATTTTTTTTCTCGCTCTCTACTCGATAATATTCGGAGGAGCAGGACTCAAGAATTCCCTCGCTCTCCTCGCCATAGCCACCATGGTCATCACGGCAGAATTGATAAATTCCTCAATAGAGATTCTTTCAGACTTCGTGTCTCCGGGTTATAACGAATTTATCAAAAACGCCAAAGATATTTCAGCCGGAGCAGTCCTCTGCGCGACTTTTTCATCGATTATTTTCGCGTATCTCATTCTCGCGGACTCAGCTATGGCTTCCATAGAAATTTTTTCGCAGTTCATCCTTAAAACGCCGCTTGTTTATCTTCTTGCCGCTGTTTTTTTGTTTTCCCTGGTCATCTTCCTTTATTTCAAACGCACATACGGCAGTTTCACTTTTCACTTGGAAAAGACCACTTTCACTGTCGTCTTTCTTGTCACTTTTCTGACTCTTTACTCAATTTCCGTCACATTCGTTTTTTTTCTTCTCATCGGTGGAATAATACTTATCGAAGCGTTGTTGAGAAACCAATCGAGCGATAAAGTTTATCTGACGGGAATTTTCTCCATAATAGCCGGCGCTGTCTGTTTCAGGATAATCAATGAGTTTCATCTTGTTCTCAACGACGGGCGCATTGTCAGTTTCATTGTAGGAGCTTGTGCTTCAACGGGTTCGGGATACATTGCGTCTTTGAGACCGTCTCTGACTGCGGGAATTTTATCTATTGCGGGTGAATTTGTTTTTTTATCTTTTCTCTCCTCGTGGGGACCGAGATTCAAGAATTCTTTCGGCAAAAACTCAAACAACCATGAGCATATTAACTCAAGCAAATTCCATTTATTAGGAATATTATGCCTGTCAGCCGCTCCTTTCCCCTTTTCTTCAGCTGTAATCTCTTCTTCTTATTCAGTGGCTTTTTCCTGCAAGAAAAGATATTCAATTCCTGTTTCTTTCGCGGGAATAATCTTGAAATATTTTATGATTTGGATGTATTTACCGCCTTACGCCCGGATAGGAGCCTGAATGACGTATCTTATAACAGGAGGAGCCGGTTTCATAGGATCTCATCTGACCCAAAGACTTTTAAGAGAAGGCAAAAGCGTCATATGCATCGACAATTTGTCGACAGGCGATATACGCAATATAGAGGGACACAAATCACAGAACTATAAATTCATCAGAGCCGATGTCACAGAGCCTATTGAAATAGAAGAAAAAGCGGATGTCGTCTTTCATCTCGCATCTCCTGCGAGTCCTCCTGATTATTTCAGACTTCCCGTTGAAACCCTTTTAACAGGTTCAGTTGGCACATACAACGCGCTGAATTTCGCTTTGAAAAACAGAGCTCTGTTTTTTCTTTCTTCTACTTCGGAGATATACGGAGACCCTATTACTTCACCGCAAAACGAAGAATACTGCGGCAGCGTCAATCCTATTTGGCCCAGAAGCGTTTATGAAGTTTCAAAAAGGTTTTCAGAATCAATGACAATGACTTTTCACAGAGAATTTGGCCTTTCCACCAGAATTGTCAGAATATTCAATACATACGGCCCGAATATGCGTCTTAATGACGGAAGGTCTATTCCTAATTTCCTCAGATCCGCCCTGTCCGGTCAAGATATAACCATCTACGGCGACGGCAGACAGACAAGAAGCTACTGTTATATTGATGACGTCATCGATGCCTTCCTGATGCTTGCAGAGACAGAATATTATCTTCCGATTAACGTAGGCAACCCCGAAGAGATAACCATAGAGGGGCTTGCCAACTTGATTGTCGAAGCTACAGGTTCAAAATCGAGAATAGCCTTTAACAAACCTCTCGATGACGACCCTAAAACGAGAAAACCTGACATCGGAAAAGCCAGACAGATTCTCGGATGGGAGCCGAAGATAAATCTTCATGAAGGATTAAATCTGATGATAGAGGCATTTCGATGCAAAAAATGACGGGCATAATTCTCGCCGGAGGCCTCGGAACCAGACTTCTTCCGCTGACAAAGATAACAAACAAACATCTTCTCCCCGTATTCGACAAACCGATGATTTTTTATCCAATAGAAAAAATAGCCTGTTCAGGCATTGAAGAGTTAATAATCGTCGTCGGCGATAAATCCGCCGGAGATTTCATAAGATTGCTCGGGAACGGGCGTGATTTCGGCCTGAAAAACATATTCTACATATATCAGGAAGGTGAAAAGGGGATAGCTCACGCTCTCGGTCTTTGTGAGAATTCCGTCCGCGGAGAAAAAATAATCGTAGTCCTCGGCGACAATCTATTTTCAGATGACCTGACAAAGCAAACGCAAATCTTTTTAAGACAGAAAGCCGGAGCTCGAATTCTTCTTAAAAAAGTCAATACTCCTGAAAGGTTCGGAGTCCCTAAAATCAAAGACGGAAAAATATTAAAGATCACCGAAAAACCATCCATCCCCGATTCAGATTACGCCGTGACAGGAATTTATATGTATCACAGAGATGTCTTCAGCGTAATCAAAAAACTGAAACCTTCAAAAAGAGGCGAAATCGAGATAACTGACGTAAACAATAAATACATTTTTGAAGGAGCGCTCACTCATGGCTACCTTAGAGGATGGTGGACAGATGCCGGAACCATAGAATCATATTCAAGAGCATGGGATTACGTCAGAAAAGAACAAAAACGTCCATGAAAACTGTCCTTCTTACAGGCGGCGAAGGCACTGTCGCTTCCTATCTTAAAAATCACCTCCAAAATCACAAAATACTCTCTCCCTCAAAAAGAGAACTCGACGTGACGGATCGTAATTCAATAAACACATATTTCAAAAATAATTCCCCTGACACGGTCATCCACACAGCCGCGATAACCGACGTAGATTACTGTCAAAAGAATCCCGCAAAAGCGATGGAAGTTAACACTGCGGGAACCGGCAACATCTGTGACTTTACAGGCCGCGCGAGGTTTGTTTTTTACAGTTCCGATTACGTTTTCGACGGCAAATCGAAAAAGCCCTACAATGAAAAAGACATACCCAATCCGATATCAGTTTACGGGAAGTCAAAACTTGAAGCCGAAAAAATCATTCAGAGAAAATTATCGGATTACGTGATAATTAGAACTTCATGGCTGCTCGCTCTAAACGGAGGTTTTTTAAAAAAAATCTCGGAAACAGCGCATATTCGGAACGAAATTAAAGTCGTCAGCGACGTCCGCGGGTCCCCTACTGTTATTGATTTTCTATGCGAAGGAACTGTTTCTCTTGTCAACAGCAGCTACACAGGCATAGTGAATGTCGCAAATTCAGGAGAAACCACATGGTTCGAAATCGCAAAATATTTTTTACTGCTCCAAAAAATCAACACGCCAAAAGTTATCGAAACATTGGGTAAAACCTACCCGAAAGAAGCCCCGAGACCTGAATATTCTGTCCTTGACCTTTCGCTTTTTTCATCTGTTACGGGAATTATACCGCCGGACTGGAAAAATTCTTTAAGAGGGCATGTTCAGAGAGGAAAATTCGTTTAAATATTTTCCGGATTATCATTCAGCTTTACTGTTATTTTTGTGCCTTTCCCGGGTTCACTCTCGGCTTTTATATTTCCCTGATGTTTTCCGATTACTTTTTTTGCGATAGCAAGGCCGAGTCCGGCTTTTTTTCTGCTTTCTTCATCGGCGGTGAAAAAAGGATCGAAAATCCTTTCAAGGTTTTCTTTTTGAATCCCTGAGCCGTTGTCTTCAAAGGATACATAAACACACTTTTCTTTATCGTCGTAAATTGAAACGATTTTAAGCAATCCGTTTTCGCTTTTTATCGCTTCTATTGAATTAGCTATTATATTCATAAATACCTGTTGTATCTGATCTTTATCCGCCTGAACGACAGGATTCCTTTCGTCCAAGGAAATCTCCGTATTTATCTTTTTTAAGGCGAGATTATCGTCAAGGATTTTCAGCGTTTCCGTGACAAGAGAATTGACGTCTATCGGCGAATAAACAGGAATGCGGTTGACGGACAGCGATCTGAGATTATTCACTATGTCCGATATCTTCATTACGCCTTCGTTGATGCAGGAAAACGCCTGATCGAACTTCCCCTTCTCAAAGGGTGCTTCAAGATTGTTTATATAGTCTATTGCGATCTGCAGAGCGCTCAGCGGATTTGAAATTTCATGAGAAATTATTGAAGCGATTTCAGAGACAAAAGAGCCTTTTGTGTATTCTATTATAGGAGGTTGATGAACCGGTATTTTTCTAATTGAACTGGCAATCCCTTTTATCAGCCACATATTCTCAATTGAGATTGCGACTCTGTTGGCGAGAAGCCTCAATATTCTCAGATCCTCGTCAGGTATGACGTAATCTGCCGGCAGAAGCATCAATATCACTCCGTTTATTGTGTTCCTGCTTCTCATTGTCAAAGCAAATATTTTGCCTTCCTCAGAATCTATATAACTGTATGCAATGTTCTGGAAAATAACTTTTTTCGCGATTTCTTCGAAATCAGCGCCCGTTTCACTGTTGTATGAGTCACCTTTGACTTTGACGATGCAGTTTTCCTTGGGGGAGGATTTTATGAAAAAAAACAGCTTATTGACCGGCAGTATAAATTCGCAGGTTTCCAGAATTCCTTTATAAGCGTTGTCAATTTTAGATTCGCAGGAAAGACTGTCAAAAAAATCATTGACGGCAATAATTTTTTTTAGATAGGTATTTTCCTTCCTCAGATCTCTCGCCTCGAGCTCTTTTTGGATTACTGAAATTATGTTTTTCGCCCTGAAAGGTTTGGGTATATATCCCACTGCCCCTTTTTTCATGGCTTCAACAGCGGATTCAATTGTTCCGTATCCCGTCATGATGATAGGTATGACATTTTTTCTAACCAGCAGAGCTCTTTCTATAAGTTCTATTCCGCTGATTTTCGGCATTTTGAGATCCGTGAGTATTACGTCGAAGCTTCTCTTTTGAATTATCTGCAGAGCTTCTTCAGAATCATTCGTGGTTTCAACTTCAAAACCGGAAGTGACAAGTATTTCTTTCAGCAACTCTGTTATGGATTTCTCGTCATCGACGATTATTATTGAATGTTTTTCAGGCATATAGCTTTGTAATTTTTTATTATGATATAATAACCCATTAAATAAAACAACTCATATTAAATCGTGGAGTCAGGGCATGAATAAAAAACAGATTAGTTCAGCTGGTTATATTCTTAAAGGCGATTATCTCATAACATCTCCCTGCGAAGCTTTCATTGAGAACGGAGCTGTAGCTGTTGCGGGTAATCACATAGCGGCTATAGGAACCGAAAAAGACGTAATCCAAAAATTCCCCGAATTCAAAATGTTCGAAGAAAAATCATCCATTATCCTTCCCGGTTTTGTGAACGCTCATACGCATATCGCCATGACTCTGTTCAGAGGTTTAGCTGAAGATCTTCCCCTCGGAAAATGGCTCGAAGAAAACATTTTTCCGAGAGAAAAAGAACTTACCAAAGACATGGTCTACTGGGGATCGCTTCTCGGATGTTCTGAAATGATCAGATCAGGGACTGTTTGTTTTTGCGATATGTATATCCACGAAGAATCAGTTGCCGAAGCCTGCAAAATTTCAGGCATGAAGTCGCTTCTCGGAGAAGGAATTTTTGATTTTCCTTCTCCTTCATACGGAGAGACAGAAAACGGAATAAAAAAGACAAAAGAACTTCTTGAAGATAAATCTTTTTCGGGCAACGTGATCTTTTCTTCCTCCCCTCATTCAATCTATACGTGCTCTCTTGAAAACATTAGAAAGTTAAAAGAAATATCCCGTAAAACAAACCGGAAATTTCAGATACACGCCTCGGAAACATTAGAAGAAAACAAGAATTCAATGAATAACTGGGGCCTTTCAGTCATAGAACTTCTCGAAAAGGAAGACATTCTCGACAGCGACACGCTTCTTTTTCACTGTGTTTGGACCGACGAGAATGACGCCGATATTATTGCAGAGACCGGCGCGGTCCCGGTTATATGCTCGACTAGCAACCTAAAACTCGGTTCCGGCATACCAAAGGTGGAGCTTTTTCTGAAAAGACAAATCCCTTTCTGCTTAGGGACAGACGGTCCTGCGAGCAACAACAGCCTCGATATGATAGGAGAGATGAAAACAGCGTCGCTTCTTCAAAAAGGCGCTAACATGGATCCGGAATTATTCCCTTCTGATTCCGTTTTTCGAGCGGCGACTTTGAACGGCGCAAAAGCGCTCGGTTTTGAAAATTCAGGCCGGCTCGCTCCGGGTTCCAAAGCCGACATAGTAGTCTTGGATACAGAAGAGTCTAACGCTATTCCGCTTTATAATCCGCTGCATCACATAATATTTTCAGCTTCTTCAAAAGACATCAGGCATTGCATAGTCGACGGCAAATTTCTGTTAAAAGACAAAAAACACGTCACGCTCGATATTCAAACTATAAAAAACGAAATCTTGAAAATTAAATCTTTTTTACTCAAGAAAACCCTAAAGTGACGGCAAAATCAAATATGTTGACTTTTTCAACACCGCAAAATAACATTTCCTTCATGCCGGGATGGCGGAATTGGCAGACGCGCTGGATTCAGGTTCCAGTGAACGCGAGTTCGTGCGGGTTCAAGTCCCGCTTCCGGCATTTCTCAGGAAGTTTTGTTTATGAATCGAGGGGTTGATATCCCGAGAAAAATAGTTTTTTTTTCGCTTTTTATCCTCACAGCGGCGATCTCGGGTTTTTTATCCGGTAAAGTCCGCCAGTCCAGGCCAGTTTCAATCTCTGAACAACTTGCTTATTTTCCTGCGGGAAAAAATTTAAGATTTGCCGGTCCGACTTTTTCTTCACTCCTGGCTGACATGACATGGATGCAAATCGTTCAGTATTACGGACTGAAAAACCAGACCGACCGGGATTTTTCAAGTATGAAAAACCTCCTCTTCACGCTCACCGATATCGATCCGCATTTCACGACCCCATATACTCTTGGAGCCTTCATACTTTACGACAATATAGGAGATTTCAAAGGTGCTCATGAACTGCTCAACAAAGGATCCGTGGCGAATCCCGACAACTGGAGGTTTCCTTTTATCAGCGGTTTCATATACTGGATTTCAGCTCCTTTCCAGTCAGACAGCATGAAAATCTACTTCTACGGGCTCGCAAAAAAGAAATTCCTTCTTGCCGCATCAAAACCCAACGCACCGGATTATGTTCTGAAGTTTTCATCGGCTTCAGCGCAAAAGACTGGCGAACACCTTTTCGCCGCCGAAATTTGGCTCCGGCTTTACGAATCGAGCGATCTGCCCAATGAGCGTGAGATATTCATAAAAAATGCAAAACTCGAAATAGAAAGACACGTCAAAAAGGAAATCGAAGAACATTTTTCTGAAGAGATTGTTTTTTCCCCGGACGGACTTGGTTTGAGTTCAAGGCACATGTTGCTCCCCGACGGCTCTAAACTTCATATAGACGAAGACGGAAATCTTCACTGGGATTGAGAAACTTCGTTTTTGTATTTACCAAGCGCGTTCTCCAGCCTTTTTAGTATCCTTTCCTTTCCTAGGACTTCGCATATCTCAAAAAGGCCGGGGCCCGCCGAAACTCCTGTTATGCTCACACGCAGAGAGTGAATTAAAACACTCGTTTTTATTCCGAGGTTTTCCGCGGTTTTTCTCAGCAAAGCTTCGAAATCATCTTTTGTGACCGGTTTGTCCTGCATTATTGTCTTTTTGAGAGACTCCAAATAGTATTCGATTTCTGCTACTCCCAAAAAGGATTTCTTCCAAGCTTCATCGTCATAAGCCAAGGGATCTTTGAAAAAATAACCTGCTCTTTCCACCGAGTCGGAGAGTTTTGGAAGTCTCGTCTTAAGAAGTTCAAAAACTTGCGCGGCGTATTTCTCATCCGTATCTTCGGCTATAAGTTTTTTTTCTAAAAGAAAAATTTTAGCCCCTAAGAAAATATCCTTTCCCGTCATCTGCGATATGTAAACTGAATTAATCCACTCCAGCTTTTTTATATCGAAAACAGCAGGACTTCTCGAAAGTCCTTCGAGGGAAAACCTCGATATAATTTCTTCTCTCGATAAAATTTCTTCGTTGTTTCCCGGCGACCAGCCGAGCAAGGACAGAAAATTGAACATCGCTTCAGGCAATATACCCATTTTTTCGTAATCTTCTATGCTAACAGAACCGTGTCTTTTCGAAAGCCTTTTTTTGTCGGAGCCGAGTATCACCGGAAGATGGACAAACAATGGCTCTTCCCAATTCAAGGACCTGTATAGAAGGACATGTTTAGGGGTCGAAGATATGAATTCGTCTCCTCTTAAAACATGTGAAATTTTCATGAAGTGATCATCGACTACGTTGGCGAAATTATATGTCGGGAATCCGTCCTTTTTTATCAATATCATGTCGTCCATGGTTTCATTGCTGAAACTGACCTTACCCCTTAGAAAATCATCGTAAGATGTCTCTCCCTCATTAGGCGAGGCGAATCTGACGACTCTCCTTTTAGCTTTCAGGGATTCGATGCCTTCATAGGGAAGATTTTTATTTCGGCAGAAACGGTCATACATTGGGTTTTTCTTCTCTTCTCTGAGTTTTAGGCGTATTTTGTCGAGTCGTTCCTCAGAGCAGTCGCAGACATAGGCTGTTTTTTTCTCTATCATTTCAGCGGCGATTTTCTCGTAAATGTCTATTCTCTCAGACTGGCGGTAAGGCCCAAAATCTCCTCCGGCACCGTAACCCTCATCAGGTCTTATGTCTAACAATGAAAGAGCTCTCTCAATTGCTTCCTCGGAACCTTTTACGAGTCTTTCCCTGTCGGTGTCTTCAATTCTGAGAATAAAAACGCCGTTTCTGCTCCTGGCGAAAAGGTAGTCGAACAGTGCCGTTCGAATGTTTCCGACATGTGGAAAACCCGTCGGTGACGGAGCGAAACGAACTCTGACCTCTTCCATTAAACGCTCCCTATAGTGCCGTAAACCCGAGTCATGATTTCGCCTTTCAATTTTTGCGCTTTATCCATAATTTTTTGGGCTTCAAATTTTGTGTTTTCAACGAATGATTTGTCGTTTATACCTGAAAGATTGATCAAAACATTGAGGAATGCTCCCTCCACTGCGGCATGAGCTGAAAGAACTGCAACTCCGGCGTCTGATGCGCTGTTTGGATTTATTTTAGATACGGCTTCATCGATTGTTTCGAGAACTTGAAGAGAAAGAGAGCATGTCATAAAGGGAATCTCAGTTGCCTTTTTATTCGCATCTTCAATAGCCCTATTTCTTATTTCTTTTTCTTCATCTGTTTTTTTAGGCAATCTTCTCGCTTGAATTATGAGGTTAAAAGCTTCCGTGTCTTTGTCAATTAAATCCGCGAGTTTTTCTTTGAGTTCCTGAGCTCTTTGCGCGCATTCTTCCATGAAATTTCTTCGGTCCCAATAATCTTTGTGTCCGAAAGTCAGGTTCGCCGTCATTGCAGTCAGAGCGGAACCGAGAGATCCGAGCAACGCGCTGACGCTTCCTCCGCCGGGAGCCACTGAATCTGAGGAAACTTCATCCAGAAAATCGTATACCTTCATTGATGCGAGTTTTCCCGCTCCTTTGGCGCTTACTACGTATTCAATTATTTTCTTTTCCGGTTCGAAGCGAAAAAGCGAAGAAAGACCGAGAGACATGATTGCTGATTCGATTATTTTTTTCTCGGGAATCGCCTGACAGTTTCCCTGCTTTGCAAGGTAATACTTACCAGCCTCTTTTATGGCTTCAAGCGGCACCAACCCCACAATCTCACTCCCTGTGACCAGCGCGCCCCTTAAATCAGCCTGCCTCCTGACTTCTTCATATGCTGTATGGATTCCCGTAGTATGATAATCCGTTAGATTCATTGTGACCTGAGCGACATTAAAATCGGGAAGAAACCAACCTGTAGCTTTGCAGGCTTTGAGAGTTCCCGGAATCCTGACCTTCTTCCCCTCTGTGTCGAGTTCTAGTTTTCCCTCTTTATTTTTCTTGAATCTGCCAGAATCGCTGATGGTTTTGCCTATGTCTTTTGCTATTTTCGTGTCTGTGGTGTTCAGGTTTATGTTGTAGGCTATCAGAAAATCCCGGACCCCAATGACAGTCGCACCGGATTTGGAGTTGAAGGAAAAAGGGCCGAAGTCGGGTTTCCAGAACTCATCTTTCATTTTTTCTTGGAGAGCTTCGTATTCGCCTTTTCTAATGTCCGATATATACTTTCTTTCGGGACTTCTCGCGGATTTTTCATACAAATACACCGGTATGCCGAGTTCTTCGCCGACTCTTTTAGCGAGCTTTTCCGAATATTTAACGCATTCCTCGTCAGTAAGCCCTGAAACAGGTATCATCGGGCAGACATCGGTGGCTCCCATTCTCGGATGAGCCCCGCTGTGGCAGGACATGTCAATTATTTCCGAAGCTTTTTTTATTGATAGAAAAGCGGCTTCTACGACTGAATCAGGATCGCCTACAAACGTCACCACAGTTCTGTTAGTATCCGGCCCCGGGTCAACGTCGAGAAGCACTGCCCCTTTAATTTTTTCTATCTCCGCTGTAATAAGTTCGATTTTCGATTTGTCTCTTCCTTCGCTGAAATTAGGGACGCATTCCATGAGCTTCATATTTCACCTGTCGATTTCTCTTTTTATTTCGTCCAACGTTCCGTTGATGTTCTCGAGTTGCCTCGCTATGGAATTAGAAGCAGTGGCTATTTTCTCGAGATTTCTTGAATCTGATTCAAAGCTGTCATTGTTGAACTCAGCATAAAGCGCGGGAACAGAAATATAGGATTTTGCCAGGTTTAACAGAAGCAGAAGGGCTATAACAGCCAGTAAAAAGATAACCGGCTTTGAACTTTCGATTTTTACAATCATGTCATCCTCCTTTTTAGACTTTCATCCTTTCAGAACCAAGTATATAGTTTACCATAAACATTCCAAAATGCACGGGTGTCGGGCTTTTGAAAAATTTTATCAGCTTTACGCATTCGAGCGCCGGCCGTCTCTCAATAAACGCTTCAACAAAAGCTCGGGATTGCGTATAATAATCGAAAAAGAGAAATAAAACGGAGGTTCTCATGTTTGAATTCTGCACGGTAGCCATGATAACTCCTTTCAAAGAGGGAAAACTCGACGAGGACGGCATTGGAAAAAATGTAGAGTATTACGTAGAAAAAGGCGTAGAAGGAATTCTCATCGCAGGCACTACAGGAGAATCGCCGACATTGAACGCCGAAGAGTTCAAGCGTCTCACGGTCATTGTCGAGGAAACGGCGCGTAAACGCGTCAGGACGATGCTGAATATCGGAACGAACTCAACTGAAAAATCCCTGAAAAATCTTTCAGTGGCCAATTCTTCAGGGGTTGACGCGGTCCTCGCGATTACTCCGTATTACAACAAACCTAACCGATCGGGTATGAAGGAGCATTTCTCTCAAATAGCCAAAGAGACGGACCTTCCGATATACATATACAACGTCCCGTCGAGGACGGGGATCAACATTGATGTCAATCTCGTCGCAGAACTCCGAATCGAACACCGAAATATCGCCGGTATAAAAGAAGCCGCCGGCAACATGGACAGAGTGTCCGAAATGGCTTCCTCTATAGACGCGGATTTTGAAATACTCTCCGGAGACGATACCTTAACTCTTCCTTCAATGGCAGTCGGGGCAAAAGGGGTCATATCGGTCAGCGCTAACATAATTCCGTCTGAAATTTCCCAAATGACAAGAGCTTTTTCCATGGGTGAAAAGTCCAGAGCTAAAGATATTCACCTCAAATACTTTTACCTTACAAAGCTTCTTTTCGTTGAGACGAACCCAGTCCCCGTAAAAACCGCCATGAGAATGATGGGACTGCCTTCCGGAGAACTCAGGCTTCCGCTCGGAGAGATGTCCGAGCAAAACAAATCGCTTCTGAAAAAGGAATTGGAAAACTTAAACCTGGTATGAAAAGAATTATCGTTCAGAAATTCGGCGGGACAACTGTTGGAGACCCCGAAAAGATCAAGCTCGTAGCCAAAGAGATTTCTGATTTGACCGATCTTGGTTACAGTATTGTGGCCGTCGTATCTGCAATGGGAGACCAGACAGACGATTTGATCAATCTTGCAAGGTCTGTGACTGAGAATCCGGATTCAAGAGAATTGGATATGCTCGTATCAGTCGGAGAGCGCATATCCATATCTTTGCTGTCCATGGCTCTTAAAAACCTCGGCAAAGACGCGATATCATTCACGGGGAGTCAGGCTGGTATTATAACAGACTGCAATCATTGCGATGCCAGGATTCTTAGAATAACACCCGGAAGGATATATGAGTCGCTCGAATCCGGAAAGATAGCTATTATTGCCGGATTTCAGGGCGTCAGCGAAAAAAAGGAAATCACTACACTTGGACGAGGAGGCTCAGATACTTCAGCTGTGGCTCTGGCTTGTGTTCTCGGAGCCCGGTTCTGCGACATATTCACAGACGTTGACGGCGTCTTCTGCGCCGATCCGAGATTGATAAAAGGGACAAAACTTATATCCCAAATAGGTTACGAAGAAATGATGGAAATGGCGTATTTAGGCGCAAAAGTAATGCATCCCAGAGCAGTAGAGATAGCTTCGAGATACGGACTCGTCGTCCGAGTTAAAAATATAGAAAATTATTTCAAAGAAAAATCCGGAGGGAAAACAACTTTGATAAAAAACACTCCCCCATCTCTTGAAGGCGTCACCGTGAAAGGATTGACGATTGATAATGAGATAATCCTTGTCTCAGCATATTTTGAAACAGACGACTCTCTCCGTTTTCTCCATTATTTGTCGGAGAACAATGTCAACGCTAAAAATTTCTCCAGTGAAAAGTCTGAAAAATACTTCCGCTTGACTCTTCTTTTAAGTTCCCGCCAGCTCGACGCCGCGAGAGAAGCGGCAAAGACCTTCGGTTGTGTCAGATTCGAGATTTCAGAAGATTTCTCATTGGTGAGTATTGTGGGCACTGGAAGCGGTAATTCACCCGAAGTCATGGGAAAACTTTTTTCTATACTCATAAATAACGGATCCAAGATAAATATGCTTTCCGCTTCAGAAGTCAAAGTCAGCATTCTTTTGGAAAAAGAAAAAGCCTCATCTGTCCTGAAAGACCTCGCTTCTGAATTCGGGCTTTTCGAGGAAGAATAACAGATTTTTTTATTTCGTGTCTTTGCTTTCGGTGCTAATTTCTTTTTTCCGCAGGCTGACTATAAGACCAAGCGGGATAAGAACGACATAACCTGCTATCAAAAGAATTGGAGCCAGGGTGATTGAGCCTCTTCTTAGAAAAAAATACCCCAGCAAGACGGATAATATACCGGCGCCAATAATTATATAATTGTATAGATTGAGACCCAGTCCCTCGGTAGGCTGTTCTTTTTTGACCTTGGCGGTTTCTTTGGACTTTTTTTTCTCTTCTGGCTTTTTATTCGTCATTTTATCTCCTTATTTTGGTTATTTATTCATCCAGCGGCAGAATGCGGCCTCTTTGTATAGTCAGAAGCTTGTAATTCATACTGCTGCCGGGTTCGAGGATTATCTGTCCTGAAACTCCGGAATAATTCTTTAGTGAAATAATTTCTTCGCCGAGTTGCATAGAATTGTCAAAAATCCTGCTCTGAGAAGCGAGAAGTATGATTTTCATCGCGTCAAATCCAAGTCTGGCGACACGGCTCGGTTCCCTGCCGTATTGTCTTGAATATGAGTTGACAAATTCTATGGTTTCGGAACCGTAATATCCTTTTCCGGGGAATACTGCTCCGACCACCGCATCTTCACCGTATCTGACTATTTCGTCGTTATTCCATATTGAAGAACCCAAAAATCTCGCTTTACAGCCCATAAACCGAAGGGTAGGTGTCAATTGGACTATTTCAGTAACGCTTGCGGAAATGAAAACGGCATCGGGTTCTTTGAGTATTATTTCAGATGAAATACGCGAGAAATCGCTGGTGCCTTTAGGAAGAATCCAAGTCCCGGATATCTCAGCTCCGGCGCTTGTCAGGTAATCGGAAAACTTCTCGATTTCTTCACGGTGTTCCTCTCCCATTACCAGGCAATATCGTCTGTAATTCATGCTTTCTAAAGCCCACTGAGATAAAACAAACAATTCTTCGTCGGTTTCAGGCTTGTTGAGCTGAAATACATAATTGCCTATGTCGCTTATTCCGCTCTGAGTGGCAGTCGGAGTAATCATGGGGACGCCAGCTTCAGAGCAGATTTTCGCTACTTCAAACGATGTCGAGGACAAAAGAGGCCCAATTATTGCCAAAACACCGTCCTCGTAAATAAACTTTTTAGCACACTGAACTGCTTGCGCCACCTCACCGTATGAGTCGTATATCAGCATCTCCATAGATTCGCCTCTTAAAGCCAGTTTGATGCCGTTTATGACTTCAGTGCTGTATTGAGCATGCTGTCCTGTCAAAGGCATGATGACTCCGACGAGTCTCGTGTTGACTTTCCTGAGGAAAGGAGGGGTTCTTTCGAGCGCGGGTGTGTTTGGATGATTCCTTTTCAGAAGTGACCACAGTCTCTCGGATTCCTCAGCGTCGCCTTCGGCAAAAGCCGCCTGCGAAGCCCGGTATAAAATCTCCGGAGAGAGGGCTAAATCTCTTTTGTTATCGTATATATTTAAGAGTTCAGACGACGAAAGGTTAGAGGAAAGTTCGTTAAACTTGCTGATAGCGATACCTTTAAAAGGGTCTTCGTCGGGCAGTATATCAAAAAGATCTATTATAGTTGTCAAAGCCTCTCCCCATGATTCTTCATCGGAATAAATCTGAGATATAAGCCGCAATGCTGATATTCTTTTAATCGCGGGCAGGTTTGAATTTGACAATAATTTTAGTAGAACTTCTTCGGACTGAGGGTAATCTCCTAGCATGTATGAACTGAGCGCTATCATGTATTCCGTTTCGTATCTCATGGAATCCGAAGGGGAAGAAGCTAAAACCTGTCTAAATATTATCAGGGCGTCGGAATATTGACCGATATCGTATTTTTCCAAAGCCATTCTGTTGAGATCTTCTATATACGCTGGATCACCTGTTCCGTCATTTCTTATTGGGGAACAGAAAATGAGAGTTAAAACGGATAATCCGTATAATACTGATAATTTTTTTTTCACTTATCTTGTTCAGAAACCAGATCGTTCATTTCTTTAACTACCTGTTCGACATCGAGTCCATGAGCCAGAAGGCCGTCTTTCAGGGATTCTCCGGCGGCAAGAACACACCCAAGGCAATGGAGGTTGTATTTTTGAAATACTTCAAGTGTTTTAGGATATTTCTGAATTATGTCAGAAAGCTTAGTATCTGGGGTAATCGCATTGGGCATAAAACCTCCGTATTTAGTTAATAAAACAAAAACCACTCATTGTAAATATATATTAACTGACAAATAAATCAAGTGCCTTTAACGAGGAATACCGTCAGGATAACTGCAGCAGTATTTTCTAACCCGGCAAATGCCGCACAAAGGTTTTCTCGCCTTGCAAACTTCCCTGCCGTGGTCTCCTACAGAGAATGAAAAGTTCGTTCTGATTTTTTGGGGGAGAATTTTCATCATTTCAAACTCGATTTCATCCGGATTCAATCCTTCCTCGACAAGGCATAGGCGGACTGTAACTCTCTTAAAATGAGTGTCAACTATGATTGCGGGCATTCCGAGAAATTCGCCTATGAAGAGATTGGCTGT
The DNA here is from genome assembly GCA_964397545.1 of uncultured Desulfuromonadaceae bacterium. Classification (GTDB taxonomy): domain Bacteria; phylum SDB-A; class SDB-A; order SDB-A; family SDB-A; genus JAFGIG01. The sequence goes on along the minus strand of CAYNIW010000002.1, from coordinate 48,531 downwards.
TTTTCTTCCGATTCCAGGTATCTTGATAAGTTCTTCAATGGTCTCTGGAATACGGCCGGAATATTCATTTTCTATGAAAGCGGCGGCTTCAATAATCCTTTTGGATTTGGTATTAAACATGCCAACCGGTTTGAGAAGGGTTCTCAGATATAACTCATCTGCCTGAGACATAGACTTCAGTGTCGGATACTTCTTAAAAAGTAACGGAGTCACTGAATTAACTCTCGAATCCAGTGTCTGCGCGGATAAAATACCCGATATCAAAAGCTGATGCGGTCCATCGTATAAGAGATGACATCCCGCTCGCGGATAGAGCCGCGATAGAATTTCGTAAATCTCAGTTGCTTTTTTTTCTAACTTCATTTTCTGCTTTTTCCTAATATACCGAAATTTAATCATAAATATGTCTTTTTGAAAACAGTCAAATCCGCCCTTTATTTATTGACCGTTAGATTTTTCCGTTATATATATGCCGGCATGGATAAAAGACCTTCCTGCATGAAACTTTACAAAGACGGTTCCCTGAAAGAGAGGGTCCGGATTTTCAAAAAATTTTTGGAAAAATGCTGTCTTTGTCCGAGAAAATGCGGAATTAACAGGCTTAAAGGAGAAACCGGCTATTGCCGCTCAGGGGAAAAAGCCGCCGTTTCTTCTTTCGGCCCCCATTTTGGAGAAGAACCCGTGATAAGCGGCATTAAGGGTTCGGGAACAGTTTTCTTCGCGAATTGCGTCATGAAATGCGTATATTGCCAAAATTACCAAATAAGCCAGAACTATACTCCCGGAAAGCAAGGGGAAAATTTAAGCGAAATTATCTTTGAACTCCAGAACGCTGGGTGCGAAAACCTGAATCTCGTTTCACCGACTCATTACACATCACAGATAATTGAATCCCTCGAAGAATGCTGTGCCCGAGGATTTTCTCTTCCTGTAGTCTATAACTCAGGCGGTTATGAAAATCCCGAAATAATCAAGCTTCTTGCAGGTATTGTTGACATTTTCATGCCTGACATTAAATACCATGACGATTCCCTGTCGATAAAATATTCAGACGCACCGAATTATTTCAAAAATGCTATAGAATCCCTCGTAATCATGGCTGATCAGACAGGTGATTTTGTTTTCGACGAAAATACGAAAGCTCTAAGGGGTATATTGTTAAGGCATTTAGTTATTCCGGGAAATACCAGTGACAGTAAAAAAATTCTCTTTGAAGTTAAAAAAGCGGTTTCCTCAAAAATCTGTCTGAGTTTAATGTCGCAATACTATCCCTGCAATAAAGCTTCACAGTATCCCCAAATAAACAGAACTCTCACGAAAAAAGAGTATGATGATGTCGTCGCTTTTTCAATGGATCTCGGTTTTGAACATGTCTTCATTCAGGACGTCAGAGAATCGCCTCATGTTTTAAGGCCTGATTTTGAGAAAAACATTCCTTTTGAATTCTGAGAGAAAAAAGTTTTACCCGGTATCCGATGAAACTCTCATTCTACTGAACAAGACAATCAGGTTAACCGAGCATAATAAGGCCAATACAACAAGTCCAGCCGCCGGGGCAAAACTGAAAAAACGGTATGTTTCGGAAACTATCCAGCCCAATGCTCCGGAAGCGGCGAAATAGCCGAAATGTTCCTTCATTACTTTTTCTTTTTTGGAAAGCCTTTTTCTCAGGATTTTGGGTTTTTTATAGGATTCCTTTTGGCCTAATACTACGCTCCATCCGCCGAAAAACATCAATAAAAAGCCGCCTGTTATCCTGCTGATAATTAAAGCCGAGATCAGAACTATCCTCCTTTGACGCAAACCTGTGTTGTGACATTCTTTCAGAAGGGTGTATAATATATCTGCTCAAGATATTAATCAACATTAAACTAAAAAAAAGATTTATGAAAATAGCCACTTGGAACGTAAATTCACTCAATATGAGATCTCAGTATCTTCGTATATGGCTTGAAAAAAACGGAGTCGATATTATTTTTCTCCAGGAGACAAAAACTCCGGACGAAAAATTTCCTCTGTCGCTCTTCAGTGATATCGGCTACAAGGCTTACTTCTACGGTCAAAAATCATACAACGGGGTCGCTATTTTATCTTTATTTGATCTCGATGATGTCCTACGAGGATTCGGATCTGATTCCGAAGAAGATGAAAAAAGGCTGATAACTGCATCTTATAAAAACATATCTTTCGTCAGCGTATATGTTCCAAACGGCAAAGAACCTGATAATCCGGCTTTTACAAAAAAAATTGAGTTTTTCGACAGGCTTCGAACTCACCTGACCGGACTGAGAAAAAAGGGCAATAAAGTCATAGCCGGCGGGGATTTCAACGTGGCAATCCGCAATATCGATGTCTGGGATCCTCAAAATCTTGACGGTTCCATCTGTTTCCATCCAAACGAAAGAGAGAAGATGAAAGAGATATTAGACGCCGGATTCGTGGATTCTTTTGCCTATCTCAATCCCGAAAAGAAAGCCTTTTCATGGTGGGATTACCGAGGCGGAGCTTTTCATAAAAACGAAGGAATGCGTCTGGATTACATTCTGGTTTCTGACGACATAAGCGGATATCTCACATCATGCCATATTGACAGGGATTCTAGAAAGAAAGCGGGGGAACTCAAGCCATCCGATCATTCCCCCGTTGTAGTTCAAATCAGGGAGCTATGATTTCGAGAAGTGCTTCGGTGACTTTTGCCTGTATCTCTTTGTTCTCCGGATTGGAAAGATGGCTTGCTATCCAGATAAACTCGTCTTCCGACATAGAGTATTTTCTGTAAATGCTTTTTTCAGCTTCTGCGAAATCCCCGCCTACTGTTATGTTGTTATAGTTTTCAATTACTTGACTGTTTTCCGCCTTGAAAGCTGAATCTGACAACTGTTCGAACGTCACGCCAAGGCTGTCGAGATAATTCCTGCCGGCTTCAGCTCTTTGCTGTATTAGATTATTTATTTCAACCGCGCATTGGATATATCTTTCGGACATTTCTTCGGTTATTATACCGTCAGCGGGCGGCGTGAAAGGCAATACATCCGGTTCTATGGACAAAGTGTCATTTACTGCCGATGTGTCTGAGGCAGTAGTGTCTTCTGCTGGTCCGGGTTTCTGACTGCATGAAATAATTGCAAGCACAGTCAGGAGAATTATAGCTAAAGCTGATTTCATCAACCCTCCTTTAAACAAAAAAAATATACTCCCATTTGCAAAAAACGAAATTTACCATATTTTATCCGAAGAGTCCATAGAACCAAAATAAATCTCATAATCGGGCCCGACTATAATAGTTACATCCTGCATTGTATTCTTTCTTATTTCAATCAATGGAGGATCGATCGAAGTCGCCGCACAGAGTATTCGGGCGTTTCTGCCCATAGAGTCCTTTCTGTCAACTATGAAAGTCCTGTCGAGTTCAGGTTCATGCCAATTGTCAATCCTTATTACATCGAAAACGTAAAGCGTTTCATTCCAAACTGCTTCAGTGGATTTCAAGGTGTCCGCGACAAACCTTCCCAGTGCATCTTTTCCTGTTCCGTTTAATATCTCTACAAGCAGAGTATCTTGAGGATACCCTGAATAATCTACGTAAGGGTTCTCGTCTTCTATCCTAATTTTCGGCGGCTGACTGCATGATAGAAATAAAGCTAACAAAATAAAAAGGATTGCCCTATTCAAAGGATTTCCCCGTCTTTGATCTGCGCGTTTTCCAAAAAATGAAAAGGTTTAAGCATGCAGTTTTGACCGATTTGGGTTTTACCTGAGATATAGTTGAAAGGGTGAATCACGGAACCAGCGCCGATTTGAACCTGGTAATCTATAACAGTGTTTCGGGGAGAGATTATTGATACGCCTGATTTCATGAGGTTTCTCATTTTATCTCTTCTGACGTATTCGCTGAGAAATGACAGCTCTTCCATGTCATTCGCGCCCTGGAATTCCGAAGCGTTTTCAGCAATCCAAAAAAATACCTTTTCGCCTTCTGAACTTAAAACGGAAACGACGTCCGTAAGATAATATTCTTTCTGATCATTATCAGTATTTATCTTTGAAAGAGCATGAAAAAGAATTTTAGTCCGGCAAACCATTATACCAGTGTTGACTTTTTTTATTTTTTTTTCCTCTTCGTCGGCGTCTCTCGATTCTCTGATAGCGAGCAGACAGCGGTCTTTAGTTATAAGCCTGCCGTAGGATTTCGGATCTTCAAGCTCCATTCCAAGAACTGAAATAGCTGATTTTTCAGATTCACCGAGAAAATCAACAAGTGTTTCATGACGGATGAGAGGAACGTCGCCGTATAGTATCAATGTTTTTTCAATCCCGCTCAATGCTTCTTTCGCCTGTAAAACGGCGTGCCCCGTTCCTAAAGGAGGATCCTGACTGACAAATACGATATTCCTGCCTGAAAAATATTCCTTTACGGATTCGCCGCCTTTACCCACTACCGCAACAATTCTTTGTGGCAGAAGTTTTTCGGCGGTATCGAGGACATATCCGAGCATTGGATATCCGGCCACTCTGTGGAGAGCTTTAGGGACGGAGGATTTCATTCTCTTTCCTTCACCCGCGGCTAATATGACTATTCCCAATCCGTCCATTGTTTCACTTATTCAACTAATTTCGCAGTTTTCTTCGTCGAATCTTAATACATCCATTTTATATCCATCAATTTCATCATCAGTGAGATAGATTTCGGACATTATTATTAATCTGTCTCTTTGAACCCCAAGCCTTGCAGCGGCGCCGTTTAACTTCACCTCGCGGGAAAAAGGCTTTTCTTCTATCAGGTATGTCTGAAATCTCTCTCCGTTGTTCAGATTCGCGACATGCACAAACTCACCGGGTCGCAGGCCGGCTTTCTTTATTATTTCAGAATCTATGCCTATACTGCCGGTGTAATCGAGATTCGTCTCGGTCACGCGCAGGCCGTGCAGTTTTACTTTCACAAATCTTCTAAGCATTTATAACTCCTTACAACGCACAATTTCATTGTCTATCAACCTAGTCTTGCCAACGTATGCCGCTGCCGCCAGAAGAACTTCACCCCGAATGGTTTCTACGGTCTGTAAATTTTCAGTACCGACTATTTCCGCATATTCTGCTTCCGCACCGAGTTCGTTCATGACTTTGAGCATTGACTTTTTTACATCCTCAGCTTGCGTCCGGCCAATTTCGATTTCATGTTTAGCCGTCAGAAGAGCTTTCCTGAGAGAAAGGGCTTTTGTTCTTTCATCGGGGGACAAATACCTGTTTCTTGAACTTATAGCCAATCCGTCTTTTTCTCTTACTGTAGGACACATAATCAGTTGAATTCCAAAAGAAAGGTCCTGAGTCATTTTTTTTATGATAACAAACTGCTGATAGTCTTTTTGGCCGAATGCAGCGAAAGCCGGTTTAACTATTCCGAAAAGCCTCGCCACAACCGTCGCCACTCCTTTGAAATGTCCGATTCTCTTTTTGCCGCACAGTGTATCGGACAGTCCCGAAACTTCGACGGAAGTCGAGAAACCCATGGGATACATCTCTTTTTCATTTGGGATGAATACATAATCACAGTTTTTTTCGAGCAGTTTTATATCTCTCTCTTCGTCTCGGGGATACCTATCAAAATCCTCTCCGGGACAAAACTGCTTCGGATTGACGAAAATACTCGCAACCCGGGCGTCGCATCTTCTGTTTAAATTCTCTAAAAGCGAAAGATGTCCGTCGTGAAGACAGCCCATAGTAGGAGCAAAACCGAGCTTCAGGTTCTGCTTTTGGAAGAATTGTGAAATTTCGGTCATCTCAGCGCAGGTTCTGACGACTCTCAAAAATGATCTCCTATGTTGTAAAACCTGACACCTCCGGGGAAATCCGCTATCTCTTGAGAGACGGCTTCGGTTTCCTTTTCTTTCGCATCGTCGTATCCGTTTATTACCATCATATCCTGATCTGTAAGATTGAGCAGATAATCGTCCATTGCCTTAAAAAGAGATGTAAGATACTCTTTACTCAACTCCCTTTCCGGTAAGAATCCCGACCTCGACAATTTCGCTTTTGCAACAGAAGGATCTGTCCTTATGTATATTATCAAATCGGGTTGAGGTAGATCGTCGAGAAGCAGAGCGGACATATTAAGAAACAGAGAATACTCGTCGGAATTCAGGGTGCATGAAGCATATATTCTTCCTCTGTGAAGAGAAGCGTCAGCGACATACAAACCGCTGCCGAATATTTCAGGCTGAAGGATTTTCTTCAAAACTTCCCTTCGTTCGAGAAGCAAAGAAACTTCAGCGGCAAAAGCGAAATTACCCTCGGACAAGTAAAAATTCTTCAGAAATGAATTTTGCGAAAAGTCCGACCAGAAAATTTTCGCGTTAAGTTTTTCCGTGATCTTTTTAGCCAGAGCGTATTTTCCTGAACACGGCAACCCTTCAACGGAAATCATTTTTGATCTCATTTTTGCCTTTCAATGAACATGTTTCTATTTCGTGAAACCGTGACCTCGACAGATTCCACGACGCCGCCAAGGCTGGGAGAAGGTTTTCTTACAGAAGTTTTTATTTCTTCTATCTCTTCAAATTTATCGAAAAGAGAACCAATTATACGGGCAGTGATTTTTTCCAAAAGCATGAATTTATTGTTCATCACTTCTTCTTTTACAGCGGTGTAAATTTTTCTGTAATCCGCCGTTTCCTTTAAATTATCCGAAAACATCGCCTTACTGAGATCGACATAGAGTTCAACGTCAATTTCAAGGTTTATTCCGTTGTTTCTTTCTTCTTCTTCATGGCCGTGAAAAGCGTAGAATTTCATGTTTTTAAGTGAAATCCTATCCAGCATAGCAGCCCCTTTCAAATTATTCACTTGTCTGATAGAATATCATAAAAGAATATGAATTCAAGAATTATATCAATAGATCCGGGAAGAAAAAAGTGCGGAATTTCCATATCAGACGAAATGTGCATTATTTCCAAACCATTGATGACAGTCAAAAGAGAAGATTTGTTTTCGGCGCTGGCATGCCTTTTGAAAGAGTATTTTGTTTCGGAAATTGTAGTGGGTCAGACCATTACACTAAACGGACCTTATAAACCTTCAGCCTTTCTTGCCAGAAAAATCAGCAACGCCTTCAACATAAAAGTATCTCTTTACGACGAAAATCTCTCTACCAAAAGAGCACTGCTGGTTAAATCCAAAAAACACGGCGACGATGCCGTCTCCGCCGCTATTATCCTACAGGATTTTTTAAATGAGAAAAAAGACAAAGCTTGATTTTTTCCTGCTGTTGTCCGCTGTATTTCTATCTTCTGCCATATCCTGCAGCCTGCCTTTTTCAGGCAGGAGTTCGACGGTTGACGGAAAAGACACAGCTCTGTTCAGAGTAAAAAGCGGATCTTCGGTCAATTCTATGATGGACGAAATGGAAAACGCCGGGATCCTGCTTAAAAGCGACAGAAAATTTTTTTACCGATCCATAATCGAAATAAAAGCCGACAGGAATATTTCCAGCGGCAATTACCTCCTTCCGGTTCCATCGAATCCCGAATCTTTAGCTTTAAGGCTTAAAAGAGGTCCCGTAAAAAGATTTGTCACTGTTCCAGAAGGCCTGACAATTGAAAAGACGGCGTCAATATTATCTCAAAGAGCTGATTGCGACAGCGTTTTGTTCACAGAACTTTGCCGTGACTCACTTTTCATATCTACAGTATTACCCATGGCATTGTTTCCAAAACCGCCCATCTCGCTCGAAGGTTTTCTTTTTCCATCTTCCTATGATTTCGGATTCGGAACTGAACCACAAAAAGCCGTTGGGGAGATGGTCTCCCTCCATTTCAGGGTAACCGATTCATTGAACGGTCCTAATAAGGATATTTTAACATATTATGAAATAATAATTCTCGCTTCTCTCATTGAAAAAGAGGCTAAAATAGACTCAGAGAGAAGCTTAATCGCTTCTGTTTACATGAATCGTCTTGCGGCTGATATGCCCCTTCAGTGCGACGCCACAATTCTTTACGCGCTCGGAGGGCACAGAGAAAAAGTTTATTTCAGGGACCTTGAGGTCGCGTCGCCATACAACACATACATGCACAAAGGCCTTCCGCCCGGACCTATTTGCAGTCCCGGAAAAAAATCTATAGAAGCCGCCATGAACCCGGATAAAACCGGTTTTTTGTATTATGTCGCCGAAAATGACAGTTCGCACGTATTTTCGGCAACATACGCGGAACATGTGAAAGCCGTCAACGAATCGAGAAACAGGGCGGGAGGAGGTCGATAGTGTATGTCTTAAGTTCAGATCAGATGAGGGAAGCCGACAGATTTGCCATCAGTGAACTCGGCATACCTCCTCTATCCCTGATGGAAAACGCGGGAAGAACCGCGGCTTTTTTCTCCATTAACAGGTGGAAGTTAAATCACAAAGAAAAAGTTCTCGTCATAGCCGGCAAAGGCAACAACGGCGGAGACGCATACGTATGCGCGAGATTTCTTCAAAATCAGGGATTGAAAGTTTTTTTCTTTTCTCTTTTCGATCCCTCTTCTCTTTCAAAAGAAGCCCAGATACAGCACGGAATCCTCGTCAAAACAGGACAAATCGTAAAAATTCCCTCTGAATCCGATTTTTTTGAATTTTTCGAAAAAAATCTTCTCCAGTCGCATCTTGTGGTTGACGGTATTTTCGGGACAGGTTTCAAAGGAAAGGTAAAAGGCTTGCCCCACGAAGTAATCGAACGCGTCAACTCCTCGGGAAAACCCGTTCTATCTCTCGACATCGCAAGCGGAGTAAATTCAGACAACGGATCGGTTGACGGACAGGCAATTTTTGCCGAATCTACAGTCACATTCGGGTGCCCGAAAAAATGTCATTTCACGGTCCATGGAAAGAGGCATTGCGGAAATTTGTTCGTCGCTGATATCGGCATTCCTGAGTTTGTCCTGAAAAATATCCACGACACCGAACTTTTGACATGCGATATGGTCAAAAGCATTTTACCGGAAAAAGACGACTCTTTTCACAAGAACCGCTTCGGCAAAATCCTTATAATCGGAGGGTCGTCTGGGATGTCCGGAGCTCCGGTATTATCAGGAAGAGGAGCGCTGAAAGCAGGTTCAGGATTCGTGACCCTCGCCCTCCCCTCACTTATCACGCATGTTTCAGATTCATTCCCCGAAGCGACTTATCTTTCGTCAAACGACGGACCTTTCATAAATTTAGAAGGGGCAAAAATGTTGATCCGAACTCTCGAAAACTACGATGCCGCGGTAATCGGCCCGGGAATAGGCAGAGCGCCCGAAACCGAACAAGCTGTAATAGAAATTCTCCTCAAGACGGATATTCCTGCAGTAGTGGACGCCGACGCTCTCAGAGCGGTCGCAGGGTCATTGGATTTAATCAAAGGCAGAAAAAACACAGTTTTAACTCCTCATGCAGGAGAATTCAGCGCCTTGACCGGCCTTTCAGTTGAAGAGATTAGAGAAAATCCGAAAGACCACGCGCTGAATTTCGCGAAAAAATACTCGTTGACCGTCCATCTCAAAGGGCCTTTCGGAATAGTAGTATGCGGAAAAACGCTTAAAACCGCCCAAAGCCCTGTTATGGACAGTGCTCTGGCAACTGCCGGAAGCGGCGATGTTCTATCCGGGATCATAGCAAGCTTCCTCGGAAGAAAAATAAACGCTTATCAAAGCGCGTCCGCCGGAGTATTCGTTCACGCTCTGTCCGGAATCACAGCCAAGAAGCTTTTTCACGGCGTTATAGCTTCGGATATTTTCCAATGCATCCCAAAAGCGATCAGAGAAATTGAGAGAGTAGAAGATTTCGGTTTCATTGGATCGGCATAATGTCAAGACGTTTCGTTTTACCGATTCTCGTTTTTCTTGTCTTGCTCGCGATGTTCGGTTTTTCGAGATTTATTTTCTTCAGATCATTTGAAAACCGACTGCTCTCTCTCGGAATAAAAGCGGAAAACATAGAAATCAAATCTCCTTTCATTTTCAGCCTGAAAAAAGTCGTGTTCATCTCTCCGAGCAGGTTTGAAGGCGGCCGGGCTGAAGATATTACTTTATGTGTTTCATTCCCCGACATTGGCAGAGTAAAACGTGTTTCAGTCCAGGATTTTTGCATACCTCTTAAAAATATCCCTAAACCTTCAAGAAACAGCGAAAAAAACGAAACTTTCATGAGAATCCCCGACCAAATCGACCTGAAAAAAGGGATTATTGAATTTGACGGCCGGGAGATCGTCTTAGATTCATTTCACCTCGAAAGAATAGGCAGTCATCACAGTGGTTATATTTCTGCCGACAACTCGTTTTTTATTCTTTCGGTTGACGATTCTGCAGGAGAGCGATATCTGAAAATCAATTCAGAGAACCCTGTCGTTATGCTTTCTCACATCAGGATTGACGGATTTAACGCTGAAGGCATCCTCAGAAACGGATGTTTTGAAGGAAAATTTAAAGGAGAATTTTCGAGCAGATACACGGGAGAGATTGAAGCCCGAATAGACGATACCGTCATAATCGATTTTTCAGCATCGCCGGCTGTTGTTTCTATCCCGGGAAGAGGTCTTAGTCTGTCATCTTCAGACGGATTGTTTTTGATCTCCGCGGAAAATTTTTATGTTCCGATAAATCCTACAGACAAATTTGAAGTTTTAGGTTATGACCTGTCGGGAAAAGTCGCGGTGGATTTCGATGAAGCTGTTTTTCATATTAGAGCTGAATCACTCGCCTTCAAAGACATGAGGATCTTTTCACAGTATCTTTGCCGTGATACTGTTACTTTTGACCTGTTACAGATCCCTAAAGCTTCTGCGTCTTTGTTCTTTTACGAAAAAAACATCGGTATAGACACTTTGTTTTTTTCCATCGGTAATTCAAATCTTTCTTTTAGAGGTTTTGTAAAATATTCCGATACCACGGAGATAAAGATCATTTTTTCAGGAGAGAGAATAGACGTTGCGAGCATTATAGATTTAGTCCCTGAAGAGCTGCTTCCGAACTTATCCGGGTTGACTGGCAGGGGCGATTTTGACTTGGAAGGTTTTTTCCGATACTCTTCTTCCTGTCCGGAAAGCACTGATTTCGGCATAAATTCAGTATTTCGGGGAGTCCAACTGGACAACCTCGGCAAAAAAATAGACATGGATTCATTTTCCAGGCCTTTTTGCGCCACCGTGAGAATAGGTTCCCTAAACGGGGAAAAAATTTATTTGGGACCTTCTAATCCGAATTTTGTTCTTTTGACAAACATCCCGCGCCCTCTGGTCGGTGCAGTTCTGGTATGCGAAGACGGATCTTTTTTCAGCCACAAAGGTTTCAGTATATTTCACATCAGAAGAGCAATGAGGGAGAATTTGGCAGCCTCCAGATATATAAGCGGAGGAAGCACAATAACAATGCAGTTGGCGAGAAATCTTTTTTTGTCTGATGAAAAAAGTCTATCGAGAAAACTTGAAGAAGCAGTCCTGACATGGCAGTTGGAAAAGAAACTTTCCAAAAACAGAATCCTCGAAATATACCTGAATATAATCGAATTCGGACCTGGAATAAGGGGTGTTAGAGCGGCATCAAAAAAATATTTCGGAGTCGAGGTATGGGATCTCAATCCTCTTCAGTGCGCCTATTTAGCGAGCATAATACCTAATCCGAGAAGATATTACCGTCTTCACTACTCAGGCGGGGGTATTTCATCATACTGGCATCAGAAACTCGTAAAGATAATGAGCCTGGAGTTATCGAAAAATTACATAGATACAGCTTCTTTCGACAGTTTTTCTCAAATCTCTCTGGAATTTTCAGGAAACTGAATTTGCTGGGGGACAGAATCGAACTGTCCACACCGGGATTTTCAGTCCCGTGCTCTACCTACTGAGCTACCCCAGCAAAAAAGGCGATTTTATATTATTCATGGACGAATGTCAATCCCGAAGAACTAAAAAAATAGACAGTTAGACATAAAAAGATTATTATAAAAACATGAAAAAAATAAAATTTCTTGCAATGCCAGTATTCTTCTTTTTAATTTCCTGCTCTCAACCCGCGGATCCGTCTTATACAGGGCCTGTGATTGAAAACATTTATGTAAAGCAGGTTTTTTTAGCCGGAATTCCTTGCTCTCTGAAAGTCTATGTATCGGACGAGAAAAATTCTGCGATATCACTGAGATCCGTTTCTGAAGATGACACTTCCCAATGGTCTGGTGCATACGGGTCTAATCAGGATTTTTTCCATGTTCTGAACGCCGTCGACACCGGTTTTAACTTTGTAAGGATTCAGGCGAAAAACACCGAAGATCTGTTCTCCTCATGGTCCGATCCAATAGTCTTTTATTCTGCAATAGACACAGTCTATTTTTCAGAAGATTTCAACACGCAGGACACCTTTCTCGATACATCAGTGTGGGTTGTCGGAACAGCTGGAAACGCTTTCGCCAAAATCGGCGACAAAGATCAGAAAAGAGCCGCGGTTTTTTACGATCCTGAAATTTCCTCAAGCTGGGTGACCGCATACGCCTACGTTCCCTTAGCAGATTCCGGCATAATATCTTTTTCAGTTTATTTGAACTCTTTTGTCTCCCAGAGTGAAGATAATATTATATCTTTCCGAACCCTTCCCTCTGACTGGAGCTGGTCAAAACGAGGAATGCATTTCGGGATTGTCTCTGACACGCTGTGTTATAAAACAGGAAACGATTGGAAATCGATTACGGGACTTTCACAGGGACAATGGAATGATATTGAAATCTCATACAACACGCTTGACGCCCGGTATTTTTTCCGTCTCAACGGCGCGCTCATCTCTTCTGTGATAAATTTCGACGGAACTGGAGAAAATAACGTAATCTTTCAGATACTCTGCCCTGACAACGCTTTCAGAGATAGCACATGGTTTGATGATGTTCGCTTCATTATGTATTAGTTTTTCCATGTTAAAATCCCTGCGCCGGTATTGATTTGAATCCTTGCATAGTATAAAATGGATACCTATGAATTTTTTTTTAGCTTTTCTGCTCCTCACATCGTCTGTCAATTCTCAAAAAATTGACGGCTTCATAAAATCTCTGGGCAGTGTCCACACAGGAGTTCATTGCGTTAACTCACGGACGGGCGAAAGCGTTTATTCATATAATCAGGATTATTTTTTTATCCCTGCTTCAGTTCAAAAACTTTTTACAATAGCTGGATCTTTTGTCTCTCTCGGAACGGATTTCAGATTTTCTACTTCAATTTTGTCTGACTCTGTCAGAAACGACACAGTTTTCAATATTTATCTCAGGGGGAGCGGAGATCCTTCCCTCGACCTGAAATCCCTCTCCTCTATCGCCGCGGAAATCAAAAACAAAGGCATCACGAGAATAGAAGGAGACATCTTCACTTATTACCGCGATCTCGACACTCTTCCTCTCGGAGTCGGCTGGATGTGGGACGAAGGATTTTATTCATACAGCGCTAAGATATCAGCCCTCAGCTGCTGCGGTAATTTTGTGACAGTCAAAGCGTCATTGTCTCAGGGCAGAGTTTCTGTCGAAGTTTCTCCCAAAACGGAATTCATTGAATTCGTCAATCTTCTCGTTCCCGGTCAAGATAACAGATACACCGTGGATAGATATTTCGAAAACGGAAAAAACATAATCATTTTCTCCGGTTCTCTGAAAAACCCGATCGAAAGGACAGTCAATCTTGAAAGGCCTGACCTTTTCACAGGTTATCTTTTCAAGAACGAAATTCTCAAAACCGGAATTTCATTCGAGGGCGCTGTTACGAACATTCTCACACTTCCCGCGCTTTACGAAACGCTCTGTGTTAACTATTCCCAGCCCTTAAGCTCTCTTACAGACAGCATATTGAATTTCAGTTTAAATCTCGCTTCGGAACTTCTTCTCAGAAAAATCGCCTCCCTTGTAACCCCCGGAGCATCATCGCTGGACGGAGTATCATATATCCTGCAAAGACTGGGCGAAATGGGATTGTCATCATCAGGCATCGTAGCTAAAGACGGATGCGGTCTTTCAAGATACAACCTCATGACTCCGAAATTCATCACTTCTCTTCTAAGATTAATGCTCAGACATCCTTCCCTTTCGGGTCTTTTCCATAATTCCTTGCCGTTGATGGGTAAAGAGGGGACAGTGAGCAATCGGCTTCGTAGAATTTCAGGAGACAGGATAAGGGCTAAAACGGGAACACTTACCGGAATATCCTCCATCGCCGGCTATATAGTCACAGAAGGCAGGGACACCCTTTGTTTTTCGATCCTTATGAACAATTTCACGATTTCCCAGAACCAGATAAAAAACATTCAGGACAGCATAATTCTCGAACTGTCCAACTATTGATATGACAGGAATAATACTCTTCGAAAAAGACAGAGAGGCTTTTTTCCCACTCTCCCTTTCCCGTCACGTCTCCGACCTTCTCTGCGGATATTTCACTTTTTCCGAAGGATTGAGAAGGCTTTACGATCTTTGCGACGTCACTCTTATTTGCCCCTCATATATGGAAGGTTATATGAAGGAAGTTCATCCAAACTACAGGATAAATGAAGAACCCTCAAGAGGTTTGTATATTCTTTCCTCCCTTCTCCCTGAGATTGATCTTAAAAAAAATATCCCTCTTGAAGGGCCTGAAGAGGTTTTTTTCAGCAGAGGTTCTCTCATCGGTTTCAGAGGTGATGCCTGCAGGGCGCGCAGGATAATAAACGAAGGGATAATTCCTGAAAATATACCAAGGACGGAAACAAACGCGTTTTTTTTCAGCAATATCTGGGAACTCATAGAACACAACCCGCTTGCACTTGAAAAAAATTTCTTCAGGGGGGCACAATTAGGCGAAATTTCAAAAACAGCTGTTTTGCTTTTTCCTGAAAAAATTTTCATTGGGGCGAACACAATAATAGAGGATTTCGTAGTAATAGACGCAAGAGGCGGTCCAGTCAGTATTAGCGAGGGTGTGGAAGTCAAATCACATTCCGTCATAGCCGGACCGGCTTATATAGGCCCGGGATCCATATTAAAACCCTACACGCACATACTCAACGGCTGCAGTTTCGGCCCTCAGTGCAGATTGAGCGGAGAGATATCCAAATCAGTTTTCACCGGATATTCAAACAAACAACACTACGGTTTCATTGGAAATTCCTATGTAGGTGAATGGGTCAATTTCGGCGCTGGAACATCCAACTCGAACCTAAAAAACAATTATTCGGAAATTAAGGTGAATTTCAACGGAGTCACACACCGGACAGGGCTGAGCTTTCTCGGTCTTTTATGCGGCGATCACGTGAGAACAGCCATCGGAACTCTTTTCAATACAGGAACAACAGCCGGTTTCGGCGCGAATGTTTTCAAACCTGGCCTAACGCACAAATACATTCCCTCATTCAGCTGGGGACCCGGCGAGAAGTATTCTTTTGATAAGTTTATTGCTACAGCCCAAACGGCAATGTCAAGAAGGGAAATCAACCTGACAGAATCTTACAGAGAGATGGCGGAAAACCTTTTCCTCCTTTCATGAAACTCTGTTATTTAATAACCTTTGTTTTTTTCTCCGTAAAAACTCTCTTTTCTTTCGACACTGACCTGCGCATCACGAGAAGCATTAGAGACAACCTTTCTTCTCCTCTCTCGCAAAGCGCGATGGAAATGGCGACTAAACTCGGTGACGGAAGAACACTCCTTTTCGCCTCGACAATCATGTCTTTCGGCGACGAAAGATCCCAAAGGTGCGGAAAACTCGCTGTGACCTCTTTCGCTGTATCCGGAGTCCTGACGACCGGAATAAAAATCGCAGTCAACAGGGAAAGACCGGACGGAGGAGAGCATTCATTTCCGTCTGGTCACACTTCGACGGCTTTCTCTTTCGCCTATGCGATCTCCCGTGAGTATCCCCAATACAGGTATCAAGCGCTGGCTTTGGCCGGTGTAGTCGGGGTCTCGCGGATAGCGTTGAACCGGCATTACTTTTCAGACGTTGTCGCCGGCGCTTTTATAGGATATTTTTCGGGAATAATCGCCGAGAAAATCACGGACAGGATCTTTGATCCATGATTTTTTTTGTTAGAAACAAAATTCTTCCCTACATCCTGATAACAAGACCCCTGAATCTTCTTATAATCATCGCCGCTGTCTATCTCGGGTTTGCGATATCAAAAAACAGCTTTTCTCTTAATATTTTAGATCTTGTAATGTTCGCGCCGATAGTTTTAAGCGCGGCCGCCGGTTACTGCCTTAACGATTTGACCGACTTGGAAGAAGACAGAATCAACAGGCCCGGAAGAATTCTTGTCCGGAATCTGATTTCCAAACGATCATGTGTTATCTTTTCAATAGTGATATTAAGCGTTTCAATTATATTATCTGCACTACATGTTCGGTTCTTCATTGTAAATTCTTCAATAATTACTACCATAATATTTTATAACATATACTTAAAAAAAACGCCTTTCGCAGGCAATCTCCTGACTTCAATTCTATCCGCTTTCCCGGTTCTTTGGGGAGGTCTGATTTCAGGATCAGTTAAAACTGAAATACTATCGTTGTTCTTTCTTGCAGTTTTTCTTCATTTACCAAGGGAAATACTAAAAGACATAGAAGATCTCAGGGGCGACAAATCCGCGAAAAAAAATACAACGGCTGTGTTTTTCGGCGAACGCGTTTCTTTGTTGTTATTCTATATTTCTTCAACAGGTTTGTTGATATATTTAATCGCAATTCTGTGTATAATCAATGCCGGACCCATGCAGTTTATTTTATTTCTTCTTCTTATTCCTGCGCCTGTTTCTGTATCGATTTTATTGGTAAATAAGTGTATAAAAAAATCTATCGTTTTATTGAAAATATCAATGGTTTTGGCTATTTTATTTTTTCTTATTAGAAATTTGATCCTGAAATAAAAAAAGAGCCGGCAATTTTGCCGGCTCTCTTGATTCAGTAATTTTTTACAATCCGAACCAGACTAATGTCGCATCAATCACAGATCTAATTGGTTCATAGCTCTGTGAATCCCACTCCATTGCTTTCAAAGCGAAACCAAAATTCGCAGTTTTGAGATTCAGAGAAGCATCCTGGTGCAAAACCGCTACCGGAGTTTCGTTAAAGGGCATATCTCCAATCCAGAGATATACAGATGTAAGATTAGGATTTGAAGAGTAATATGACTCGATAAACTTCCCTTTAACTTGGTTGGGTGGGAAAGTGTGAGCCGGATCAATCATAATATTCTGATTGGGATAATTCAAAGCAACGCCGCTTTGTGTTACTTGTACTCCGCTGAAAAACAATGAATCTTCACAAGAGGAAAAATAGTCTATTCCTAAATAGTCATTTGTTATCTGAATTCCCAGATTAAATTTTCCCATCTCATTTAACATATAAGGACCGCAGAACCAAACTTTACCGCCGTGCTGAATGTATTCGTAGAGAGCCAAAGTATCAGCAATAGTATTATTTGATTTTGTAAAGTCTTCTTTCAAATATATCGCTAAGCTTACACCTTTGAAACTGTCAATAGGAAAAGGAACAGCAGCGGGTTTTGTCATAAATTTAAAAGTAGCATTCGGTCTGATAATCTGGAATAAATTCTGATACCAGTTTATTTGAGTCCCTGTATAGTTGTTCGCAAGAATTACCGCAATGGTTCCGGCATCGAGATCGGGATTTATAGTTCTAAAATAAAAAGAATCTATATCACTTTGAATATGAGAAGAATTTCTGCCCTGAAGATAGAACCAATGATTACCTTCAGAGATATTTCCTCTTATTGTTATGAAAGAGTCATTTCCAACAGTAGGGTCCACATCTGTCCATTGAGACCAAGTTCCATTGTCAATTCTATATCTGTATCCGATCGGGGTGTTGACAGGGTCATTCAAAGTGTCATTACGGTTCCACCAAACCTGAGGGCCTTTCCAAAACGGAGTCGTTCCTTCAGTATAAAATAAAACAGGAACTTGGTGCGATTTCCAGAATTTGGGTGTAGTCCCGCTGTAATACCTAACTAATCCCGTAGTGCTGTCAGGAGCGTAAATCTGAATTACCGGTTTAACACTATTGACGTTCCAGCCTCTGACAGCCGGCGTCGGATCTCTCATTCCGAGATCGTCAACAGCTCTTACGTAAAAATACCCAATGAAATGCCAAACCTCATGGACTTTATAAAAAGTGTCATTCCCTACTAATATTGTGTCTATAACAGTATCGAGGGTGATAAATTGAGCAGGAACATCATCTATTGTGAACTTCATTGTATCGCTTGAAGCAAAAACTGAATCCCATTGCGTTATTTGACTTGCGTCAATTGAATCACCGGATAAAAACCACTCATAGTAAGCTACAACACCATCAGAATCCCTGCCATACCAGTAAACAAGAGTTATAGCGTTTATAGTGTCATTCCCCGGCGGAACATTAACCAAAAATGTTTCCGGCGGTTTATTCTGAAGGATGTTTCCCGTTGGCGCGGTACTGCAACCAATCCAAAGCCCGGCGGCTATCACCGCAAGGACCAATATCGTTGCTATAGTTGTTTTTCTCATTTTCCCCCTCCTCTATTACGGAGCCTCAAAATAATACAAAGAAGTGTGAAGAGTGATTCCGACAGCTGCCTGGTATTGAGTTGAGACGTTCAGATAGCCCCTTCTGCCTGAAGGAGTGCTTCTCTGGAATCTTATTTCATAGACATTGTTCTGTTCTCCCCTTATCTCGTCCATGATTCCCCAAACACCTCCGCTTGTCATCTGATATTGGTAATAAGCTCCTGTTTGAAGGGATATCTGTTCGATATTGGCAGTATCAGGGCTGTCCCCGAATTTAAGGAAATATATCGGAATATTGGCCGCGTTTGCGGCGTTAATAACCGCCTGCCTGTCATGCGGAAGCTCGTTATTAAGACCGTCACCGAAAATTACTATTCCTTTTCTGCCTCCCTGTCCCTGTAGTTCGGATATCGCTCTGCTTAGGGCTCTGAACATAGCACTCCTGCCGTTAAAACTTGGAAAATCCGCGCCTTGTTCGAGCAAAGCGATAATCCGAGTGAAATCAGTGACAAGTGTATCGTAGCTGTGGAAACCGATTACCGCCAATGAATCCTGTGGCTTTTTCCAATTTATAAACCTTTTTAGGTAAGCAGTAATAGTAGCGTCGTAGGATGCCACAGATGAAGACATACTTCTTACCAAAACTATGGAATTGTAGTTTGTGGAAGGAGCGTTGAGAACTCTCATCGTCATATCGTTGTAAAGAATCTTATTTGTATCGATGCTTCCGTCGGGCTTGTATGACATCTCACGGACGTTAAAATTCGCACCGTTTAAGCCGACAACAGGTTTATTCTCCTGAGTCTTTACACTCACTCTTACAACTATATCTCCACCATCAAAATTCACCCCGAGAATCGATGTCGTTATTCCCTGGGTTGTACTGTCGTCCCTGTTTATGTAGGGAGGAACATCAGGCGGCTGATCGATAACACTTTTAGAACAGCCCGTAAAAGCCGTCAAAAACGCTATCAGAAACGCCAGTGAAGTAAAAATAATTCTGCCCTTTGATTTCATCTGACCCTCCGTATTAATACACATATCTGAATTTGGGTGTGGGTTGGAATCTCCAATGGAAATATATTACAGCTGAATCACGGTCACTTGCCGGCGGGGACAGATATATACTGTCAACAAGAATTTTCATATACCTCTCGCCGACACTCTGCATCCAGACAACATCTCCTGTGACAACAGGCACTGAGTATAAATATTGGTCTCCTACCGGAGCAATTCTCATATCTACCCAATTGGAATCCGAACCCGCGTTCTGAACACCGGCCTGTTTTGACCCGGAGAACGGAGGCATATATGCAGAATAAATCTCAAGATATGCAAGGGCTGTATCAATAACAACGGTTGAATCATAGATCCAGGTTGTATCATTCAAAGTATCCACGATGAAAGACGTGTCAATGGTAAATAATGTCGTATCTAATCTATTCATGGAATCGCAGGGATCATAGAGGTAAACTTCCGCTAAAGAGTGCAGTTCGGGATCCTCAAATCCGATAATTCTGTATCCTTTAACGTCCCATACAGCGGCAAAACTGCCGTTAAGCCCGTAGGCGATAAGGTGAGATGATCCCGATACAGTGTTGGTCCTTGTTGAATCAATCAATTTCCAATCCGTTCCGCTCGATGATTCTGAAAAATAAACAGTGTATTTTCCGAGTTGTTGAGCATCAGCAATAGACCAGTCATTGAAATAAGTCGTATCCCCCTGGTCGACTTCGAAAGCGGGAAAAACAGAGTCGATGGAGTTCTCGAAGACAACTCTGTATCTTTTCGCAGTAGTCAATATATCCCAGTGAAGCTTAATACCGAGTCCATCCGTTGTAGTCCCCTGAGCGGAGAAATGGTAATCAACTATTATTTCTCCTTCGTGTCGCTTCCCTTCGTCCATTGGAATAGTTGAGCATCCGATGAATATGAACATAACCAGGAAAACGGCAGATAGTATAAACCCCGTTTTTCTAACCATCAGCTTCCCTCCTTCCTGAAAGGCATACTATATTTTTAGAACTCAAAACCATTTAATAGTAAAAATTAACAGCAGAAAAAGCCAAAGTCAACAGAAATTTAGGGGACAAAACATCATTCTTAACAGAGTTTATGAATTCTATGTTGTAATGCAGGACTCGCTGTGATAAAAGATGCGGATGCAAATCAGCTTAATTATACCCCTCTTCAACGAATCGCTTATTATCGGCAAAACCCACTCCTCCGTAAAAGCTTTTATTCTTGGTCTTGAGCCCCTAAAAGCCGAAGTTATCTATGTTGACGACGGAAGCTCCGACGGGACTTATGATATTATTAAAAGAGAATGCCGGCAGGGCGGAAAAATATTCAAGCTCGTAAGACATAGACAAAATCTCGGACAGCACAGCGCAGTCATCTCCGGCATGAAACATTCTTCAGGAGATCTCATACTCACTTCTGACGCAGACCTCCAAACGCCTCTTGATAATTTCAATTTACTGCTCAGTCAATTGAGTGAAGGCGACAACATAATTTCCGGAATAAGGTCGAACAGGACGGACCCTCCTCTGAGAAAACTTTTTTCCTTTTTCCTGAATCTTCAACTTTCTCTGTATTTCAGAAAGCCGGTCAAAGACATAGGCTCAATGTTCAAATGCTATCGCAGAAGAGCAGTAGAAGATATATTGAGAGAATCGTCGAAAAACACTTTTATACCGGCTCTGGCCATGAAACTCGGATACTCTATAAGAGAAATACCGGTGCTTCAGACTTCTCCTGCAAGAAAATCCAGATACGGCATAGCCAGACTTTCCAGGCTCTATATCAACCTCGCCCTCGAAACCGGTCTTTATAAAATTATTTCGTTTTTGATTTTTTTCGTTCTGTTTTCAGGAATTTTCACAGTGTTAATGATGTTTTTTTATTAATAATCTGGCTGATACATGTTGTTGCCTGTTTATAAAGGACATACTATATATATAATGACTGCCGATTGAATCTATGAAACTGGAGGTGAGATGAAACTTAAAGGAAAACCTGAGGGTATTCTTTTTGCTATTCTCATTTTTTTCATAAACGCGACTTTTTACCTCGCCTCAATGGCTCCCGGGCTTACTTTCATAGACTCCGGAGAACTTTCATCCTGCGCCGTGCTCTACGGAATACCGCATCCGACCGGATATCCTCTTTATTCGCTTCTTACAAGGGTTTTTATCTTTTTAACTTCATTTGTTTGGACCGTGCCTGTTAGCGCTTCCAATGCTTTTTCAGCCTTATGCGCCGCCTCGGCCGGAGTTGTCCTCGCTCTTGCCATAAAGAAAAGAACAGGTTTTATACCGGCTTTTTTATTTAACACAGCTTTCTGCTTTCATCCTGTGATGTTCTCGGTTGCCACAGAAACCGAGGTCTATGCTTTATCTGCTCTTTTATCTTCTGTCCTGATAGCTCTCTATATGAACTCTTCCTGCAAAAAACACTCTCCGGCATCATATCTTCTGATTTCTTATCTCTGCGGTCTTTTTTTGGGCAACCATTTTATGATAATCGGCATTGCCCTGCCGGTTTTCATTTTCTCGGTATTCAAACTCAGCGTGAAAAGAAATATTCTCGCTTTATCGGCCCTGACCGCAGCAGCAGCGGGAGCGAGCATATATCTCTCAATAGCAATCAGATCTTCATGTTCACCTCCATTGGACTGGGGAGGGACTTCGCGAGGCTTAGGATATCTATACAACCACGTAACAGGCAAGCAATACATGGTCTGGATGTTTTCAGGAGGGATGACTGCCTTCGCAAAATCTCTCGCGTCGCTTGTCAGAATTGTTTTTTTTAACGGCTTTCTGCCCGTATATATCTTTTCAATCCCAGGCGGAGTTTTTTTGTTCAAAAACAAGAGGCATCTTTTTTTCCTCTTCACATTTGTAATATGCGCCAATCTCGCGTATTCTTCTTCTTACAGTATTCCCGACATAGACCCTTACGTCATCCCTTCAATTCTTTCAGTATCCGTTTTGAGCACTTTTGGACTGTTCTGGCTTTTTTCAAAGATAAGATCATCTCTATTGACAGCTTCCGTTTTGATATTAGCTGTTTATCCCGTTTACGACGGTTTCAGAAAGTCAGACAAAAGCTCGCTTTATCTGTCCCGAGACTACGCCGAGTCTATTCTTTCTTTTCTTCCGGAATCTTCCGTGTATCTGGCAAATGCGCCCGGCGCACTCGCGTGGGAAGAGGTTTCCCCTCTTATTTACCTTCAGACAGTGGAAAAATTGAGAACCGACGTTCTTGTCGTTGACAAAGAACTTCTCAGAAGATCCTGGTATGTGATTTGGCTGGACAAGAGCGACTCCGGGCTTTCTACACATTGGGAAAAAGAGTTCGCTGAATTTTTGAATTTACTATGCTCATGGGAAAAAGGCGAAAGCGTTGACATCGAAAAGCTTCAGTTGTCTTTTGAAGATCTTATATTTTCTATCTACACTTACGCCAAAAACAAAGGCGGTTTTTTCGTATCCAATCCTCCGGGCGGGCAATTCTCGTCCCATCCGGATCCTGACCTTAAAAAACTCAGGGACAGGGATTTTTTACCACACGGTTTTTTTTTCACGGACGACAGTCTTCTCGACGATTCTGAGGGCTGGAAAAAAATCGCTATCAGGCCGATCCCTTCGATTTTTCAGGGTCATGAAAGAGCTCTCATGATAACCGGAAACATTAAACAATCCGTTTGGAGAAAAGTCTTCGCAATAACCTTGGAAGATGAAGGGAAGTTCACCGAAAGGGCACTCCCCTACATAGAATTCATATTGTCAATAGACGAAAAGGATTCGCTGGCTCTTGATATAATTAAACGGTTTTATCAACAACAGCCGTTTTAGCCAGTTTGCTTTTAAGGCGGGATGCTTTATTTTTATGATAGACGTTTTTCTTCGCGGATTTGTCTATGACAGAATAAGCCTTTGAAAGATTTTCCTTTTTCGTTTCAGCGCTTTCCGACGCTTTTAGCTTTTTAGATACCGTCTTTACCTTGCTTTTCAGGGCGCGGTTTCTTATATTTTTTTTCTTGTTCTGCCTTATGCGCTTTTTCTGTGATACGTGACTGGGCAAATTACCTCCTATTTGTAAAATTTCGAACTATTATATTGAAAAATTCCGTTTTGTCAAATTTTTAATGTAATGGATTTCATTTTTTGTGAGATTTCTGTATTCTTTTTCATTCATTTTACCAAGGCTTATTATTCCATGCCGGATCCTGACGAGTCTTTCAACTTCAATGGAATAATAAGCCAGCATTTTCCTTATCTGCCTGTTATAACCTGTTTTTAATACAATTTTTATGTATTCGCCCTCTAATTCAACTTTCTCGAACCTCATCAGAGAATTCTCGATGCGGACACCCTCTAATAATTTTTTTATCTCTTTCTCCAAGGGCAGTCTTGCAGGTTTTGCCAAATATTCTTTTTCACATCCGAAAGAGGGATGTGAAGCTCTATGAATAAATTCTCCGTCGTCACTGACGATCATCAGCCCTTCACTTTCTCTGTCAAGCCTCCCCGCCCATTTCCAGCTCGCTTTTTTCGGTAAAATTTTCATTACGCTTTTATCTCCGGCGGCATGAGTGCATATAAACCCTCTGGGTTTATAAAAAGCTCCGTATAAAAAACTTTTACTGAACTCTACCCTGTCATATTTACCCGAAATTTCCACTATGTCGTTTGAAAAGACGCTCTGTCCAAGAAAAGCTTTCCCGCCGTTTACTTTGACTAAACCTCTTGATATGACGTCGTCGGCTTTTCTTCTGCTCGGAGCAAATCCTTTCTCTGCAAGATAACGGTTGAGCCTCAATGTAATCTTCTCAAAATGCAAAACGGCGTCAGCTGATCTCCCTGCCCCATAGGATTGTCTCTCATGGCAGAAGAAAGCCTCTCCTTGTCTAAACCTTCTGAAGCTCCGAGGACCCAGCTTCCTCCTATGTCATTTACGTCCATAACAGCGACTCCGACAGAGAACTTCAGGGACAATTCTTTTGCCGTTCCTTCCGGATCTACAGGTCCTTTTATCACGCATTTATTGTAAGGCTCCACAGGGGACGTGAAAGCCGCATCTATTGTAGCCGCCTGCTTTCCCGCCACTTTATAAAACATTCCTTTTTTACCGAATATCTTTGTCAAAGCTCCTGCGGCGGAAGCCGCGAGGATCCTCATTGCCCCGGTCTCATCTATGGCGCACTGCATGCTCGATGGGCTCCGTAGACCTATACCGTAGGGAACTTTGCCGACAAATCTCCATAAAATCCTTGCCAGAAAGCTTATTCTTATTTTATCAACGGGCACGGCTCTACCCTGAGTTATTGCCAGAACGCTTTCGGCAATAACGAGACAGTCGCCTTTTTCCAAATGATCGCGGACGTATTTCCTGATGACTTTTCCTATTGGGTCGTTTTCCGTAATCAGGCCGGTTTTAACGAGAAAACGCCTGAAGCCTTTTCTCTGAGTTATCTCGAAAACACATCCTTCTCTCATTGATTTTCCGCCTGAAAAATTTCCATGGACGGCAAATCATCAGTTGAATTCAGCTGAAATAATCTCAGAAATTCCTTCGTTGTCGAATACAGGGCGGGTTTGCCGGGGGAATCCGCCCTTCCAGTCACGTGTATCAGATCTCTTTCCATGAGAGTTTTCACGGGACTGTCACAGCTCACTCCCCTGATTTTTTCTATTTCCGCTTTCGTGACTGGCTGTCTGTATGCGACAACCGCAAGAGTCTCAAGCGCTGATTGAGTCAGTCTCGGTTCTCTCGTCCTATCGAGTTTTGATACTATATCTGCATATTGAGGCCTTGTGTAAATCTGATACCCGCCTGCGATCTCGAGAACGTGGAAAGACCGCTTCGTTGAATCATAAAATTCGTTCAAGAAAGCAATTGCAGATTTAATTTCCTTGACCTGAGAATCATCGATTAAATTCTTAAGCTTATCAACGCTTATAGGGATATCCGAAGTCATCAAGACAGCTTCCACAATTCTTGAGAGTTCGAGAATTCTGTCTTCTTTTATATCTTCCAAATTTCCTCCGTTATTAAAAGCTAAGAAATAATATCACGGAAACGGACTGTCAACCGAAATTTATTCGGTTCATATATTTGAAAGCACTGTTTCAGTGCAATTAAGTCTCTCCTGTTCTTCTGTTTTCGAGTCTGCAAAAGTTTATACGCCATGTTATCGAAACTTATATATTTTAGCAAATAAAAGGCACGGTAATTGATTAAAGCTTCATATAAAATATTGGTTGAATTAAAAATTGTAAAATATTAAAATGAACAAAATTAAGGAGGTCGAAATGAAAAAAGCTCTGATGTTAGCCTTTTTGACTCTGGCGATAGTGTCTGTCGCCTGGGCTAAACCTACAACCACAAGCGAAGTCACCTTCGACTGGGCCGCGCTCTTTGTCATTGAAGGTCCTATTGACTTAGTCGAAGCCGACGATGACTGGCTTCTCGACAACGACAAAGACGGCGGATATGTCTATGAAACGGAAGCCACACTTGTCTTCAGTTGGGACGAAGTGTCCGGCGGCGACTGGAATGTTCAGTTCAGAATCAACGACGCCAACGGCGACGATATTTGGTCAGATGTGTTTTATTTCGGTTCCAGTGATGACTACAAAATTCAGAAATGGGAATTTGACGTGGATTACACCGGCACATACGATGTCTATGTCTATGTGAACGGCTATGAATGGTATCACGGAACTTTTGAATCCAAGTAAATGATAGAGGCGGCGCTTTTACGCCGCCTCTAAATTCTCTTTATATCCAACCCCAGAAAACCGAGTCTTTCGTCTATTCTCTCATATCCTCTGTCTATCTGATGAGCGTTGCTTATGACGCTTTTTCCTTCAGCTATGGAAGCGGCTATCAAAAGAGCCATTCCAGCTCTTATGTCAGGGCTTGACATATACTGCGCCCTGAGCTTGGAAGGGCCTGTGACTACCGCTCTGTGTGGGTCGCATAAAACTATCTTCGCGCCCATTGACACAAGTTTGTCGACGAAAAACATTCTGCTCTCGAACATTTTTTCAAAAATGAGAACCGTGCCTTCGGAACGGGTTGCGGCGACCAAAGCAATGCTTGTCAGATCCGCCGGAAAACCAGGCCAAGGACCGTCCGAAACTGTTGGTATGACTTCGCCAAAATCCGATTGGACCTTCAGTTTCTGCTCTTTCGGAACTGCAAGACATCCGTTCTTAAAAACAGTTTCAATACCGAGTTTCCTGAAGCTGATAAGTATCGGTTCTACGTCTTCTTTTTTGACGGATTGAATTCTGACCTCTCCGCCAGAAAGGGCGGCCAATGCTATTACACTGCCGATTTCTATGTAATCAGGACCTACACCGGCGTCAGTTCCTTTTAATTTTCTCCTCCCTTTGATTTCCAGCCTGTTCGTGGATACGCCTTTGATTTCAGAACCCATTTTTGATAGCATACCGCAGAGATCCTGAACGTGGGGTTCGCATGCCGCGTTTCTTATCACGGTCCTGCCTTCGGCTAAAGAAGCGGCCATGAGGATATTTTCCGTTCCGGTTACACTCGGTTCATCGAGAAATATATCATCGCCTTTTAATCTTCCTCCGGATTTCAAAAGATATCTTGTGCCGTCCCATTTTATTTCCACGCCCATTGATTCCAAAGCGGAAAAATGGGTGTCGAGCCTTCTTCTTCCGATAACGTCTCCTCCAGGCGGAGGAAATCTAACCCATCCATTTCTTGCAAGAAAAGGTCCCGCGAGAAGAATCGAAGCTCTGATTTTAGAACAGATATCCGGATTGAGGTCAAAATTATTCAAGTTTCCGGCTTCAATCCTCAGCGAATCTCCCTCTGTCCACTCGCATTTTGCGCCTGAAAGCCGCAGGAGTTCAATTAGGTTCTCAACGTCGAGTATTTTCGGAACATTCCGCAATATGACTTCATCATCAGTCAAGCAGGCGGCTGCAATCATCGGGAGAGCCGCATTTTTGTTTCCTTTTGGGGTGAAATTCCCTTCGATTCTGCCAGGGCCTGTTATCTCAAAAGAATCCAACTCATCTCCTTTCGACTATTTCTTCTCCAGATGAATCGTCTGAGTCGGATATGCGAATTCGACTCCCGCAGTGCTCAAGAGCTCGAATATTCTCGAATTTATATTCTGCTGAATGTCCATATATTCAGAATAATCATTCCCTTCAACTGTATAAACCGCTTCAAAGACAAGCCCCCAGTCTCCGAAAGAGCTGAAATGCGACCTGTCGAATGCAGCTCTTTCGTTTTCTTCTACTGCTGTTTTTATAATATCGGGTATTTCTCTCAGTTTTTCAAGGGGAGTTTCGTATTTGACCTGAACGCTGAAAACAATTCTTCTTTTTTTCATTTCTGAAAAGTTGCTGACCACTGATTCGACAAGGTAGGTGTTGGAGAAAACAAGTTTCTCTCCGCTTAAACTCGCAATTCTTGTGCTCTTTATGCCAATTTTCTCTACTGTCCCCCTGTAATCTCCAACTGAGATGAAATCTCCTATCAGAAAAGGCCTGTCGGTGACAATGACGAAATAATTGAAAAGATCTCTGAGGACAGCCTGAGAGGCGAGCGCTACGGCTACTCCGCCTATACCGAGGCCAGCCAAAAGAGTGTTTATGTCGAAGCCAAAATTGTCGAGAACGAAAAGAAAACCCGCAGACCAGATTACGACTCTTATGAAAGGAAGAAGAGGAATTTTTCTTCTTTCTGTTTTATTTTCCGTGTTGTAATTTCGGCTGAGAAAGTAAGAAACAGAAAAAATCAAAAACTTTAACGTCAGAAAAACCGCACCCAGAAAAAAAATTTTATCCGCGATTTTGGAGGCCTGATGAGGGAGAAATAGAAATTTCAGCCCCGCATAAAGAACGAGAAGATACATGCCCGGAAAAAAGTATTTACTGACGCTCTGTGTAAGAAAAATATGTTTTTCGGTTTTTTTCCCTTTTCTGAAAATTATTTTTGAAGAAATTTTCAAAACTAAAAAAAGCCCGAGAACAAAAGCTAAAGCGAAAATATATGAAGAAATAGCGTTGCCCCAATAAATTTTGCTACAAATATCTCCCATCAGTTCTCCAGAAGCGCTTTTCTGATTTCTTCGTAACCGGGTTTTATGACGTTGTAGATGATATAATTTCTCTGCCTGTAAGGCAAAAACGCCGACTTCATTGCGTTCACAGTCAGTTTTTCGAGGTCTTTCATGGTCAGGCAGTAATGCTCGACAGCTTTGAGGAACTCGCCGCTCATAGAAGTGTCGCTCATCAAGGTGTTGTCTGTGTTTAAGAACACTCTGTATTCCATGCTGTGAAAATGCCTGAAAGGATGTTTTTCATAAGATTCAGCGGCTCCCGTCTGAACATTTGACGACAGACATACCTCAAGAGGTATTCTGTGATCGAGAACGTAACTTGCCACATCTCCGATTTTTTTCACATCCCCTTCGAAAGTTATACTCATGTCCTCTACAAGCTTGGTCCCGTGGCCTATTCTGTGAGCTCCGCAGTATTGAAGAGCTTGCCATATTGAATCGACGCCGAACGCCTCTCCTGCGTGAACTGTTATGTTGAAATTGGCTTTTTTGCAGTAATTGAAAGCTTCGATATGTTCTTTGGCGGGGTAACCTGCTTCCTCGCCGGCGAGATCGAACCCCACTACCCCCTTATCCCTGTATTTAACAGCAAGCTTTGCTGTTTCCAGTGAATCTTTTCTGTGCCTCATGGCGCAGATTATAAGACCCCATGAGCAGTTGAACTTTTGACCGGCATTTTCCAGTCCTCCTATAACAGCTTCAACGACCTCTTCCTGGCTGAGACCTTTCCCGGTGTGAAGAACAGGAGCAAATCTCAATTCACTGTAAACGACCCCGTCTCTGCAGTTGTCTTCTATAACCTCGAATGCCGCCCTGAAAAGACTCGCGGGAGTCTGCAGGACGGACGTGGTTATACCGAAACCTTCAAGATAAAGCGACAATGACCCCCTATGAGCTCCTCTGTGAAAAAAGGATTTGAGGTTTTCTTCATCGTTGTAAGGCAAAACGAAGCCGGCTTTTTCGGCGAGTTCTAATATTGTTTTTGGTCTCAGACTTCCGTCTATGTGCTGATGGAGATCGACCTTAGGCATTGCGCCTACGATTTCGGCAGAGAGTATCCCTCTCGGGTGTATATCCTTTTTGAAATCCTTGGAATAAATCGACTCGTTGAAATTTTTCGTTTTGAACATCGGATCACCTTACCTGGTCTCTCGCCCAGTCGGCTTCTCTGCTGTCCGGGTAAGCGTCAATCAGGTCTTGGAAAAACCTGCGGGCTTCAGTCATATCGCCGCTTTGTTTTTTGCACAGTCCGCTTTTGTATAACACAGCCGGCATAAAGAGATTCATAGGATAATTGGCTCTGAAAAGCGAGTAATTGCCGAAAGCGGCTTCAAATTTATTCTGGCTGAACTGAGATTCCGCAAGATAGAAAAGGGCGTCGGCGATCTTAACGCTCGCCGGATAAGAGGCGAGAAAATCAGAAAAGGCGATTTCAGCCAGATCATAATCGCCTTTTGAATAATCTACCATAGCTCTCTCGAAAGCCGCTTCAGAAGCGGCTCTGTCGGTATCCGACATGTTCTGCATCCTCAACGTCAGAGCGTCAAGCTGGCTTTTGGAAAGCTGAAGGGCTTGTCTGAGAGCGTCAATTTTCATATTTATGTTTTGAAGATTCTGAATGTAAAAAGCATCGTTTTCCCGCTGATAATGCGATACGTCGGATGTGACAGAATCGAGAGTAGAGACAATTCCCTCGACTCTGACAAGCCTTTGATCCATGTCTTTGACTGTATCTCTGACATAATCAAAATCTCTCTTAACCGAACAGGACGCCAAAGCGAATGAACATAAAAATGCGGCGGCAATTTTTCTCATCTCTGCCTCGAAGGTCTGAATTCCACCCTTCTGTTTTTAGCCCAGACGCTTTCGCCTGTCCCCAAGACGGCAGGCCTCTCCCTCCCGTAAGATACCGTGGATATTCTGTCCGGTGCAATGCCGTAGCTAACAAGATAAGCTCTGCACGCGTCAGCTCTCTTCTGGCCCAGAGCGAGATTGTATTCGGTGGTTCCCCTCTCGTCGCAATGCCCTTCGAGGAATACTTTCACGGAAGGATATTTTTGCAATTCTCTCGCGTTTTGTGAAATAATTTCGCGTGCGGCGGAACTCAGTTCAAAGGAATTGAAGTCAAAATAAATGGTTTTTAAGACTATAAGGTCTTCCGGCGGGACTACGGCAGACGTGTCTGTTCCCAAAGAAGAGTCGTTGGAAGCCGTATCTACGACTACAACGTCATCGGCGTTTCTCTTTGGAGTGCAAGAGGCTAAAAGGAACAAAAATATCAAAAGAAATCCCATTTTTATATTGTTCTTTTTCATTGAAACCTCCTTTTTCATTTCGACCAAGCCGGCATGACACTGCCGGGAGAAGATACAATTTCCCTTATGAAAGTCCCGTCGAAATTCATGGTGTAAATTTTATCCGTTCCGGATCTGTTGCTCGAAAAAACAATATGCAGGCCGTCAGGCGACCATGAAGGGTCTTCGTTGTCTCCTACGGCGGTCAGCTGTCTTAAATTTTCCCCCGACGGGGAAACGCTGAATATTTGAAAAAGCGCTCCCTGCATCCCTACATATAGGATTCTGTCTCCCCTCGGCGACCATGCAGGAGATGTGTTGTATGACCCAGAAAATGTAATTTGCCTCGCGTTTGAACCGTCTGAGTTCGATATGTAAATCTGCGGGGAACCTCCTCTGTCGCTCGTGAAAGCCATCTCCCCGCCCGAAGGAGACCAGCTCGGCGAGCATTCAATCGAAGGGGAGTTTGTGACCCTCTTTAACGTCCCTGAGGAGGTTTCCAGTATATAAATATCGGTGTTGCCATCGATATTCATCGCAAATGCCAAATCTCCTCCGTCGGGAGAAAACTCTCCACCCACCTGCAGTGAGCCGGATTTGACAAGCGTCCTTAAACTGCCGGAAACCATGGAAACTATTTCCGGTTTTTCATTTATATAAGACGTGAAAAAAACTCCACCTGAGGGGTTCCAGAAAGAAGAGATGTTTATCGATCCGTTTCCGACTAAAGCCGCGTCAATAAATCCGTCGTAGTCGCAAATTCTTATGCTCGAAGATGTATGCCCTCTCCTCGTATATGCTATCCTCGTCGTGAAAATGCCTCTTTCGCCGGTAAGCGAGGAGACTATGTCGTCTGAGAATTCGTGCGATATTCTCCTCAGCTGATCCTCGGTCCCCGAATAGTTTTTCTCAAAGATCACTTCTTCTGAGTGTATGTCAAGGAGAATACCCCTGAGCGTGTAAATCCCGCCTTCACGCGAAACCGTCGCCGCGGCGAGAGCTTCAGCACCTGTGGCACTTAATTTGCTCCATCTCGTAGGCACGAGATCCGATAGTGAAAGCCCCGCTTCGCTCTGGCTTATCAATGAAAAATAAAGGCTGTATGAGAGATCTGAGGCGACAACGCCTTCGCACTGTCCGGCAAAAGTTGATATGCCTGCCTGCGAAGAAAAAGGCATGACTATTATGTCAATCTGCTCTTTTCCGTATGCTGTTATTCCGACATATATGTCTCCCTGAGACATCATGATATTCATCAGTAAAAAGGCGAAAAACATCTGTCACCCTCCCGGGTTTTTATTTGTGCTCGAAGTAGAAATGGACTACGACTGAACCGCCGAATCTTTCAGGCAGAGGCGGCAGAGGAGAAGAGTTTCTGACAGCTCTCAGGCCGGCAAGGTCGAAAGTTGAATTTCCCGAACTCTCTTCAATCTCCGCTCCGGAAATCACGCCGTCTGAATTTACAGTGAATTTCACAGTAACTTTTCTGGAATCCGAACCGGCGGCAAGAGGGTCGGAATAATATCTTGAAACTTTTCTGACCATGGATTTAATGTAAGGATCATCTGGTCCAACTCCGGGTATGTTGACCGATATCGGATCCTCTCCTCCTGTCGCAACAGGAAGAATGTTGTGATGTGTGGTCTGGATAGGATCATTCTGCCGGACGTCAGTCGTTCTGTCTTGTTGCTGGACAAGAGGAGAAATTTCCTCGACACTGCCTGTGTGACTTTGCGTCCTCTCGCTCGAAGCGACGAGATTGACTCTGTATCTTATAACATCATTATCGGAAACAGAACGGATCTGTCCCATTTTTACAAAGACAGCTCCGAGAACAACGGCAAAAACCGCGTGCAGAAAAAATGAAAAGGAAAAACCTTTGAACAGGTCAGCGTTTTGCTGTGTAAACGAGTTCGACATTGTTAATCCCCGATTTTGCAACGGCTCGGACGCAGTCGAGCACGTATTTATACATCGCCAGAGAATCGGCTTCAATGCTCACGGTAGTCGCAGGATCGAGCGACCTGAGAAGGGGGATCAGTTCCTCTGCCGCCCCGAGCGTCTCGCTGGAAAGGCTTTTGGACCCCTGATAAAGGCCGAAATAAATAACTCCCGAACTGTCAACAGATATAACCGAAGCTTTCATATCTTCAGGCGCCACTTCCGACCGGGCGCTGTCGCTCAATACAGGAACATTTACAAAAGAGCGGACCCTCTGCTCGCTGATGAGCGGCACCGTTATCATGAACATTATTAAAAGAGACATGGTCACGTCGACAAGACTCGTAACATTGATGCCTGATATTGGTTTCAATTCGTCTGAAACTGCCATCTTTGCACTCTCACCTTATAAGACCCCAGACAAGCGACTTTTCTATGATCTCGTCAGAGAAATTTTCCATGGACACGACTATACCCCTCAATTTCGAATTCAGCCCGTTGTAGAGCATGACGGCAGGTATCGCGACAAGAAGGCCGACGATTGTAGTAATCAAAGCCGCCGCTACCCCGGGACCTATCGCCGATATATCCGTGGATTTGTGCTGTCCCATTGCCATGAAAGAAAGCATTATCCCCCAAACTGTTCCGAGCAGGCCGAAAAAAGGAGCTACAGTCGTCGTCGTGGCTAAAAAAGTTATTCTTCCCTCGAGTTTATGCATTTCCTCTCTGGCAAGTTTTTCAGAAAGCATTTTGATCTCTTCGAGCCCGGGCTTAGCCGGAGCAGGTGCATCAGGGCTCGGAACGAAAAAAAGTCTGCTGTGCAGTCCAATGAATATTCTCGCGAAAGGCGAAGGATCTCCCACGATCGTCAGGTTTCTCATCATATCTCTTGATTTTATTTTTTCAAAAGTGTTTTCAAAACTGCTGTTAAGATCAGTTACTTTCTTAAAGTGCAGAAATCTCTCGACCGCAATTGAGACTGTGAGAAAGGATATGACAAAAAGAGCGCCGAGAATCGACCATGTGACGGGGTCGTTCTTAGTCACGATGGCAATATTCTCGTATGAAACCGCAAGTTGCTGTATGAGTATCATAATCCGGCTCTCATATTAATATTTGTTGTCATATATGATATTTTCCTTCCTGTCTTTTTTTCCTAATCTTCATTTTGTCCTCATAATACATTTTTTTCGTTTAACGAGCCGTTATTCTGTGCAGCTTTTTTTGTGGACTTTCATAAAAAGAACACGGGAGAACACATAGACATCGCCCTGATCCCGTATTTTACATTCAGCTCCGGTGAAAGTAAACAGCCTGTCTTTAATTACCGGATGTTTTATCATCGGTAAGCGCCCTTTTTCTTATCAGCCCTGACGGCGAGTTGACCGCAGGCGGCGTTAATATCCGCTCCCCTGCTCAGTCTCGTCGTCGTCTCTATACCTTCTCTCTTGAGAGCATCCTGAAACCTAAAAACCGAAGAGGGGTCAGGCGTATCGAAACCGATAACAGCGCGGTTATAGGGGATTAAATTCACTTTGCACAATATGCCGCTTAGAAGTTCGGATATTTTCTGAGCGTCCGAAAGCCTGTCGTTAAATCCTTTTATGAGAACATATTCAAAAGTGACTTTTTTGTTCGTCGCTTCCGTGTATTTCTTAACCGCTTCAATTAGAGAGGCAAGCGGCCACTTTCTTGCGATAGGCATTATTTTCTTTCTGTCGGAATCTCTGGGAGAGTTAAGGGAAATTGCCAGTTTGTATTGCTTAGAGCTATTGGAAAAAAAGTTTATTCCGGGGACTACACCCGCTGTTGAAACTGTTATTTTTCTCTGGCCTATGTTCATCATTCTTTTGTCATTTAGCAGGTCGCAGGCTTCGAGGGCACCCCTGTAATCGTGAAAAGGTTCGCCCATTCCCATGAGGACAACGTTGGAAACCGTGTTTTTAACGTCGAACGACGAAACGAGGAGAGGCTGAACGGCTATCTCATAAGGGCTCAGCTGTCTGACAAATCCCATTTTTCCGGTCGCGCAGAAAAGACAGCCGTAAGGACAGCCCACGGCGGTTGAAACGCAGACTGTCGTTCTCTGCCTTTCTCTGATTAAAACCGTTTCAACTTCGTTTCCGTCATAAAATCTCACATTGAACAATACGGTTTTGTCCGAGGATTTATTCGATTTTTTTATTTTGGGGACATAAATTTTTTCACCAAGTTCTTCTCTCAACCCGGCAGGAAGATTAGACATCTTTAACGGATTTGTCTCTTTTTTCTTCCAGAACCATTCAAGAACCTGCCCTGTTCTGTATGAAGGAAGGTTATTCTCGATCATGAACCTGGTCATGCTCTCAGGTGTAGGTTCAACGTAGAAATCTATAGATTTATCTGACATCATTCTACCGGGTATCCTGTTTTCATCCAGCTCTTTATCCCTCCTGAGAGGTTCAAAACTCTCGGAAATCCCATTTCATTCATCATGACAGCCGCAGAAGAGCTTCTCGCTCCGTATTTGCAATATACTAAATAGATTTGGTCTCTGGGGAAAACACCGATGGAATCCGTGAAAAATTCGTCATTGTAATTTATATTGACAGCGTCTGCTATTTTGAAAGAATCAAATTCCTCAGGCCGCCTGACGTCGATGATTTTTATCCTGCTTCCGTAAATTCTTATCAATTCATGGGCTTGTTCCGCGTCAATATCTGTAAAAACTGAATCTCCGCTGTAAATATCTACGGCAAAGGTTTCCATATTTTTAGTTCTCCTTGGACTACAGCCTATCAGGGATAAAACCAATAGGGCAAGTATTGGTTTTCCGGTTTTCATTGAGGTATTCAACATGATTATATATATTACTTTGTCCTTAAAAATATATCAATACGATTATTACTATATTTGGATTAAAAAGATTCTCTTTGTAACTAAAAAATCAGTCCCTCGAAAAAAAAACTATACCTCCGTCTCTTTCTTCGTCACGGATCGCGGTCAAAAATTCCTCGTCCATGACGGTTTCGTAGCTTACAGGGTCTATATACTGAGCCCTGATATAAACAGAATCATTTTCATATACTCTTAATTTAACGTAATTTATCACATACCTATCTTTCATAAAAACGAGCGAGTTCTCAGAAAAAGAAATGTATTCGTATTCGTTTCCGAAAAATCCCCTCGGAAAAATCTCAAAAGTCTCGATGCTCATTCCTCCGACGGCATCAGGTGATTCATCCTGCGCCTCCCCTTCAATCACGAGAAGACAGTTTCCGTAGTATATGACCGTCCTGACTGAATAACCCCAAATCAGAGCTTTTTTCAGAGAATAATAGTCAAAGAGGGCTTCGGTCTTTGCGCCGAGTGATGATACGCATAGAAAAGCCGCCGCGATAAAAGTCTTTTTCATTGCAGTCCCCCGCTTTCTATCAGTCCAAAATGAATTTTTTTGTGAATGTCCTCTCCCCTATTCTCGCCAGGACGAAATAACTCCCCGCAGATATTGTCCCTCCCCCTGAAATATTTTTTACATCATTCGATAAAAGGTGAGTCCCGGCGTCAAAAAATCCATCGGCGAGAGACGAGATTTTTCTTCCCGTCAAATCGAAAACTCCGACAGAGACATTTGTCCTCTCAGGAACAGAAAATTCCACTTTCAGAATTCCTCCCGAGAAAGTTGAACTAAAGGCGACAATCGCAGGTATTTCCGGCGGGAAAAACTCCTCTACGCGGTTCGGGGTCTCATAAGTAAGTGTGTAATACCCTGCCGGAGCGGTATAAGGATCCTTTTCAGTCCTTCCCGACGAATCGCTGGCGCAAATGTAGTAATCTATTGTCACAAAACCATCGCTCACCGGCTGGGGGAGATAGATATAAAAACTGTCCTCAAAACCCGGGACTCTCTCCATAACGTCATAATTTCCGAACTGAGGTTCGGACGAGAGTTTCCATATAAAAAACACGGAATCAGGTATCACTCCCTGCCCGTTGTAATCGTGGACAAACGCTCTCACTCTCTTTTGAGCCGTATCTACGCCAGGGTCGTGATCGACAAAGAGCATACCCGGGTCGAAAATCGCCATCGTCCTGCAGTGAATCGCATCTGTAGGTTCAAAACCGGAGGCTCCTGCGTATTGAAAACCCACAGCGTCGTAACCCGGCATTTCCCTCTCGTAGAAATTGAGAGCGGCAGTGTCGTATGTCGTGTTGCCGGTTATCGGCACGTAGACTTTATTGTTGAGTATCAGGCTGTTGACGTAAGCGGCGGAATCAGGGCTTAATGGGCAATTAAGTCTGACGACCTCATAATTTCTGCCGTAGCAGTTTGTAAGAGTCGCAATATAATTTGCGAGCTGATTGAGGGCGGCATCGTCATATCCGTTTCTTATGACAACGACTTTCTCCTCGGACAGAAACTTTGCGTAACAGTCTATGTGATTTATGTAGCTCTGGAGCGGATCGTTGAAAGTATAGTATGTCTGAATCCCCCAGTAGGCGTTCATCAATGCGTTTACCGAATCTACAGAAAGCGTGGGGTTGTCGTCTGAATATACGTTGTTGCTCGACATTGCGATTCCGTGGCCGTCACACATCATGTTGCCGCCCGTGTGAGCCAAAAGAGTCTTCCAGAGTTTTATCCCCAGTGCCGGAGCGAGGTCCCAGTTGGATTCATCGTCGTCTATTCTGTTGTGTGGTGTGTATCTTCTGTTGTAGACGTGGTCGGAAATTCCCACGGAATCGTTCCCGTCGAAAACACTCCACGGGCCGTAATCCCTCGTCCAGTATGAGTTCGTGCTCGTCGAGACGAAGGTGACGTCGGAAAGTGAAATGCCGTTGTTGACAAAAGCCGACTGAGCTGAAGACACATTGCTTGCAAGGCAGGTGATGTGGAGATCCTGAGCTAACTGTGATATGAGATTCCACGGAAGTCCGACAGGATATCTTATAAGAACCGAAACCGCCGGCTCCCACTCGGCGCACATCCTGACGGGCGCGACAGGCGGGTCTGTCGGGATAATCGGGTCCCTGAGTATCAACGGGTAGTATTCCGGAAGAAGCGGTTTAAGAGGTCCGGGGTCGTGCGGGGGGTGAAAGACAGCCATTCCGTTTATATTGTATTCCGAATCTCCCCTCGTGAAAGGATTTAAGTCTTCTGTCCTTCCGGCGGCCGGG
Organism: uncultured Desulfuromonadaceae bacterium; assembly: GCA_964397545.1. Taxonomy (GTDB): domain Bacteria; phylum SDB-A; class SDB-A; order SDB-A; family SDB-A; genus JAFGIG01. The sequence continues at coordinate 10,509 of CAYNIW010000002.1, read as the reverse complement.
TAAGCCGACGTCAATATAAAAAGAGAAATGAGCAGAAACATTTTACCTTCCTTTTAACTTCTCAAATTCAATTTTATCAAATTCAATTTTCAGTCTTTCTCTGAGAAAAAAATATCTTTTCATAGATCTGTCGTTTGCCAGAGCCATGTGCAGAGCCTTTTTGTCTCCGACGAGTATGACCATTTCTTTTCCGCGGGTCACTGCCGTGTATAAAAGGTCTCTTGCCAGCATTATGTAGTGGCTCGAATGAATCGCCGCTACTACGGCAGGATACTCAGAACCTTGCGATTTGTGAACTGTCACGGCATATCCCAGGACGAGATTATCTCTTTTTTCACCCTCAATTTCAACGGTTTTATACGAAAAATCGACAACTGTCGAATATTCTCCAGCCCAGATCACAACCCCAGTGTCACCGTTGAAAATCTCAAGGTCGTAATCGTTTGAGATCTGCATCACTTTGTCTCCGGCGGCGGGTCTTTTATTTTTCCCCGGGTTGAGCAGTTCTGCGATTCTCGAATTCAGTTCTCTCGTCCCCGAAACTCCACCGTTTACAGGCGTTATGACCTGAACGCTGGCAAGGGTTTTAGAACCGTATTTTTTCTTCAATTCTACTGCGGCAATTCTGACCGTCTCGCTCGCTGTCTCTTCGAGGCTTTGCCTGTTGACGAAGATAAAATCATCTCCGTTGAACTTCGGTGTCATTCCCTTTAATATGCTTTCGGCTCCCGGGATAATTCCGCTATCCTCTTTCTGTCTAAACACCTCACCGAGCCTAACTGAGGGAATTAAGCCGCACTCAGTTATGTCTTTAAAAAAATTTCCGGGACCGACAGGGGGCAGTTGGTTCGCGTCGCCGACAAAAACTATTCTGCTGTTTCTGCCGACAGCCTGAAGGAGACTCGAAGCGAGATAAACGTCTATCATTGAACTCTCGTCGGCGATTATAAGGGCGTCGTCAATTCTGTTCATGGAATTATTCCTGAAAGATCCCGTCGCTGGATTGTAGTTCAGCATTCTGTGGATTGTCTTCGCTTTTGTCCCTGTAACTTCTTCCAATCTTTTCGCCGCTCTTCCGGTCGGGGCGCAGAGTTCGACTCTGCCCTTGAAAGTTGATATTACTTTTTTTATCAGAGTTGTTTTCCCGGTTCCGGGGCCTCCTGTGACGACGCTTACGGGAGAAATGTGGATATTTTCCGAAGCCGCTTTTAAGTCTGAATCCCGCGTGTCCGCTCTTTCGAGACGCTCTTGAGGTTTTTTTTCGCTCCCAAATATTCTCATTATCTCAGTGCATACGGATTTTTCCGCCCTTTCCAGAGGAAAGTTGTATATATATTCGGTTCCGGAAAATACAGCGGGTCTCAAAAGAGCCGAACCGACCATGTCTTCGAGAACTTTTTCTACTTCGGCTATTTCGGTTCCCGTGATTTTTGACGACTCACAGACAATATCTTCTCTCGGCAGGCAAGTGTGTCCAGAGGACGCCGCTTCGGAAAGGACATGACCCAGAGCCGAACGTATCCTGAAACGCGAGTTTTTCGGAATTCCCATCCCCAGAGCTATCGAATCTGCTTTTCTAAATCCAATACCTCCGACTATCTCAGACAGAACATACGGGTTTTCTTCGACAATTCCGACGACGTTTTCGGGACCGAGTTCCCGTGAAATTTTATCTGCTGTTTTCGGTCCGACACCGAATTTCAGAAGATAAATCAAAACCTCTCTCCGGGAAGAATCTTCTTTCCACTCACGGATTATAGCTTCGGCGGCATTTTTTTTCAGCCCTTTGACCTTTTTGAGTTTTTCGGGGTGCTTTTCGATGATTTCAGCCGTCTTTTCTCCGAAGGCGTTTATGATTTTCTCGGCGGTTTTTTTCCCGACTCCTTTTATCCTGCCGCTCGAGAGAAACGCTGAAATACCTTTTGCTGATGTCAATGATTCCGGGAAAGCCGATTTTATTTTGAATTGAAATCCGAATTTTTCGTTGAGAACCCAGTCTCCGCTGAGTTTGTAAATTCTGCCCGGAGCAGGCACCGGTATTTTCCCCGAAGCGACGAAAAAAGACCTGTCTTCTTTTTTGAATTTTGCTACGGCAAAGGTTTTCGCCGTGTTTTCAAATATCAGTCTGACGAGTTCGGCTTTAATCTGCATAACATAAAATTCGGCAAAAAACGACTTAATGCCGGCAGGAAAACCTTATCAATAAGGCTAAAGCGATGCGGCGGCGAGAAAGTCCTCCATTGAATACAATCCGGGCTTCTGCCCGGCAAACCAAAGTATAGCGTCTATTGCGCCTCTTACGAAAACTTCTCTCGAAACAGCCCTGTGATGAAATTCTATGAGCTCTCCGTTCCGCGCAAGATATATCCAGTGATCTCCGGGAATGTCGGCGGCTCTTATAGCGTGAATTTTTTCGAGAGCTGTTCCGGAAGCTTCCGCCAGTAAAAGAGCGGTGCCGCTCGGTGAGTCTTTTTTACCCTTGTGGTGAGCCTCAACAATTTCAATGTCGAACGATTTCAATATTTCGGAATTTTCTTTAAGTGTTTTCTTTATGAGGTTGATGCCGACGGACATGTTCGGCGAATAGAAAACCGGTATTTTTTCCGCCGCTTCCTTCAATCTATCCTTTTGCGCGGCAGTGATACCTGTAGTCCCCGAAAATAAAGAAGCCCCGCATTCAGAAGAGACCGCAAGCACTCTTTCGAAACCGGATGGAGAAGAAAAATCTACGACCATGTCGCTTGGACGGCAAGTTTGGATTTGATTGCCGGCGTCATGAGAAGAATAGAGATTGAATCTTTCGTCTTTTATGAGAAGACCGGCTATAAGAGTTCCCATCTTGCCGTCTGAGCCGTTCAGAACTACGTTTATTTTATCTTCTTGACTCAGGATACAAATCTTTCAAGCAGTTCTTTGACCGCTCTGAATTCGGTTGTTATCGCTGTCACTTTCATGTCTTTTTTTTCTTCGTCAATTTCCATCTTGTCCGAACGCTGTATGCTGTCGAGATAAGCGTTTCCCGTAGCGTTGTCGCTCGAAGGGCTCCAGCCCTTGAAGGCAGTTTTCGGCTTGTAGAGAATCACTTTTGCCCCCCAGTCGCTGAGGCTCCTGACGTAATCGCCTGTCCTGGAAGTCAAAACGATGACCTGTTCCGATTTAAGAGAATCTTTGTCAAAATGAGATATCATATAGGAAGGGTTCGGATTTTCGAGCCAGGCTTTTTCGAATACTTTGATTTGTCTGTAAACATTTTTTATTTTCATTTGTGTTATCAAGTCTTCGACATATTTGGGCTGAAAAGCGACAAATATGATTTTCAAATTCTTTATTTTTCTTATCTCTTTCAATTGCGGAATAGAGTCTTCAAAAAAAGCGACATAGGACAGGTAATTTTTCTTAATATCTTTATTTATCTTGCCTTTGAGCTGGTCCCAGTTTTCTTTGCCTAAAAGTCTGGTTCCGAGGATGTTAAAAGGAGGGCCTTTTCTTTTTTCCCTTATCAAAGCTTCCCTCATAGCCAAAAGTCTCGGAAAAGTTATAGTTTTGCCGAGTTCACTCGCCCTTTCCCACATTCTTTTGTAAATATAGGCATAAATTTTGTCTTCGTTTATAAGGGTGTTTTCGAGTTCAATGAAGAGCCAGTAAGTTCTCATTCCTTTTTAGAGTTCCTCGCTCATGTTTAAGGTTTTCAGACTGTTTTTTGGCCCATGGAAAAGCCAGGTGCCGTTTAAATAACGTAAATAAGAGATATTAAACCAAATACAATAAAGCTCAACTCAGGTATTTTAGCATTTTTATGCCTTTTTGTCAATGTCTGTGAAAAAAATGGCGAATTTTCCGTAAAATTTACGGTTTAGAAGCCTGAATCGGCTTAAATTTCTTTATTACAGGCTTTTGTTAACCTGCCCTCAGTTTTTTCTCCAAAATTCCGACCCCGATCCTTCTGACCCGTAGAAAGCCCATTTTCCTTCATAATCTGAACCTGACGACTTCATCAGTGAGATACCCAGTGTATTGAAAGATCCGTCTGTCCAACAGCATACGAAAAGATTCCCGTCTGCGACAGCTATGCCGTCGTAGCTGAAGTCTTCGAATACCCATGAAACCGAATATATATCGTCCATATCATCTATCTGAAGTCCGCATGAATAGTCACTGCCGTCCGGGTTTGTTCCCTCCACGCTGTAAGAGGTCGCGGGAATTTTCGAGGGTGAGCTCAGCGAGTAGATTTCGTCGTATCCGCTCGAAGGGAGACCGTCTTTGAACGCGTTTTCGTATCCGCGAAGACCTGCCCATGTTGCCCAGTATCCACTAAGATAATTTGAACCCACGCGGTATATTACAACACCCATATCGGTGTTATTTTCATCAGTATATGAAACTGCGAGATAATCTCCGTCAAGGACGCCGACTCCGATGTAATACTCTTCGCCTTCGAAAATCCAGTTTACTTCAAAAGCGCCTGAATGGTCTATGATCTCGAGTTCACCCCTGTATTCATTATCACCGTTTGTCCCCCATATTTCGTATAAGCCTTCGATTGTAGAGCCAAAAGCGCTTCCCCAAAAAAATACTGATGCCGCAATGAAAAGAGCCAAAACGGAAATCTTCATTTTTCCTCCTTTGTCATATTAAAATTCTATCGAATACAATTCAATCAGAGAAAACTTTTTAAGATTAAGGTTCGAGTCCAAACCACGAAGCTATCGTGGGCAGATTCTGATCCACTGCATAAGCGACAAACTCAATGTTGCTTATCAGATCTTTCTTCGTAACAAGATGAAACGGCATTTCTATCTGCATGAAAAGATAGTCTTCTTCCGAAAGCCCCAGCTTGAGCTGATTCATCTGATAATTTGCAAGAGCGACCTGTTTGAAAGCGTCTTCGGGATAAGTGGAAGGGATTTCAAAAAGAGGAGTCATAATTAAAACCCATTTATCTTCAACAGTCAGTATTCCTATGTTTATATTGCCGCCGTAGGTAGAAGAATAGGGAACAATCCATGTGTTTTCATCAGGCTTTTCAAAAAAGATGCTGTCGGAGTCGAACCAGTCGGAAATGGGATGAGCAAAAAACATTGCCGGCAGGAATAGAAATCCCATGAAAATGATTTTTCTCAAATTACCTCCAGTAAAATGTTGACTAAAAGATTATAACAAACGCTCAAATAAATGTTCCATATAGCCGCTTTGCTGTCAATTGCAATGACGGAACTTCAATTTAAGTATTGACAAAATCGTCAAAAAAAAATAAAATCATCACTTGTTAAATACGGGCGGTTAGCTCAGTTTGGTTAGAGCGCTTGCTTGACATGCAAGAGGTCACAGGTTCAAGTCCTGTATCGCCCACCATATAATGCCGTTTATCCGGCAATTGTTCAGAGAAATTCAAGGAGAAAATATGAAGGCTTATGAAATATTGAAAAACAACGAATATTCGGTTTTATGCGAAGGAGAACCTGTCGATCTCGACGAAGAAGTTCCCGCCGGATCTTGCTGCGTATCTCTCGGATTTTCAGATGACAGGTGCCGAAAAATTTTCTGGCATTCCGCCTCACATGTCCTCGCCCACGCCGTCCTAAAACTTTTCCCGGGAACAAAGCTCGGAATCGGACCTGCCGTAGAAGAAGGATTCTACTACGATTTTATACCTCCAAAACCTTTTACCCCCGAAGACCTTGTCCTCATTGAAGAAGAGATGAAAAAAATCATCGCGGAAAATCATAAAGTTTCCAGAAGATTAGTGGACAAAGACGAGATGATAAAAATTTTGAGAGAAAAAAATCAGGATCTGAAGATAGAACTCGTTGAAGAATTGGAAGGTCCCCTGAGTTATTATTCTCAGGGCGATTTTTTGGATCTCTGCAGAGGTCCTCACCTTCGCTCCACCGGTGAAGTTGGACACGTCAAGGTTTTGAGCGTGGCGGCTTCTTACTGGAAAGGCGACGAGAAAAACCAGTCCATGCAGAGAGTTTACGCCATTGCCTTCCCCTCCGCGGAAATGCTCGAGGAGCATCTGGAGAAACTCGAACAGGCTAAACTCAGAGACCACAGAAAAATAGGCAGAGGAATATTCAGTATAGAAGAAGAAGGCGGACAAGGGCTTATTTACTGGCACGAAGCCGGAAGCATAATCAGAGAAGAGATAGAAAATCTTTGGATAAACGAACACAGGAGAAGAGGATACGGTTTTGTCAGAACTCCTCACATAGCAAGATCCGAACTCTGGAAACAATCCGGACATCTCGATTACTACAGTGAAAACATGTTCTTTGTCGAAGACGGCGAGTTCGTCCTCAAACCGATGAACTGCCCTGAACACATCCTTATATACAAAAGAAACCAAAAAAGCTACAGGGATCTGCCATACAGAATTGCTGAATTGGGAACTGTTTACAGAAAGGAAAGATCCGGAGTCCTCCACGGAATGCTCAGAGTCAGGGGATTCACCCAGGACGACGCTCACATTTTCTGCACCGCGGAGCAGATTGAGCAGGAAATAACCGGCGTTCTCAACCTCGCCCTCGGATGGATAGAGAGATTCGGATATGAAAAATACTCAATTGAACTTAGTCTTCGGGATCCTGCCGTGAAAGAAAAATACGCAGGCGATGATGAAAGCTGGACATTGGCTGAATCCGCCCTTAAATCCGCGCTCGAAAACAACGGACTCCCTTTTAAGGAAATGCCCGGAGAGGCGGTTTTCTACGGTCCTAAAATAGACTTTAAGCTGTATGACGCAATTGGAAGATCCTGGCAGGGGACCACCGTTCAGCTCGATTTCAACCTGCCGAAAAGATTCGGCCTTTATTATATAGACTCCGAGGGCAAGGAAAGAACTGTAACAATGATACACAGAGCCATCATGGGCTCCGTAGAACGGTTTATCGGCGGACTCATAGAGCACTATTCGGGCAAATTCCCTTTCTGGCTTTCTCCGGAACAGGTTCGAATTATACCCATCACTTCAGATCAGCACGAAGGAGCTTCCAAACTTCTCTTATCTCTCAGGGAAAGCGGCATTAGGGCTCAGGTAGATTCGAGAAACGAAAAGATAGGACATAAGATAAGAGACGCAGAAACCTCTCACACCCCTCTGATGGCTGTAATAGGGAAAAAAGAACTGACAAGTAATTCAGTTTCCCTCAGAGAATCAGGAGGCAGAGAAATGGGCTTGATGTCTTTTGAATCCCTGATAGAATTAAGTTTGGAGAAAATTGAAGAAGGCAGAAAAAAACTAAACAAATAAGGAGGTAGCTATTACGTCTTCGCCGAAAGGTTATAGGAATGTTCAGGTCAATAATTCAATCAAAAGCCCGACAGTGAGAGTCGTGGACGAAAACGGAAAATACGTAGGAATTATGGATATTAAACCGGCCATAGAGATCGCGATCGAAAGAGGCTATGATCTTGTGATGATTTCTGAAAGCGCCACCCCGCCTGTCTGCAGAATAATTGACTTCGGCAAATTCAAATTTGACGAGAAAAAGAAATTGAAGGAAGCTCAGCACAAACAGACTACTATTAAAGTGAAAGAACTCAGAATGAGGCCGGGCATTGACGAACACGATTACAAAGTCAAACTTGAAAAAGCAAAGGCCTTTCTTACATACGGCAAAGACGGAAAACAGACTAAATCTCCTCTTTCCAACAAGAAAAATAAGGTAAAATTCATGGTCAGGCTCTTCGGCAGGGAAATGGCCCACGCGGAGCGCGGAATGGCGGTTTTGAATAAATTCATCGAAGACTTAAGCGAAATAGGAACAGTAGAACAGAATCCCATACAGGAAGGCCGCATAATCAGCATGATTATCTCGCCTAAAAAAACGGAGGGCAAAGGAAATGCCAAAACTTAAAACAAACAAATCTGCAGCTAAAAGGCTTAAAATCACCAAAAGCGGGAAAATTAAAAGATGGAGGTCTTTTACGGGCCATCTCAAGACCGGTAAATCGCCCGGCAGGAGAAGAAAACTGAGATCTTCCACTCTCGTCTCAGAAGCGAATCTCGCAAAAACCAAAATGCTGTTGCCATACGACTGAGGAGGTTGAAAAATGCCACGAGCGACAAACAATCCCGCATCGCGGGCAAGACATAGAAAAATACTGAAACTTGCCAAAGGCTATTTCGGAGTCAGGCATTCGAGGTTCAAATCGGCCAACCAAGCCGTTATGAGAGCCGGAGCTAACGCCTATGCCGACCGCCGGAAAAAGAAAAGAGACTTTAGGAGACTGTGGATAACAAGGATATCCGCTTCCTGCCAGAATGAAGGCATGTCTTATTCAAAGTTTATGTGCGGGTTAAGCAAAGCCGGAATTCAGATTAACAGAAAGATTATAGCCGATATTGCGGCAAAGGATTATGAAGCTTTCAGCGATCTCGTCAAAATCGCCAGAAAATCCTTTTCCTGAGATCTTCAAGGCGTCGATTCTAATACTTCTTATCTTTTCGGCGTCTTTTTGCTCGAGGGGTAAAACCGAAGATGTTCTTTCCCAGCCGGGTAACATTCAGAGCTGGGCAAAAGGACAGTGGAGCGAGTATGAAGTCCACAAGGGTGAACGTCAATTCACAGTCAGATACACCGTAATAGGAAAAGACGAAAGCGATTCAGGCCTTTTCTGGATAGAATCAATCGTCAAAAGCTCTGAGGATTCTTTTCTTTGGCAGGCTCTTGTCCCGGAGTTTTTCAAAGGCCCCCCAAGAGAACTCGTCATTGTGGATCTGACACAGAGCAGACTCGAAGCTCTCGCAATCCCTTTGGGTAAAAAATGCAGAACGGATTTTCTAATAGGATCTTTCGACCCCGAAGAACTGAAAAAACTCGGTTTCGAGACCGACTTTGTAACCACTCCGGCGGGGAAATTCTACTCTCTGCACTGCCAGATGATGATAGATAACAGCCCGGTTGACGCATGGATAAGCAGTAAAGCGCCTATCTTCGGACTCGTCAGCTGGGAGTCTAAAAACGAAGTGAGGACGCTCGTCAATCTCGGATACGACGGTAAATCAATACTCCCCCCCGACATAGTCAGGATTCAGATAGGTCCTGCGGATTTTTCAAAACCTGTATTTAAAAACAATCTGGTGACTTTCGTCAGCGATTCTGTTCCTTCCGAAGGAGATTCCATTTGAGCCTAATATACCTTCTTCCCTATTTTTCAGTGGAGGTCAAATGAATAAGGACAAGCTCGTTGTAATTTCGGAAAAAATCGAGGACTTAATCCGTAAAATTGAACAGCTTAAAAAAGAAAACGAATCTCTGAAAATTAAGGTCAACGAAACGGAGATAGAGGAAAAATTTTTCAACAGTAAAATTGACCAGCTTGAAACCGAACTTGAATCACTGAAAAAAATTGTCGATGAAAAAAACGATAGACTTCATGATCTGGCAAATAAGAATGAAGAACTCACCGACGCTATTGAAAAAACATCCGTTGTCATTGACGAAGTCCTCCAGAAACTCGACAATGTATCGGAATGAAACATAAAATATTTTCAGACCTGAGGATTCTAAACCTGAGGCTTTTAACCTTCTGATAAATTTATGAGCGAAGATATCATTGAAGCCCTGATAGACGGGAAAAAGATATCGTTCAAAGTCTCTGAAGATCTCGATTTGGCTAAAACGGCGATTGAGACCGTCCGCAGAGAACTCGAAGCGGTTAAAAAAGACTCCGGCGCTCCTATTTCCCGCGAAGACGCTTTCCTTTTGACGGCTCTGAATATAGCGGGTATGCTCATCAAAGAGAGAAATGTTTCACCGTCAGCGGAACCGGAATTAAACACCGAGCTTCTGGAAAAAATTGATAAAGCTTTAAGTTGATCTTTTTTTAGTATGTTCTTTCGACGTGTTTTATTGGTTCCCCGAGAAATCTCTCGGCAAGCCCGATAAAATTCGGCGGAATATCGCTTAAATAGAATTTTGAGTTTCCCTTATTCTCAGCCTTCCTCGACAAACTTTCCTTTTTGAGAGTCTCTTCGAGCAATTCAGTGACGGCTTCTGCAGAGTCGACAAGTCCGATATCATTTCCGACAGCCGCTTTTATGGTGTTCTTCAGCAGTGGATAATGAGTGCAGCCGAGAACGAGCGTGTCAATTTCGTTCGCGACGAGCGGCGATAAATACTGCCTTGCGGCCAATAGGGCAAGCTCCGTGTTTTCCCAGCCTTCCTCGACTATGGGAACGAATAGAGGGCAAGCGCTCGTGAAAACTTTTATACCGGGGTCAACCTTCCTTATGTTTTCCGTGTAAGCTCCGCTCGATATTGTCGCAGAAGTTCCGATTATCCCGACTCTTTTATTCCTGGTTATCCCGCATGAAGCCCTCGCTCCCGGCTGGAGAACTCCGATAATAGGGAGATCGTAAAGCCCGGAAACTTCTTCAAGCGCGATCGCAGAAACAGTATTGCAGGCGGCTATTATCACTTTAACGTCTTGGGAGAGAAGAAATTCGATGTCTTCTCTGGCGAACTTCATGATTGCGTCTCTCGATTTAGTGCCGTAAGGAACTCT
>CAYNIW010000001.1:316590-318072 GCA_964397545.1 uncultured Desulfuromonadaceae bacterium | reverse complement strand
ATTCCCTGCTTCGTGAAGCCTCTTATTTGCAATAGCAAATAAGATTAAATGCATACATTTTTTCCTTCGTGGTGGAAATTGTCTTATTTCCCTCTGTCTGTCTCAATCAGAGGGGAATACATGGTCAAGGCGGAGTTGGAGAAAAGAAATTCCTCTTCCAGGAATTTCCCGGTTTTTCTGTCGTAAATTTTCCTGTAAATATCGTTGGACCTCGTGAGACGACCTGTCTTTTCGCCTCTGAAAGCGTGGTTTTTTTCAACTATTTCATAGAAAAAATCAATCTCTTTGTCGCTTCTTATCTCTCCTATGAGGAATTTTCTGCTTGTTCTGAAATTCATCTGAAATGTGATTTTTGTCGGGTTGAAAAGGACAAGGTCTATTCTCGGATAGGCAATAGTCGCGCCGCATCCGAACGGAATTTTTCTGTTTGCATCAGGGAATACGTCATATCCGTGCCTCCACCTCTCTGCTACCTCTAAAGGTGAGTGAAGCATCATCCAGAATATCATATTGGAGAGCTGACAGAGGCCTCCGGCAGTTTGAGCAACAATTTTCCCCCTGAAAAGGGTCATTCCGTCAATATACCCTTTTTCCCTTACGGGTTTTTTCATCAGCCTCCAGAATGAAAATTTCTTTCCGGGAAAAATCAGGACTCCGTTGAGAACTTCCAGCGCCAGAGAAAGGTTTACTCTCTTGTTTAAAAGAAGCTTTCTGTTCGGGACATCAAATTTTCTGTCCAGAGGTGTTTTGTGGCTATAGACCTCGTATTTGAGAGGGGTATTTCCCCTATTCTTTGCGTATTGAGAAGCAAAAACCGTCCAAAGGGTGTTTTGCATGCATTCTCTTACAAGCCTTGGGATAAGTCTAAATATTCTGCTTTCCCTGATCTTTCCTTTCATGCAATAGATTATAATCTTTTCTTAAGAACTCATAGTAGCTAATTAGAGTATTTTTTTTACTTCCACAAAGTTATAATCCACTGTGGGGTCAGACCAAAATATAAGAGCCGCATCGGATATGCTGAAAGCTTCCTCGCGGACGACTGTCTTCACCGGGGCGGGAATTTCCGTAGAAAGCGGCATACCGCCTTTCAGGGGCAGAGGAGGTTTATGGGAATCCTGCGATCCCTATTTCATAGAAATCGGATATTTCATAAAATACCCTGAAAAATCATGGAAAATGATAATCGAGACGCTTTATGACAAATTCCGCGGTAAAAAACCCAACTTCGCCCATGAAGCCGTCAGTCTTCTTCAGAAAAATAACCTCGTAACGACTGTTATAACCCAAAACATTGACGGACTACATCAGGAAGCGGGTTCTGAGAATGTCTTTGAATTCCACGGCAATTCAAAGCATTTGGTCTGTCTTGACTGCTCTGCAAAGTATGATATCGAAAATGTTGACTTAAAATATCTTCCTCCTCTATGCGGAGCCTGCGGAGGAGTTCTTAAACCTGATTTCGTCTTCTTCGGCGAACCT
>CAYNIW010000001.1:0-316490 GCA_964397545.1 uncultured Desulfuromonadaceae bacterium | reverse complement strand
GGCGAAAAAGATTAAAATTAAACGCTCGGCAAGAAAATGAACTCTTCTTTTGAATACGACAACCCGGAAAGGGAACAAACGGATTTGGTGGGCGTTGAGAAAATAAACGCCCTGAACGAAATTTCTTCGAGAATCGTATCAAAAAGACCGGACAAATCTCTCATCCTCGCCAATGAAGCCTTGAAGCTTTCACAGGTTTCTGAATACTCCCGGGGATACATAGAGTCTCTGATAAACCTCGCCCAGTGCTACAAACAGCTCGGTAAACCCGAAGATTCTCTGCCTCTGCTAATTCAGGCTCTTGAAAAATCCAGGGAGACAGGAAAGACCGATAAAGAATGCGTTCTTCTCAACAAAATAGCTTTACTTTATAAATTGACCGGCGATTACGCTTCTTCCGCTGATTACTATTACAAAGCGCTGAAGGCGACAGAAGAGACTGGAGACGAAGAACTGAAGGGAAAAATTCTCAACAACCTCGCCAACCTCTACTGCTCCTGGGACAAATTCGACAAGGCTGAAGAATACCATCTCAAACTTCTCTCCATCAGGGAGAAAAACGGCCCATCCGAAGAATTAGCCCACACGTTCAACAACCTCGGCAACCTTTATTTCAAATTAAAACAACACGAAAAATCGCTTGCTTTCAACCAAAAAGCTCTTGAAATCAAGAACATATACGGAGACAAACAGAGCATCGCCAACACTCTGTCTAATATCGCGAGAAACCATCTTCAGCTCTTTTTTGAAAAAGGGGAAGAAAAACATCTTGAGAAAGCTAAAGAAAATCTCTCTGAAGTCCTGAAGATCAGAAGAGATTCCAAAAACGCACAGGGGCTGGCATCCGCCTACATTGACCTCGCACGGCTTCATTTTGCGATGAAAGAGACAAAAGGAGCTCTTGCGAATCTCGAAAAAAGCAAGAAAATCGCCTCTGAAGGCAACATGAAGACCATTCTTCTCGACGTCTATCGTGAATTTTCGGAGATCTTCGAGAAATGCGGCGATTATGAGAACGCTTTGAAATACAACAAACTTTATTCAAACCTAAGAAACGAAATTTTCTCAGAGGAGAGCAACCGCCGGGCCATAGAACTGCACGCAAAATACGAAAAAGAAAAAATCGAAAAGCAAAACGAGATAATGCGCCTGAAGATAGAAGCCAACGAAAAACTCGAATCTCTCGTCGAACAGAGGACCCATGAGCTCAAAATGGAAATAGAGAGAAGAATAAAATCCGAAGACGAGATACTGAAATTCAAAACTCTCACCGATGAAGCGGCCTACGGAGCCGCGATATCCGACAGTTCAGGTAAAATAATCTACGTAAACAAAAGTCTCGAAAACATGACGGGCTGGTCCGCACAAGAACTTCTGGGCAGGGACTTGACCGTTTTACAGCCCTCCGATTCGGATTTTTCCACGGAAAAGATAATATCTGTCCTGACACTGTCGAATTCCGCTTTCACAAGCGAGATAACAGCTGTGAGAAAAGACGGGACGACTTTTCCGGCTCTTATCAACCCCGGGCTGATAAGAGACCCTCAAGGGAATACACTTTACCTTCAATCATCCGTTATAGACATCACCGAACGGAAAAAAATGGAGGCTCAGCTCAGGCAGAACCAGAAAATGCTCGCGATAGGTACTATGGCGAGCGGGATAGCCCACGATTTCAACAACATACTCGGCTCTATTTCCACATTCGCCGAATCCGCCAAAAAAGAGCTCCCCGAAAATTCTACGGCTCAGCCCATGGTTGAAAATATATTAAACACGATATCAAGAGCCAAAGAATTCGTGAAAGAGATACTGCTTTTCAGCAGGGACAGGGAAAAAGAACTTAAACCAGTGAATATCTCAGAGCTTGTCGAAGAAACCGCACGGCTTCTGGCAAAATCCCTGCCGGAAAAAATAAAATCAATAATTGAGATAGAAAAAACAAGTTGTAAAATTTTGTCCGACCCATCCCACGTAAACCAGATTCTTCTGAACCTCTTTGAAAACGCGAAATTCGCAATGAGGGAAAAAGGAGGCACAATAACCGTCAAACTAAAAGAAGAATGTCTGGACAAGATTCTCCTGTCCTTATCCGACACAGGCGAGGGCATGGACAAACCCACTCTCGACAGAATTTTCGAGCCTTACTTTACGACAAAAAGGGAAGGAGAAGGCTCCGGTATAGGCCTCGCTATCGTCCACGGTCTTGTAAAAAAATCCGGCGGCGACATAACAGTTTACAGCGAACCCGGCAGAGGAACTGTTTTCAACATTTACTTCAAAACGCTGTCTCCTGTGAAATTCTCTAAAAAGGAAAAGACATCTTTACCAATGACAGGAAATGAAAGAATTCTCTTCGTTGACGACGAAGCGCTTTTCGCAGAGACGATTGAGGAAATACTAAAACGCATCGGATACAGAATAACAGCCGTAAACAGAGCAGAAGAAGCGCTCTTAATTTTTTCACAGGATCCTGAAGGCTTCGACCTTCTCATAGCCGATTACACGATGCCGGGCATATCAGGCCCCGAACTCGCCCAGAAAATAAGGGAGGTCAGGCCCGACATCCCCGTTTTGTTCTGTTCAGGCCTTTTAAACGCCGAAAAGGAAGACTCGGTTCAGAGCATCCCCCGCGCGCGAGTCATAACAAAACCGGTGCCTGTCAACGAACTTGCCGCGGCGATAAGAAGAATATTAGAAGAAGAGTAATTTTCTCCGCTCAGATTTCCCTTTCTGTATAATCTTCGAATTGGGATTTTTGCGGAACATAATTTTCCTTCAAAAGAGGCGAGGAGATTATGTAATCTGCTGTTGACCTGTTGCATGCCGTGGGGACGTTGTATAGAACAGAAATCCTCAGCAGGGCTTTTACATCCACATCGTGAGGCTGAGGCTGCATAGGATCCCAGAAAAAAATCAAAACATCGATTTTTCCTTCGGCTATCATCGCCCCGAGCTGCTGGTCTCCTCCGAGCGGACCCGATTTCAGCTTGATTATTCTGAATGACTCCTCATCTGGATTAAACTCTTTTTCTAATAATTTCCCGGTTGTCCCCGTGCAGACTATAACTTTTCCTTTCAAGGCTTCTCTGTTCCATTTGAACCACTCGACAAGGTCTTTTTTCTTGTTGTCGTGAGCGACAAGGGCTATGTTTATATTATTATCCATAAAGG
This sequence comes from uncultured Desulfuromonadaceae bacterium, assembly GCA_964397545.1. Taxonomy (GTDB): domain Bacteria; phylum SDB-A; class SDB-A; order SDB-A; family SDB-A; genus JAFGIG01. The sequence continues at coordinate 313,316 of CAYNIW010000001.1, read as the reverse complement.
TAAATATACGCCGGTATTGTTAATTTCAGGTTAATTTTTCTTCAGACATTTTAAGGTTGAAAGAAATGTAAAATACAAAGCGGAGGCTAGTATTGTAATTGTCGCGCCGGGCGGCGTGTCTGCAATATATGACAGAAAAAGACCCCCAGTCATGGTGGTCACGGAAAATACAACGGCAATCGCTATAGCCCTCTTATAGTTTTTAGAGACAAGAACGGCAAACATCCCGGGGAGAATGACGAGCGCGGAAACGAGTATTATGCCGATTATTTTTATTGTCAAAACCACGATAAAAGCGAATATCACAAGAAGTGAGTAATCGAGAAAACCGGTCTTTACCCCGCTGACACGAGCCGATTCCTCGTCAAAAGAGAGATAGACTATCCTTCTTAAAAAAACAAGCAAAAAGGGGACTATGAGGGCATCGGCGAGAACAAGATAAAAGACTTCTCTTTGCGAAACAGCGAGGATATTTCCAAAAAGATACCCCTGCAAGTCGAATGAATAACCTGTCTTGAGCGAAATGAAGACAGCGCCTATTGCCATGGAAAGCGAAAAAAATATACCGACGCTGGCGTTTACGCTTATCTTCGCGCTTTTTGATATCTTGCCTATTAAAACAGCGGTCAGAACACAGAAAACGAGAGCCGAGAAAAAGGGGCTCAAACCAAAAAAAACTCCAAGCGCGACCCCTCCGAACGCGGCGTGTGAAATGCCCACGCCGAGAAAAGCCAACTTTCTCGAATACACGAAAAACGAAACGACTCCGAACAATATTCCGGCGAAAAATGCCGTAGCAAAAGCTATCTTGAAAAAGGGATAATTAAATATTTCGAACATTGTTTCTTTTGCAGGTCGCACAGTTTTCGTCGTGAACGAGAATGTTTATTTTGTCGCCGAAAAAGTTTTTGAGATTTTCATCGGACAAAAAGCCTTCAAGTTTTCCATGAAAATGAATCTTTTCCTTAAGGCAGGCTATCGTGTCAACGTATCTTGAAACAGCACCGATATCGTGGCTTACAATTACAATAGTGAGCCCTTTCTCGTTTTTGAGTTTTAAGAGAAGTTCGTAAAAAGTCTCCTGCGCGACTGTGTCAAGTCCGGTTGATGGTTCGTCGAGAAGCAGTATCTTCGGTTCAAAGGCAAGAGCTCTCGCAATCAAAACTCTCTGTCTCTGTCCGCCTGAGAGATCACCAAAACGCTTTTGAGACTCGCCGGACATCCCTACCGTTTCAAGACTGTCGGAGATAATTTGATTGTCTTTCCGGTTCAGCCGTTCAATAAACTTCTTTTTCGCGTATCTCGAAAGCGCTACAACGTCCTTCGCGCTCAGGGGAAAACGCTCATCGTAAAGAGAAATCTGACCGACATATCCGAAGACGCCCTTGTTCCTTGCTTTGGAAGGGCTTTCTCCGAATATTTTTATGCTCCCGCTTCCGGGTTTTATCAATCCCATCGCCGCCTTCAGCAGAGTGGTCTTTCCCGCTCCGTTGGGTCCGACAATCGCGACAATCTCACGCCTGCCGATTTCCATGCTGACGTCCCGAAGTGCTGTCGCTGAGCCGAACTTAACCGTCACATTATTGAACGAAATGCAGTTTTCAGTCATTATTCAGCGCTTCTGAGAGGTCTGATATGTTTTTTCTCATGTTGGCTGTATAAGAAGAGCGTTCAGGGTCTGAAGGATTCCCGAGGGGGTCGAGAATCAATATCTCAACACCTGTCTGAAGGGCTATGTTTTGGGCTTGTCTTTGGTCTGAAGCCGCCTCAATAACTATCACTTTGACATTTTTTTCCATTATGAAGTCAGCTATGTTTTTAAGGTCTTCAGGCGTCGGCTCGTCTCCGTGACCGGTTTCTATTGACAGGGGCTCAGGCAAACCGTAGTCACTCGCAAGGTAATTCCACGCGGGATGCCATTGAACAAAATACGCTTCTTTGAGTTCCCCTAATTTTTCAGACGCAAAAATATCGAGAGAGTTTACTTCATGTTCGAAAATTAAAAAATTGTCCTCATAGTAGTCTCTTCTCTCAGGTCTTATTTCAACACAGGCGTCTTTCGCAGCTGATGCTATCAACAGGGCGTATTTGAGAGAAAGCCATACATGAGGATTATCTCCGGGTTCTGCATTTTTTTCTGAAAAATATTTGTTCAGATACAAAACTTTAGTTTCACTGCCGGCGAATTTTTCCATCCAGCCGTCGAATTCCGGAGATACGCACAAAATTATATCCGACTCGGCGAGTTTTCTCGCGTCAGAAGGAGCCGGTTCGAAAACGTGCGGATTTGCTCCGGGGGGGACTATGTTGAAAGCTTCACCTGAATCTCCGAGAACGCTTTGGGCGATCTGCCGGACAGGATAAATTGAAGTGCACAACGATATTTCACTTTTTTCTGCGACAGTTTTCCCAGAACAGCCGGCAAAAAAGAGGAATATAGCCCCTTCAAAAACGAGGACTGCGCTTTTTCTTCGAATTAAAGACATGAAGACATTCATGGCAGACTCCCTTGATAAATAAATAATGACCAGTGACTCTGAATTGTTTTTTCTTCTCTATTTGCGTTTTGAGTTCCTTGAAAAGGCAGTATTCAAGTTTTTCTATTTTATCGCAGATCCGGCAGAAAATAAAATGACCGTCTTTTCCCTCGGAGTTGTAATAGAGCCTGGACCTGCCTTTTGCCGTAAACACTCCCACGGATCCGTCGCTTTCCATTTTGTCGAGGTTTCTGTAAATAGTTGCTAAATCAGGTTTTATCAAAAATCTTTCTCTTATTTCCGATGCCTTCAAAGGGATATCCGATTTTTTAAGTATTTGGGATATAATCTCTTTTGTTTTCATAATTTAACAACCTGCGAATCTTTCGCGCAAATCATTCGCATCAATTTTATTCTTCGTATTGCTTTGAGTCAATAAAAAATATAGAATTCAACTTTTAAGGCAGAAAATTAGGAGGAAAAATGCTCAGATTCCCCGAAGGGGTTTATTCAGACATCAGAATAGAACGCGTATCTGAAACAAAAATCGTCGTGAAAAACGGAGTGACGGAAGAGCTGAAAAAAAGGACATACAAAGCCGCTTTCATAAGGCTTTTCGACGGCAAAAAATGGTTTCTGGGCTCTATTGACGACGAATCCGGGACACAGGAAGAGTTGGACGGGCTTTACTCTCTGGCAAAAAAATCTTCCCTTTGCCGTGAGGACATAAAGGGGAAATTCGAAATAAACAACGGCGAGTTCATGGCTTTCAGCGATGACGATATTTCAGGTGTCGAAACCTCTGAAAAAGAGGGTTTTCTTAAAATATTCCTCGATATTCTTTCAAAAAACTCTTTCGTAAAAAACTGGGGCGGACTCTATCAGGACAGGAGAGTCGTAAAAAATTTCATGTCAAGCCTCGGAACGGATATTACTTTCGACGTCCAGAACTGCGGAATCAAACTGAACTTCACGATGACGGAAGGCGTTAACAGGCTTAATGAAAATTTTTCAAGATCAGGGACTTCCTTAAAAGCGCTCGAAAGAGACCCTTCCGAGTTTGAAAAGCTTCTTGAGGATTGCTCCCGTTATGTTAGCAAAGTTAAACCAGTAGAATCCGGCTCATATAAAGTCATCCTTTCTCCTTTCGCCGCCGGTATATTCGCTCATGAAAGCTTCGGCCATAAAAGCGAAGCCGATTTCATGCTCGGAGACAAAAAAATGGCTGAAGAATGGCAGATTGGAAAGAAAATCGCGTCTGACTCTCTCTCAATAGTTGACGACGGCGGACTCAGAGAGGCAGGATTTACTCCCTTCGACGACGAAGGAACTTCCGCGCGAAAGACATACCTCATTAATAAAGGCATTCTCTCGGGAAGGCTCCACAGTGTGGAAACGGCAGTTGATCTCGGAGAAGAGCCCACAGGCAACGCGAGAGCGGTCTCATACCTCTTTGAACCGATAGTCAGAATGACAAACACCTACATACTGCCGGGTGTAACTCCGAAAAAAGAACTGTTGAAAAACGCCGGAGAAGCTATTCTGATAGATTCAGTAAAGCACGGGTCTGGACTTTCCACTTTCACCCTCGCCCCCAACAGAAGCTATCTCGTAAAAGGCGGCGAAATAACTCAGCCCCTGAATGTTTCGGTTTTGACCGGGAATGTCTTTAAGACCCTTTCAGAAATCGAAGACCTTTCAAAAGAGACTGAAATTTTTTCTCCCGTCGGAGGAGGATGCGGAAAAAACGACCAGTATCCTCTTCCTGTGTCTTTCGGCGGGCCATACACGACAGTTTCAAAAATGAACGTCCAGTGACCGGAGGGAAAAATTGAAATACGAAAAAATAGTCCAAAAGCAGGAAAGTTTCTCTATAATGATAAGGAACACTGAAGTTTCCGGAGTCAAGAACACGCGCGACACCAAAACCGGGATGAGAGTCTATGATGGTGGAAAATTAGGAATAGCAGGCGCAATAGGCCCTGCAGACGAAGATGAACTTAAAAGAACAGCGGAGCAAGCTCTTAATACTGCCGTTGAATACCCTTTTGAACCGACAGGAGACAGAGAAGAGTCATGGAAACACGCAAATGAAAAGTTTCAGAACGAAGAGCTTCTCGACAAAACCCATGATCTGCTCTCTGAACTGAAAATTAGACATTCCGAATTCGATTTTTCACACAGCATAGCCAGACATAAAAATGAAATCCAAATGACCAACGACGCGGGTTTGAGCTTAACCTACATAGACGATTTTATTGCGAGCATTCTTTTCTTTAAACAGAAAACCTCTCTCAACATTCTCGACGGTTACATCTTTCTTGTGAACCGTTCTTTCCATGAAAAAGAAATTTTACGACTCTCGGATATTTTCTGCTCAGGGTATTTGAGTGAATGCCCCCTCAAAGCGGCAAAAAAACACTGTGTTGTCTTTTTAACAGGGGCCCTGTCTGATTTTTCATTTTTTGCCGAACACTTAAACGGACTGAACGTGGGAATGAAAACCTCATCTCTTTCCGGTAAAATGGGCGAGCAAGTATTCAATGAGAAATTCACTCTTTTCCAGACAAAAGATCCGGCATTCGCTTATTCTCAGTTTTTCGACTCTGAAGGGACGGTCAACCCCGGTTATGAATTCGCCTTAATCCAGAAAGGAGTTTTCAATGCCCCCTTCAGCGACAAGCGGACCAGCGAGAAATTCAGTCTTGTCAACACAGGAGCGGCTAATTCCCAGTTCGACGGGGCGCCGATTCTCGCTTCTCCGAATTTCCGAGCCAAACCCACGGTCAAAACGCTTAAAGAGCTTGTCGGCGGAGAAAATGCTATACTAGTCTACATCCTGTCCGGAGGGGACTTCACACCTGAAGGCAATTTTGGTTCCCCGGTTCAGCTCGCTTTTTTATTGGAAGACGGAAAGATAAAAGGCAGGCTTCCTCAACTGCAGATAAAATCCAACGCCTTCGACATGTTCGGAAAAGACTTTTTAGGAATAACACAGGAAAAGCTTTCAGAATTCTCATCGGATCAGTATTTTGCCGCCCGGATGGAAGTCTCAGAGATTTAAGCGCCGAGAATGGCTTCAATCTCTTTCTGATCCACTATTTCCCTTATAAGAGATGAGATATCAGGAGAGTTTTCAACGGGTTGTTCTAAGAATAATCTTCTGCTCGCCTCTTCAAACCACAGATTCAGCGCCGCGCCCTTTTCCGCGCACTCTCTTTTGAGGGAGCCGAAATTTTTTCCGTAATAATTTTTCTTGGAACTTACAAGTCCTTTTTTGAAAAGATCACCGGCTTTTTTCCCGCATCTGCAGGGATTTTCTTCATTTATTATTCCGCAGTTTTCTTTCATGAAAGAAAGTATTTTCCTCCTCGCCCTTGAGAGCATCTGTCTGAAATTCTGACGGGAAACTCCGACTATCGAAGCCCCTTCTTCTCCTTCTAAACCCAGAAGCTCTCCTATTATGAAAGCGAATCTGTGCCTCCTGTCGAGGCAGAGGATCATTCCCATAAGGCAATGGTTCCTCGTCTCGTCGCAGAGTATTTTCGCTTCGACAGGATTGTTCTCAAGAGCTGTATCAGGCGTGTTTCTTATGGCAAAGGCATATCTCTCGAAAGACACCAGTTTTTCTTCGGCGAGAGACTTTTTGCAGTCAAGAAGATGGTTGAGCATTATTCTGAACAGCCATGTCTTAAAAGAGCTTTTTCTGCCGAAACTTTTTAGATTGGTTATAGCCCTTATGAATATCTCCTGAGAAGCATCTCTGGCTTCCTCCCTGTCTCCGAGCATTTTGAAGGAAATATTAAATACGTATGACTGGTATTTGCGGATTAACTTCTCAAGGGCTTCCTTTTTTCCGTTTAGTGAGTCCTCGACAAGAGAAAAATCTTCAGTTGTTTGCGAAATCATGCTATTTTCTTTTTTTCGTATTTCATCGAACTATTACAAGTTTGTTCAATACTACCATTCTTTGTGTTTCCGCCGCCAGAAAATAGACACCCGAATTGTAACTGCCGGAGTCCAGATAAAAGTGATGGTCTCCGGCGTCAAAGATTCTCCCGCAGAGAATCTCTTTGAGAGAGCCGTCCAAAGCGTAGATTTTAACTGAGACAAAACACCTTTCGGGCACTGTCAGTCTAAACCTTATTCTACCTCCGGTTGCGATAATAGAGTTTATTGTCTTGGTTCCGGTTGTTTCATCATAAGGCGGCTCCTCGACTCCGACATAGGCTGTTACATCAGGCAAATCCACCCTCTCGCTTCCACCGTAAGCTCCGATGTCAGCTCTCAAAAGGCCCATCGAAGGAAAGAGCGCCTGCCCCGGATTGGACGGATCTTCAGGGTCTCCCGGAGCAAGCGGATCTCCTGAATCTACACAGGGGGATGATGGTGATAAGTGCTTGTTTGTGTCGGAAAAACACGGACTTTCCGAAATGTTGCCATTTCCCGTATAGCCGCCTTCAATACAGCTGTATTCAACCAAAACCCTGCCGCCGGAGCTAAAATATATCTGAGGATTTCCTCCTGAGTATGAAATGTTTTCCCAAAATATGCAGTTTCGAACCTCTGCAACGCTGTAGCGGACCATTAAACCGCCTCCGCGTTGAAAAGATGTATTCCCAACTATAGTGTTGTTCAGGAGTAAAGTCGTATCCCCTGCCGCCCCCCAAATCCAGACGCCTCCCCCTCCGAAATCTTCTCCGTCTCCGTTGAGCATGATAAGATTGTTTTTAACAACGCTTTTTGAGTGATATTCCGAAATTCCTCCTCCGTATCTGCCTTTATTTAGAAGTATTACATTGCCGATTATCCTCGGGCTTGCGTCCGCAATTCTTATCCCTCCTCCACCGGCGCTCTGAAGTCCGGCTGACGTATTTGCCTTGTTTCCTACTATCAGGTTTGCTCTTATGACGGGGGATCCGGAATCTATAAATATACCTCCCCCTTCTCTGTATAAGAGGTTTGCGTTGTGAACATCAGGCCATATTGTTCCCCTACCTCCTGTAAGAGTGAAACCGCATAGGACAGAATTCGTATCCTCATGGTCTATGAACCTGACACAGCTGGCAGTATCGGGATAAAGAGGCATACTGCCGTCAATTATCGTGCCCAGAATATCAACTTTGTCACCGCTTATCAAAAAACGGCTCGCGACGGTTATTTTTTTCCCGAAAAACCTTATGTTCTCGTAGTATTTTCCGTTATCCACAAGAACTGTGTCGAAGTCAACAGAAGCGTCTATCGCGCTCTGTATCGTCGTGTAATCCAGCGGCACGTTGAGCGTGGCGCCTTTTAGAGCAAATGCGAAAAACAGCGCGGAACTAAAAAGCATAAAAACTCCTTTCGTTATAATTATTAGACTCTTTTCCAAACGCGCTGTGACAAAAAATATTATCTTTATGCAAAGGATTAAAAGGGGTAAAATATACTTGAAAATGAAAAGGGGGCTCTATGAAAGCACTTTCACATTTTTCACTCAACCCCGATCCATACAAAGCCGGAATCCAAATAGCGGAGAAATTCGCCGAGATAGATCCCGAAATTGTTTTTCTGTTTCCGACCATTCACTATGGAGGGTCTCCTGAAACTGCCGAGGCGTTTGACGATGTAATCCAAAATCCAAACCTTCTGATCCTCGGCAACACAGGTGAAGGGTTTTACGAAAAACAAAACATAGCCAACGCGGGAATATCCGCTCTTGCTATAAATTCAAACCGAAAGATAAACTGGTTTCTGACAAGCCAAAAAGATGCTGTAAAAGATCCATATAAAGCGGCAAAAAAATGCATTGAAGAACTCAACGAAAAATGCGATCCCTCCAAACCTCTTCTTTATTACATAGCTTCCGTATTCAAATCGGACGCGCAGAAAACAGTCAAAGCTCTTTCCGAATCCGTAAAAGGGCCTCTGATAGGAGGTCTTGCGGGCGATGACAATTCTTTCAAAAGCTCTTTCGTCTATGCCGGCAGGGAAGTCTTCGACGACGGCATTGTTGCGCTCGCCATAAACGGCACATTCCGCTTCGATATTAAAACGGCTCACGAACTTCATCCCGTAGGGATAAAAGACACAGTGACACATACGGATGGGACCAGGATACTTGAAATAGGCGCGATCCCCGCCATGGATTTCGTCGAGAGAGAACTAGGCAAACCTATAGATCTCGTGGATCAGGGCATTATTACGTTCAAAGTCACTGAAGAAGACGAGCATCAGGGACACCAGATAAGGTCTCTTCTACTTCCTGATGAGGGATCCGTGGGCAGAGAAGTCAACCTTTTCAGCGCCGTGAACGAAGGTTCTTCAGTCCAAGTCTGCCTCGCGTCTCCGGAGAATATTCTCAAAGACATTTCGGATATAGCACAATCTCTGAAAAGTCTTGATTTCGAACCTACTGCGGCTCTTATAGTGAGCTGTGCCGGCAGAAAAAAAGTTTTAGCCAATGACATCATCAGCGAAGTTCAAAAAATCACGGAGAATTGCCCTTCCATAGAAGGACTCGCTGGTTTTCCTTCCTTCGGTGAATTCGGCAGCGTTAAAAACAAAAAGGGGTATTCCAAACCTCTTTTTCACAACATGACTTTCTTTCTTCTACTTCTCGGAGACTGAATTGGAAAAAGCTTTTTTAAGTCTTTCCCGTTCCCCCCCGCAAGGTTTTCAGATTTCCTCATTATCCAAAAAAGAACTGCTCGGAAACGACATTGCGGTTTACTCCGACAATCTAAGTGACTTTTTAACCAAATGCGGACCTAACAAAAACAGAGTCTCGGGCCTGGTAATCACCTGCTGTGAAAACATTTCTCTTGAGCATATCGGAGCTAATCTATGGCACCTGAAGATTTCAAAAGAGAATATAACTTCTGCAAGACTATACGCAGAGACGTTTCTAAAACTCTCTGCGGGGACAAGAGAACTCTCTGAAGAGAACGCCTACCTGAAACTTGAAATAGAAAGGGAAAAGGAAAACCTCAAAAACACATGGAAAAACTACAACGACACAATAGACAGGCTGGGCAAAAAAATTGAAGACCTGCGTAAAGAGATAATTATCCGTGAAAAAACAGAAAAAGACCTCAAGCACAGAATTGAATTTGAAAGCCTCGTTTCAGAGATAACATCAAAACTCGCCGCTGCGGACGCCGCAAGTTCGGTCCAGACAGTGACAAAATCGCTGGACCATATCCTTAATTTCACCGGTGCAGAAGGCGTTTTTCTTTTTGAATGCGAAGAAAAATCAGGGACGGCAAAAACAGCTTTTGCGAGATATAAATATTCAGCCGGAAAAACCGAATCAGCAGATACCATTTATCTTCTGAAGGAAGACCCGGTCTTTCTCGCTGGGCTTGATAAATCCGAAAGCGTCGTCGTTCCCCCTTCTTTTGCAAATTCCAATTATTATCCGTCCTCGAGCATAGCTTCTCTGGCACAAGAGAATTCTTATCTTCTTCTGATTCCGTCTTCTATTTCCGGAGTTCTTTCAGGGATAATGGGACTCCTCAGAAATGTCCGCTCAGGTCCTTGGAGTGAAGAGGACAAGAAATTTCTTAAATTTTTGTCTGAGACTTTTTTTGAATTTTTTGACAGAAATAAAATCGAAAGAAGGCTGATATCAAGCGAAACCCGCTTCAGGCAGATAACCCAAATGCTCCCTGAGGCAGTCATAGAACTCGACGGAAACGGATTTCTCACATACGCGAACAAGAAATTTTTCGAACTCTTCGGCTACAACCCGCAGGATATAGAAGGCGGACTTTCCGCTTTTGATCTCGTCGCTCCGGATGAAAGAGAAAAGGTTAAAGAGGAATTCGCAGACCGCATGCTGACAAGGGAAACCGGCGCGGCTGAATACAGAGGGATTAAAAAAAATTCGGAAATTTTCCCGGCTCTTTTTCACGGCAGTTTCGTCACAGGGGAAGAGCCGCAGGTAAGAATCCGGGGCATAATAATAGATCTGACAGAAATAAGAAGATCTGAAGACGAAAGGCTGAAACTCAAGAAAATGGAATCTGTAGGCCTTTTAGCAGGCGGCATAGCTCACGATTTCAATAACCTTCTTTCGGGACTTTTCGGAAATATAGAAATCGCGAAAATGCTCACTCCGAAAGAAGAGAAATCATATCTATTCCTCGAAACCGCGTCGCAAGCCATGGAAAACGCCAAAAACCTCACAAACCAGCTCCTTACTTTTTCAAAGGGCGGAGAACCAATAAAGGAGATTATTTCTCTCGGAGAACTCATACTTGAGACAGCCGAGTTCTCTCTAAGCGGCAGTAATGTGAAACTCTTATCTGAAATTCAAAAAGACCTCTGGAAAGTCGAAGCCGACAAAGGACAGATAAGCCAGGTCGTCAGCAACATTGTCATAAACGCTCAGCAGTCAATGCCTCGAGGAGGAACTATTTCTATCTCTGCTGTAAATAGAGACTCGGAAAAAGGCAGAGAGGTCATGGTGACAATAAAAGACGAAGGCATAGGTATTTCAAAAGAAAACCTCGAAAAAATATTCGACCCTTACTTTACAACAAAAAAACAGGGCAGCGGTTTGGGTTTAACTATTTCGCATTCAATCATAAGAAAACACAGCGGAACGATTTCAGCTGAATCAATTAAAGGTTCCGGAACCTGCGTATATTTTACGCTTCCGGCTGTGGCAAGCGACTTTGAAAACAAGAAAGAGAAAGATGAAGACCGACTCCCCCGAAAAACATTAAAAATCCTCGTCCTCGACGATGATGAATTTCTCCGCGACATAATTGATGCGATGTTGAGTATCTTAGGACATGAAGTCACCTCTATCGGGGACGGGAGAGAAGCCGTCACAAAATACATAGAGAGATTTGACGCCGGGGACAGATTCGACTTAGTGATATCGGATCTCACCATACCAGGCAGTATAGGAGGAAAAGAAGTCGCCGTGCAAATCCTTAAAAAGGACAGGGACGCGAGAATAATAGTAATGAGCGGATACGCCACAGACCCTGTAATGTCGTCTTTTGAACTTTACGGTTTCAAATCAAGACTATCAAAACCTTTTCGATTCGATGAGTTGAAAAAAGCTCTTTCCCAAGCTTTTAAGAATTTCTAAGACCCCCCCCTCATTCATGGGTTAAGCTATTTATAACCCCTCAATAATATAGATATATTTATTATATTAATATAAAATTTAATAAATATTAAAATAATTAATAATTTTACTTGACAATATTAAAATATTTGATATATTTATTTTCAAAAGGAGGTCAGATGAACAACAAATGCCCATTCTGCAGAGAAGAAATGAAGATAACAGAAGTAGAATGCACGAAATGCGGGATAAAGCTGAGCGGCAACTTGGGATTTTTCTCAATGCCTTCGCTGTCGGAAGAGACGCTGAACTTTATTAAAGTTTTTGTCTTCACGGAAGGAAACATAAAAAAAGTCGAAAAAATACTCAACTGTTCCTATCCGAAAGTCAAAAATCTTTTAAGGGAAGCAAAAACCGCCCTCGGAGTCAGTGAAGACTACGGGGAAAGTGAAAAAACGGATGTTGGAGGAGTTCTCGACCTGTTAAAAGACGGAAAGATTTCATACGAACAGGCGATGGAACTCATACAGAAATCAAAATGAAAGGAGAAATACAAATGAAAACGAGAAAATCAAGGAATTCAATCTTTTCCAAAACACATTTGGTGAAGACTTCTGACGGGCCTGTATTCTTTACCGGAAACCAAATTTTTTTATGGTGAAAGGGGTAAAAATGAACTTTCCAATTAGCGACAAAAACCTGTCTCTTGACGTTAACCTCAGAAACAGCAACCTCGAAATGGTTTTCGAGGAGAGAGAAGATGTCGAGGTTCTTTTTGAGGAGACGCGCAGAAATGCGGCGGAAGAAAGATTTCAAGTAAAACTCGAGGATGGCATTTTGACTTTGAGAGAGAAGAAGACCAAATCCTGGATGAAAAATTTCGCACCTGAATCCGACGACATAGAGAAAGTTACCTTAAAACTCCCTATGGACATCAGTTCAAAAGGATCAGTAATTTCATACGGAGGCGACGTAGAGACCAAGGACATGAATTTCTCAGGAAAAATGCTCGTCTACAGCGGAGATGCTGTCCTCGGAGGAGTGACCAAAGGAGATTCAGAGTTCAAGATATACAGCGGAGATCTTACTTGCGTTAAATTTTCAGGAAATATCATTGCCCAGATTTACAGCGGAGATATTGAGATTGAAGATGCTTCTCTGGAGTCCATAGAACTTAAGAGTTATTCCGGAGATGTCCGAATCACGGGCTCTTTCAACCTTTGTAAAAACTCAGAAATTAAAACTCTCTCAGGCGACACTTTTTTGAACTTAAAAGAATTCTCTGGTGATTCGGAACTGCTCGTCAAATCTCTAAGCGGCGAGGTGACAATAGACGGAGAATACCCCCCCGAAAAAATACGGGTTCAAAAACTATCAGAGAAATTCGCCGACATGCACGCGTTTCACCTCCCTAAATTCAAGAAGATGTTCTCCAGGTTCGACGGCGTTCACGCCGGCAGACACAAAGAAGTTCGAATTGACGAAGACTCGGCAAACATTGAAAAAATACTCGAAATGGTTTCGCAGGGAAAACTCGACGCAGACTCCGCTGAAAAACTCATCAAAGCCATCAGGAAATAATAATGCTCACGGCTCTTTATTTTATTCCTTGCCTTATTCTATACGCTGCCCTTAAAGGAGTCATAATTAAAATCAGCATCCCCGCGAGGATAATAGTCAGCTCAGTCGTGGCGGTTCTTTTCCTGATTCTTTTCACGGCCTCTCTTAGGTTCAGCACAATTCTGCTCATTTTAACGCAGATTTATCTCGCGTCGAGCCTTTTGGAATATCTTCTTCTGAATTTCGAAATAGCGCCCGGCGCGAGGTTTTTCGATTCTCACATATTCATAAAATCAGAACAGGTGGTAGTCAGATATTCTGTTTTTAAGCCTCTTTTAATTGCCGCGGCGGATATTTTTCTCTTTGCAAAAAAAGCGCCTCTTCTCAGCTTGACGGACGACATAAATCTTTCCGTTCTGTCGAGAAAAAACGTCGATTTAGACATAAAAATATAGGAGGATAAAATGAATGAAAAAGCAAAAATTCTCGAGATGCTAAATGAGGGCAAGATAACCGCTGAAGAGGCGGAAAAGCTTCTCAACGCAGTCAACGATGTAAAATCTACCGCATCTCCTCAGATGCCTAAACCTCCCAAACCGCCCTTCCCGCCGACAGGAAACGCCAAGGGAAAAATAAAGATAGATGTCGTTTCTTCCGACGGAGACAACGTGAAAATATCCGTTCCCCTGAAACTCGTAAAAGCCATAGACAAAATGATTCCGAAAAACGTCGCTGAGGATCTCGAAGAGGAAGGCATAAACCTAAGAGAACTTCTTTCGAACATTGACGAAACCATGGAAGAACTCGATGAAGACCTTGTCAACGTAGTTTCTGCAGACGGCGACACAGTGAGGATATATATCGAGAGATGAATTTACCGGCATCAAGATGACCTTGCGCTCCGTTTGTGCTATCATTTGAGCCTATGCCCTTTTGTTGCGAAAAAGCTTTTCTGAGCATAGGCTCAAACGACGGGTGGAGAATTTTTAATCTCCGGCTCGCTTTTTCAGCCCTCAAACTTTCTCCTTTCACAATCACCGAATCGGTATCTTCTGTTTACGAAGAAGATTTCATAGGAGCCGACGGCCCTCCCATACTGACTTGTGTAGCGATGATACGAACCGCCCTTTTGCCGCATTCTCTTCTTTCAATCCTCAAGGAAATTGAAAACAAAATCGGCAGAAAGAAAAGCAGGCGATGGGCTCCCAGAATAATTGACATAGACATCATAGATTACGGAGGCTGGGTTTACGCTGACGAAAATCTGATTCTGCCTCATCCCCGTTTCGACGAAAGGCCCGCGACCGCGGCGGCTCTCCTTGAGATTAATCCACTCTGGATTCATCCCCTTAAAAAAAAACCGCTGGAGATATATACTTCTTCTTTTCGGATTTTAGAGAATGAAAAAGCGTCTTTTTAACCTGCTTAAAACGCCTTTTTTAGTATCTTGTGCTGTTTTTTCAATGTGGTTTTTTATCAGGAGCATGCCTCTTTTTTTCCCGATGGCCGATTTTGAAATTCCTTCTCCGGAAATGGAAGATACCGCCCGGTCTTTTATGCTCTCAACGGGCTGTGATCTGAGTTCATACGAATGCGGAACTATTCTAAAATGCGACGAAAACGCGCTTTTTTACGCTGAGAACAGTCTCGGCTCTGACGGAGCTCAGAAACTGATCCGCGGCGGTTTTAAGATATACTATTACGATCTGTATTTTAAGAAAAAGGGACAAAGCGAATATTTTGTCGTATCCTGTCATCCGGATTCGGGAGTAATAGGATGGAAACGCTTCATTCATGAAGATTTTCCCGGAGACACAATCGGAGAGCAAAAAGCTCTTGAAATCGCCCGTAATTTTTTGCCTGAAAACAGCTGGAAGCTCATCGGAATCAGCAGGACATTCCGCGTGAACAGGACCGACCATGAAGTCTTGTTTGAAAGAGATATCTCTTCATCAGGCGGCATGCGTGAAATCGCCTTTTTTTCGATCGCCGGCAATGACCCCGCAGGATTTGGAAAAAATATTTTCGTTCCCTCTTCTTTTTCAGATTCTCTCAGAACCGAGCAAAGCAGAAAAGAAGCTTTGACCGTCGCCGGATACCTTTTCATGAGCGCCGGAGGAATATTCGCCTTTGTCTATCTCATAAGAAAGATTAGCAAAACTCCGGATTTCGTCGCTTTGTATTCCCGCGCCATCATTCTCGTATCCCTTTGCTGGTTCGGGACAATCCTTCTTGAAACGCCTCTGATGTTCGCCTCATGGAACCCTCTCTGGCCTAAAACTCTCTTTTATATCAGATGGGTGATATTCAAAGTGATAGGAGAGATACAGATACTCGCCCTTTTCGTGTCTTTATTGTTCGCGGGTTACGCTTTCGCCTTGTCGGAAAAAAACAACAGAGAAAAAACATTCCAGAATCTTTTCGGGAAAAAAATATTTTCCCGGGAAACGGGCATATCCATAGCAACGGGAGTACTTGTCGGCATGATAGGCGGTGGGATTTTCGCCGGGCTGTGTCTTTTGTTCAAAAACTCGCATCCCTATTCTTTTTTCATTCAGCCCCGGGGATTCTATCTTTACATACTCAATTCCCGGCTCCCCGCCGTTTCTTCCGCCCTCTATTTTCTCCTTATTGCCGTTATAGAAGAAGTCGGCTACAGGCACTTCGGGACCATGATGACAAAAAAAATATTCCGCAGTATGCCCGTCGCAGTTATCGCGGCTTCCGTCGTCTATGGATTGACCCATTCCGCCCTCGATTTTCTGCCCCCTTTCGATCCGTTTTGGGGCAGAGCTTTGTTGATGACATGTATTGGAATTTTCTGGTCCATTGTCTATCTCAAAACCGACCTTTTGACGGTTATTACAGCGCATTACCTCAGCGACCTTTTCATTTTCAATCTGCCTCTCCTTGAAAAGACCTCCCCTTCTTCTCTGATCCTTTCTCTTTTCTGTATTTTCTGGATATTGCTCATTCCCGCCGTCTCTTTTCTTTTCAGAAGATTTTCGCCTGGATCTCGCTTTAAATGATCCATTTTTCTGTTGAAAATATCCCTATTAAATGTTTTACTTTTTCTGGATATCATCTATATGAAAAATAAAAATAATTACGGACCTGTGTTTTATCACGGGTTATCCCCTGATAGAGTTCCATTGGCATATAAATACATCACACATTAAGGGAGGAATTATGCCTGCTGATATAAATCTCTCAGTCAAATGCCCCAAATGCGGGAATTCCCTGATGGACAAGGAACACAAAATCAGCGGAGAACCGAGCGTGTTTTTCAAAATAGAATACGAAGGGCAAAAATCGTGGGTCAGGCTAAGTTCTGTTTACGGAGACTACACCCATGAAATAGGCGTCGAAATGGCGCATGGAAAGACCGCGGATTTTTTCTGTCCCCATTGCGGAGAGAACCTCGCGGAGGATATCCCCTGCTCTTCCTGCGGCGCTCTTTTGTGCTCAGTGGCTCTCGATCAGGGCGGTCTCGTGAATTTCTGCACGAGAAGAGGCTGTAAAAACCATTCCATAGAATTCAAAGAGATAGAACACGCCGCGAAAATGTTCGAAGACAAATACGGCTGGGCAGGAGACGCCGAGATAACGGTAGAAAACATCAAACAGGCTCCTGAAAAAGAAATCATCTCTTCCGGAGCTTATCTTTACTGCTATTGCCCGTTTTGCGAAAGATCTCTCAACGAGAAAAACACCGTAAAACTTCTCGTCATAGGAATAGACGGCACGGAAGGCTTCTTGTTTCTCGACCCCCATCTGAATTCTTTTTCACACAAATCCACAATCGAATTGCCCGACAACGAAGAAGTGGCAGACCTCAAGTGCCCACACTGCGGACACACTTTGATTATGCAGGGCAACCAGTGCAAAAAATGCGAAGCCAAAACCGCCTCCTTCAAGGTGTCCGCTATGACCAAACTCGTCGATTTCATTTTCTGCGCGAGAAAAAACTGTCACTGGCACGGCGTCAGCGATGAGGACCTCGCATTGATAGAACTCGAAGACAGTCTTGAATGGTAGGAGGATAAGGTGTATCCGGTCATTGAAAAAACTCTAATAGCTGAAAACACTATCTGCCATTTCACGGTCAAGGCGCCGGAAATTGCAAGAAAAGTCCTACCCGGACAGTTTGTCATAGTCAAGGCAACTAACGAAGGAGAGAGAATTCCGCTCACTGTGGCGGATAAAAATACGGAAGAGGGGACAATAACCCTTATATTTCAGGTAATCGGCAAGACAACGGCTATCCTCCGGAACCTCGGAATCGGCGAAAACATAAAAGATGTTGTAGGGCCTCTGGGAAAGCCCACCCATCTTGAAAATTTTGGAACGGTCGTCTGCGTCGGCGGGGGGACTGGTATAGCAATTCTTCACCATCTCACAAAAGCGCTCTACGAAATGGGCAATGAAATTATATCCATAATAGGAGCGAGGACAAAATCGCTTATAATCATGGAAAAAGAGATGGGACTGATAAGCCATCAGCTTCTTGTATGCACCGATGACGGTTCTTACGGCACAAGGGGTTTCGTCACGGACCTGTTGAAAGATGTCATATCAAAGAGAAAAGATGTCAAGCAGATAGTCGCGATAGGCCCGACACCAATGATGCGCGCATGCGTCGAGACCGCCAAAAATCCATATATTCCTATACTTGTCTCATTAAACCCAATCATGCTCGACGGAACCGGTATGTGCGGAGTCTGCAGGTGCACCGTCGGAGGAGAGACAAAATTCGCCTGCGTTGACGGGCCTGATTTCGACGGCCACAAAGTTGATTTCGACGAACTCGACAAAAGGCTCAGAATGTATGTTATACAGGAGCGCGAATCACTTTTATCTTCCATCAAATAGGCGGTGTTCATGAACAGTATAACTGATTTCAAATACATAAAATACGGCTCTAAACTTCAAACTTACTGCCCGAACTGCCACAGGGGTCTAAATAAAAAATACCCTCAAAAACAGACTGAATTCGTCGAAGTCGGAATAGAATATACCGGAAATAGAGGCAAACTGAAGCTCAGTCCTTATCTGAATATCTTCGACGTAGAACTGACAATTGATATGCCCGAAGGGGCAACTGCAGAAGATATTTTTTGCCCTTACTGCAATCAATCTTTTATAGTCGAGACGAGAAAATGCGAACTCGGTGACCACAAAATCGCGAAAATTTACGTCTCCGCTTACTCCCGCCTTCTGCCTTTTTACATCTGCGCTCAAAAGGGATGCACTTGGCACGGCCTTGAAAAAGAAGACGAAGGATGGCTGAAAATCCGCATACCAAGACAGAAAATGACAGAGCAGGATCCTTATATGCGCATCAAGAACTTCGACGAAGTCCCTCTCGGTCTGAGAATGGAAGAGGCGGCACTCGAGGCATACAGATGCATGCAGTGCCAGAAACCCACATGCATAGAAGGATGCCCGGTAAACATAGACATAAAGGAATTCATAGGCTGTATTCGCGAGAACGACATGATAGGCGCGATAAGAAAAATAAAAGAGACAAATTCACTTCCCGCTATATGCGGCAGAGTGTGCCCGCAGGAAATACAGTGCGAGG
The DNA here is from genome assembly GCA_964397545.1 of uncultured Desulfuromonadaceae bacterium. Classification (GTDB taxonomy): domain Bacteria; phylum SDB-A; class SDB-A; order SDB-A; family SDB-A; genus JAFGIG01. Next base: position 294,631 of record CAYNIW010000001.1, on the reverse strand, counting down.
CAAAATGCATTCTCGGGAGAAGTGAAGAACCTGTTGCGATAGGAAATCTCGAAAGATTTGTCGCGGATTACGAAAGGGCTATGGGTGTTCACATACCGCCTAAATGCCCGAGAACCGGAAAAAAAGTAGCGGTAATCGGATCCGGACCTTCGGGACTCACAATGGCGTCTGAAATGTTAAAATGCGGACATGACGTTGTGGTCTATGAAGCACTCCACGAATTGGGAGGCGTTCTCGTCTATGGGATTCCCGAATTCAGGCTCCCAAAGGAAATAGTCCGTCAGGAAATTGACTATCTGAAAAAACTCGGAGTCGTATTCAAGACAAATCATGTCATAGGAAAAATATACACCGTAAAAGAACTTTTCCAGGAACTCGGTTTCAACGCCGTCTATATCGCCACAGGCGCAGGTCTTCCCAAATTCATGGGAATACCCGGGGAAAACGCTCCCGGAGTTTTTTCAGCGAATGAATACCTGACGAGAATGAATCTGATGAAAGCTTACATGTTTCCTCGCTACGACACTCCCAACCCGAGAGGAAGAAGAGTGGCTGTCGTCGGCGGCGGAAATGTGGCCATGGACTGCGCCAGAACCGCGCTCAGGTCACCCGGAACGGAAAAGGTGTCTCTTGTCTACAGGCGTTCAAGAGACGAAATGCCGGCGAGAAAAGAAGAGGTTGTCCACGCCGAACACGAGGGAATCGAATTTCACATTCTGACAAATCCCGTATCAATAAATCAGGACAAACGAGGGAATGTCAGCTCTATAACATGCATTAAGATGAAACTCGGTGAACCCGATGATTCCGGAAGAAGAAAACCTGAGCCAATGCAAGGTTCAGAGTATGAAATCGGATGTGACATGGTCGTCATAGCCATAGGCACAGGCCCCAATGAAGTCTTGTTTCAGGGAACTCAGGAAATGAAAAGAAACAAGTGGGGATACATCGAAGTTGACCCATCTACAGGAAAGACATCTCTTGAAGGTGTTTGGGCAGGCGGAGACATTGTGACCGGTTCGGCGACAGTAATTCTCGCCATGGGAGCCGCCAAAGAGGCAGCAGCCGATATCGATGAGTATCTCAGGAATATCTGATTAAACTTTTTTTTTGAGAAACCGAAGATCGCCTTGACGGACAGTGAAGCCTTCGAGGTCAAACAGGGCGAAAAGCAAAAGGCAAAGTTTTCTGTTCGCCTCGATCATGTCTCTGAACTGGGCTACTGTAACACCGTCTTTGTCCCCTTTGAGTTTTTCTCTGAGAATTCCCCTGGCTTTTTCAACAGTCGCCGCCGAAAGATATTCTTCTTCTATTCTGTATACTTTTTTTGTCTTAACCAAATAGTTGAGGACAAGTTTCAGCTCTTTTTCGCTTATTTTCGAATTTGCCGCATGTTGTGAGATCTCTTCATATTTCGGGACTTTCAAACCGAAACTCTCCAAAAATTTATCCATGATTTCGACCTGCTTGAGAAGTTTTTGGTCGAGATATGCGCTTTTACCGGCGAAAAACCAGTTTTCGCCCCTTTTTTGTATTTCTCCTTTTTCTCTCATCTCTTCGAGTATGACGCCTATGAGATCGGAAAAAGCTCTGCTTTTATTCGCATAAGCGGAATTCTTAATCTCCTCGAGGCTCGGTCCTCTGTTCAGAAGAGGATTTTTTTCAACGAAAGCGCTTATCAGGGAAGGCAGTCTCTTTCTCAGAGAAACCTCTTCTTCCCTTCTCACGGCAATATAGTCGTTTTTGAAGGGAAGAAAAGAGACGGCTTTCGACTCACTCCCTATACTGAGAAGGATGTTCTCGTGGATGTTCATGGATCGGGACAATTCGGAAAGTTTTTCGGCTCCGCTTCTTTTTATGATTTCTTCCTCAACGGCGGCGGGTAATCCACCTTCAGCTATCTTAGACAGTTTTCCGATAATGCGGGGCGTCCTCCGTCTGTGGTGGAGAGGAGCGACATCTAAAATATAACCTCCTCCGAGAGTGCAGTCGTCTGATGAGTTTCTCAAGACGAATCTGTCTCCGTATCTCGCCGAGACAGGCCGGAAGAGATGTATCTGGGCGTCACCCTTGTCGCCGGGGTTCAACGCCTTGGCGCTGAGGACGTGAAGTCTCGACTGCTGTTCATGTGTCCCGAGAAGGAAGATTACGTTAGACCATAAAGAGAGTTTCCTGCTTTCCCTAAAGACTGTAATTCTCGCGTCCAGCATCATTGTCTCTGAAAGTTTTCTGTCCGAGAGAAGACTGCCCCTGAAAAAATCTTTTCTGTCGAAACCAGCGAGATTTATCGAAGCCCTGTCGCCTGATAAGATCTCTTCGGTCTCCTCTCCGTGTCTTTCCATTCTTCTAATCCTGTATTCCTTTCCTCCTCCGGGAATGACATAAATTCTGGAATCTTTTCCTGCTCTTCCCTCAATTACCGAACCTGTCAATACGCTCCCGAAACCCGGTATGCTGAAAATCCTATCGGGATACATTCTGAATATGCCTTCGGATTTCTTCTGCGGGGATTCTTCAACCAGTTTAATAATCTCATTTTTAAGCTCTTCTATGCCCTGTCCGGTCACTGAAGAAACCCTCACAAGCGGTTTTTTGTCGAGAAAGGTGTTTTTCGTGAAGGATCTTATGTCCTCTTCGGCTATTTCCGCTGTTTCAGCGTCCACTGCATCAATTTTCGTCATCGCGACGAGTCCTTTTGAAACGCCGAGGGTCTGCATTATCCAAAGGTGTTCTTTTGTCTGAGGCATAATGCCGCTGTCTGCCGATATGACAAGAAGAGCGATGTCTATTCCGCTCGCTCCCGAGACCATTGTGTGAATGAAATCTTTGTGCCCGGGCATGTCAACTATTCCGATGCTGTCCCCCGATGGAAGCTTGAGATGAGCGAATCCGAGATGAATCGTAATGCCTCTTTTCTTCTCTTCGGCGTGGGTGTCGCAGTCAATACCCGTGAGAGCCCTGACGAGCATTGTCTTTCCGTGGTCTATATGACCGGCGGTTCCCATGACAAAATGCTTCAAGGTTTTCCTCTCTTTACGGTTTCAGAAACTTTTAAGACAGAATCCGCAATGTAACACAAGTCCCTTTGGTCTATTGTCATGGCGTCAAAGACGAGATTTCCCTTTCTTAGGACGGAGACAATAGGTATTTTTTCGCGCATCAGTCCGAAATATATCTTTTCCGCGGTTTTTTTGTTCTCTCTGCCTCGAAAGTCGAGAGCCGCGCAGTAGCTGTCAATCATTAAGTCGGTCAGAGACCCGCCGCCGCTTTGCGCTGTGCTCTTTTCCAGATTTGCGTTAAATCCTCTCTCTTTCAGAAGTTCCACGAGTTTTTCCGCCCTGAGTCTTATGTCTTTTTCAGTTGAAAGGATCATTCTGACGACCGGCGCGGTTTGGGAGGAGTTCAAAGCATGCCTGACTGCCACAGAGCCGAGTGCCGCCAAAGTCAGTTTTCCTACCCTAAAAGCTCTCATCATGGGGGCTTTTTTGAGTTTTTCCATATCTTCTCTCCCGCCGCATATTATCCCCGCCTGAGGGCCTCCGAAAAGTTTGTCTCCGCTGAAAGTCACGAAATGGGCGCCGGATTTTACCGCGCTTTTTATATCCGGTTCTCCGGACAGATTTAATCCTGCAGCGCTGTCAACGCATCCGGAGCCGAGATCGTATAGAAGAGGGATTTTCATTTCGGCGGAAAGTTTTATGAGGCTCGAAAGCGAAGTCTCTTCCGTAAATCCTTTTATAACATAATTGGATTTGTGGACTTTGAGAAACATTGCCGTTTTTTCACCTACTGCATCCGCATAGTCTGATATCCGCGTCCTGTTGGTCGTGCCGACTTCGACCATTTTTGCGCCGGAAGCTTTCAATATTTCCGGAATTCTGAAAGATCCGCCTATTTCGACGAGTTCGCCTCTGGAGACTATTACTTCTTTTTTTTTCGCGAACACTCCGAGCACGAGCATCAAAGCGGCGGCATTGTTGTTGACGACGGCGACGGACTGCGCGCCCGTGAGATATTTCAGCGTGTCCTCGACGCAGTCGAGTCTTTTTCCTCTTTTGCCCTTGGAAAGGTCGAACTCGAGATCGCAATACCCGGAACAAACTTCTGAAATCTCTTTTAGGATTTCTTCACCCAGAGGCGCTCTTCCGAGGTTGGTGTGGACGATAACTCCTGTCGCGTTTACTACTCTCTTCAGCTTTGAACCGAAGATTTTTTCAAGCTCTTGAGCGGAAAGAGACTGAATTTTATCTGAAATTTCTTTTTCAGAAAATACAGCACAGTTTTTTTTTACATCCTCAACGGCTCTTCTGAGGGAGTAAAGAACGGCTTCTCTGCCGTATTTTAGCGTCATCTCAACGAAAAAATCCGTTCCGAGTAGTTTTTCGACGCTCGGAATAATTCTTCTGGCAGTCGAGTTTTTTTTTATCAGACACCGCCCGTTTCAGGTTAAAAAAACAGAGAGGGCAGGAATCGAACCTGCCACGGACGGTTTTATCCGGCCGCTACTGGTTTTGAAGACCAGCTGGACCACCAGATCCTTCCTCTCCAGACCAGAAAATTATTCATCTACTTCGGACTTTTTGTCAACAGCTAATTAAACTCTCTTTACTGTCCTTGACTTCTCGGCTCATGGAAAATAACATTTTACCAATCAGTTACAGGAGGTTTTATGTCTTTACTTTTTGTCCTTCTTCTCGCTGTCTTGAACGAAGGTGATTTTTCGAATCAAGGAGACTTGAGCGCTCCTTTTCTTGAAAGATCTGTTCATGACAACAACAATCTCTGGACAGCTCTTGACCTGTCCGGCGGTGATGTCGGAAGCGCTTCAGGCCCTTCTATGCAGTTTCCCGGCGGAACGGGAATCAGCACTCTCTTTCAAGGCTGTCAGGCGATAGGATTTCATAACGGAACTTATCCTGTAGTAGTCGCCACTCAGCTGTGTTGAGGAGGGCTGACCGAATGGTCAGTGTCCCACAGTTCGTGGGCTTGGGTTGACGACTCTCTCTACAAAAGCTTTTACAGAATGACTGATGTTTATCACGGGACCCAGATTTGCCTCGAAAGAACAGGTTTTTCATGGTCTCAGGACATTAACGGAGATTTCATAATTTTCGTCAATAAATTTATTAACACCTCTAACCTATCTTATGACAGCGTCTATACGGGTTTTTGGTATGACTTCGACATCCCAACTACAAGCTACATGGATGATTCGGCGGGTTATATTCAATCTGTCAAACTCTGCTACATGTCAGATGCCGGAGCGTATAATCAGAAAGTCGGAATTCGCTTTCTCCAGCCTTCCGGCCCCCAGGGCGCACACTGGTTTAATTACGCGACTACGCCCGGTGACGACGACGCCTATTATTCAGCTCTGAAGGATATCAGCATCTCATCTTCCTGGCCGACGGCTCCAAACGATTACAAGATAATGATCAACTGCGGACCCTACACCCTCGGGACAGAAGAGACTTTGACCGTCATCTACGGTGTCGTCGCCGGATATGACGAGAGCGAACTGACCGCCGCCGCGACGAGAATGACTCAGATCTATGACAGCCTGAGTCTTTCCGTAGAAGAACAGCCTGTCACTGTAAATACATCAAACCCCTTATACATACCAGGAAGATTTTTTACCGGCGTTTTTTCTGCTTATGTAACTGTCTGCCGCGAAGAGCCGGTTGAAGTGAGCGTATTCGACCTCGGGGGCAGAACGGTTCTCGATATGGGAATAATTCAGGCTATAAAAGGAGAAAACAAGATTTCAATAGACGCCGGTTCTCTCCCTGCCGGAGGGTATTTTCTGCGTGTTTCATCCCCTTCCTTTGTCGCAACGGAAAAATTCGGAATTCTCGAATAAAAAAAGGGGGCGGTTTACCGCCTCCTTTTTTTACTTAAATTTTCACTTATGTAAAAGCGTTCTTGAAAGATTTTGGATTTTTTCCTCAAGCTCGGGGTCGGAAATTTCATTCTTATTGATACTTTCAAAAACTTTCTCTGCAGAATCTTTCTGCCCTGACTTGGCGAGAGCTTCCGCATAGGATACAGCCGCAAAAACGGAGTCTTCATTTTCATCTCCGAAAGTTTTTCTGAACAGGTCATAAGAACGCTTATACAGTTTTAACGATTTATCTTTTTCGGATAAATAAAAATAGACCTTCGCCATTGATCCGTAAACATAAGCGGTGTAGATGCTCTCTTTTCCGCAGGTATTATTAAATATTCTCAGGGATCTTTGGAAATTCTCAAGCGCACTGTCATACTTTTTCTTCTCTGTTTCAATTTTTCCGAGAAAGTTGTAAGATACGGCGACATCCGTGTTTTCTCCTGCATCGCCGGTTTTTGAAAGCTCTATCACTCTGCGGTAGCAATCCACGGCGCGTCTGTAGTTTTTCCTCGAAAAATGGTTGTAACCGAGATTCACATAAACTCTTATGGCATCTGAATGCAAGCTCATGCCGTTTTTTCTGTAAACATCCGCCGCTCTTATCAGATATTTTCTCGCCTCCTCGTATTTCCTCATTTTATTCAGAAGGCCGCCAATATTGCTCATGAGAAAAGCGACTTCGATGTTATTATGCCCGTAAATTTTCTTGAACACATCAAGCGCTCCGAAATTAAAAAATGCCGATTTTTCATATTCTCCGAGATAGTAATAAGCGACACCGATGTTGTTCAGGACAGAGGCTCTTCTGTGCTCCTGAATTTCCCCTGATTCTTTTGCCATCCCGGCGGCTTTGTCGAGATATTTGAGGGCTTCTTTAAGTTCGCCAAGGTTTATTAGGGTGGAGCCTATGCTGTTCAACGCTTCAAATTCAACTGATTTTTCAGCCCCCTCTTTTTCTACTAAGTATAAACAACGCCTTCTGAGCCTTAAAGATTTTTTGAAATTCTCCATTTGCTCATAGACATCTCCCATTTCGTTGAACACTTCCCTTTTCATTCTGCCCTGAACACCGAGAGGCCATAGTTTGAAAGCTGTTCGAAAATAAGATAATGAGGTTTCGTAATTTCCCTTTTTCTTGTATAGCTTTCCCATCAAAGAGTATATTCGGAAAATAATAGAGAGGTCTCTGACCCCGGATCTTTTGTATCTTTCAAGCGAAGATGAAAGGTAATTTTCAGCTTCTAAAAGAGAATAATTGTTCAGCAGGTCTTCGCTGATATCGCACATCAATGAAATGACTTTTTTTTCATCCCTCTTTTCGCACTTTTCAAGACAATACAGGGCTTTTTCAGCGGAATAAACCGCCCCAGGCAAGTCATATGTCTCCCTGAAATACACCGCCGATTTGAACCATCGGCAGAACGCCTTTTCGTATTTCTCGGCGATTTCCCAGTGAAATGCGATTTCTCCTTGTTTTCGGCTTTCATCACCGTAGTGTTTTTCCAGCGCCGCCGCCGCAAACCTGTGTTCTGATTCAAGACTCGTCAGAGACAGCATTTCATACACCGTGTCTCTGATGAGGCTGTGTCTGAACCTAACCTTGCTTCGGGAATACTCAATGAATTTTTCCTTTTCAAAAAAATCCAACGCTCGGCATGTTTCAGGAGTAAAACAACCCCCTTTTGCCATATTTACCATTGAAACCAGTTCATCTTTCTCGAATTCCTCACCCAGGACGGCACAGGAGTTCAGTGTCCGCCTGAATTTCTCTTCTATTTTGTCTATTCTTCCGGCAATGAGCGAAAACATGTTTCCCGATATCTCTTTCTCGTCCCCCGAAAAAGTCAACTTCCGTTTCTTTTCGATAACATGACCTGAAATTTTTAAGAACCTGCAGAGCTCCTCTAATATCATCGGATTTCCGAGAGACTTTTCGTGGATGAATCTTTTGAGTTTGCCGTCTATGCTTCTCCCAAAAAAAGCTTCAGCAGTGTATCTTGTCTTTTCGCGGCTCAATCTGCCGAGTTTAAAGCGAAAAGTTTTTATTCCGGTATGATTTTTCAGAAAAGAGATTTCTTTCCCGGAAGCAAATACAAAAACCGCTTTTTTGAATGATTCATTGACAAGCATTTTTTGGATTAAATCAGCACTCGCAGAATCGAGTTTGTCGGCGTCGTCAAAAAACAACAGCCTTCTTTTCCCCTTCAGATAGATTGACAGAAAAGAGATTATGGAAGATTTAATCTGATCAGGCATTTTCACGGGATCAATTTTTTCAATGGTCGCTCTGTAATTATCTATGCCGCAAAGATATCCTAAAAAATGTTTTATACTTTTCAATTCCTCTTTGAGTTCCAATGCCTTCGCTTTATTTTTTTTTCGTGAATAAAAGGAATCTTCTATTTCTGAATACTTATTCTCAAATGCCTTCTTTCTCGAATAGACAGTTCTGCAGCCGGAAGTTATGAGAGTTTCATATAGAAAACTTTTAAAAGGCTGAAAAGAGTCTTTTTTCAATTCGTCGCCTTTTATTCTGACTATGAAAGTCTTTCCTCTGAAAGCCGCGCATAAACCGTCAACGACCGAACTCTTCCCCATTCCGCTTTCGCCTGATACTGCAATAATCTTCCTCTCTTTTGCTCCGCTTATTATGCCTGAAATTTTCAGTATCAGATCTTTTCTCGTATGCAGCCGCGGGTTAATTTTCTTTTGTTTCTTTGTTTTCACAAGATTCAGCATCCCCACCCTATCGCGGATCCCTTTGAATTTATGCTTTTGTGAGGGCTTGAAATAAAATTTGTCCTTTAACCCCGCGGCTGTTTGGGCTTCACAAAGACAATCTCCGGTCTTTGCCATTTTCAGAATTCTCGAAGAAAGATTAATCGCCTCTCCATTTACCGCGTATCTGTATTTACCGCCCGAGGAAAAATAACCTGCGAATATTTTTCCAGAAACACAGGAAGATGATAAATTTCTGGGATACTTTTCTCTCAGAGCAAGCATAAACTCGAACGCTCTTCGGAGGTCACCGCTTCTCGACAAAGGAGCTCCGAAGAGAATAAAGTAAACGATTCCATCCTCCGTGGCTTCGATATCGTTTATATAACCTCCGAAATCTGACGACATTTTAACCACATCCTCGGAAATTTGAAGCGCTTCGTTTTCACTCTTCACTCTTTTTATTTTTATAAAGACGCATCCAGCGTGCCTAAATTCGCTCGACGGTTTTCCTTCTCTCGATCCGGCATAGTCGTTTACGCCGAACAGTTTTCTTCTTTTCCTCTTTTTATCACCGAGAACTATGATATTTTTTCCAATTTTGCCGATTATGGGGAATTGAAATCCAATGTTCGATAAAGCGGCTTTACCTGTGATTACACTAAAGCCGCCAGGAGGGGTCTTTTTCTGAGCGTTAAAAACAGAAAACACCGGTTCTCCGCTGAAAACATGATATTCTTCCTTCTTTTTGCCGAAAGAGAACCATGAAATTTCACCTGCAGAAACAGCTGTCCTGAGAAAAACGGCTGACTCGCCGTCCGGTGTGACAAATTTTGACCCTTCAATTTCTCTTTTTATTTCAAATCCTGCATTGATTCCTTTTTTAAGGGAATTTCTGCCGGGAAAGACCGCAGTGTAAGAATCTCCTGAAAGAGAAATCACATACCCGCCGTATTTCTTCGCCTTTTTAAAGACTGTTCCGTAAAAATTGTCCAAAATAAAAGTTATGATTCTGACTCCTCTTTTGCCGTGACTTGAGAGGTTTTCCGTGAGCTCAGTGAATCCGGCAATATCGGCATTGACGACCGCGCCTTCGAAAGAACCGAATTTTTCTTCAAAGTTTTTTCTGAGAAATAATGGAACAGAGCCTTGCATCTTAGAAAGATAATGATTAAAACATTAATTTTTCAGAGCATTCTTCAATCAGTTTTGAAACGAAATTCCAGATGACAACCGAACCTTCCTCAATGTGTCTGTTCGCAGAGAGGACTTGCTCTTTTTTTACTCCGTTTTCTCTCCAAGCCCTGCCTCCTGTCGCGTGATTCTGCATTACGGGCTCGAGACGGTCTATAGCCGCCGCGAACTTCGCCTCCGGAGTTTTTTTCTCTTCAAATTCCGTCCACAACCGGGAAAATTCGTCGCTAAGTTCTTTCGGCAAAAGTCCGAAAATCCTCTTTGCGGCTTTTTCCTCTTTTATCTTTTTTTCTTCTTTAGAGTCCGAATATAAAAAAGTGTCTCCGGCGTCTATCTCGACAATGTCGTGAATGAGGACCATCTCTAATACTTTCAGCACATCAACCTGTTCATTTGAAAACTCATTGAGGACAATGACCATCATGGCGAGATGCCATGAATGTTCCGCGCTGTTTTCACGCCTTGATCCGTCAATAAGATAAGTGCGGCGTAAAACCGATTTCAATTTGTCTATTTCCCTGAGAAAAACCATTTTCGTTTCAAGTCTGTCAATATTTTTTTCCATGCGCATATCCCTTCTTTAATGCTTTCAGAAAGACAGAATCAGGAGAGTTCGGAGAGTTTTTCGTAAAAAAAGACATGAAGCGGCGATTCTATGTTCATTTTTTTTGCCTCTTCCACAACATAACCCGTCAGAACGTCAATTTCGGTTTTTTTTCCGGATTCAAAGTCCCTTTGAAAAGAAGTTTTTGTATCTTTGGAAAAATAAGAAAATCTTTCCAAATTCGTTTTTATATCTTTTTCGCTTAAAACGACGCCCTTGGCTTTTGCGAGGCAAATTATCTCTTTCATGAGAGAGACAAATTCTCTTATTCTTTCATCGCTGGCGGCAATATCTCCCGCGGCGCAGTTGTAATAGGAAGACAAGGTGGCGAAAGGGCAAAGGAGAAGGAATTTTTCCCAGATTCTGCGTTCCATGTTTTTTTCGAATACGGTTTTTATCCTCGCATTTTTGAATATCTCCAAAAAAACTCTGTGCTCGGATTCATTCGAGTTTTGGGCACCGAAATAAAGATACCCCGCCGAGCCTGTCTGTTTTATGACGCCGGGATAAATAATCTCCGAACTTACATATATACATCCGTCCATTACTTTCGCGAAAGGATAATAATTTTTTATCCGCTTTTTAACTTCAATTCCGTTTAGCAATGGGATTATAACCGTATTTTTATCTATGTTGTTTCTGGTCAATCTCAGGGCTTCTTCGAGCTGATAGCTTTTCACGCAGAATATGACGTGCGAAAATACACCGAGATCGGAGGGATCATCTGTTGTCATATCCGGGAAAGAAGTGTATTTATTTTTGTCCGTCACGAGGGTTATGCCGTTTTTTTTCAGCGCGTTTAAGCCCTCTCCTCTCTGGACGAAGACGATATGGTAAAACTTTTTAATTTTTCTGAAATGACACAACCTGGCGCCTATGTAGCCGCCGACGCCCCCTACTCCAACTATAGCTATTCTCGTCATCATTTTTCAGAACAGATTTTTTAAAACCCTTCATAACCATTTTAACTCTTTTTCTTTTTTTTCGGAATAAGTATAATAATAAAGTTATGATTAGATAAAAGGAGTAACCCATGGATTTCGACAGAATCATTTTTAGCAATCTCGAAAAAATAAGAAAAGAAAAACCTCTTATTCATCACATCACAAATTTCGTCGTCATGAACCAGACCGCCAATATAACGCTCGCCATTGGCGCTCAGCCTGTAATGTCGCACGCATTAGGAGAAGTTGAAGAAATGACCTCTTTCGCCGGATGCCTTCTTCTCAACATCGGAACTCTCTGGCCGGAACTCGTAGATTCCATGATAGCCGCGGGAAAGAAAGCCCAGGAACTCGGAATCCCAGTCGTCTTCGACCCCGTCGGAGCGGGAGCGACAAAACTGAGAACACAGGTTTCGGCAAGGATAATTTCAGAGATAAAAGTATCAATTATTCGCGCTAATCTTGCCGAAGCCCTCTCCTGCGCCGGTATGAAAGCAGATATCGTCGGCGTAGATTCAAAAGAATCACAGGAAGCCGCTGTCGAAAAAACACTCGAGGCTTCGAAAAAACTCGGCGCTGTTTTGGCAGTAACCGGCGTTCAAGACATAATTGCCTGTTATGATAAAACCGCTGTGTGTCTAAACGGGCACGAAATAATGGGAAAAGTCACTGGCACGGGATGTTCTTCTTCAACATCAGTAGCCTGTTTTGCGGCTGTTGAAAAAGATCCTTTTCTTGCGGCGCTCTGTGGAGTCTCCTTTTTTTCTTTGATGGGTGAAATAGCGGCAGGCAGTTCCAACGGACCTGCATCGTTCGAAATCAGTCTCAGAGACAAAATTTTCACAGTTACCCCCGATGAAATAAAGAAATCTTTAAAAATCCGCGTTTTGGGCAGTTGAAAAGAAAAATCAAAGGGCTTTACCTTGTCACGGATTCGCTTCTAACGCTCGGAAGGAGCGTTGAAGAAATCGCTCTGGACGCCTGCCGCGCAGGAGTGGATATTCTGCAGTTCAGGGACAAAAACCTTTCTGACCAAAAGTTTCTCGAAAAAGCCCTTTCCCTTAGAAAAATAGCACTGGAATCGGGGACATTGTTCATAATAAACGACAGGGCTCATCTTGTTGAAGAATCTAAAGCCGACGGCCTTCACATAGGACAGACAGATATTAAAGCGGCAGAGGCCAGGGAATTTATTGGCTTTGATAAAATACTCGGAGTTTCATTCCGCACCGAAAATGAAGCCCGCGAAGCGGTTGCGGCAGGAGCGGATTACGCGGCGTTAAGCCCTGTATTTGCTACAGCGACAAAAACGGATTTGGACATCCCCGTGGGTCTTTCCGGCGTCTGCTATTTCTCAAAAATACTCAAAATCCCTCTGGTCGCCATCGGCGGAGTAAAGGCTTCAAACATCTCTGAAATTATTCTGTCAGGAGCCGACTGCGCTGCTGTTGTAACGGCGGTAACAATGGCCGAAGACATCCGAAGCGCCGTAATTGATCTTAAAAAGAGAATAGAAATAGGATTTAATCTGAGAAATAGATTAAACTGATTTTTACTTTATCCTTTTTTTTGATCCTCTCATTTTGCTTGACAGAGATTCGCATACCGTGAATATAATTAGTTATTGCTAACTAATAAAATAATAAGGAATAAAAAAAAATAAAAGCCTCATAAATGCGGAGAATGCAATGAAATACAATGACCGCCTTGAACAGGTTGTGCTGAACTTCTCGGGTCTGCTCGATTGTTTTGAAAACGACTACATAAAAAAGCCCGAAGCGCATAACCTTACAATAAAACAGCTCCTATACCTCACTTTAATCAGTTCAATACCCGTATGCACGATTACAACTCTTGCAAAGAAGCTGTCTGTAAAAAAACCGACGGTTTCAAATCAAATTTCCGCGCTCGAAATAAAAGGATTAGTGAAAAAAAAACTTTCATCCAAAGACGCGAGGATTCATATAATCGAAACCACACCAAAAGGCAAAAGCATTCTCGTCCTCCGCAGAAAACTTCACAGGGATTTTGCAAGAAAAATATTAAAATGCCTCAATGAAGATGAAAAGATATTGTCCCTGAATCTTATGAATAAAATATACCAGTCAAACAAGGAGCTTTTGAAATGAAGATTCTTTTTATATTTTATTCAATCACGGCTACTGCGACAGTCCTCGATATCCAGGAATTTGTCCGCATGAGCCTTGAGAACAGCCACGAGATAAGATGCGCCGAGTTCAATTCCGATATAGCCGGAAACACAGAAGCCGCCGCTTTTGGGAACATGCTTCCGGTTATACGGGCAAACTTTAATTACACTAAAATCGACAGACCTCTCGGAACTCTTCTTTCCGTTCCTTCCCTTCCTGTTTTTTCGGTGCAAAATCCCTCCGAGATAGTAGGAATAACACCTGCTATTGACACTTTTATAGCTTTTTCAAAAGAAGATTTTAAAACCGCTTCAATCTCTCTCGTCCAGCCGGTTTTCTGGGGAGGAAAAATCTATAACAATTACAGAATAACCTCCCTTATGAGAGAGAGCGCCGATGAATACATAGAAATCACCCGTCAAAATATCCTTTTGGAATGCGTCGCGGCGTGTTGTGAATATTTCAGGGCAAAAGAGCTCCTTTTATCCGCTCAAAGTTACGAGACGGCGATAAGAAGTCACCTCAAAGACGTTGAAAACCTATACAGGAACGGAGTCCTTATAGAAAACGACCTGCAAAAAACCAAAATTCATCACGAGAACGCACTTTTAGCTCTACTGGCTGCGGAAAACGCCCTGAAATTGTCAAAGATAAATCTCTGCAGGCTATCGGGCATTGAAATGTCGACGGAAATATTTTTAGAAGATTCTTTCCCCGACATCTGCATAGGAAGACTTGACGAAAACATTCTTGTCGAAATCGGACTGGCAAATAGAGGCGAACTTTCAGTCGCTGAGCTCAACCTCTCAGCCGCTGTCAAAAGAAAAACCATTTCCCTCGCGAGGTTTCTTCCTGATGTAAATTTTTTCGCGACACTTAGAGCCAGCAATCCGGATTTTGAGCTCAAAGACGAATGGGAGACAGGCTGGATTCTTGGGGTTGATTTCAATTTAAGCATTTTCGAAGGGTTCGGCAGAGCGGCGCAGGTCGGGGCATCGTCCTCTTCCCTCGCTCAGGCGAGAGAAAATCTTCTGTCGGCGAGAGAGATAATTGAATTTGAAATCAGAAAGAACATTCTCGAACTCGAACTGGCTGATAAAAAGCTGAAAACTTCCTCTGAAAAACTCCTCTCCGCCGAGGAATACTTGTCTCTTTCCCAACTGCGTTTTGACAGCGGAGTTATTACCAACTCTGAACTTCTCGACGCACACCTGATGAAATCCGAAGCCCAAACCGACTTCATTTCAGCCAAAGCCGACATGGTCCTCTGTTTTGTTAATTTGAAAAGGAGCGTCGGCATTCTTGATTCATCTGAATTATTTTCACCCATAACGGAGGTGATGAATTGAAACCTATCTCTTTATTCCTTTTTATTATTTTATTTCTTTTCTCCTGCACTGCAAAAGAATCTAAAGACGAGATAAAAGAAGAGCTTAAAAGAATTACGGTGACTGTCGTTGAATTTAAACCTGTATTTTCAACAATCGAATTTTCACAGAACATTTCAGCCCGGAGAGAGGCTATGCTTTCACCTGCCACACCCGGAAGAATCGAGAGAATTCTGGTTGAAAAGGGCGACTCAGTAAGTAAAGGCCAGCTTCTCGTTATTTTATCCGGTGAAATGCTCGCTCAGGCTCAGGCTCAATATGAAGCCGCAAAATCAGATTACATCCGCGCTCAAAACCTCTATGAAAATTCCGCGATATCTCTCCAACAGCTTGAAAGAACCGAAGCCGTATTCAAAAGCGCATCGGCGCAAAGAGATATGTCCGCGAGAGCCGCCTACATTTACGCGCCTTTTAAGGGAATAATCGCCCAAATATCATGTGAAGAAGGGGAGGTTTTTACTTTCACCCCCGAAATATCCTTAAACGGAGTAAAAGGAGGAGGCATAATCACTCTTTCGGCGATAGATTCAGTTAAAGTGACCGGCAATATTCCTGAAAGGCATTACAATGCTGTTTTCACAGGCCAGGAAGCCTATGTATCCCCCGATCTTTTCCCCGACACCGTCTGGACGGGATATATCAGCAACAAAGGATCTTTCATTGACGAGTCTTCGAGAACTTTTGAAGTTCAAATCCTCATAGACAACCCTGGTTTGACGTTGAAACCTGGAATGTTTGCTCGTGTTTCCATAGAACTTGAACAGAGAATATCTGCAGTCATTCCCGAGGAAGCGCTGGTGACAGAAGATGCTAAAGAGGGTTTTTTCGTTTTTGTTATTCAAAACGGAATGGCTCAAAAAAGGCCTGTTGAGACAGCTTCTGTTGAAAACGGGTTCGTGGAAATTCTTCTTGGCATTAATCCGGGGGACACGATTGCCGAGAGGGGCGCGAGGACTCTTCAAGACGGCGACAAAGTCCAGATTATCACAGGGGAATGAGATGAACTTTATTGACGTTGCCGTTAAAAGACCATATTTGACGCTGATGTTTTACCTCGCGCTTGTCGTTATCGGCGTCTTCAGCCTTACAAGGATACCTCAGGACATGTTTCCGAATATTGAAATCCCTCAACTTACGGTTCTTACTGTTTATCCCGGCGCATCCTGCGAAAACGTAGAGAGACTCGTTACAAAACCATTGGAAGAAGTGCTCGCCGGCACGCCGGGTCTTAAGCACATAAATTCGTGGTCAAAGGACAACGTCTCAATCATACAGCTCGAATTTAATTACGGGACTGACATCAACTCAGCTTCTTCAGACATCCGAGAGTATGTAGATTTCGCCGCGGAAAACCTTCCCGCGGACGCCAAAAGGCCAAGAATAATGAAAATGTCCACGGGTCATTACCCGATACTGTATTTCGGGATTAAATATCCCGAGAACATGACGGATATTGATGAAGTTGTCAACAACCTGATATCGGACAGAATCCAGAGATCTGATGGAGTCGCCAATGTATTGACTCTCAATCTGCCTCAGAAAGAAATACTGATAACAATGAGGCCCTCCGATCTGAGAAAATACGGTATATCCATTGATCAGATAAAAACCGCGCTCGGTTTACAGAATATCTCCATTCCCGCCGGCAATACGGATATCGGGACAATGAACTGGTCTGTTTCAGTCCCTGCCGATCTTTCATCGGTCGAAGAAATTGCTCTTGCTCCCGTGTCTGTCCAAAACGGAAACATCATTAGGCTCCGGGACATAGCTTCAGTCAGAGACACAATTTCAGCGTCAACCTCTTCATCTATGGTCGACGGTCAAAAGGGCATAATACTCGTCGTAATGAAGCAATCTGGAGCAAATTCTGTGCAAGTCTCAAAAAGCGTAAAACAGACTATTGAAGGATTAAAAAATGATCTGCCGCCGGGTGTTGAAATTGAGCTGGTCCAGGATTATTCATCCAACATAACGAACATAATCGGCAATTTGAAGCAGACCATCTTTATAGTCCTGATTGCAGTTGTAGTTGTGGTCTTCTTCTTTCTGAGAAAATTGATTCCAAGCCTCATCGTCACGCTTTCAATTCCGGCTTCTATAGTGATTGTCTTCATAGGCCTTTTTGCCTTTGGATATTCTTTCAACGCGGTTTCACTTATGAGCATAGCCGTGGCAATCGGCATGATCGTGGACAACGCGATTGTGGTGCTCGAAAACATCGACAAGCACAGAGACAAATCCGAAGACATGAAACAGGCTTCCATAAACGGAGCAAAAGAAATGGCGCCGGCTGTCATCGCGGCTACACTGACAACTGTTATTGTCTTTCTGCCGCTGATTTTCGTCAGGGGGCTTGTCGGAATACTTTTTAAACAGCTCGCTTTCGTCATTATCGTAACAATTGGATCTTCAGTCATCACAGCCCTGACGCTGACTCCCATGCTCACTTCAAAGCTCGAAAAAGAAAAGAATATCAAAAAAACGGACAATAAATTCTATAAGTTTTCTGAAAAGGCATTTTACTTTACCGAGTCTTTTTATTCGAAAATTCTCGATTTTGCGCTCAGCCACAAGTATTCCGTTCTCGCTCTTTCAGGGGTAATATTTTTTCTTTCTTTGCTTCTTATCCCGTTTGTGGGGACAGGATATTTTTCAAGCATCGACACAGGCGAGCTGACCATAATAGTCAATACACCCTCGGGGACTTCACTCGAAGAGACGGAAAAAGTCGCAAAACAGGTCTTTGAATTAATAGACGAGGTCGTCAAAGACAAAATTATAGCCTTTTCCATTGAAGGACAGGATGAAAAAGGACTTTTATCCACCGCAGGATTTGAGGAAGGCAGTAATATTGCAACTATACTTGTCCGCCTTAAGCCTATAGAGAAAAGAGAAAAATCTTCAGAAGAAATTGCCAAGCTTTTAAGGGATAGAATAGCCGAGATTCCCAACATTTCAAAATTCTCGGTCAGCAGTCAGTCTATAATGCTTCAGCTACTACTCGGCGGATCGAAGGAAATTGAAATCCAAATCTCGGGAGAAGACCTCGATGAAATCAACACAACAGCTCTTTTAATCGCCCAATCGGTAAAGACAGTTCAGGGAGTGGCTGACGTAACTTCGACAATTGACAACGGGAGACCCGAACTCCGAATAGTCATAGACAAAGACAAAGCCTTATCCCTCGGCCTCACTCCTATGATGATATCCATGCAGATAAGGCAGTCGCTTCACGGCCAGGAAGCCGGATACATTGTCATCAGAGACTCTCACAGGCCCATTTTCATAACCTATGAGGCGCAGTCCAAAGACAACGCTGAAAAACTGAAGGACATTGTTTTGACTACGCCATTAGGCATGCAGGTGTCTGTTGGCGATATAGCGATCATCGAAAGGGATTACTCTCAGATAGAGATAACGAGAAAAGACAGGACAAGAACCGTAACTGTAATGCTCTCCCTGTTTGGAAAATCAATGGGACAAATTTCCTCTGAGCTTTCGCGAATGATCGGGAACATGGAAATTCCGGACGGTGTAAACGTGCAAATCGCGGGACAGACCGAGGATCAGAAAGAGACTTTTACAGACCTGGCAACAGCTCTAATCATAGGCATAATTCTTGTATATATGGTCATGTGCGCCCAATTCGGGTCTTTCAGAGACCCATTCATAATCATGTTCTCAATTCCTTTCACCTTCACCGGAGTCATCCTCGCTTTTCTGCTGACCCGTAATGAATTGAACATGATAACTTCCATAGGAGTTATTATGCTGATGGGCATCGTCGTAAACAACGGAATAGTGCTGATAGACAGGATGAACATGTTAAAAAACTCAGGAAAACCTGTTGTCGCCTCGGTAAAAGAAGGCGGAAAATCAAGGCTTAGGCCTGTTCTTATGACTGTTTTGACCACTGTAATAGCTTTTATACCGCTCGCATTATCGAGAAAACAAGGTTACGAGATATGGTCGCCTTTTGCCACGACCGCCCTTGGAGGCCTTTTGTTTTCGACTCTGGTAACTTTAGTAGTGGTTCCTGTCTTGTATTCTGTTTTTCACAGGGATAAAAAATAAGTTTCAATTAAAATTCCTGAAAACAAAAAAGGCGCGTTTAGCGCCTTTTTTAAGATCAAATCAGAAATTTATTCTTTTTTTTCTTTAGAGGTTTGTTTGGATTTTCTTCCGCCTCTCCTCGTGGCAGGCTTCTTATCCTTTTTCTCCGCTTTTTCTTCCTTGAATGAAGAAAGTTCTATCAAAGCCATCCTCGCGTTGTCTCCCATCCGGAAATCGAGATTGTAAATTCTCGTGTAACCGCCGCCTTTTTCCCTCATATCGGGCATTACTTTGTCGAAAAGATTTTTTACGGTTTCCTTTCCGAAAACAAGCCTCGCGACGTATCTTCTCGCGTTGAAATCGTCGGTTTTAGCTCTGGTGATTATCTTTTCGACATAAGGCTGAAGCTCTTTGGCTATGGACCTGGTGGTCTTTATCTTGCCATGAAGGAGCAAGGAGCTCGCAGCGTTTCTCAGGAGGGCTTTTCGGTTAGAATCGTTTCTTCCGAGCCTTCTTCCTTTTAATTTATGTCTCATCTGATTTCTCCGTTTCGTCGGGTTCCAAATATTCGCTCACATCCATCCCAAACCTCAGTCCTTTAGTTTCGAGAACTTTAATGAGTTCCTGCAAAGACCTTTTGCCGAAATTCTTGTATTTCAGCATTTCCTGTTCGCTTCTCTGGACAAGATCTCCGAGATTTCTGAGCTTTGCCTCTTTAAGGCAGTTAGCCGCCCTGACTGAAAGTTCGAGCTCTTCGACTTTCTGAGACAGCAGTTTTTTCATCCTTTTCTTTTCTTCGTCAACTTCTTCTTCTACAATTATCTCAGGTTCTTTTTCAAAATTGATAAGAACCGAGGAATAATCTTTCAATATTTTCCCTGAATGTGAAAGCGCGTCTAAAGGTTTAATTGTTCCATCTGTCCATATTTCAAGAATGAGTTTATCGTAATCGGCTCTGTTTCCGACTCTCGTGTTTTCCACCGAGTAGTTCACTTTTGATACAGGAGAAAAGACGGCGTCGAGAAATATTGTCCCGAGCGGCGCGTTTTTAGTTTTAAGTCTTTCTATTGGACAGTATCCAGTTCCGGATGTGACTTCCATTTCCATTCTGATTTCGGCGTTTCTGCCTAAAGAGCATATCTCGAGTTCCGGATTTATGATTTTTATGCCGGCAGGTGTCCAGATGTCACCAGCTTTGATAACACAGGGCCCTTTCTTCTTGAGTTCGAGAGACACTGGCAGATCGCAGTCAGCTTTCAGCCTGACTTTCTTCAACCTGAGTTCAATCTCAATTACATCTTCCATAACTCCGGGGACGGGAACATATTCGTGATCGACGCCGTCTATTCTGATCCTCGTGATAGCAGCTCCCTGGATGGAAGAAAGAAGAATCCTTCTCAATGCGTTTCCCAGAGTAAAGCCGAATCCTCTTTCAAGAGGTTCGAGAGAAAACCTCCCGTAATCGGTTTTTTCCTCCTCGATCGAGACGCTCTTTGGTATCTGAATTGGTTTTAACTTCATTTATGTTCCCCTTTTACTTCGAATAGAGCTCTACGATCAAATGTTCCCTGATGTCCGGAGGCAGATCTGATCTCTCCGGAATTGTGTTGAAAACAGCTTTCTTCTTTTCAAAATCAAGAGAAATCCAGCTGGGTATGCCTCTTTGTTTTCTCGATTCCAAGGACTGCACCACTAAATCAATAGACTTGCTTTTCTCTTTTATTTCAATGAGATCGCCGATTTTAACCTGATATGAGGGGTAATTCAGTTTTTTCCCGTTTATCATTACGTGCCCATGCCTGATAAGCTGTCTCGCAGACTTCCTCGAAGGCGCCAACCCAGCCCTGTAGGCAACATTGTCAAGGCGTCTCTCCAGCAGTTGAAGGAGTAAAGTCCCCGTCACGCCTTTTTGTTTCGAAGCTTCTTCAAAATAATTTCTGAATTGCTTTTCGAGGACACCGTATTGCCTTTTCACTTTCTGTTTTTCTCTAAGCTGATCGCCGTAAAGATTCATTTTTCTGCGTCTTCTCCCCATGGAAACTCCGGGCGCTTTGACATTTTCTTTCTCCATAGGGCATTTCGTCGTAAAACATTTTTCTCCCTTAAGAAAAAGTTTTACACTCTCTCTTCTGCAAAGCCTGCAATTAGGACCTGTGTATCTTGACATAGAAATATTCCCCTGTTTTATACTCTGCGCTTTTTAGGCGGTCTGCAACCATTGTGCGGTATTGGCGTTATGTCTTTTATAAGAGTCACTTCGAGCCCTGAACCTTCAAGAGATCTAATAGCCGATTCCCTCCCGGGGCCAGGACCTCTAACCCATACTTCGACTCTTTTCAATCCGAGCGACATGGCTTTTTTTGAAGCATCTTTTGCGGCTTCGCCGGCCGCGAAAGGAGTGCCTTTTCTCGAGCCTTTCTGACCGGAAGTTCCCGACGATGCCCAGCTTATTGTAGCTCCATTCATATCGGTCAGAGTTATTATTGTATTGTTGAATGTGGAATGTATATGAGCGACGCCGTTTGTGTCGACTTTAATTTTTTTCTTTGTCTTTTTCTCGGATCTTACCTTCTTAGCAGACACTTATCCTCCTAATTAGTATCATTGGCATTACTACTTCTTCAAAACGACTTTTTTAGCGGCAACCGCGCCCTTTTTGGGTCCTTTTCTCGTCCTCGCGTTTGTCTTTGTTCTCTGGCCCCTCACGGGCAGTCCTCTTGCATGCCTCATGCCTCTGTAACACTGAATTTCTTTTAGTCTTTTAATATTCTGAGCCACATCTGCCCTGAGCTGTCCTTCGACTTTCATATTTTCATCTATGTATCTTCTGATTTTTTCTATGTCTTTTTCCGTCAGCTCATTTGTTCTCATAGAAGGATTGATGTCAACCGCCTTTAACACCGTCTGAGATGTCTTGAGCCCTATCCCGTAGATATATGTCAAAGCGACTTCAACTCTCTTATTTCTCGGAAGGTCTATACCGGATATTCTAGCCAAAGATCACCTCCTATCCCTGCTTCTGTTTATGCTTAGGATTTTTTTTACAGATAACCCTTACAACATTGTTTCTTCGTATTATTTTGCAGTCCTTGCAAATTCTCTTAACCGAAGCCCTGACTTTCATTTTTTCCCCTTTATTTCTGCCTGTATATTATTCTGCCTTTTGTCATATCATAGGGAGACAGCTCAAGTGTGACTTTGTCGCCGGGCAATATTTTTATATAGTTTATTCTCATCCTTCCGGAAAGATATGCCTGGACGAGATGCTGCGTGTTTTCAATCATCACTCTGTATTTCAGACCCGGCAGAACTTCCTTGACTATTCCCGATATCTGAATACCTTTTCTGCCTTTGCCTTCAATCATTAAGCTCATACTCCAAATCTTTCATCAGTTCCGATTTACCTTTTTCTCCGTTAATTTTAGTCAGAATTCCTCTTTCACGGTAATAATCGAGAAGAGGGGCTGTCTGTTCCTGGTAAACTTTAAGCCTATCTACAATTACTTCAGGTTTGTCGTCTTCCCTGATTACAAGACGGGCTCCGCAGACACCGCAAATTCCATCTTTTGCCGGTTTATCAGTCCTGAGATTATACACTTTTTTGCACAAAGGGCAATATCTTCTATTCGAATTTCTTTCCACAGCCGTTTTATCGCTTACCTCAAAATAGAATACTTTGTTTAGCTCTATTCCTTTTTCCGAAAGAATTTGGTCAAGTCCCTGCGCCTGGGCAATTGTCCTCGGAAAACCGTCTATGATCGTCACTGAGGAGCTTCCGTCATTTCGCTCAATTGCCTCCCCTAATATTTCGATTACGATATCATCCGAAACCAGCTGTCCTGAAGACATAGTATTATTTAGCTTAATCCCGAGATCTGTTTTCTTTTTCGCTTCAGCTCTCAATATGTCTCCCGCAATTATCACTGAATAACCTTTCTTGGACTTCAGCTGTGAGGCTTGAGTCCCTTTGCCTGCTCCGGGGGGGCCTATGAAGACTACTATCTTTTCTTCTTTCTGGGACAATATTTACCTTCTGCCTCTTATTTTGCCTTTACTTAAGAATCCTTCGTAATGCCTCATCATGAGCTGGGCTTCAACCTGCCGCATGGTGTCGAGTATTACACCTACGACAATCAGTATTGAAGTCCCGCCGAAATAAAACGGCAGATTGAATTTCTGTATTAATATCATCGGTAGAACGGCTACAAAAGCGAAAAATATCGATCCGGGCAGGGTAATTCTGCTGACTACAAAGTCTATATATTCCGCTGTCTTTCTGCCGGGTCTGTAGCCGGGTATAAATCCGCCGTATTTTTTCATGTTTTCCGCCAAATCGTTCGGGTTTATCACGACGGATGTATAGAAGTAAGCGAAAAATACTATCAAAATAACATAGATGACATTGTATAAAACTTCTCCGGGCTGCATCCATGCTGAGAAAATAGCGAGAATAGAAGCGCTCGTGCTGTTTTGAAAAAATTGGGCTATTGTCTGCGGAAACATCATAATCGACTGGGCGAAAATTATGGGTATTATTCCGGCGCTGTTTACGTTTAAGGGCAAATGCGTGGATTGGCCTCCGTATACTTTTCTTCCAACGACTCTTTTGGCGTATTGAACGGGGATTCTCCTCTGTCCCTGAGTTATCATTACGACAGCGGCTGTTATAAAAACCATCAGAAGCAGTAATATCACAATAGTGAACATGTTGATAACGCCTGTCCTCAAAAGCATAAAAGTCCTGGCAAAATCCATGGGAAAGCTCGCGACTATTCCGACCATTATTATCAAAGAAATTCCGTTGCCGATGCCTACTTCGGTTATTCTTTCACCGAGCCACATAACAAAAACCGTTCCTACGGTCAATGAAATGATTGTCGTCGTCATAAACAGGAATCCTGGAAAATTCACGAGCGGCAATCCGTCTATACTCTGGGCTCTTAAATAAATTGCTATGCTGAATGCTTGAAAAATTGCCAGACCAACAGTTGTGTATCTTGTGTATTGGGTGATTTTTCTTCTTCCTTCTTCGCCTTCTTTCTGAAGCTTCTGAAGAGCAGGAACCACGGCGGCGAGAAGTTGAAAAATAATCGAAGCTGTTATGTAGGGCATTATACCGAGAGCGAAAACAGTCGCTCTTCCGAGGTTTCCTCCTGCGAACATATCGAAAAGACCCAATATCCCTGACTGCTGTGCCTGAAAGAACCTCGACAGCGCGACAGCATTGATGCCGGGCAGAGGAATATGCCCGCCAAGTCTGTAAATTATCAGAAGAAACGCCGTCCAAAGGATTTTTTTTCTTAAATCTTCGACTTTGAATATATTCTGAAAACTCTTTATCACTTAGTCACTTCCGTCTCTTTACTGTTATAAGCGATTATTTCCACTTTGCCGCCGGCTTTCTCAATTTTTTCTTTCGCTGTTGCCGAAACTGCGTGAACTTTGAAGACCACGGCTTTTGAAATATCGCCTTCTCCAAGTATTTTTACTTTCTCTCCCCAGTTCAGGAGTTTTTTCTCCCATAAAATATCCGGGTTGACCTCTTCAATGCCTAACTCTTCTATTTTTTTGAGATTTATTGGATTGTATCCGACCCGGTTGAAGTTCTTGAATCCTCTTTTAGGAATGAGTCTCTGAAGAGGCATTTTACCTCCTTCAAACCAAGGCGGCACAGAAGATCCGGATCTCGATTTTTGACCTTTTGTCCCTCTTCCGGCAGTTTTACCGTGACCGGAACCTATCCCTCTTCCAATTCTTTTCTTTTTATGAACCGATCCGGGAGTCGGCGACAACTGATGAATTTTCATACAGTCAGCTCCTCTACGTTGACGAGGTGTTTCACTTTTTCAATCATTCCGCGGATTTGCGGGGTGTCTTCTTTTATAACTGAATCCCTTATCCGCCTGAGGCCCAGAGCGAAAATTGTTCTCTTTTGAACGATATTCCTCCCGATAGGGCTTTTTGTCTGTGTTACTCTGAACTTCTTCATTTTAACCGCTCCTTGGATCTCACCTCTGTTTTGGTAATACATCCTCAACTTTTTTGTTTCTGATTCTTGCGATTTCTTCGGGGTCCCTTAGTTTGCATAAAGCGTCCATAGTCGCTTTCGCGAGATTTACTGAACTGTTCGAACCCAGAGATTTTGTCAATATATCCTTTATCCCCGCCGCGTTGAGGACGGCTCCCACTATAGAGCAGGCTATGACTCCTGTTCCTCTGGATGCGGGTTTTAAAAGAACTCTGCTCGCTCCATGGACTCCTACCACCTGATGAGGAATCGTGGTTCCGAAGACGCAGATATTTGTCATGTTTCTTTTTGCTTTTTCGGTTGCTTTTGATATCGCGTTGGCAATTTCGGAAGCTTTTCCCGTCCCGACCCCGGCTTTTCCCTTGCCGTTTCCCACGACGACAACACTGGAAAACTTAAAGCGCCTTCCTCCCTTTATGACTTTCGCGACTCTTTTTATCGCTACCGTCTGGTCGAACATTTCGGTAGTTTCGATCACGTTCTGTTTCAAAATTCCAGTCCTCCTTCTTTCGCTCCCTCCGCCAAAGCTTTAACTCGTCCGTGGTATTTATATGGCCCTTTGTCAAAGACGATTTTTTTAATTTTTTTCTCCGCAGCTTTTTCAGCAATAATCTTTCCTGTTTTTTTCGCCGCGAGCGTCTTTCCTTTTATATCTTTATCCTTGAGCTGAACTTTATCGAGAACCTCGGCATCCTGAAGAGACGAAGCGGAAATAATCGTCTTTCCTGAGGTGTCATCAATAACCTGAGCGTATATATGCTTAAGGCTTTTGTAGATATTCAGTCTTGGCGTGTCCGGAGTTCCGGAAATTTTCATCCGGATCCTGTCGTGTCTTTTTTTTCTCTGCTCTCTTTTTTGTTTATTTTTATCCATTTTTGACACCTCTTGTTCTATTTCGCGCCTGTTGCTGCTGCTTTGCCTGCTTTACGCCTTATCCATTCGCCTTTGTATTTTATTCCTTTGCCTTTGTACGGCTCGGGGGGCCTTATGCCTCTTATTAAAGCGGCCATCTGTCCGACCTTCTGCTTGTCGTGTCCTTTAACGGTTATCAGAGTATTGTCGGGAGAAACATCGAACTTTATGCCGTCAAGTTTCCTTATCCACTGGCTTGTCTTGATTTTATTGCTCGACACCCCTTCGGGAGGAGTTGATGAAATTTTAATCGGGTGAGAATAGCCTATCGCAATCATCAGATCCTCTTTGTCCAGCGTCGCTTTATACCCGACCCCGACTATCTCGAGCTGTTTTTGTATGCCTTTTGTTACGCCTTCAATCATGTTTGCGATTACCGCCCTCGCCAGACCTTGAAATTTGCCAGCTCCTTCATTTATTTTCTTCACAGTCAAAACATTCTCATCGCGGTGCAATTCGATTCCCGCTGGAAATTTCCTCTCAAGGCTTCCGAGCGGACCTTCCACTTTAATCGCTTCTCCGGAGATTTCGATTTTTACTCCGGCAGGTATGTCTATGGGTTTTTTTCCTACTCTTGACATGCTTCACCTCACCAAATGTTGCACAATATCTCGCCGCCTGTTCTTTTTCTTCTCGCTTCGGCGTCTGTCATGAGTCCCAGCGGCGTTGATATGACTGCGATCCCGAGATTTTCCATAACTCTCGGCACTTCTTTGTATCCTTTATAAACTCTGAGTCCCGGTCTGCTGACCCTCTCAAGCTTTGTAATTACCGCTTTACCTTCGTCGGTGTATTTTAATTCTATATGCAGACGCTTTTTATTCGCTTCCTGCATTTGTTCGACTTTGGTCACATAACCTTCCGCCTCAATAATCTTCGCGATTCTGAATTTCAGCTCTGAGTAAGGCATCGATACGGATTCGCGCTTGACCATGAGGGCGTTTCTTATTCTCGTAAGCATATCTGCTATTGGATCGCTCATAGACATATTATACCCCCTACCAGCTTGCCTTCTTTATTCCGGGGATTTCGCCTTTGAGCGCCATTTCCCTGAAACAAATTCTGCAAAGCCCGAAATCCCTCAAAAAACCTCTGCTTCTTCCGCATTTGAAGCATCTGTTGTATTTTCTGACGGCGAATTTCGGTTCGCTTTTTTGTTTGTTTATCCAAGATCTTTTCGCCATTTAGATTCCCGCCTTTTCAGTTGAGCTTTTTCTGAACGGAACTCCCATCAGTTCAAGAAGCGATCTTGCTTCCTCATCGGTCTTTGCAGTCGTCACCATTGTTATGTTCATTCCGAGAATTGAATAAACTTTGTCGTAATCTATCTCGGGGAAAACGATTTGTTCAGTTAGACCGAAATTATAGTTCCCTCTTCCGTCAAAGCCGTCTGCCTTGAAACCCCTGAAATCCCTGATTCTCGGAGCGGCTACATTGATAAGTCTGTCGAAAAATTCATACATTAATTTGTTTCTCAGAGTAACGGAAATACCCACGGGCATTCCTTCTCTCAGCTTGAAATTGGATATGGCTTTTTTTGCTTTTCTTACAACGGGTCGCTGTCCTGTTATTATCATCAGGTCATTTATTGCCGATTCCATAAGTTTTGAATCTTGAATAGCCTTTCCCAAGCCCATGCTGACAACGATCTTCTCCAGTTTAGGAATTTCCATCTTCTTGTAATTGAATTTCTTCTCGAGTTCCTTGGTGACATTCTTGTGATAAAATTCCTTCAACCTCGGGACTCTTTTTACTCCTCCCGGTTTGTCCGAAACTTCAATTTTCTGAAGTGATTTTCCTGAACCGGAGCGATCTGTCGCTTTTGTCTTTTTATCTTTTGCCATTTTTCCTCACTTGTTCGACAAGGCAGTCCCGCATCTTGAGCAGAATCTTTCGCCGGGTTTTTCCGGGTTTTTCCTGACTTTCGAAGGAGCGTGGCAGGACTGGCATACTATCATAAAATTTGAAATATGAACCGGTGCTTCTTTAGTAATAATTCCGCCTTGTTCAGTCTGACTTTTCGCGCGTGTATGCTTTTTCACAAGGTTAATTCCTTCTACTATCGCTTTATTCTTTTCAGGAAATACGGCAAGTATTTTACCTTGTTTACCGCGGTCGTTTCCTGTCATCATTTTGACAGTATCTCCCTTTTTTACTTTAATTCTGATATTGTTTTTCATCAGACAACCTCCGGAGCGAGCGACACTATTTTAAGGTAGTTTCTCTCCCTCAGCTCACGGGCAATAGGTCCGAATATTCTCGTTCCTTTGGGGCTTCCCGTATCATCGATTATCACCACTGCATTTTGATCGAACCGGACGCTCGTTCCGTCTTTTCTTTTGACGGGCTGTTTCGTCCTGACGACCACTGCGCTGTGTTTGGTTTTACTTTTAACTGTTGCGTTGGGTATCGCCTCTTTAACGACAATCGTGATTTTATCTCCGACTCTGGCATATCTCCTCCTGCTCCCGCCGAGGATCTTTATGCACATTCCCCATTTTCCGCCTGAGTTGTCGGCGATAACAAAAGTGGAGTTTTCAGATAACATTTGGGCTTTCTCCTTGCTCTCCTTTGGCTCTCCTGAGAATTTTAGACAGAGTCCAGCATTTCTTTTTCGAAAGAGGCCTTGTTTCCATTATGATCACTAAATCGCCTTCTCTGGCAGAGTTGTTCTCATCGTGCGCCATGAATTTTTTGTATTTCTTAATGATTTTTTTATACAAGGGGTGAGCGAATTTCCTTTCAACTCTTACGACAACGGATTTATCCATTTTGTCGGAAATCACGATTCCTTCCCTGAACTTTTTCCGGTTGGTCCTTGCGTTATTCATTTTTATCGTTCCTTTTCTTCTGTATTTCTCTTTCATTCATTATCGTAAGGATTTTTGCTTTCTCTTTCTTTGCATTTCTGAAATTCGCAGGTTTATCGGTAGTGTTGGACATAACTCTAAAACGCAATTTAAAAATCTCCTCATTTATTTCGTCAAGCCTGTGAAGAAGCTCTGTATTTGTGAGTTCTCTAATTTCCTTTGTTTTCATGTTTCGCTCCTAAGCTATATCATGCCCTGATATGAATCTTGTTTTTATAGGCAGTTTTGCAGAAGCGAGTTCCATAGCCCTTTTGGCCGTCTCTTCATCGACTCCTTCGAGCTCAAACATTACTCTTCCTCTTCTGACTACAGCCACCCATCCTACAGGCGCCCCTTTTCCTTTTCCCATTCTCGTCTCTGCGGGTTTTTCAGTCACGGGCTTGTCAGGGAACATCCGAATCCATAACTTTCCGCCTCTTTTGATGTGCCTCGTAATGGCTACACGGGCGGCTTCTATCTGTTTTGCTGTAATCCATGCCGCTTCAAGGGCTTGTAGTCCGTATTCTCCGAAATCAATTTTGTTGGCGCCTTTTGATACGCCTCTTCTTTTTCCCCTCTGCTGTTTTCTGTATTTCATTCTCTTGGGTGCCAACATGACTAATTTCTCCTATCTCCTCTTTTTTTCTTTTTTTGACCCTAAAAGACCGAGTTGGTTTAATCTGTGATGGTCTTCGTCGTTCATTATCAAACCTTTAAAAATCCAAACCTTAACTCCCACAGTCCCTGAAAGGGTATGAGCGGTGGTCTGTGAATAATCTATATCCGCCCTTAAAGTGTGAAGGGGTATATTGCCTTCCCTGTACCATTCTGTCCTTGCTATTTCAGCCCCGCCGAGCCTTCCGGCGCAGTTAACTTTTATGCCTTTGGCTCCCTGCCTGAGAGCGTTTGTGACCGCTCTTTTCATAGCTCTTTTGAAACTGACGCGCTGGACTATCTGCCTTGTAATATTGTCCGCGACAAGCTTGGCGTCTAATTCCGGATTCTGAACTTCCTGAATTTTGAGATTTACTTCTTTTTTAATCAGCTGTTTTATCTCTTCTCTCAACTGATTTATCTCCTGCCCTTTTTTTCCAATAATCTTTCCGGGTGTCGATGTATGAACAGTAATCGTAACATTTTCGACTGCTTTCTCGATTTCAACTTTTGAAACGCTCGCCTGGCTAAGCCTCTTATTCAGATATCGCCTTATGTCTATGTCTTCTTTAAGCCCGGAGCTGAATCTTCTGTGATGCGCAAACCATCGTGAATCCCAATTTTTTGTAATCCCGATTCTGAATCCTATAGGGTGTGTTTTCTGTCCCAAATTCAACCTCCGCTATTTTGACGTGTTCTCAACGGTTACCGTGATATGGCAGGTTTCCTTTACTATCGGTTTAGCCCTGCCCCTCGCTCCGGCTCTGAATCTTTTCGGATAGCTTGGCCCTCTGTCTATCCTCACTTCTTTAATGAAAATCTTGCTGTCGTCGAGAGCAACGCCCTCGGGTTTTACTTTCATATTCGCCGCGGCGGAAGCTATCGTTTTCGTAAGGGGTGTTGAAATCGAATAATTCGTGAAAGATAAAAGAGAAATGGCTTCGTCAACGCTCTTTCCTTTGAACGGCTCGACGACCCTTCTTGCTTTTTTCGATGTGACTCTCACGTATTTTGTTACTGCTTTTGTCTGCATCTTTTGAACCCCTTATTACTTGGTTTTGCTTTTCCTTTCGGCTTCTGCTTTTTTCCCGCCGTGACCTCTGAACAACCTCGTAGGAGAGAATTCACCGAGTTTATGCCCGACCATATTTTCAG
The DNA here is from genome assembly GCA_964397545.1 of uncultured Desulfuromonadaceae bacterium. Taxonomy (GTDB): domain Bacteria; phylum SDB-A; class SDB-A; order SDB-A; family SDB-A; genus JAFGIG01. The sequence continues at coordinate 264,092 of CAYNIW010000001.1, read as the reverse complement.
TCACGTAAACCGGAATAAATTTTTTCCCGTTATGAACAGCAAAAGACAGACCTACAAAATCAGGCGTAATCGTCGATCGCCTGCTCCAAGTCTTTATCGTCTTTTTGTCTCTTTCAGCTTTCATCTTTTCAATTTTTTCAACAAGTTTCTGATCTACGAAAGGACCTTTTTTAACCGATCTCGGCATTTCGTCTTCTCCTTAGTTCCTTTTCTTGGACTTTCTTTTTACAATGTATTTATCGGATAATTTTTTCTTACGAGTCTTGAAGCCCTTTGCGGGGAGACCGGTGGGAGAGACAGGATGCCTTCCTCCGCTTGATCTTCCTTCTCCGCCTCCTAAAGGATGATCAACCGGATTCATCGCCACTCCTCTTACTTTAGGTCTTCTTCCCAGCCATCTTGTCTTCCCGGCTTTTCCGTAATGTATGTTGAAATAATCCGGATTACTTACCATTCCAACAGTCGCCCTGCATTTCTGGCTTATAAGCCTGATTTCACCCGAAGGAAGTTTGATGTGAGAGTATTTTCCTTCGTGGGCGAGAATCGTCGCGGAAGTTCCCGCTCCCCTTACAAGCTGAGCTCCTTTTCCCGGGTTCAGCTCTATGTTGTGGACCGGAATACCGGTCGGAATGTTGGCTATTATCATACAGTTGCCGGTGTCAGCGGGAAGTTTTTCACCGGACATGACTTTATCTCCAACCCTTATATTTTGCGGTGCGATTATATAGCTCTTGACCCCGTCTTCATAGACTATCAACGCTATTCTCGCGCCTCTGTTCGGATCATATTCAATGGCAGTTATCTCCGCCGTCATTCCGTCCCTTGTCCTCTTAAAATCAATGATCCTGTATTTTCTTTTAGATCCTCCCCCGCGGTGTCTCGAGGTCACTCGCCCCTGATTGTTTCTGCCGCCGGATTTTTTCAATACCTTTGTCAAAGATTTCTCGGGTTTCTTTTTCGTGATGTCTTTAAAATCATCGGTTTTAAGAAACCTCTGAGTCGGAGTTACGGGATTATATGATTTAAGTCCCATTATCTCACCTATGCCCCTTCAAACATTTCGATCTTGTCTCCCTCTGAGAGAACACAAACAGCTCTTTTAGTCGAAGGCTTCCTTCCCTGGAATCTTCCGAGTCTTTTTATTTTGCCTCTTCTGTTCATTACAGAGACATTTTCTACATTTACGTTAAACAGCATTTCAACTGCTTTTTTCACTTCAATTTTGTTAGACCAATTGCTGACGAGAAACGTGTATTTGTTCTGACTATCCTTCAACATCGTGCTTTTTTCCGTCACTATAGGCCTTAAAATTATTTCTCTTGCTCTTTCGTGTGTCACGATGAAAAAACCTCCTTGAAAATAGCGATGGATTCTGGAGTCAAAACAAGGTTTTCTGCGTTGATTATATCATAAGTGTTTACGCTAGATGCAAGAGCAGTTTTCACTTGGGGAATGTTTCCGGCAGAGAGTATGTATTCTTTCGAATACTCGTCATTCACCAGTAAGATTTTTTTATTATCAAGCTGCAAAGAGGCGAGCATAGATTTGACTCTCGCTGTTTTGGGTTTTTCATAGATCGCTTTCTCAACGCATTTGATTGATCCTTCTTCGGCTTTCAGTGACAAAACGGACCTTATTGCCAGATTTTTCATTTTTTTGTTGATTTTTTTTGTGTATTTCCTGACTTTCGGTCCGTGAGCTACGCCACCGCCTCTCCACTGAACGGCCCTTATGCTTCCCTGACGGGCTCGGCCGGTTCCTTTCTGTCTCCAAGGTTTTTTCCCTCCTCCGGAGACTTCAGCTCTTGTTTTTACGGACGCGTTTCCCTGTCTTCTGTTGGCAAGATATGTAACAACTGCCTGATGAATCACGCTTTTATTCGGCTCTACGGAGAAAATATTATCGGGCAATTCGACTTTTTTCCCTGTGTCTTCGCCTTTTTCATTGAACACTGTAAGTTGTATCATCTTCCGAACTCCCTGCCTCTGCTTTTAATCGCGTCTTGAACTCTCAAATAGGACCCATTGGGACCGGGAACAGCCCCTTTTAACAGAAGTAAATTCTTATCCGGTATTATCTTTACAATTTTAATGTTTTGAATCGTCTTAAACACATTGCCCTGGTGCCCCGGGAGTTTGTGCCCTTTAATAACCCTTCCGGGTGTTGTTCCCGCTCCTATTGATCCGGGCGCTCTGTGAAACATCGATCCTCTGCTCATTCTGCCGCCCCTGAAACCGTAACGTCTCACCACTCCCTGAAATCCCTTGCCTTTAGTCTTTGATTTGACGTCGACAAGCCCTTCTTCCGCGAACACATCTTGCACTGATAAAACATCACCGGTCTTGTATTGAACATCATGAGATACCTTAAATTCCTGTATAAATGAACACGGCTCGACTTCAGCTTTTTTGAATACGCCAAATTCGGGTTTATTCAGTCTTCTGCCTGTCCGCTTAGTTTGCTTTTCTCCGCTTTCAGACTTTGCTTCCGTTTTGGGCAGTTTCGCTTTTTCATAGCCGAGCAAAAGACTCGCGTAGTCACTTCCTTCTTTTTTAACGCATTTCACTACAACACACGGTCCGGCTTCGATGACCGTTACGGGCATTAATCTGCCGTCTTCAAGAAATACTTGGGTCATCCCGATTTTTTTTCCGATTAAACCTTTCACTTCCCTCACTCCTCGGCCATCATTTTTATTTCTACGTCCACGCCAGCCGGCAAATTGAGGTCTTTCAGCGCTTCAGTCGTCTGATGAGTTGATTTAACGATGTCAATTAGTCTTTTATGCACCCTCAATTCGAACTGTTCCCGCGATTTTTTATCCACATGCGGTGATCTCAGAACTGTATAAACAGTCCTTTGAGTCGGCAGAGGAATGGGGCCGGCTATTCTCCCGCCCGATCTTTTAACATTGTGGACAATGTCGGACACACATTTGTCAAGAACGGCGTGGTCATAAGCTTTCAGCTTAATTCTTATTGTTCCAATTTTATTTTTTTCCATTTCACACCTATTCCAGAATTTCCGTTACAACACCTGCGCCTACTGTCTTTCCGCCTTCTCTTATGGCGAACCTCAGACCCTTTTCCATTGCCACGGTGGTTATTAAAGAAACTTCCATGTTTACGTTATCTCCGGGCATCACAACTTCCATGCCCTCAGGCAATGATGCTATCTCTCCCGTTACGTCCGTCGTCCTGAAATAAAACTGCGGACGGTATCCCTTCATGAACGGGTTCTGCCTGCCCCCTTCGGATTTCTTCAATACGTAAACCTCCGCCTTGAACCTCTTGTGAGGCGTTATACTGCCGGGTTTCGCTATTACCTGTCCCCTCTCTATCTCGTCTTTGCCTACACCCCTCAACAAAACACCAACATTGTCCCCTGCCTCGGCGTAGTCCAATATCTTCCTGAACATCTCTAAACTCGTCGCTACCGTCTTCCTCGTCTCCCCAAAACCAACTATCTCTACCTCGTCCCCTGACTTGACTACTCCCCTCTCCACTCTACCCGTCGCAACTGTCCCTCTGCCGGTTATGCTGAATACATCCTCCACACTCATTATAAACGGCTTGTCCTTGTCCCTCGCAGGCAACGGTATAAAACTGTCAACCGCTTCCATTAACTCGTATATGCTCTTGAATGCCTCGTCGCATCCGGCTCCGTCACACTCCATAGCAGCTAAAGCACTCCCCCTTACTATCGGCGTGTCGTCTCCAGGAAACTCATACTCGTTCAGAAGCTCCCTTATCTCCATCTCCACCAAATCAATTAAATCCTCCTCACCTGCCATCTGATCTACCTTGTTCAAATACACAACTATCGACGGGACATTCACCTGTCGCGCCAATAATATGTGCTCCCTCGTCTGAGGCTTCGGACCCTCCGCCGCGCTCACAACCAGTATGGCTCCGTCCATCTGCGCCGCACCCGTTATCATGTTCTTTATGTAGTCCGCGTGTCCCGGACAATCTACGTGCGCGTAATGCCTCAATCCTGTCTCGTATTCTATATGAGCTAAATTTATTGTTATGCCCCTCGCCTTCTCCTCCGGCGCCTTGTCTATCAAATCAAATGGAACATAATCCGCAAATCCCTTCACCTTCAACGCTTTTGTTATCGCGCTCGTCAACGTGCTCTTACCGTGATCCACGTGACCTATCGTGCCTATATTCAAATGAGGCTTACTCCTCTCAAACTTCTCCTTCGCCATATCCCTCTCCTTTGTTGAATATAAAGTTGAGTTTAATCCTTTAATCTACAACAGATTCTGAAATAGCTAATCCGATTAAATTATAAGAGAATCTATAACTTAATTCAGATAAATAAAATCCTCGCGGATGTATTCAAAAGACTATGAATTTGACATATTTTTAAAAACATGTCAAGCATATTTTATCACCATAAAACACAACATAGCATCAATATCCGCATATTTTCTTTAAAAGCTGATTTCTGTCGTATTCTGAGAGCTTTTCGTATTTCAAAAACTGCATGGTGTAACTTGCTTTTCCCTTTGTGAGGCTTCTTATTGACGAAGCATAACCGAATGTTTTTGCCAAAGGAACCTGAGCGTGAATCAGTTTGCTTTTCTTTTTCTCTTCGATATGCGATATATCTGCGGAAAGGGAATGAAGGCTTTTAATTACTTCTCCGAAATAATCGTCCGGAATGAATATCTCAAGACTCATTAAAGGTTCCAAAATCAAAGGTTCGGCGGCAGCGCATGCTTTTTCAAAAACTTCCTCGAGAGAGGAGAGTACTACTGTTTCGTTTATGCCGTCTTCCGCTTCTACTTTGTATAGTTTGCATTCGACGCCCATCAGGGGAAAACCCGCAATCGGGCCCGGAAAATAATAACTTTTGAATTCTTCGGCATATTCCTCGACAGCTTTTCTGATTACTGCGTTGTCGTTGAACTTCCAATCTTTCGGAACAACAAAGATGTTTTTATGATCTTCGCTTGGTTTGACTTCCAGCGATATTCTTACCGGGAATTTTTTTCCGCCAAGTGTTTTAACAACTTCAGAGGCTGTCTTATTCGATCTGCCAACGCTTTCCCTGTATGCAACTCTCGGGTTTCCAAGTTTAACCGGTATCTTAAAATCCCTTTTTAGTCTTTCCGCGAGAATGTCTATGTATAGCTCTCCCATACCCGAAATAATCAATTGTCCGGTTTCCTTGTCTTCGTTAAATCTAAACGTAGGGTCCTCCTGCGTGAAGAGGCCTAATGTTTCACAAAGTTTATCAAAATTAGCAGAGGTTTTCGGTTCAACAGCGACAGAAACTATCGGTTCGGGAAATGAAGGTTCCTCGAGAAGAAAATCCCTTTTTTCCTCGCTGATTGTGTTCCCCGTGAAAGAACTTTTCAGACCGGTCACTCCGACAATATCCCCCATAGTTGCCGAATCTCTTTCAACTCTTTTATCTGCGTAAATCCTGAATATTTTCTGTATTACCTCATTTTTTCCGCTTGTCAGATTTTTCAATGTCTGTTTCGTTCTCATCGTTCCTTCGTAAACTCTTATAAAATGAACTTTCCCTACGTGTTCGTCGAGAATCATCTTGAAAACAAGGCCGAGAAAAGGGCCATTCGGATCGAGCGTTATTTTTTTCGGTCTCGAATATTTTAACGTGAGAACTTCAATCTCTGTGGCGTCCAGAGGGGACGGCAAGTAGTCCACTACCGCGTCAAGAAGAGGCTGGACTCCAATATTACGCCTCGAAGCTCCGCAAAGCACAGGCACAACCTTGCCTTGTATAACGAGTTTTCTTATTTCCGACCTGATTAGGCTGTTTTCAGCGTCGCCATCGCTTATAAACTGTTCTGCAACTTTGTCGCTGAAATCGGAAAGATAGTCTATTAGAGAGTTTCTGTGTTCTTCAATTTCTTCGGCAATCTTTCCCTCTGGTGATTTTATCTCGAAATTCAATCCGTCAGTCGAACGGTTCCAGATAAAAACTTTTCTTTCAATGATATCGGCTACTCCTGTGAAAGTCTCCTCGAGGCCGAAAGGAATGTTCACCACGAGGGGATACTGAGAGAATTTCTCTTTTATATCCTCAATCACCGATTTGAAATCCGCTCCCAATCGGTCAAGCTTGTTGATATAAACTATTCTGGGAATCTTGTATTTGTCAGCCTGATGCCAAACCGTTTCGGACTGGGATTCGACTCCTTCAACGGCGCTGAAAATCACCGCTGCCCCGTCAAGGACTCTCAGAGAGCGTTCTACTTCACCAGTGAAATCAACATGTCCCGGAGTGTCGATAATGTTTATATTTGCTTTCTTCCATATAAAAGAAACGACAGCCGAAGTAATTGTGATGCCTCTTTCTTTCTCCTGGTCCAGATAATCGGTCGTAGCGCTTCCGTCATCGACCTCTCCCATTCTGTGGGTTTTCCCGGAATAAAAAAGCATCCTCTCTGTCGTGGTTGTCTTGCCGGCATCGATGTGGGCAATTATTCCTATGTTTCTTATGCTTCTCATATTTTTTCTGTAGTTTAAAAAAACTCGGCAGCACGTTCAGAAATTGACTCTTCATGCTGCCGCAGTAAATGATTTTGTTAAGAGCAGAAATTTACCACATATAACTGGCAAAAGCCTTGTTCGCTTCTGCCATTTTATGCGTGTCTTCTTTTTTCTTGATTGCTGCTCCCTCTTTATTGCTCGCGGCAATAAGTTCTGCGGCAAGTTTCTCCTTCATGGTTTTCTCGCTTCTTGCTCTTGCGGAGCCCAAAAGCCATCTTATAGCCAAAGCTATGCGTCTATTGGAGGGGACATCGACCGGTATCTGATAAGTCGCTCCTCCGATTCTCCTTGGCTTGACTTCAATTGTGGGCTTGACATTGTTCATGGCTTTTTCAAAAATCTCTATCGGATCGGCAATTTTCAGCTTCTGTGCCACCAAATCCAGCGCGCCGTATACTATAGTTTCCGCAGTCCCTTTTTTGCCTTTTTTCATGACTACATTGACGAATTTGCTTACGAGTTCGCTGTTGAAGTTGGGATCCGGCGGTATGGTTCTTTTGTATGTCTTTCTCTTTCTGGACATCGGTTCCTCCGTTTATTTCTTTGCCTTTTTCGTTCCGTATAAGGATCTGCTCTGCTTTCTGCCTTCGACCCCCGCGGAATCGAGAACTCCTCTGACTATGTGGTATCTGACTCCGGGAAGATCTTTAACCCTGCCGCCCCTTATTAAAACTGTCGAGTGCTCCTGAAGGTTATGTCCTTCTCCGGGGATATACGCTGTAACTTCGTATCCGTTGCTCAGCCTAACACGGGCGACTTTTCTGAGAGCCGAATTGGGTTTTTTCGGGCTGGTCGTGTATACCCTTACGCAAACTCCTCTTTTTTGAGGACATTTAGTCAGCGCCGGAGCTTTTGTTTTTTTTACTATCTTTTTTCTTCCTTTTCTCACAAGTTGATTAATCGTAGGCATTATTTCCTCCAAAATTCAAACTGTCTGTTGATTTCGTTCTTCAGAACTCAGTATAACGACAGAATCCTCTTTCTTTTCTTCGACGTCTTCTTCGCCTTCGACCCTCATGGCTCTGTAATTTCTCAAGCCTGTCCCTGCTGGGATAAGATTTCCGACGATGACGTTTTCTTTTATTCCTTCCAAAGTGTCTCTCTTACCTTCAATCGCAGCCGATGTCAATACTTTTGTTGTCTCCTGAAAGCTCGCCGCGGAAATAAAACTCTCGGCTGTCAGAGCGGTCTTCGTGACTCCGAGAAGAATGTATCTGTATGTTGCAGGTTTGCCTCCGGCTTTCAATATTCTATTGTTCTCGACGTTTACGGTTTTGCTGTCTACTATTTCACCCTCAATGAGGTTTGTGTCGCCTGAATCTTCTATCCTAACTCTTCTGAGGAGCTGTCTGATTATCAGGGCAATGTGACGGTCAGCGATCTTGACGCCCTGAAGACGGTAAACCTCCTGAACTTCATTGAGCAAGAATTCCTGAACAGCCAGAGGTCCTTTTGCCTGAAGTATGTCCGGGGGATAGACCTGTCCGTCCGTCAGTTTTTCTCCTCCTTCGACGAACTGACCTTCGTGCACCAATATGTGTTTGCCGTAAGGGACTACGTATTCTTTGTCATCTCCGACTTCGCTGACGATTTTTATCGCCTTTGCTCCCTTTGTAGTATCGAGAAATTTAACTTCGCCCCTGATTTCTGAAATGATCGCCGCATTCTTGGGCCTTCTCATTTCAAACAATTCCTCGACTCTCGGCAAACCGGCAGTTATGTCCCTGCTCCTGCTGCTCTCTCTCGGTATTTTTCCTATTATATCTCCGGGAGTAACCCGCTTCCCGTTTTCTACAATGATGTATGTCCCTATAGGAACAAGAGCCACCTGTTTTTTTCTTCCGGAATCACTGGGTTCGACCTCGAGAGCGGGAATCAGCCCTCTTTCCTTGTGCTCAACAACGAGGACCTGCTTTTCTCCAGTCTGCGGGTGAGTTTCGTATCTCATCGTTAAATTATCAATAAGGTCTTTGTATCTCACTATTCCGCCGGTCTCGGCCAAAATTGGATCTGAAAACGGATCCCATTCATACAGAGGCGTCTCGGTGTCCACATAAGAACCTTCAGACGTCAGCAGGACTGAACCATGAGGTATTTTATGGGAGACTTCCCTTTCGCGGCTCTTTACAACAATCTCGCCGTTTCTGGAAATAACTATTCTTTTCTCGTCAATTTCCCGCTTTATAGTCTTGACTTTACTAAACCTCACGGCTCCCGGAATTATTGATTTTACAACAGACTGCTGTGCTATCCTAGTCGCGGTTCCGCCTATATGAAATGTTCTCAGGGTCAGCTGAGTTCCGGGTTCGCCTATAGACTGAGCGGCTATAATACCCACAGCCTCGCCAATCGAGACGGTCTTACCGGTTGACAAATCTTTTCCGTAACATTTCTGACATAATCCTTTTTCAGCCTCGCAGGTCAAGACAGATCTTATTTTTACTTTGCTTATATTCTTGTATTCTATTTTGAGGGCGAGTTCCTTTGTTATCACTTCACCTTCATTCACTATTGTTTCGTGAGTCTGGGGATCTTCTATGTCGTCGAGAGCGAATCGCCCTTCGATTCTGTCGGACAAAGGCTCGATAATTTCCCCTCCTTCAGTCAGAGCCTGCATCTCGAGTCCTTTTATTGTTCCGCAGTCTTCTTCTGTTATTATCACATCCTGCGCGACGTCAATCAGTCTTCTCGTGAGGTAACCGGCTTCAGAAGTTTTCAGCGCGGTGTCAGTCAAGCCTTTTCTTGCGCCGTGAGAAGAAATGAAGTATTCGAGGACTTTCAATCCTTCTTTGAAGTTGGAAAGGACAGGAGATTCAATGATTTCTCCTCTTTGCCCGGTTATTTTCTTTTGAGGCCGGGTCATGAGTCCTCTGATCCCGGCGAGCTGTCTCACCTGTTCCCTGCTTCCTCTCGCGCCGGAATGAACCATCATGTATATGGGATTGAATCCCTTTCTGTCGTTCTGGAAAGATTCAATCATTCTTTCTTCAACTTCATTTGTCGCTTTTGTCCATGCTTCTATTGTTCTCTGATACTTTTCATTTTCAGTTATCTCACCTTTTTTGAAATTCTCTCTTATTCTATCGACTTCAGCTTGGGTTTTCTTTATCACTGCGGTTTTTTCACGTGTTTCCACGAGGTCATCCATCGCGAAAGTCACGCCTGAGAAAGTGGCGAATTTGAATCCGATGTCCTTGAGGTCATCGAGAAAAGTCGCAGTCCGTTCATTGCCGAACATATAGTTGACGTTTGCTATTATGCCGGCGAGTATCTTCTTTTCTATCACTCTGTTGTAAAACGGCATGCCCTCCGGAAGAATCTGATTGAAAATTATCCTTCCGGGAGTTGTCGTTATTATCTCTTTCGTGACGACTCTGTCTTCATCTCTGCCTTTTGAGTCTACTCCGATTACTCTGCCGGCGACAGGGAACTTTATCAGAGAATGCAGTCCTAGATCGCTGAATTCCCTCGCCATTTCAATCTCTTCTATACTTGAATAATGCTTTCCTTCTCCGTTATCTCCTTCTCTTTCCTTTGTTAAATAATAAATCCCCAGAACAAGGTCTTTTGTCGGGGCTACAAGCGGAGTTCCGTTTGACGGAGAGAGAAGATTGTTCGATGACATCATCAGAAGATAGGCTTCCGCCTGAGCTTCGTAAGACAGAGGGAGATGAACAGCCATCTGGTCTCCGTCGAAATCAGCGTTAAAAGCAGTGCATACGAGAGGATGAATCTGAATCGCTTTTTCGTCTATTAAAACCGGCTGAAACGCCTGAATTCCGAGCCTGTGAAGAGTTGGAGCTCTGTTTAGCATTACAGGATGATCCTTCACTATTTCTTCAAGGATGCTCCACACTTCGGGAGAACCCTTTTCAAGAAGCCTTTCAGCTCCTTTTATAGACTGAGCGTGACCTCTCTCTTCGAGTTTTCTTATTATGAAAGGCTTATAAAGTTCGAGCGCGATTTCCTTGGGGAGACCGCACTGATGAATTTTAAGTTTTGGACCGACGACAATCACCGACCTGCCGGAATAGTCCACTCTTTTTCCGAGAAGATTGGATCGGAAACGCCCCTGTTTGCCCTTTAGAACATCCGCGAGCGACCTCAAAGGCTTGTTTCCTTTTCCTCTGACGTTTTTTGCCCTTCTGGAATTGTCAAAAAGAGCGTCAACTGCGTCCTGAAGCATTCTCATTTCGTTTCTAATTATTATGTCCGGTGCTTTTATGTTTATAAGGCTCTTGAGTCTGTTGTTCCTTGATATCACCCTCCTATACAGGTCATTCAGATCGCTGGATGCGAATCTTCCGCCGTCGAGAGCCACGAGAGGTCTCAACTCCGGAGGGATAACGGGAATGACAGTCAAAATCATGTCTTCCGGATGATTGTTTGAATTCCTGAAAGCTTCAACGACTTTAAGTCTTTTGAGCATTTTGCTCTTCGCATCCTCAGATTTTTCGATTTTAATTCTCGATCTTAAATCCGCCGTGAGCTTTTCAAGATCAAGATTCTGCAGAGATTCTCTTACGCCTTCCCCGCCTATGCCGAGTTTCAAGGACTTAAAAAGAGCAGGGTCAATTTTTTCTTCGATTTCAGCCTTCTGCTCTTCCGAGAGAAAAACCCCTTTTTTAACTCCATAAGGGTTTTCTTCGCCGAGATTTCCGAGGTCGAGAACAATATATGCTTCATAAAACAATATTCTTTGAAGCATGTCCTGCGTCATGTTCAAAAGCAAGGCTATTCTGCTGGGAGTGACCTTGTAGAACCAAATATGCGCAACGGGGACAGCCAGTTCGATGTGACCCATCCTTTCTCTTCGGCTTTTCGAACTCGTGACTTCAACCCCGCACCTTTCGCAGACTACACCCCTGTATCTTACGTGTTTATATTTGCCGCAGTTGCATTCGAAATCTTTAACCGGTCCGAATATTTTTTCGCAGAAAAGACCGCCGGGTTCCGGTTTCTGAGTTCTGTAATTTATCGTCTCGGAATTTATTACTTCGCCGTTTGACCAGTCGCGAATAACAGTCGGAGAAGCTATACTCAGTTTCAATAAATCTATGCTGAGGTCTGTGTTCTGGTCTTTCTGCGATCTTGAAAAATAATTGTATTTCAATTTACCTCCTCGAGAGATAAAATTACTTTTTTCCCTGTTTTGATTTGGATCTGCCTTTTTCAATTTCTACGTTCATGCAAAGACCGTTCAGCTCTTTGACAAGAACATTAAAAGAAGCCGGCAGTCCAGGCTCGGGCGGATTTTCTCCCTTTATAATACTTTCATACATTTTTGTTCTTCCGCTTATGTCGTCGGATTTCACAGTAAGCATTTCCTGAAGTGTGTATGCGGCGCCGTATGCTTCAAGCGCCCATACCTCCATTTCCCCGAACCTCTGTCCTCCAAAATGGGCTTTTCCTCCAAGAGGCTGCTGGGTTATCATTGAATAAGGGCCTATGCTTCTTGCGTGAATTTTATCATCGACCATATGCCCGAGCTTAAGCATATACATGTAACCGACTGTTATTTCCCCGTCAATTGACTGACCGGTTATTCCGTCGAAAAGATGTACTTTTCCGGATCTCGGTAAATCAGCTTTTTCAAGAAGTTTTTCGATTTCTTTGACGGAAATACCGTCGAATACCGGGGTCGCGATTTTTATATTAAGTTTTTTTGCCGCCCATCCCAAATGCGTTTCCAGAACCTGGCCTATGTTCATTCTTGAAGGGACACCGAGCGGATTCAGTATTACGTCAATAGGAGTTCCGTCTTCCATGTAAGGCATGTCTTCTTCGGGGACTATTATTGAGACTACTCCTTTGTTGCCGTGCCTCCCTGACATTTTATCCCCCACGGAAAGCTTTCTTTTCTCAGCGATGAAAACATCAATTCTTTTGAGAAGACCGTGAGGCAGATCATCTCCTTGTCTGAGAACTTCTACTTCGTTGTTTTTCAATCTTTCGTATTCTTTGATTATCTTAGAAGATTCGGTTAGTATCTTAGAAAGCGTCAAAAGATCGCCTTTCGCATTGTCAGGTAGAGATATTTCGTCCCAGTCGATATCCCTTATCATTTTTAGAGTCATTTTTTTGTCTTTAGGGATCAAAACCGAACCACCGTCATCAAATACGTTGTCCGGCATTATAGTCCCTTCGAAAAGCTGAATCAATTTCTCAAATCTCTGTTTTTTGTGCTCTTCAATTTTTTTGTTGAATCTATCTTCTATCTCCTTTATTTTTTTCTCATTCAATTTTTTCTCGTTTGCCGACTGAGATTTCCTGCTCAGAACATGAACGTCGATTACTACTCCCTGAACTCCCGGCGGAACCCTCAGAGAAGTGTCCCTGACATCAGCCGCTTTTTCCCCGAATATGGCTTTGAGCAGTTTTTCCTGCGGAGTCAGCTCCGTTTCGCCTTTAGGAGTAACTTTTCCGACAAGTATGTCATCCGGTCCGACTTCTGCTCCTACCCTTATTATTCCGTTTTCATCGAGATTTCTCGTTGAATCTTCTCCTACGTTCGGAACTTCTCTTGTTATCTCTTCAGGACCTAGTTTTGTCTCCCGCACTTCTATATTGAATTTATTTATAGTGACGGATGTGAAAACATCGTCCTTAATCAGCCTTTCGCTGATTATAATTGCGTCCTCATAGTTGTATCCTCTCCATGACATCAGAGCTACGAGGACATTTTTTCCAAGGGCGAGCTCTCCTCCTTCGGATGATGAACTGTCCGCTATCACCTGACCGTCCTTTACTTTATCACCGACACTTACTATAGGTCTTTGATTAACCGATGTGTTCTGATTAGTCATTTTATATTTCTGAAGTTTGTAAATATCGAGGTCTTTTTCTCCAAATACAAGTAAAGAGCCTTTGTCAGGCTGAATTCTTATTTCTTCTGAATTGACGAATAATACTTCTCCTTTTCTCTTCGCCGTCAACACAGTCTGAGAGTCACGGGCGACTGTCTTTTCAAGTCCCGTTCCTACAAGCGGCGCTTCAGGCCTAACCAGAGGCACAGCCTGTCTTTGCATATTGGACCCCATTAAAGCTCTGTTGGCTTCATCGTGTTCCATAAAAGGAATCAGAGCGGCCGAAATACTCAAAAGCTGTGTAGGATGAGAATCAATGTAATCCACCTGATCTTTAGAGACCACCGGATAGTCATCCATGTAACGCGTTATCTGTTCTTGATTAACTAATTTTCCCTGATGGTCGAACGGTTCGTTTGCCTGTGCAATAATCTGCTTGTCTTCCGTGTGAGGAGACATGTATTCAATAATGTCCGTCAGTTTTCCTTTCTCCACTTTTCTGTAAGGAGTCTCTATGAAACCGTATTCGTTGATTTTCGAATATATAGCAAGCGAAGTTATCAAACCTATGTTTGGACCTTCGGGTGTTTCAATCGGGCACAACCTTCCGTAATGAGAGTGATGCACGTCCCTGACCTCAAATCCCGCTGTGTCTCTTGTCAGTCCGTCAGGGCCGAGAGCACTCAGTCTCCTTTTATGGGTCATCTCTGCGAGGGGATTGGTCTGTTCCATGAATTGCGACAGCTGGCTGAGTCCGAAAAAAGACATGAGAGTGTTTGTCACGTATCTTGAATTAATGAGCATCTGGGGGACAATTTTCTTTGGGTCACTCTCGAGCATAAACCTGTCTTTAACTCCTTTAACCACCCTTAGCATCGCTGAGTTAAACTGATCGGCAAGAAGTTCACCCACCCTTCTGACCTGTCTGTTTCCGAGGTGATCTATATCGTCAACGTCGAGGTTTTTATCTTTTTCCAATAGTCCGAAAAGATATTCCATGATATGGATGAAATCTTCCGGACAAAGCGACAGAGTTTCCTCTCCGGGAGTTTTTCCGAGTTTATCTTTCATCATCTTTCTGCCTACAGCGCCGAGATTGTATCTTTTCGATGAGAAATACATGCTGTCAATGTATTCACTTGCGGCTTCAGGGTTTACAGGATCTGTTCCTCTTTGAAACTTGAAGATATATTCAGCGGCTTCCTCTTTCGTGAGTCTTTTCTTTACTTTTGCAAATGTCTTTTTTAGCACTTCTAGAGCAGCTGCGTTTTCGCTTTTGACAAGTTCTATCTCTTTCTTACCGAAAAGGCTGAGCATATCCAGAGAACCGGATGTGAGCTCCGATCCGGAATAAAGAACTATTTCTCCTGAGTTTGGATCCTGAATATCCTCTGCGGATATTCTGCCTATTAGCTTTTCCGCTTGCTTGCCGCTGAAACCAGGTATTTTGACTTTTTCAGATCCGAAAAATCTAACGAGTATCTGTCCCGGATCACCCAGGCCGACAGCCTGGAGCCATATTGTAAGAGGGAAATGCCTCCTTCTGTCGAGGCTTATGTTTAATATTTCATTATGGTCAAGGTTGATATCTATCCAAGTTCCTTTTTGAGGTATAATCTGAGCGACAATGAGCATTTTCCCGGAGTGATGATATTCTACATTGAAAAAAACACCCGGGCTTCTGTGAAGCTGAGAAACTATAACTCTTTCTACTCCGTTTATAATGAAGCTCGCTTTTTGGGTTATCATAGGAAGATCGCATAAAAAGACATCCTGTTCTCTAATTTCTTCAATTGATTCATTCTTTTTGTCTTTAATCGCAATCTGCAGTTTTAGTTTCATGGGAGCCGAATACGTTTTACCCTTTCTAATGCACTCCTCGGGGTTGTATTTTGGAGAATCGATTTCATAGCTCACGAATCTCAACTCGCATCTGCCTTGCTGATCCTCGATTGGGAAAAATTCTTCCAATACCGCCTGAAGACCAATTTTTTTTCTTTTTTTGAGCGGCACGTTTTTCTGTAAGAACTTAGCGAAAGACTCCCTTTGAACATCGAGAAGGTCAGGTATAGGCAAAGGTGAAGTAAGTTTTCCGTAATTAATTCTTTCACCTTTTGTCAATTTTACCTCCATGAAAAATAAAGAAAGGAATATCTCAGGGGTTTCTCACCCCTGAGATTTATTCCGATATCAGAAAAAACAACATCAAGCCATTCAGTATACAGGTATATGACTCGGTTATTTTATCTCTACTACGGCTCCCGCGCTTTCGAGCTGTTTTTTCATTTCATCGGCTTCTTTTTTGGAAACTTGTTCCTTTATCTTCGCGGGAATAGATTCGACAAGGTCTTTTGCTTCTTTAAGTCCCAAGCCGGTTATCGCTCTTACTTCTTTGATGACAGGTATCTTTTTGTCTCCGTATTCTTTAAGTATAACGTCAAATTCAGTCTTTTCCTCTTGTTCTTCAGCGGCCTGAGCCGAAATGGAACCCGCAGCCATCTGGACAACCGGAGCAGCGGCTGAAACTCCGAAAACCGTCTCCATCTCTTTTATCAGTTCGGAAAGTTCCATGACCGTTAAGCCTTTAACAAGTTCCAATATTTGCTTGGTTGCCTCTGACATCTCTTACCTCCCTATTTTGTTTATTATTCTTCTTTGCTGTCTTTTATAGAACTCAATATTCTCAAAAAACCCGATAGCATATTGTTGCCCACTGACATAAAACCTGTTATGGGCGCCGCGAAAGTGCCGGCTAACAGACCGAGCAGGATTTCTTTTGGCGGAAGATCCGCTATATTATTTATTTCATCGGATGAGATCAACTTCCCTTCAAGAAAACCGCCCTTTACAACAGGAAAACCTGTTTCCTTAAAACTCTCTTTGATTATTCTCGCAGGCAGAACCGGATCCTGATAACCGAAAGCCACAGCAGTCGGGCCTGTCAAAAAGCTTTCCATCCCGGTGTATCCGCTTTTGCTCAAAGCTAAATAGGTCATTGTGTTCTTTACCACTTTGAAGTTCATCCCGGCCTCTCTCGCTTTTTTCCTGAAAGAAGTCATCTGGGCGACAGTCATGCCTTTATAGTCGCTGATATATACAGCTTTAGCTTCTTTTATGCTTTTAGCCAGGCTTTCAACCTGTTCAATTTTTTCCTGTGTGGCCATTTGACTCTCCTTGCCGTTTGGACATCAGTGCGAAGACTGAACCAGCTCGGCAGCGTTTATTTTAACGCTGGGTCCCATGGTCGGGCTGATATAAACCGACTTTATGAATGTCCCCTTTACCGCAGCAGGTTTGCTTTTTATCAGTTCTTTTAGAAACTCGTTGACATTGTTTAATAGATTTTCAGACGAAAAAGATGTTTTACCTACGGGAACATTGATGTTTCCGGACTTATCATTTTTGAATTCAATTCTTCCCTTTTTTATCTCTTCTACTACTTCTTTAACATTCATAGTAACTGTTCCGAGTTTCGGATTCGGCATCAATCCTCTCGGACCTAAAATTTTACCGAGCATGCCGACTTTTCCCATGATCTGCGGAACGGCGACAACAGCATTGAAATCGAGCCATCCTTCTTTCTGTATTTTTTCAATATATTCGTCTGTTCCAACGTAATCTGCTCCTGCTTCCGAAGCTTCCTGAGCTTTCTCTCCCGAAGCGAACACGAGAACCGTGACTTTTCTGCCTGTTCCGTGAGGAAGCACAACACTGCCCCTTACGAGCTGATCCGATTTTCTCGGATCAATGCCTAATTTGACAGAAACTTCGAGAGTTTCGTCGAATTTAGCGTTGGCCATGTTTTTTGCCTTCTCCACGCCTTCCTTGAGAGTTAATTCTTCTTTTGTAAAATGGTCTTTTATCAAATTTTCGTATCTTTTTCCGTGTTTCATATCAACCTTCTTCCACTAATATTCCCATGCTTCTTGCGGTTCCTTTGACCATGCTCATCGCTTTATCTATCGAACCCGCTGTCATGTCCTGATATTTCCTTTCCGCTATTGCTTTGACATCTTCAAGGGAAACCGTCGCGACCTTGTTCTTGTTGGGTTCCCCGGAACCTTTGGCAATTTTTACGCTTTTCTTCAGAAGCACAGCGACGGGAGGCGCTTTAACTTCGAAAGAGAAAGTTTTATCTTTATAGACTGTTATTACCGTGGGCAGAGGAAGAGGATCCTGACCGCCGGTTCTCGCGTTGAATGTCTTTATGAATTCCGGTATATTGACACCCGCCTGACCTAGAGCAGGCCCCAAAGGAGGTGCCGGTGTCGCCTGACCTGCTGGAATCTGTAATTTTATTACAGCCTGTATCTGCTTTTTCTTAGCCTTTGCCATCGAAGTCCCCTTTTTTAAACTGGCTGAGCATCTATGAAATCAACCTCAACCGGTGTAGATCTTCCGAATATTGTGACTATTACTTTTAACCTTTGTTTTTCTTCGTTTACGTTTTCCACGACTCCGATAAAATCAGAAAAAGGGCCGCTCACAATTTTTACGCTGTCGTTGACGGCAAAAGGGACGTTAAGTTTTCCGATTTTATCCCCTTCCTCCCTCAGCTGTTTGAGCTCGTCTTCTTCAATGCCTTTCAGAGGAATGGGGTTTTTGCCTCCTAGAAAGCTAATGACGTTCGGTAAATCCGAAATCCTGCTGATCACTTCTTTTTCAGGCTTCATCCTTATGAATATATATCCGGGATAAAGGTTCTTCGGTTTAACCACCCTTTTCATCACGGATTTGCTGTCGCTCTTAACAACAGATTTACCGTCTCTTTTCACAACAGATTTTCTGCTTCTGACGACTTTAGAACTCTTTTTAATGGGAGTATAGACTTCGTTAATATTTTTTCCCATTTCCGTGTTTTCCCTTATCATATCGGATATCATTAATTCCACTTTTTTTTCAGAACCCGAATAAACGTGTATTGTGAACCATTTTACATCAGGGTCTTCTACGACTGTTTCTTCTGACTGCTCGTGATCTTCTTCGGATTCGTCTTTTTGTATCAAATTTTCTTCTATTTCATCATATCCCATTTGATTACCTTACGATCAAGCTTACAAGAGTGGTGAAAATTCTGTCGAAAATGCCTACGAACACAGCAAGCAAAGCCGACACGAAAATTACGACCATCGTCGAATCCCATAATTCCTGTTTTGAGGGCCATGACACCCTTCCCAATTCTTGTTTAGATTCAAAAAGAAAATCTTTTAACTTTTTGAATAATTGCAAAACAGCTTTCATGCGGTTTCCTTCCGACAATTAGTTATTACAGGCCTGGCAGGATTCGAACCTGCAACCACCGGATTTGGAGTCCGACGCTCTACCAATTAGAGCTACAGGCCTATTATTTTGTTTCCTTGTGACTCACTCTCTTATTACAGAAAGAGCAGTATTTTACGAATTCCAGTCTTCCGGTGTGCTTCTTTTTGTTTTTCTTCGTAGTGTAATTTCTACGCTTGCATTCAGCGCAAGCCAAAACAATTATCTCTCTTGGCATATTAAAGTCCTTTTATTCCAGAATTTCCGTTACAACACCTGCGCCTACTGTCTTTCCGCCTTCTCTTATGGCGAACCTCAGACCCTTTTCCATTGCCACGGTGGTTATTAAAGAAACTTCCATGTTTACGTTATCTCCGGGCATCACAACTTCCATGCCCTCAGGCAATGATGCTATCTCTCCCGTTACGTCCGTCGTCCTGAAATAAAACTGCGGACGGTATCCCTTCATGAACGGGTTCTGCCTGCCCCCTTCGGATTTCTTCAATACGTAAACCTCCGCCTTGAACCTCTTGTGAGGCGTTATACTGCCGGGTTTCGCTATTACCTGTCCCCTCTCTATCTCGTCTTTGCCTACACCCCTCAACAAAACACCAACATTGTCCCCTGCCTCGGCGTAGTCCAATATCTTCCTGAACATCTCTAAACTCGTCGCTACCGTCTTCCTCGTCTCCCCAAAACCAACTATCTCTACCTCGTCCCCTGACTTGACTACTCCCCTCTCCACTCTACCCGTCGCAACTGTCCCTCTGCCGGTTATGCTGAATACATCCTCCACACTCATTATAAACGGCTTGTCCTTGTCCCTCGCAGGCAACGGTATAAAACTGTCAACCGCTTCCATTAACTCGTATATGCTCTTGAATGCCTCGTCGCATCCGGCTCCGTCACACTCCATAGCAGCTAAAGCACTCCCCCTTACTATCGGCGTGTCGTCTCCAGGAAACTCATACTCGTTCAGAAGCTCCCTTATCTCCATCTCCACCAAATCAATTAAATCCTCCTCACCTGCCATCTGATCTACCTTGTTCAAATACACAACTATCGACGGGACATTCACCTGTCGCGCCAATAATATGTGCTCCCTCGTCTGAGGCTTCGGACCCTCCGCCGCGCTCACAACCAGTATGGCTCCGTCCATCTGCGCCGCACCCGTTATCATGTTCTTTATGTAGTCCGCGTGTCCCGGACAATCTACGTGCGCGTAATGCCTCAATCCTGTCTCGTATTCTATATGAGCTAAATTTATTGTTATGCCCCTCGCCTTCTCCTCCGGCGCCTTGTCTATCAAATCAAATGGAACATAATCCGCAAATCCCTTCACCTTCAACGCTTTTGTTATCGCGCTCGTCAACGTGCTCTTACCGTGATCCACGTGACCTATCGTGCCTATATTCAAATGAGGCTTACTCCTCTCAAACTTCTCCTTCGCCATATCCCTCTCCTTTGTTGAATTCCGTAATTTTTTTCTAACTAAATCGAGGCTCAAAGCCCCTGACCGGAATTGAACCGGTGACCTCATCCTTACCAAGGATGCGCTCTGCCACCTGAGCTACAGGGGCATAAAAAAGCGGGAGACGGGATTCGAACCCGCGACAATCGGCTTGGAAGGCCGAAGCTCTACCAACTGAGCTACTCCCGCAGAAAATGGCGAGGGTAGGATTCGAACCTACGAAGCCACTGGCAACAGATTTACAGTCTGCTCCCTTTGACCACTCGGGAACCTCGCCTATATCTGCTTCGCAATAGCTGGCGAAGGGATTTGAACCCCCGACCTGCTGATTACAAATCAGCTGCTCTACCGGCTGAGCTACGCCAGCGAAATTTAAGACGTTTAAGTTAACAACTATAGATAAAAAAGTCAAGTTTTTTTGCAAGTGGCGGTACGGGGAATCGAACCCCGGTTTGATGGCTGAGAACCACCCGTCCTGACCCCTAGACGATACCGCCTCGGAATTCGATAATATAATTATCACAAAACTATTTGTCAACGAAAAAATTTGAAATTACAGCGACAAAAAAAAGTTGACACACTATAAAAAAAACATATTCTATACTTAAATGTCTTCTAAATCAAAATACACGAGAAAAGGCGTTTTGATAAAGCTGTCTTTGGCAATATTTATTTTATGCGCCTTTTTCTTCACGACCTTCCTATCACGTTTAATCTTTGATTTTTTTAAGAACATCTCATACAGACCAAGCGAAGACGCTTCATGTCTATACATAAAGCTTTCAGGAAACTACAGGGAAATTCCCGGATACTACCCCGTCGATTTGATATCGGAAAATAATGACATGACACTCGAAGATATTATCCAGGCGATAAGAAAAGCCAGAAACGACGAGCAAATTCAGACGATTTTTCTCGAAATCCATACTATTGACAACGGATGGTCCAGCATCTCCGACATCAGAAAGGAAATAGAACTTTTCAGAAAAAAAGGCAAGAGAGTGTTTGCTTATCTTTATGGCGTATCTGACAAAGAGTATTATCTCGCATCAGC
Organism: uncultured Desulfuromonadaceae bacterium; assembly: GCA_964397545.1. Taxonomy (GTDB): domain Bacteria; phylum SDB-A; class SDB-A; order SDB-A; family SDB-A; genus JAFGIG01. Next base: position 242,969 of record CAYNIW010000001.1, on the reverse strand, counting down.
GGCGGACTCTATTTTTCTTTCTCCTACGGGATCATTATTTATAAACGGTTTGTCCGCCACTGTCATGTTTTACTCAGGCCTATCCGATAAACTCGGCATAAGATGGGAAGTTTTCAGCAGAGGCGACTATAAATCCGCCCCCAATGTCCTGACGGATTCTTCATTATCACCCGCTTCACGAGAAGACCTTGAAAATATACTTTTTTCAATTCACGAAAATTATGTCTCTGAAGTTCAAAAAAGCAGAGATAAACTTTTTCTTCCATTTAATGAAATTCTCGACAGCGGCCCATATCTTTCGGCGGCCAAGGCTTTATCGCTTAATCTCGTCGACGGCCTCGAATCATATGAAAATTTGATTTATTCTCTGAATCTCAGGGATGCTTCCATAAATCCGAGAAAATATCTGTCTCAGGACATCAATGCTTTTTCAAGAGAAAAACCCGTATGCGTGATATTCATAGAAGGGGAGATCTCTTACGGAGATAATTCGCTTATAGGATCCTACGACTCCCAAGACGCACGTTCAATTGCAGAATACATAATAAAAATCGCGGAAGATGAAAATATAAAAGCCGTAGTCATAAGAATCAACAGTCCCGGCGGTGATCTTGACGCATCTTTTGCCATAGCTAAAGCGGTCCAGTATGCCAGCAGCAGGAAACCAGTGGTGATATCTATGGGGGATGTCTCCGCTTCCGGGGGATATTTTATATCCATGTATGGCAATGTCATAGTATGTTCTGAATTCACTATTACAGGATCCATAGGAGTTTTCATGGTAAAACCGGATTTTTCCGGACTTCTCCTGAAAACGGGACTTTCTGTCGACACTGTAAAAACAAATCTATCGTCCGATTTCATGTCCGTTTACAGACAACTGAGCGATAGAGAGGCTCAAATATTGCACAGCTACGCTGATGAAGCCTACATCCTTTTCACCTCCGAAGTATCAAAAACCAGGGGTCTCGATTCAGCGTTCGTCGAATCTATAGCAGGGGGTCGGATCTGGACCGGGACACAAGCCTGTGAAATCGGACTTGCCGACACTATAGGCGGTCTTGCCGCCGCTGTCAGCATCGCCAAAGATCTCGCTGACATACCAATAGAAACGAGCATCGGCATAGAAATTTATCCTGAACCCACATTGAATTTAAAGAACCTAAAAAGAAGGGCATGGTTGAAGATTGCGAAAGATATATTTCCCGAAGGATATGAAATTGTCTTTCATAATTCACTCCAAATATTTTTCATGTTCCCTTATAAAGTCGACATCCGCTGAAAATGATTTTTCTCATCGCCATCTTATCCCTGCAGGCAGGAGAGATAGCCGGTAAAATACCTCTTACGCAAGGGGACCTCTCGGTAACTTCAGGCATGACAGTTTCCATCGCGGAATTCAGATGCCCGGACGGAAGGCTTACCGATTCGATGATATGCGATTTGGTGAGTCCTGCAGTTGAAAGCAAAGTTCTGTTTTTAAAATATTCAAACCTCTCATCGACAAAATTCAGAATGGTCATCCTCGATAATTCCGGGTCCCTCCTGTCTCACAGCGAACTATTCCCTTCTGTAAACGGAATTTTTTCTATTGAAACTGTCTGCGCCGTCAATGTTTTTTCAGACAAAAAGGGCGTTTATCTAAAACTCTCTCAGCAAAGCGATCTCGTATCGAGAACAATGGAACTTGTCTTTCTTTTCGAAGATAAATTTTCACCTCTTTTTTACAATCTCCTGTCTAAAGAACTGTTCAAAGACGGAGGCCGAGATATGAAAAGCATTTTATATCTATCCCAGGACCGCCTTTGTCTCGCGCAGTCTCCCGAATACTGGATTATGCTTGACGAATGTCATTCATTTCAGGGTATTGAACAGTGCATTTGGTCTATCCCGGGCACGATATATTTCGAACCGGAATTCTTCGGATATTCTCCGAAATCTTATGTGCACCAAAATGATTCTTTCTCGCTGAGAGGCAAAGACCTGGTTTTTCTTTTCAACCTTCCGAACGACGACAGATTTTTCCCTGACGAACCATGGAGCCTCCTGCCGAGAGAAGAGGTGGCGGAACTTTTGAATGTCTGGTCTGCTTTCCTTGGATACAATTTCTCTGTATCTGCCTCATCTTACACGGGATTTGACCCTTCATTCAGGATCATTGGAGGAATATCCGGCAGTTATCTCGAATTACTGATCTATCTTCAGGACGGCGAGATAATCCCGGGCAAAGACCTTCTTTCCATATTCGCCTCAAATCCATTGTTTCCGGAAATCTTTTTCGAAATCTCAATATTTCCTCAAAAAAACGCCGGCTATGAATTTGCACCCTTGAAGACGGAAAATTATTTCGGAAACACGCCTGTTGAGGCGAAAACACTTTCTCAGTCAGAGACGACTACAATACTACTTGTCGAAATACCCCTTGAGGAAATGAAAAAAACGCTGAATATCGTAGGAGAGATCAGAACGATACCGGTTCTGTTTAAATACCGTGATGTAGATGAAGAAAAAATAACTTTTGCTTCTCTTCCGTCGAACGCAAATCCCGGCAGGAGAGATACATGGGCTGACTTGATATTCGGAGACCTTACCCTGAAGGAGAGAAGATGACCTATAAGATGACTTTGACAGAGTCTGAAATTAAATCCGTAGTCGATTCAGACATCTTCGACCCGTTTTCGATACTCGGCATGCACAGAAAGAAATTCGGAGATTCAACCGTCCTTTCCGTCAGAGTTTTCCTGCCGGACGCCCATGACGTCCAAATAATCGGAAACAAAGAGACTATAAAAGCCGAAATAATACATGAAGACGGACTTTTCGAAGGGATATTCCCGGATAACGGACAGTTTTTCCCATACAGGATAAAATGCTCATGGGACAACAGTAATTACATCGTTATTGACGACCCTTACAGGCTTCCGCCGGTTCTTTCCGACTACGACCTTTATCTTTTTAACGAAGGTTCAAACATAATGGCTTATGAGAAGCTCGGTGCTCACGTAATGGTTTTCGAATCGCTAAAAGGAACAGTATTCGCAGTCTGGGCTCCCAACGCGAGAAGAGTGAGTGTAGTCGGCGACTTCAACCACTGGGATGGAAGACGCCACCCGATGAGGTCCCGCGGCAACAGCGGTATATGGGAGCTTTTTATCCCAGGTTTAGAGGAAGGATCGTTATATAAATACGAAATTAAAACCTGTCAAAACACCATAACGATCCGCACCGATCCCTACGGTTTTTATTTCGAAAAAAGGCCGCGGACAGCTTCATCTGTATTTGATCTGACAAAATATCAATGGAATGATACCGAATGGATGAATAACAGAAATCTCCCCATAGACAGACCTGTCGCAATATACGAAATGCATATTTCGAGCTGGATGAAAAAAGCGGAAAAAGACTCCGTCTCCGATATTTCTTACAGGAACCTTCCCCAGGTTTTGATTCCGTATCTTCAGGAAACAGGTTTCAACTACGTCGAATTTATGCCTGTCGCCGAACATCCTCTCGACGACTCTTGGGGGTATCAGGTCACCGGTTATTACGCGCCGACAAGCAGATACGGGACGCCTGACGATTTCAGATATCTCGTGGACAGCCTGCACAGAGCAGGAATCGGCGTAATACTCGACTGGGTTCCCGGTCATTTTCCAAAAGACACTCACGCTCTTGCCATGTTCGACGGGACAGCCCTTTACGAACACCAAGACCCCAAACAGGCGCAGAACCCGGACTGGGGAACGCTCGTATTCAATTACGCCAGGTGTGAAGTAAAATCATTTCTTATCTCCAACGCGATCTTCTGGTTCGACAAATTCCATATAGACGGCTTGAGAGTCGACGCCGTCGCATCAATGCTCTATCTCGACTACTCGAAAAAAGAAGGGGAGTGGATTCCCAACAAATACGGCGGCAAAGAAAACCTCGAAGCCATTGAATTTTTAAAAACACTCAACTTAAAAATTTATGAACTATACCCGACCGCCCTGATGATAGCTGAAGAGTCAACAAGCTGGCCCATGGTCTCAAAACCAGTTTACCTCGGAGGCCTCGGTTTTGCTTTCAAATGGAACATGGGTTGGATGAACGATTTTTTCAGATACATGAGCAAAGATCCCGTTTTCAGGAAGTTTCACAGGAACGACATCACTTTTTCGCTTTTATACGCTTTCACAGAAAACTTCATACTTCCTGTTTCTCACGATGAAGTTGTCCACGGCAAGTGCTCTCTGATATCAAAAATGCCTGGAGATTACTGGCAGAAATTCGCCAATACCCGCCTTGCTCTCGGATACATGTTTGCTCATCCCGGGAAAAAACTTCTGTTCATGGGATCGGAAATCGGTCAGTGGGATGAATGGCAGTTCGACAAAAGCCTCGACTGGCACCTTTTAAGTTATGAACCTCACTCAAAACTGAAAAAATTTGTTTGTGATTTAGTTAAAACATATAAAGAAACACCGGCTCTTTGGGAAGAGGATTTCAGTTACGAAGGTTTTTCATGGATAGATTTTTACGATTCGGACAGCTCCGTGATTTCTTTTGTCAGATGGAGCAAAAATAAAAAAGATCATGTCATCGTAATTTGCAATTTCACGCCCGTAGTCCGGCACGCATACAGGATAGGAGTCCCTTCGAAATCCCCCTACAGAGAATTGCTGAACAGTGATTCCGAATTTTTCTATGGGAGCAACGTAGGAAATTTCGGCAGGATAGATTCAGACGAACAACCATGGCATTCCTATCCTTATTCAGTGGAGGTAACTCTGCCGCCTCTGTCTGTTCTCTATCTTGCCCCCGAAAGATAATAATCAGAACTTGAAAATAACCTTAAAAAATATAAGAATTGCTGCTGTAGTAATGAATAAAACCTCAAAAATCAGGAACAGACAGCCGAATACTTTGGCGTTATCGAATTTTTCTCTTCCGTCGGGCGTGCTGTGTATATATACTATAGCATTTCTATGGTGCCCCGAGCCTGTAATATAAGTCCTCTTTTCCGCTTTAAGCCTGCCTTTTTCGTAAAATCTCAAAGCTTCTAAAATCTTCACTGCACTTTTGTGGAGTACAGAAACTAAAAAAGCCGGGAGCATTATTCCCAGAAATACAGCCGCGGATAAAATTATGAAATAAAACACTTTTTCTCCCTATTCGCTTAAGGCTTCAGACAATTCCTTTATAGAAAACGGCTTTTGTAAATACTTGAATTTTCTTTCCATTATTCTCTTCTGAAAAACGCTGTTTTCGGTGTATCCTGAAAAATAGACTATTTTGAGCGTTTTCTTTCTTTTGAGCAGTTCTTCCGCGAGTTCTTTCCCTCCCATTATGGGCATAATTATGTCAGTCAGCAATATGTCTATTTCATCTTTTCTCTGGGAAAAAACACTTATTGCATCTTCTCCATTATCAGCTGTCAAAACCTCATAACCCAGGGAAACGAGCATTTCTTTAGTTATTTTTCTTACCCCGGGATCGTCTTCAGCAAGAAGAACAAACGCGCTTTTTATCTTCTCCCTTTCATTTTTATATGAATCCTTTTCCTCAGAGATTCCATCTTCAACACGCGGAAAATAAAGCTTAAATGCGGAACCTTTCCCCGGTTCACTGTTGACGGAAATATATCCGCCGTTTTGTTTTACTATTCCGTAAACAGTGGAAAGACCCAATCCTGTTCCCTTGTCTTTTTCTTTTGTCGTGAAAAACGGTTCAAAAATATGTTCTTTGACGTATTGGTCCATTCCGATACCGCTGTCGCTGAAAGAAATCAAAACATAATCACCGGGGGATATCCATAGTTTTTCTTCTTCCTTCCCTCCCTCAAATCTTACGTTCATAGTTTCGATTATCATTTTTCCGCCCTTGGGCATTGCGTCGCGAGCGTTGACTGCTATATTGAGAACTACCTGTTCAAACTGAGTTTCGTCGAATTTTATTTTCCCGATATTTTTGTCCAGAATCAGCTCCGTCTTTATGTCTTCGCCTAAAATTCGAACGAACATTTCATGCTCTTTCTTAATTAAAGTGTTTATATTGACAATCCTCGGTTTAATCATCTGTTTTCTGCTGAAAGCAAGAAGATGCCCAGTCAGCCTTTTTCCTTTGTTTCCGGCTTCTAAGATTTGCTCGATTGCCTTTTTGTTTTCTTCAGAGAGATCCCCCCTTAAAAGAAGATCTCCGTATCCGATAATAATTGTGAGTATATTGTTAAAATCGTGGGCAATCCCTCCGGCGAGGCGTCCTATCGCTTCCATTTTCTGTGATTGATAGAGTTGTTCAGACAGTTTTTTCTTCTCTGTAATGTCGGATAAAAATCCTTCCATATATGCGGGTTTGCCAGCATCGTCGCAAACAAGGCGGGAGCTCAACGAAACCCAGATTTTCTGTGAATCTTTTCTTAAAAGCTGGACCTCTCTGTCAACGACTTTTCCCTTTAGCAGTATTTCCGCGACATACCTTTCTCTGTCTTCAGGAAAAACATAGAGTTGTTTTGTTATGTCTTTGCAGTTTTGCAGAAGATCTTCTTTTGACTTGTAGCCTAAGATACTTATCATTGAAGGGTTTACATCTATGAAACGGCCTTCTATTGTGGATTGAAAGATGCCGTCTATTGCATTTTCGAATATATTCCTGTATCTTTCTTCGCTTTTTCGCAGTGCCTTTTCAGCTTTTTTTCTTTCAGCTATTTCACCTTCAAGAGTATGTATGAGATTCTGAAGTCTGTCAGTCATAGAGTTAAAAGAATTTGCCAAGATTTCAAATTCATCACCTCTGGGCATCTCCACTCTGCAGGACAAATCGCCGGATTCAATAGCCTTCGAAGTTTTTATAAGTTTTGATATCGGCAGAATAATGTTTCTCGCTGTGCTCAGATTTGAAAGAACGCTCAAGAAAATGATGGCAGTTGCGGCTAAAACCCAGAAAACTCTCATTGCGTTCATGATTCTGCGGGATTGTTTCAGCGCTTCATCAGCGTCATTCTGAAAGATTAAACCCAAGGAATTCATTCTCTCTTCAAATCTTCTCTGCAAAGACGCCAGCTCATTATGTCTCGTGTATTGAGCCCGCGACCATCTCCCGAGTTCGACGTCACTTGAAAAATCAGCTACAATCTCTTTAAGCTTTTTTCCGAAACCATGTAGTTCCCCTGTGAATTCGAGTTCTTCTTTGGATAAATGACTTATCAATATATCCATATCTTTCATAAAATCATCTGTCTTCAACTCAAGCCTTTTTTCTACTCCGACGCTCTGGCGTGTCAACAAAATGTTGTCAACATCGGAAATGACTTTTTTCCATTTGTTCTCCGCTGTCATAATCATCTGCCGTTTTCTTGCCGAACCCGCTATTTGGTCAACCGTATTTTCAACCGAAAGAATGTAAAGAAAACCGAAAAGACTAGAAAAAACGACGAGTAAAGCAACCGCGGAAAGCCCCGTCAAAACGCGTGTTTTTATAGAAATCTTAGTCAGCATGATGTCAAATAAATAATCCTATTTAGTTATCAGAGCGAGTTCTATGAAAATAGTGTCCAAAACCTCCTGTCCAGACAGGTATTTCAGAACTGTTTCCACCCCTATGCGCCCCATCTCTTCGGGTCTTTGTGCAATTGTCGCCGTCATCTCATTGTTTTCCAAAGAAGTTATGGCTTCTTCAGTTCCGTCAAATCCAATGAAAACAATCCCGTCAAGTCTATTAGCTCTTCTTGAGGCTTCTATCGAACCCAGTATCATGTCATCGTTGTGGGCAAAAACACCGTCTATCTTGGGAAATTCATTTAATATTTTCTCGAATTCTGTTTCACTCTCATGTCTGTTGAAATTTCCGGATATAGACGCAATTATTTGTATTTGGGGATAATTTTCAATTGCTTCTCTGAAGCCTCTGCCCCTTTCTTCGGCCGCGGAAGAACCCGCTGTCCCCCTGACTTCAACGACAAGCCCTTTTCTGTTTAAGGTCTCAGATAAATATACCCCCGCCATCATGCCGCCTTCAATATTATTGGAAGCTATGTGGCATATTACTTCTTCACAGCCGACACTGCGGTCTATTGTGAAAACAGGAGTCCCGAAAGAGGTAATTTCAGATATCGCGGAGCACACTTCATCGCTGACAGGGTTTAATAGTATTGCGTCTGCTCCGGCGTCTGCGAGTTTCTTCATCTGTTCAATTTGAAGAGCAGGATCATCATGTGCATAATAGACAACAAGATCTGCATTCAGTTCATCCGAACTCTTTTTTGCGCCTTTTACAAGAGATACAAAAAACGGAGTTTCTTCTGTCATGCATATCAGGAGGCCTATTAAGGGTTTTTCACTTTCATTATTTTTTCCTTTTTCAGGATTGCCTGAACAGCAAAAGGAAATAATTGCAAAAAGCAAGACAATCAAAGGAATTCTGTCTTCACGGAATTTAATGAATTCAGGCATATAACATCCTTTCCAAGAATCATTTGTTCCGTTTCAATTTTGTATTATATACCCGGTAAGCCCGATTGTATAATAATAAATTCCTTTGCCGTATAACTTTACCGTGGATGGGATAATTTAGATTAAATTTAGGGTTCTTCTGCTGATTTACCTTTTCTGAAAGAGACAGGTCTTTTTTTTCTTCCAAAATTCTTTGGGTCAATTCCGGACAATCGGCGCAAGTAAAATATATTTTAACTCTGCAGCATCCGAAAATCAGGTTAGTTTCATCTTCCTGGTATTCGACCCAGAACACTTTGCATTTTACCGATGTGCATCACCAGGGATTTATCACTTCTTCTCTGGCAGAGATTTACCGGGAGCTATTTCAATAAATTTACTCTCGGCTCTGGCAAGTGTTTTCCCTTCTGAAGAAATTTCGCCTGTCAACCTGTATATTCCGTGAACCATGTCTTTAAAAGAAGCCTTTATCAACAGCTTCGAGCCTATCGGAATAGGACTGAGAAACCTCACAGTCAGCTCCGCTGTGTAGGCTGAAACATTTCTAAGAAACAGACAATTCGTCATCGCACAGTCGAGCAGACTGCAAATAACACCGCCGTGAAGAATTCCTTCATATCCTTGAAATTTTAGGGCGCAATCGAACTCCGCCTGGATTGAACCGTCCTTTTCCGATGTGAATTTCAGCTTCAGCGAAGAGGGATTTTCATCTCCGCAGACGGTGCAAAACCTGTGAGAAAATGGGGGCTTTACCGGCTCGCCGGCTTCAGTGGTCACAGATATTTTCTCCCGTCTTCAGATTTTCATTTAAGTAGCTTTCGACAAGTTTTTCAGGCGTTTGGACAGGCGCTCCCACGAAAACTTCAATTCCCATCTGATTGAAAAGAGTTTTCGCTCTGTTTCCCATGCCTCCTGTTATTATCAGTTCGACTTTCTTTTCAGCCAGCCATTTTGGGAGAAGTCCGGGTTCGTGAGCAGGGGCAGGGATGTCTTCTCTGGCAGTTATTTTTTTTTCAGACTTGTCTGCAGTGATTATGGCAAAAGTATCACAATGCCCGAAATGAGCGTTTAAGAGTCCGTTAGCAACGGGAACTGCTATCTTCATTTTTCCTCCTCATTAAATGTTTCTCTATGAACCCGCAGCCGGCGATTTTTTTGAGATATTTTCCGCTATTGAAAAGAATATTCGGGCTGACCCCGTATTGTCAAGATTCCGCACGAGAGGCTTCCCTTCGTCGCCGGAATCCACAACTTTCGGATCTATCGGAATACTTCCTAAAAAAGGAATTCCAAAAGATTTAGCTGTATTTTCACCTCCGCCGCTCTTGAAAATATGGGTTTTTTCCCCGCAATGAGGGCAGACAAAGCCACTCATATTTTCGATGAGTCCGATGAGGGGTAAATCGAGCTTTCGACAGAAATTCAAAGATTTTCTCACGTCAGCTGAAGCCACTTCCTGAGGAGTTGTTACTACTATCGCTTCTGATCCTTTTCCCATGAGTTGAACAGTGGAGAGTATTTCGTCACCGGTTCCCGGGGGACAGTCTATAATGAGAAAATCAAGATTCCCCCATTTAACATCTTTGATAAACTGCTTTATCATGCCGGCTTTCATTGGACCTCTCCAAATGACAGCGTCATCGGGATTTTCAAGAAGGAATCCTATGGAAACAACTTTCAGATTTTCAGACCACGGAATTTCAATGGGTAAAATTTCTTTTCCGTCGCTAATGGCTTTTGCTTGGGAAAGACCGAGCATTGTCGGAATGCTCGGACCGTGCATGTCTATGTCGAGAAGACCTGTTTTATGGCCGAGAGCCGCGAGAGATGCCGCAAGGTTCATGGCGACAGTGCTTTTCCCGACCCCTCCTTTGCCGGATAAAACGGCAATTTTTCTGCCTATTCCGGACAGCTTTTCAGATATGATAAGTTCATCGTCTTTTACAGAATCTTCGCGCATAAATTCTCCCAGATTTTAGATATTTCACGGGCGGCAGGGCTCTTATCAAACTCCACTACACTTTTCCCTTCGATTTGAGCTTTTGTCACATTTTTATCGTAAGGTATTTTCCCGCAGAAAAAAATCCCTTTTTTAACGCAGAATTTTTCTATTTCTAAAGTTATTTCCGGATTTATGTCCCATTTATTAACACAAACGAAAAGCGGCAGATTGAAATGCCTTACAAGTTCAGACACTCTTTCCAGATCGTGCTTTCCTGAAAGAGAAGGCTCTGTAACGGCGAAGACCGCATCCGAACCCGTGACAGAAGCTATTACCGGGCATCCAATCCCCGGAGGACCGTCCACAATAATTACTTCCGCTTTCTCTTTTACTCCTTCTTCTCTCGCGATTTTTCTGACAAGGCTCACTAGCTTACCTGAATTCTCAGCTCCAATTTTCAATCTGGCGTGGACCATTGTCCCGCGCCGTGTTTTTGAAATAAACCATTCACCGCATTCTCTTTCTGTGAAATCAATTGCTTTGGCAGGACAGAAAGCTACACAAACACCGCATCCTTCGCATGATGTATCATAAATTTCATATTTTCCAGTCAAATCGTCAAACCTCACGGCATCAAATCTGCAAAGATAGAAGCATTTCCCGCAGGACACGCATTTTTCACCGACGATATGCGCTTCTTTTCCGCTAACGAACTTGCCGGAAGTTATCATCTCAGGATTTAACACAAGAAAAAGGTCGGCTGCGTCGACATCGCAGTCTGCAACCACAGAATTAGCCGATAGTACAGCGAAAGAAGCGGTTATACTTGTCTTGCCGGTGCCTCCTTTGCCGCTTATGACCACTAACTCTTTCAATGTGTCAAACCTTTTTGGATTTTATTGACAACGCCTGACATTTTTTCTTTCATTTCGGGACAGGCATCTAAAATTGTTTTCCCCTCTGAATGGGCTTGCGCTATTTTAATGTCCTCGTCAATTTTCAGTATTATCTCGATTCCTGCTTTTTCGCAAAATTCTTCCACACCGTTGTAATTCGAACCGTAACGGTTGAGAATAACCCCAAAAGGGATTTTCATCTTAGAAACTGTTTCGGCGGCTAACGACAGGTCATGCCTGCCAAAGGGTGTCGGTTCAGTGACCAAAACAACATAATCAGCTCCTTTGACTGCAGTAATCATAGGACACGAATTTCCGGGAGGGCAATCAATTATAGCAAGGCTCTCTCTGTTCCCGTTTTTTTTAACCTCTCTTATCAGGGGCGGAGACATCGCCTTTCCGATTTTGAGCGTTCCCTCAACGAAAAAAACATTGCCTATTTCGGCTCTGCTGATTTCGCCTATTACATTCTTTTTTTCCGAAATGGCGTTTTGAGGACAAATGAGATAGCATCCTCCGCAACTGTGGCAAAGATCACTAAAGACCAGGATTTCTGAACCAGCCAGAGCCAGAGCATTAAAATTGCAGAAATCAGCACACCGGCCGCAGAGGTTGCACTTGACGGCATCTATGACAGGAACGGCTACAGAGAACTCTTCTGTCTGCAATGATTTAGACGGCAGAAAAAGTCCAGCGTTGGGCTCTTCCACGTCACAGTCAAGCAACGCGCATTTACGGCCGCAGGAAAGGGCCAGAGCTACAGCTACTGTAGTTTTTCCTGTGCCTCCTTTTCCCGAGGCTACCGCGACGGTCATGCCCAATGCGATTCGACGTCGGGATTAGATACTATTTCGAGTTTTCCGGCCTTGAATTCTTCAATCGCACCTTTTACAGTCTCTGCGTTTGAATGATAGACAGATATTCCGGCACTCGAGAGAACCTTGAATGCTTTAGGGCCTGTATGCCCAGTGATAAGAGCGCCGGCACCCGATTTAGCTATTTTCTGAGCTGATTGAACTCCAGCCCCCTGTGCCGCGTTTAAGTTTTGTTCGTTGTCCAGAAAGATAAAACTATCGTCTTCAAGGTCAAAGAGAATAAAGCTCTCCGCCCTTCCGAAACGCTTGTCGAGCGGGGAATCAATGCTATTCCCCGCGCAAGTGACCGCTACTTTCAATTTTCGCCTGCCATTTCTTCAAGACGTCTGTTGATCTGGTCGAGTTGGGCTTTCAAAGCTTCAGCTGTCTGCTTCAGAGACTCCTTATCGTTTATGTTATCGCCCGAAAAATTCGTTCCGCCAAAGCCGGTAGTCTGCCAATTTGGATATTGGTTCAGACCAAACATTCTTCCGAACCCCCTTCCCGCAAATTGGCGTCTCCCTCTGCCGAATCCCCAGTTCATGTATCCAGCGACGGGATATCCCGCGCAAAACCCCATTCCTCTTCCTGTCATAGGGCCTGCGCCCCAAGGTCCTGTTCCGTTTCCACCAGGCATTTTTCCTCCTTTATGTTTGATTATTATTGATTTCCAAAACCGCCTCTTCGCCCATGCCTTCTTTTTTTTCTCAAACGGTTTCCGTCAAATCGGCATCCCGGCATCAAGTATTTCGGAAGATGGACGCACTTGTTTATCCATGCCTGAAACACTTCCAATACGTCTCCGGATACAAACGAATAGAAGCAAATTCCGTAACTTTCGAGGAGTTTCGCTCCTTTTACAGAAATCGCACCGCAGATAAGTTCGTCAACACCCTTATCTTTTAACAATAATGCTTTTTGGAATAAATCCATGTTTTTGACAGACAAGGTCTCTTTTTCAATTGAAACACCGCCTTCGAATCTGTATATTTCAAATTTTGCCGAAGAGTCAAAAACAGGTGACACTCTGCCGTTCCATTCAGTAATTGCCAATTTCATACCTGATTGTAAGCAAACTGCATGCCAATATTCAAAAAAGAGAGAGGACTTGTTTGAGTGGCTTTATATCGTCTCTTGGAAATTTATTCTTTACACCTTTACTATTCTATGTGGCAATTTCAGCACTTTGCTCTATTTTATCATTGCTTATTTGCCACTGTTTTTGGCATGCGGTTTTCGTCTTTTTTGTGGAATTTTAATTCCGTAATTTTTAACTTTTCTGTAAAAAGTTGTCTTGTCTATACCGAGTTCTTTAGCGGCTGCGCTCCTGTTATTATTGTTTCTCTCCAGAGCATCTAAAATCGCCCGTTCCTCTACGAGAATTCTTGCCGTTCTGATGTCGCTCGTCTTCGAAGGGGTAAAATTAGTCGCAATCAAATCAGCCGGCATATCTTCTAACCCGATAATTTTTCTAGAACACAGGACATAAGCTCTCTCGATTACATTTTCAAGCTCTCTTATATTCCCTGGCCAGCTCCATGCAAAAAAAACTGATATAACATCAGGCGAAAAACCGGTGATGTTTTTTTTCTGTAAAACATTCAGCCTTTGAAGTATTTCTTCGGCAAGATACGGGATGTCTTGTTTTCTTTTTCTCAGAGGGGGCAATTCAATCGTTATTACGTTCAGCCTGTAAAACAAATCCGGTCTGAATTCATTTTTTTTCGTCATATCGGATAAATCTCTGTTTGTAGCGGCAATAATTCGAGCGTCTGATTTTATTTTTTCATTCGATCCGAGCGGTTCATATTCTCTTTCCTGCAATACCCTGAGAAGTTTGACCTGAACAGCCCCAGAAACTTCTCCGATTTCATCCAAAAAAAGCGTCCCTCCTTCAGCGGTTGAAAATTTTCCGGCTTTATCCCTATCCGCCCCTGTGAAAGCGCCTTTTTTATACCCGAAGAGCTCAGATTCAAGCAAAGCATCCGGCATAGCCGAACAGTTAATAGGAACAAAAGGTTTATGAGCGCGGGAGCTCATTTTGTGTATTGTCTTTGCCAACACTTCTTTTCCCGTTCCCGTCTCTCCCTGAATCAAAACAGTGCTCGAACTTTCTGATACAGCGGGAAGAATATCGAATATTTTCTGCATTTGGGGGCTTTCGCTGAACATTTCACCGAATGATTTTCTTCCTTCGAGTTCTTTTTTCAGCTCATGGAGCTCGCTCAAATCCCTGAAAGTTTCCGCCCCTCCAATAACATCTCCTTTTTCGTTCTGAAGAATTGCGGTCGAAACGCTTATCGGGATTTTTTTCCCTTTGAGATCGATAATGTAACCGGTTCTGTCAATAATCGGTTTGCCGCTCTTCAATGTTTTTCTCAGTGGGCATTCATTTTCGCACATGTTCGACTTAAACACTTCGCAGCAGTGCCTCCCCACGGCATCATTCCTCTTTATTCCGGTTATTTCTTCAGCAGCTCTGTTGAAATACGTTATCTTCCAATTCAAATCCACAGTGAAGACCCCGTCAGAAATGCTCTCAAGTATTTTTTCTATCATTGTTTTAGTTTTTCAATATACAACTTCAGAAAACTATTTGAAAAGGATGAACCGACCTGAATTTACCGTTTTCGAAAACCGCAAAATAACACCCTGCAGACAGGTTTCTGTTTTGGTCAAAACTTAATACAATTTCTGTTTCTCCGCTTATATCTAAAAAGCCGCCCTCGCGCGCAATACACCTGCCGGTTATATCGAAAACAAGGACTTTGAACGGCAGATTTCCACTTAAAAGGCATCTAATTTTAATATTATGAGCTGTTCCATCACAATAGATAACCTCGACAAAAATTTCTTCGGGCTCATCTATTAGGATCAGCTCTTCCACTGATGTAGGGGAGTATTCAAAGGCTCCTATATCTATTGTTCCTGAAATGGGTCTGGGGGAAGCGGGTGATTGAATTTCTCTCAGGGGCGGATGAAAAACCGGGGGAAACAGAGGAGTTGAAAAAGGTATGCCCGCAGGGCTGGCCGGAGAAGAATTGCCGGAATTTACAAGAGGACTTCCCGGCATAATTCTCAGATCGAGAGTAGAAAGGTCGACAAAACCCGGATCTATGCCTTCAATAGTTCCCGTCCATTGAGTTGGTATATTTTGAGCCCCCTGATAGACCCAATTGTTACTGCCTGTGATAACGGCCGTGTCGTGAACCCAGAATGCGTCTGTGGTTCTAATTATATTTACATCTCCCCCCTGCCTATAAAAAACATTGTTGTGAACTTCAAGGCATTCGAGCGTGTCGAAGCATCTGAAAACCGCACTCGTCCCGCAGACAATCGTGTTGTTGACAAACCTGTATCTTCCGTGCGTCATTCCAGTTCCGTCTCCGCCGATTCGGGTCACATAAAACTGTGGGTTGTTGCCAGCGCTTGTCGCTTTTTTTACAAGGACGTTTCCGACAACGTCAGAATCCTCTCTTTTAAGGTGAATATTCCCGGTGTCTCCTCCGTCGCAGCCGATTAATTCCAATTCGTGATAATACGCTCCTTCTACCCAGTTGTAGTATATTTCGTTTCTCTCCGCTCTCGATTTGACGTTGTTTCCTCCGTTGGCATCATGAACAAAACAAAACTGCATCCTGAAAACACTCCCAGGGTGGTGAACTTCATCGGTAGCCATATAAATCTGATGTCTGTTGTCGCCTTCTCCGCAGTTTCTCACCTCGGCAAATTCCATAAGGCAGGAGCCTGAACCCTGGTCGGCTCCGAGTATTCCGTGCGCGGGACAGTCCCGGACGAGGACGTCTCTTATGGTGAGATCGTCTGCCTGATGATAAATGCCTCTCGAAGTTCCTTCCGTCACCTCAAATCCCTGAAAAATATAGTGGTCGGCTCCATTTTCGTATGGCCATGGTGAAATGAAAGCTACCGTGTTGATGCCTCCTGAAATGACGGGACGACTGCCGTTTATTCTCACGCCGATGATGGCTATCTTTTGACTCTGGGTTCCGGCTCTCGTGAAATTGACTCCTCCGGGGTATGTATGGTCTCCGTCGACAAAAACAGTGTCGCCCGGATTGAGAAGGTCTGTCACCTGCTGAAGCTGAGTGAACGGTTTGGTCGGCCCGACAAGATATATTTCAGTCCAAGCACTGCCGCAAAGAACAAATAGCAAAAACACGGCTTTTTTCATATTCCCTCCTCTGAAATCCCGTCAGAAAAAAGTATTTTTTCAAATTCAATTTCGTGTTTTATAGGTATCCCGTCGTTTCCAGTCCATGGTATTTCCGGCTTGAGTTTTCTCGATAAATTTATTGCGTCTTTGTGCAGAGCCTTCATTTCAAAGCCGTTTTTCTGGTAAAATCTGATCGCTTTTGTGTTGTCGTTTGTCGTTATAAGCCAGACTCTGCGGCATCTTTCGGTTTTCGCCGTTTTTAAAATTTGTAAGACAAGTGCTTTTCCAATTCCTTTACTCTCTGCAAAACTGTTGAGCACAACTATTTCACAATCGCTGTTTTCAACTCTATAAATAACTACTCCTTTGATGCTTTTCCCCGAGGATGCCACAAATCCTTTCAAAAGTCTTGTGTCGTGCAGTCTCCCCTTTGATGCCACTAAACAAGATCCCCAGCTTTCCGAGATTCGACTGAAGATGTATTCTCTGTCGCTGGAAGAGATTTCTCTTATAATAAACTCCATTTTATTTCCCTTATAGGATAACTCATCACTTTTTTTCAGTCAGTTTCTCCGCAGGTTGTTTTCATGCTTTTAATAATCTTTTTTGTATTCTTTATCTTACCATGATGCATCCAAATTTCAGCTTTTTATCATTTCTGTAAAAAGGATTCTTGCTTTCATCCTCTCATCAATTTGACTGTATTGTAATGAGCTCAGGGATGAGATTTCTCATGTTTTTAAGAATACTTTCATCCAGACATTAACAGAACTGGCGGCAATCACGGCGAGCAATATGAATTTTAACAACTTAGAGGGCAGATGCCTGCTCAAGTGCGCACCTGCGGCGGAAGCGGGAATTGAAGCGATGACAACCGGTATTACTGCTGAATAAACTACCTGCAGTGAAATAATTTTTCCGACTGCTCCGAACAATGCGCTTAAAAGTATTATACCAAGGCTCGTTCCTATTGAAGTCTTCAGCGGTATTCCGAGAATAACTGTCATAAGCGGGATGAGTATAAAACCGCCTCCCGCGCCGACTATACCTGACAGAGAGCCGACAAAAATCCCTATGAGGACAGACAAAAAGGAATTCACGCCCAATACTGACGCTGCTGTCTGATCAGGAGAAAGGTCTGTTTTTTTAAGCAGTAAAAGAAAAAAAGAAGCAGAGGAAAAAATGCCGAAAATCGCCATTACTGTCCCTTCTTCCAGATACTTTGAAAAGTACGCTCCCGCAATTGAAGATACCGCCATCGGAATTCCTATGAGCAAAAGAGCTCTGTAGTCAACAAATCTGTTTTTGTGATGGACAAGCAAACCGGACAAGGACGACGCAAAGACCTGTATCATTGATATACCGGCGGCGGATTTCATTTGAATTTCGCTTATTCCAAATAAAGGAGGAACCCATAGCAGGAGAGGGATTAAAACCACAGCTCCGCCCAACCCCAGCAAACCCGACATAAAACCGCCGGTAAAACCTATAAAAAACAGGACGGCAAACATAATTTATTCCGCGAAAAAATTTATCGCATTATATCATGATTCTGCCGTCCTGCGGCAATGAGGTTTCAGTCAAAAGCCATGTCTGTCTTCCAGACCTCCCAGACTTTTCCAACAAGTTCCGGACCGGGTTTTAATGTCATTTTACCTGGTTTCCAACCCGACGGTGCCGCCTCTGATCCTTTGCTGTTTCTGACGAGCTGAAATGCCTGGACCTGACGCAAAGTCTCCCCCACGTTTCTGCCTACAGGCGGCGTCAATACTTCGAACCCCTGGACTATTCCGTCCGGGTCTATTAAAAATCTTCCCCTCGTCTCGACTCCGGCGTCCTGATCGTAAATACCGTAAACAGCTCCCACTTTTCCTCCGGCATCCGAGAGCATCGGAAACGGAACCCCTCCTTTAACCATTTTGGAGAGCTCGTTGTCGTTCCACATTTTGTGAACAAAAACACTGTCAACGCTCATTGAGAGGACTTCTACGCCTAATTTCTGGAATTCAGGATATTTTTCTGCGACCGCAGAAACTTCGGTAGCTCAAACAAAAGTGAAGTCGCCCGGATAAAAACACAGGACAACCCATTTGCCGAGATAATCGGATAGTTTTATTGAAGTGAATTTCCCCTTGTTATATGCGGGAGCTGAAAAATCAGGGGCTTTTTTCCCGACCATGATCATAGTCTTCTTCTCCTTTCCTGAAATTATTAGTTCCTTTTCCTCTTCAGGCGGAGGTTCCCCGACAGGGCCTCCCGTCGGCCTCGCGCATCCGATTTTTTCCTCTTCAGCCATAGACACCCTCCTTTACATAAATTTAACTCATAATATAATAATGATAATCATTATTATTATTTTATCAGAGTTTTATACATTTCACAACCTTTAATAAGTTTAGGAAAATTATCATCCTCAAAGTTAAAGAGGCTCGATTTTCCCAACTGGGGCTATATAAATAACAAATTCGTCTAAACCGTTTAACCCGAGCATTTCGTCCGCTCGTTCCTGGTCATAAGCTGCTATTGCACAAGTCCCAGCTCCGACCGCCTGACATGCCATGTATAAATTCTGGCAAACATGTCCGGCGTCAAGAAGGATTACTTTATAAGATGCTGAGGAATACCTCCACTCCATCCTCTCCGGTATCGCTGTCCAGTAAAAAGTCACCGCTCCCTCACTGCAGAAATTCTGTCCAAGAGTTGAAATAGCCACCTTCTCTTCAAGATTTTTGCAGCTTTGGATAAAAATAAGCTCATGACTCAAAGGAAGATAACGGAAAATGCCTCTGTCTAAACCTTCTACTCTGAACACGGCGAGATATGTCTCCAACGCGTGTCTGCAGCCGGCTGAGGGGACTGTCCTGAAACAAACTCTCTCCGATTCTTTTTTTCTCACTCCCTGCGTGGCCCACAGAAGAAAAGACAGTTCATCGAGCTTCATGGAGTCTTTTGTAAAAGACCTGTGTGATTTTCTCAATCTTATCGCTTCCTCGACGCTGACATTCCGGATATTTTCCCATTTTCCGAAAGAAGTCAGGGTTATCTTCTTTGCACCCGGCGGAGACGGTTTTTCTATAGGGGGAGGAGCAATTCCTCTGCTTTGGGCCGTCTTTGAAAAATCAGTCGTCTTTCGTACTGAGTCTTTGAGGAAATTTCTGTCCATATACGCGCCTCCTTTACGGTTATTGTTTTTCTGAAACTATTATCATTCTCCTTGAAAAACAATCGAACTTTCCACCATTCCAGTCGGAGTAAATTTCTTTGATTTTAAGTCCCGCCCGCTCGAGAAGTAAACGTATCTCACAGGCATTATATAATCTCACAGAGAAAGGCTTTTCTTTCCTTTCGCCGTTTCTGATGACAGTTCTTTTGCTATTCAATCTGCCTGTGGCGCTGTCAAATGTATTCACATCAAACATGATGTCATTTCCTTTTTCCTGAATTATGAAAGGAAGGTAGTATTTTAAGAATGAATCTCTGTTGAAAGTGTCAAAACAGAAGAGTCCTCCTTTTTTAAGCGCTTTGGAAATGTTTTTAAGCACTAGAAAGTTTTCTTCGTCTTGAAAGTAGCCAAAGGCAGTAAATATAAGCAAAACTCTGTCGAACTCACCGGAAAAATCGATTTTTCTCATGTCTTCATTCATATATTCGACCCCAAGATTCTTTTTCCGGGCATTTTCTCTGGCAATCTGAAGAAAACTCTCGGTAATGTCCACTCCCCTGACATTGAAACCCAACTCGGTTAATGCGTTTGAATGCCTTCCGTGTCCGCAAGCCAGGTCGAGGACTTTCATGCCGGGAAGCATTTTCAGCTCTTTGACAAAAAAATCCGTCTGTATCCTTGTTCTTTCTTCACAGACCGTATCTTCATAAAAATAAAGATAATCGTTCGGTTCGAAAACAGCTTCGAAATCAAATAAGTAATTCTCGGTGGATTTACTTTTCATCTGCCCCCCTTGAGCTATAAATTATTAATTAGGGCTTCAGTTAAATCGCATATAACAATTTCTTTATAATATTTACTCACCAAAAAATTTTCCCAAAAATCAATGTTTACAGCAAACAATATAAGAATTAGCATGAAACCACGAAATACAAAAGGAGCACACCATGAAAAGGATTGTGATATCTCTTTTTGTTCTTTTGCTTCTGACCCAGAGCCTGCTATCTGCCCAGAGAAAAGGCTTCATATTGGGTTTTTCCATGGGGCCGTCGCTGTCTTTTATACACGCCGGCAAGGATGATGGATCGAAATATGACAAAACTCATTTCGGGATCGGTTTTGATTTCAAAATTGGTTACGCTTTCACAAACCAGTTCAGTTTTCAATACAACCATAAAGGAGCTATTTTTTTTTCAGACGCCATAACCAAGGAAAGATCCGAAGAACAAAAAATAATCGCGACACTGCTTTTTCCTTTTTTCCCCCTGACTTTCAGCCACAACAACGCAGGATTCGGAATGACTTATTATTTCAAGCCGACTCATCCATCCTTTTTTATCGACGGCCAGTTCGGATTTTCAATATATCCTATAGGGGACTGGTTCAACGACCTTTCGGGGGGCACTGCTCTTTCATTCGGCGCCGGGTATGAGTTTGCAGAACACTGGAGTGTTTCAGGATCCGCTTTGTTCGGTTTCGGCTCTCGGGAATCCGGATCAGGCGTCCAAGAAAACACGAGAGCATTCACAGCTCTTTTTGCAGTGGGTTATCTCTTTTACTGATTTTGCACTGTAATACTATTCATTATCACTGTTTCCTTCTGTTTTTTTGACAAACATCAAAGCGTACTTCACATTCTCGTCTTTTCCTTTGACAGGCAGGAAATGGAAATCTAATTTCAGATATTTACCTCTTGAGGGAAGCTGAAGGGTTGCCTCGAAGTTTTTTTCTATTTTATCTCTAATCAAAGAAAGGGCAAGATGTCTGTTGAATTTTGTATTAAAGCTCTGCTTTTCAATAGCTGCAAAAGTAATTTTATCCACAAACACTCCATATAGAGACTGAATGGCAGGATTAAACCGCAATGTTTCTTCCTCGGCATCTATCAAAATTGCCGGTTCTGAAATTCTGTTGAATATGATTTCAAGAACCGCATGGCTAAGAGCGACCTTTTCAGCCCGAAGTTTTTCGAATCGAAAAAGACTTTCGCCGACCTTATTCGACATTTCGGCAATATCTGTAATTTCATCCCTTACCCATTTACTGCTACCGATTCCTGCCTTGAAATCGCCCCTTAAAAGAAGCTCGAGAAATGACTTCATCCCTTTTTTTGCAAAATAAAGTCTCAGAAAAAGATATAAAACAAGAACAAGCCATAATGATATACAAAAGATAAATAGCCACAGAGGCATGAAACTTTTTTCAGCCACGAAAGACGCAGTCAATCCGGCGGTTCCCAGAATAAAAACAGCGAAAATTATCACAGAGAGAGAAATGTGAAGCGAGCTCATGTTATCGCGTCTTTTCACTCTATTTTCCCTTCGCAAATTTCTCTATATTTCTATCTGATCCCGCCACCAAAAGTATGTTATCTTCGCTCAGCGGCTGATCCGGAGAAGGAATATCGTCGAAAACTTCCTTGTAAACCCTCTCTCCCGAAGAATCCACGCCTGGGACGAATGATTTTATTCCTATTATATTAACCTTAAACTCTTTTCTCGGTTCAAGCTGTCTCAGTGTCTTGCCCACGAACGATTCTGGGATTTTCAACTCTGCGATACTGTGGCCTTCTGAAAGGGGAATCCTTCTCGAGACATCGCTTGAGACAAGGCTCCTCGCTATCGACTTCCCCATCTGCTCTTCTAAGCTAATTATCTCGTCCACCTCAAGAGCTTTGAGAATTTCTTCCTGAAGCGGGTTAATCGCTCTTGACCATATTTTTTTGACCCCGATTTTCTTCAGAAGGAGAGTTGTCAGAAGATTCGCCTCTACATCGTCCCCGATACATACCACGGCCACGTCAACCTCGTTCAGAGAGACTGATACAAGGGCGTTTTTATCCGTCGAGTCCAGCGACACCGCGTATGTCACAGACTCTTTGACGGCCTCAACCTTATCCTTGTCGTTGTCAACGGCTATAACCTGAGCGCCTTTGTCAGTCAATTCTTTCGCGAGCGTTCTGCCGAAAATTCCGAGTCCTACAACCGCTATGCTTCTCATATTAAACCCCTTTTATCCTATCATGACTTTTTCTTCCGCGTATGAATAATTAGCCTTCTTTACATCAGAGACCAGCGCGTAACCTATCGTCAGAGGGCCGAGTCTCCCGACAAACATAAGTATCATGACGAGAATTTTTCCGCTCAATGAAAGCTGAGAAGTGATACCGGTTGACAGCCCTACGGTTCCTATGGCGCTGAAAGATTCGAACACTAAATCTAAAAAAGGAAGATCTTCCGTCAAAAGCAGAAAAAATAACATGAATAAGGTGAAAGAAAAATAAAAAAACAGCATCTTGAAAGCCCTGATTACAGCCTCATGAGGAATAGTCCTTTTAAACACCTCCACATTTTTTCCTCTTGAAAAGGTGTTTTTCATGCTCGCTAAAAGAACAGCGAAAGTCGTGGTCTTCAACCCTCCCCCTGTCGAGCCGGGAGAAGCGCCGACAGCCATTAGAAAAACGATAAGCAAAAGACTCGCGGGAGCGAGAGAATTTATTTCTACCGTGTTGAATCCCGCGGTTCGTGAAGTGACCGACTGGAAAAATGCTTCGAGGATTTTTATCCTCATCCCGGAAATACTGAAGTCTTCGAGCTCAATAAAAAAGAGAGCGGCTGTTCCGAATATTATAAGAAAAAGGGTCATACCCATGACAATTTTCGAGCCGACTTTGAATCGAACTCTTTTCTTCCCGCTTCGGAAGATATTCTTAACTGCTTCTTTTATTTCATACACTGCGGAAAATCCGAGTCCACCGAAAATTATCAAAAAAGAAATAATCATAAGGGTCGGAACATCATTTGAAAATCCAACCAGACTGTCCGTGAAAGTCGAAAAACCCGCGTTGCAGAAAGCTGATACCGAATGGAATGCGCTGTGGAACAACAGCTCAAAAATAGAGTCGACCTTTCCGAACCACGCTGCAGTCAAAACCACCGCTCCGGCAATTTCAAGCGTAAAAGTCATTATGAATATAAACTTTATGAGCTGGTTGAGTTCCGACAGAGTTTCGCTGTCTAAAACATCCTGCATCGCCGCGCGCCTGCCGAAATCCATTTTTTTCCCCGATAACATGGCAATAAAAACCGAAAATGTCATGATTCCCAGACCACCCAGCTGAATTAAAAGAATTATTATCAACTGACCGGCTCTTGTAAAATAAGTCGCTGTATCCTGAACTATCAAGCCTGTCACACATACGGCGGAAGTCGAAGTGAAAAGAGCATCTATGAGTGAAGCTCCTCCGCTTTCAGTCGTCGCGAAAGGGAGCGTCAATATGACCGCCCCGGCACTGATTACAAACAAAAAAGACACAGCCATTATCTGAGCCGGCCTCAGTCCGACTGACTCGATGAATTTTTCAGCTTTTTTAAATCTCGAAAAAGCTACGAAAACAACTACTATCTGAAAAAGAACGAGGTCCAAATTTTCGTTCGACTTAGGAAAAAAAAGATACGCGAAAGGAATGAACACTATTGCGTCTATCCAGTTTTTGAGAACGTGACGCATCTTGTTTTTAGATAAAATGAATGACAAAACTACGTCAAAGACGAACAGACTCAATACAACCGAATTTATAAGCTTGAAATAAGGCGATATTAAACCGGACAAATAACTGCCGGATCGCTCAAACAGAAGTAGGAAAACCGCCGACACAGCAGCGACGCCGGTGATTCGCTCAGTTAATTTCCTCATTCAGAGGATTTTAGATTAAAATAACTGCACTGGCAACATAAACGAAACCTCCGGCGTCATAATAGTATATACCGGCAAGAAATTATATGACGAAAGAATAACCGGCTTTCGCAAAGATTGTCCTGTTTCTCTGTGCACATGGATTTTCCTCGTCGCCTTCGTAATTGTCGGAATAACCCAGATATAAAACCGTCTGAGGATTAATTTTATATGAAAACAAAAATTGCGAGAACATCATCTCTCTTTTCCTGCTGACAGGGTAAGGGTAGAGATCCTGAGAAAACTCGCAGTCAAGATACTGTATTATTCCCCTCACGAAACATCTGTGATTGAAGTGAAATTTTCCTGTGAAGTTGGTCACATCGGCGGTGTAGAGTTTTCCTTCTTCGATGGTCATCTCTTCATATTCATGAGAAAGTTCAATTGAAATACGTTTTCCCAGGCTCAGCTCCAAATATGGCTCCAGCCTAAGACAACTTCCCTGCCTGATGTTAGAATAGTCAATTTCGTCTCCGTATCTTGTAGACAAAGACAAAAACAGCATTCCTGAAGGTCTTATCTGGCAATACATATAAACTCTGTCGTTGCTGAACGCCTCTCCCAAAAAGCCTTTTTCCCCTTTGAAAAAGTCAACGGACACATTGCTCATCTTCGCTCCGTTGTAGTTCAAACTTATACCGTGTTCTTTATAGACGAGAGTGTCGCCGAAATTCTCTTCATATGTGTATGAGTATCCTGCTGTAATTGACCTGAACCATTTGCCTGGAGATCCTCTCCAGGTATAATTCATTCCCATGTTTGTGTTCTTGTAATTATCCTGATATACGTGTCCCAAGTCGCCTCTGAAAAAAGGATCCATGAGATAAAAATTCCACCACCAGTTGATGTTCCTCGAATTGTGATAATATCCACCGAGAGCCGACCATCCGTCAAAAACGGTGTCGGGTTGACCGTAATTGCCTGCTAATTCTTCCGGGTATTTCGTCCTGGAATAAGCCGCCGCAAAGTTTATGCGCTCGTTTCTCGCGAAGTTAAAAGATCCGTTCACTCCGCCGACACGGTTATAATACCCTTCTCCTTCACGGTTCGTCAGGACAAGTCCGAGATTTGCAGAAACGCCCATTTCCCTGACATATCTCAAAACCGCGCCGATGTTCTCTTTTTCAAAACTTCTCGTGAATGAATAGAAACTGTTAGGAATAGTAAAATTTGTCAGACTGTCTTTAACAATTAAAAAACCCAGGGAATTTCTCCCTTCCTTTCCCGTGATCTTGATTCCCCACTCCGGATCTGCGAAAGATCTGAATCTCACTACAGGAATGTTGAAAGCGAATAAATCCGATCCTTCGAGAAAGAAAGGTCTTTTTTCAGGATAGTATATGGCATATTGAGGGTTGACGTTCAGTTCGGCGGCGTCTGCTTCAATCTGAGAAAAATCGGGGTTGAATGTCGCAGAAAGCTTCATGTTCGACATAAACCCCCAGTGAACAGTCAATCCCGGATCGTATCTTTCAGATGTGTTTCTGAAATCTCCGTTTTCTCTCTCTTGTGAAAGCATGGTGACGAATGTTGGTATTATTTCAATATTCCTTCCGGGTTTCACGCCGATAAAGCCTACTAGTTTGTCAGCCTGACTCATATAACTGTTTATGTTTCTGTCCCTTGGAAAAAGACCTATATGATGCCTGACGCTCCTCGGATAACTGCGGACAACATCAAGACCCCATATCCTCGCGCCTTCGGTTCGGTGAAAATTCAAAGCTCTGAATGGGATTGCAATTTCCACAACATATCCGCTGTCTGTGATCATCCCGGCGGAATTCCAAATCGCGTCCCAGCTCATCTGTGATCCGGCATAAGAGCTCTCTATCTGATCCATCTGAACTCCGAGAGGATTTGAAAAGAAATCATACGTTCTTCTCTCATCATTATATGTGTCGAGAATCAAACCGACCCAGTCGTCGCTCCATGCTCCGTCTCTTTCTGTTATCCTCGCTCTTATCTTTGACTGGTCAGAATCATAAGCCAAAATAGCGGAATAGAGATTTTTTTCGTCATAGAAAAGATACACTACCGTCCTAACCGGCGGTTCGACATTTTCACCGGGTTCAACTTCATAATCGAGACTTAGAACAAGCGATCCCGCCCACTCTTCCTTCTCTATAGCGCCGTCTATTCGGACTCGCCTTTCAATTTTCGGTATCAGATGGTAATTTTCGAGAGAATCCGCCAGATAAAACAGATAACCTTCAATCTCATTATCAGAGGAAGATAGACCAACAAAAAAAAACAGAGAAACAGCAATCAGACACAAACACTTCATAACCACCTCACTTGATTAAAATTTAATGTTCATGGTTACATATTTTATTAAAAATATTCATTTTGTCAAGTTAAATTTCATAAAATAGTCTATTGACAAAATAATAAAATTATGTTACCAATTACGCATATAGAAACAATTATTAAAAAGGAGGAAAAGTTTATGAAATCAACCAAGTCCATAATAGCCGCAGTAATTTTTATTGTCTTGTCATCAAACCTCTTCTCTCAAGCATCAGGTTTTGCCGACCGCCAAATTTCTCATAACGACAAAATTGAAATAATTGACAGCGTATGCGGCTTTTTATTATCTACTTACGTGTATCAAGAAGTGGCGCAGAAAATGGACAGCGTGGCCAGGCACAATCTGTCAATCGGCTTCTATGATCATATATCGTGTTTATCGGATTTTACAGACGCATTAAATGAAGACCTTTTTTCTGTCTGCCATGACAAACATTTCAGAATATTGCCCTTTATCTATGAAAGAGAGCAAACCCAGGACGAAGAAAGCGAAAAAAGAGAGCTTGAAAGATTGAGACAGAATAATTTCGGTTTTAAGAAAATCGACATACTCCCCGGAAACATTGGATACCTTAAGCTCGATGAATTTGTGGATGTCCGTTACGCAGGAAACACTGCTGTCTCGGCAATGAATTTCCTCTCCAACTGTGACGCTCTGATAATTGACTTAAGGGACAACGGAGGCGGCGAAGCGAGTATGATTCAGTTGCTGGCCAGTTATCTTTTCGATGAACCTCAGCACATCAACGATTTCTATTTTCGTATTGACGACGTTTATGAGCAGTCCTGGACATATTCCTATGTGCCGGGAAATAAAATGCCCCAAACACCAGTCTATATACTGACCGGCAATTACACGTTTTCGGCGGCAGAGGAATTCACATACGATCTTCAGAAACTTGAAAGAGCGTCCGTTGTCGGGGATACTACGGGGGGCGGGGCTCACCCCATAATTGGAAAACCTTGGGATAATTTAGGAATAACAATTGTTTGTCCTTTCGCCAGAGCATGCAACCCGGTCTCAAACGACAATTGGGAGGGAATCGGCATAATCCCCGACTTCCCCGTGGAATCACAGAAATCTTTGGAAACGGCTCAACTCATAGCCCTCAATGAAATCCTGGAAAAAAATGAAGATCCGTCGAGAGAAAATGAAATTAAGTGGTATATTGAATACGCCGAAGGGCTCCTCAGTCCTGTTTTCTTAACAGAAACCGAACTTGTCGGATACATTGGGCTTTACGAACCGAGAGAGATTTACATGGAAAAAGGAGAACTCTATTACCAGAGACAGGGAAGAAATCCCTATCCCATGATTTATATCGGAGAAGACGCATTTCTTATAAAAGATTTAATTTCTTTGAGGCTGAAATTTGAAAAAGACGAATCCGGCTCTTACTGCAGAATTATTGCCCAATATCAAAGCGGAACGACCGAAATCAACCCTCGCTCTTTAAGATAAACGTGTTAAGCGTTATGTATGACATTTACCTGACAACCAAAAAGAGATAGGATAAAGGGCAGAGATGAACTCTATGGATATATTCGACTCATTAGGCCCCACTGCCATCGCGAGCAGAACAAGAAGGTTTCTCGACATTTACTTAAAAGACGGCGAAACCGTCTATAAAAATCAGGGAATCATGTTCAAAATAAAATGGTTTCCCGTTTTTTACCTTCTCTACAAATCTCCCGAGCCGCTCGCCATAACAGATATATCAAATTCGCTCCATATGACTCACCCGAATGTGATTAAAATAGTGAGATCTATGGCCAAGAAAGGAATCGTAGTTTCCTTAAAAGACGAATACGACGCCCGGAAACACCTGATAAAACTGTCGGATAAAGGCAGATCTTTGATACCTTTCCTCGAACCGGTATGGAAGGCTTTCGAAAAGGCAGTCCTCGATCTCTTCAACGAAACCGGTTTTAATTTCATCGAAGTCCTGTCAAAAATGGAAGAATCCCTGCAAAGAAAAGGTATGTCTGAAAGAGTGATATCAAATATCAAGAGAGCTCAATATGATGCGGTGGCTATAATAGAATACACTCCACAGTTAAAAAGATATTTCAGGGACTTCAATTACGAATGGCTCAACAAATTTTTCGAAGTCGAAGAATACGACGAAGAAATCCTCAACAATCCGGAAAAATATATTCTGTCAAAAAACGGATTTATTCTGTTCGCTCTCCTCGACGGTGAAATCGTAGGAACATGCGCTGTTTCCGAAATTTCCGGCGGCGAATATGAATTGTCCAAACTGGCTGTAACCGAAAAGAAACAAAACAGGCAAGCGGGTAAAAAGCTGGTAGTGGAAGCAATAAAGAGAATTAAAGAAAAGAACGGAAAAAAAGTTTTTCTTTTAACTGATGAAAGACTTACTAAAGCTTTCAACCTATACAGGAGCTTAGGTTTCAAAACCGAAAAAGATAACAGTGTACCGAAAAAAAACCTTTTAAGGTCAAAAACATCTGCGCCGATGAGTTTGACTCTCGAATAGAGATTTTTCTTTTCTTTTCTTTTTTTATTGCTATAATGGTCTTGAGCCTTTTTAATCATCAAAAATGAAAAAAAGTTTTTTTATATTAATAATTATCGCTTTGTCCGCGAATTTAATTAATGCTGAGTTCATTGCCGGCATAAAAACAGGTCTTAATGTCTCGAGCCTATACGGTGGAAGAGAAAGCGACGACGGAACAAGAAGGGGATTTTACTCAGGAGTTTTCGTAAACATTCCCTTTAACGGATTTTTTTCTTTTCAGCCCGAATTTCTGTTCACTTCTAAAGGCAAAGAAAACACCTACATGATCGGCTTCACGAAATACAAGAAAACGGTTTCCATATATTACCTTGAGTTTCCTTTTCTTTTCAAGTTCAGGGCTTTAGACAGGGGAACTCTGAAATACAATCTTATAGCGGGACCCTATTTTTCTTATTTTGTCGGAGGAGTCAGCAATTTCCCCATCGGATCGAATCCCGTGACCCAAGAGATTGAATATCTTCTGAACGGAAAAGTCAGGGAAGGCGATTTCGGTTTTACCATAGGCGCGCAGATGGACATAATCGTCCTCGATTTTGAGAAATGGATTTTATCAGTTGATATCCGCCACACACTCGGCCTGAACCCTGTTCATTCCCACGACTATGAACTTCTGTTTCTTATAGACCAGAAAAATAAAACAAGCTCAATTACCGTCGGTCTCGGATACATTCTTTAATTTCCATGTATTTTTTGTAGTATTCCAGAGATTTATTGTATTCATTTTTCATTTCGTAGATCTGTGAAACCATTTCGAATATTTTCATTATAAGCGGTTTTTCATTTATTCTTTGACCTATCTCCTGTGCTTCATTCAGAAGCTCAAGAGCTTCATCATACTTTTTCTCAATCAGTTTTATACTCGCAAATTCAACCTTTATATTTGCTATGGCCTGGACATCACCGAGCATTTGATTTATTTTCATTGACTGTTGAAAATTCAGCTTCGCTATTTTCATGTCTCCGAGAGCGGCGGCCGAGTTCGCTGAATTGTAAAGTATGTTTGCTTCGAATTCTCTGTGATTAATATTTCTAGCTAAACTGAGGGCTTCATCGAAACTTTCCATCGCTTCTTGGTGTTTTTTTAGTTTCTGGAAACAAATGCCGATATTGCAGAGCTGAGCCGCAACTCCCGGAATATGACCGCTTTTCCTGTAAAGCTTGAGAGCTCTTTCGTGAAAATCAAAAGCTCTGTATATTTCTCCGGTCTTCTCGTGGAGGTCGCCGATAGAGGAAAGAGTGCTCGCTATACTGATTTGAGAATAGTTTTTAATGGACTCTTTCAATTCGAGTGATTTGGCAAAACATTCATGAGCTTCTTTGGTTTTTCCAAGAGAGACAAAAACAATTCCAATGTTGTTTAACGACTGGGCTTTTAAGCCGTCATCACCCAATTCTTCGGCAATTTCAATCGCTTTGTCAAGTACTTCAAGGGCTTTTTCGTAGTTACATATATAATAATTTGAAAGACCGATGTCCTTGTAGTTTTCCGCCAGTGTTCTTTTGTCATCTTCAATAAATCGGATTGCCTCTTCGAAGATTTCTATTGCCATTCTGTATTTTCCGTTCCTCGCCAGTGCTTTTGCATAAACTCTGCAAGCCTTTTTTCTCATGCCTTCACTTTCGCTTTTTTTCACTTCTCCGAAAGCTTTCTCTGCAAGCTCAAGCGCTAGAACTGGTTCTGTATCTATCTTAAGTAATGCTGAATCAAGTATTTTTTCGATTTGTCTCTCATTCATAGAAATTGTTTTCGCCGAAGGAATAAATTTTAGTCAGCCCAATTCCTTTTAAGCTTTTTTCGACAACAGAATGCGAATTGACGTGATCTCTGATCAGAAGGAATGTATTTTCCGAGACGCTTAATGAATCCTCATCGGAAACTTCAAGAATTCTCGCAGCCGTGTTTACGGTGTCTCCAAATATGTCGTATAAATATTTTCTCTTACCGACTATCCCCCCTATTACTTTACCTGAGTTTACGGCTGTTTTCACACTCCAGTTTAATGTGCTCCTTTTTGAAAATTGCCTTGTGTGTCTTATGTTTTCCAGAGCAATCCTGACTATTTTGATTGCATGGTTTTCATCCGGAAAAGGCATGCCTCCAACTGCGAGATACTTGTTTTCGAACGTCTTTATTTTTTCACAGTTCAGCATTTCAAAATTTTTGTCAAAAACTGAAAATATGCTGTTGAGCTCTTCAATGACCGAAAGGGCGTTATTTGATTCCAAAAATTGGGCAAGATTTGAAAATTCAATCAAGCAGACAGTCACGTTGTCGTAAATCTTCGGCTTGAAAGATCCTTTTTCCTTGATTTCGTAGGCAACCAAAGAAGGCAGGATGTTCAGTATCATGCCATCGGATTTCGCTTTTTCTTCCTGTATTTTTATTCTCGCTCTTTCGAGTTCTTCATTTTTAAGCCTTAAAATTTCCGCCTCAGCCTTCGCAGACTCAATATCTTTTTGTAATTTCTCGACTTTGAATCTGATCTGGGCTTTGTGCACTCTTGCGGTCATGTTTTCCTGATACAATTGGGATTTATGTTTCACATAGCGCTGAAGGAAGATATAAGCCTTGTCGTAATTTCCTGTAGTGGCATGATAGGAAGAAAGAGCTTCTTCACACTCTATAAGTCCTGGTTTGTCTCCGATTTTTTCAAATAACTCGCGTGATCTTTCATAGCTTTCAAATGCTTTTACGAGATCATTTTTATCCATGTAATAATCTCCGAAGTATTTGTGGATGAATGGCAAATTCGCTGTATTTTTAATTTCGATGTTCTCTTTTAAGGTTCTTTTTAAGAATTTTTCCTGCTTGTCCAAGTCGCCTATCTTGTAATAAAGCTTCGCGATATTTGTAGTGATAATCGCCGTGAATTCCAGATGTTTTACTTTTTCAGATTTTTTAAGAGCTTTATTGTAATACTCAAGCGCTTCGGAAAACATCTCCTTTGCCTCAAAAATAAGAGCCATGTTGTTGTATTCTCCGGCTATATCGCTTTCTTCGCCTTCTTCTTGGAATATTTTAAGTGCTTTTTCGTAAAATTCGAGGGCTTTATCATAATCTTTCATACTGAAATAAACTTCACCTATGTCTCCGTCAATTCCAGCTTCGATAATTCTATCGTTTTCCACATTGTCCAAGGCGCGTAAAAGAAGTTGCAGAGCCTTTTCGTAATCTCCTGCGTAAAGGAATATTCTTGAAATGTTTTGAAATATCATGGGTAGGTGAAATTTCAGTTCAAATTCTTCAGCGATTTCCCTGGCTTTCTCTAAATATGGGAAAGCGTCTTCGTAATTGAAGGAATCTATGAGAGCGAGTCCTATGTTGTTGTATATGGAGCACGCTTTGCTCTTTTCGCCGCATTTTTCTTTTTCTTCAAGAGATTTCATAAAGCACTTCAGGGCATTTGCGTAATCTAATTTAAGTGTTAATCCCATTCCGATTAAGTTGAGAGCAGTGCCTTTTTTTGAATGGTCTTCTATTTTTACAGAAAGTTTTAGCGCTTCAATGGCGTTACTTAATGTCTTTTCAGAATCTGATACGCAATATTTCTTGGCTTTTTCTATGTGAAACTCGATTTTTTTCTGAAATTGCACTTTGTCGTTCATTTAACTTGATCCTTAAATGTAAAGATCCTGACGGCATCATACCCCGGAAAGGGAAAGACGCCGAGTTCGGAAAAAACAAATTTTCCTTTCAAAATACGGGCAGTTTCGAAAGAAATTCCTATCGCGCCGGGTTCAACTGAAGATTGTATGAATTTTGCTTTATCAACAGTTTCCCCCATAACGTCAAAAATATATCTTTTCCCACCCATGACCCCCCCCAAAACTTTCCCTGTGTGAATTCCGAGTCTCATCGGCCATTTATGTTCTCTTTTGAGATTTCTTTCTTTCATGTATCTGCAGATATCCATAGCCGCTTTTAGCATTTTTTCAGGATCCTTTTCTTTTTCGTCAAAAAGCCCCGAAGCGGCAAGGCACGCGTCTCCTATAGTCATTATCCTCTCGCAACAAAATTCTTCGAAAATAGAATCGAACGCAGAAAATATTTCGTTCAGTTCTCCTATCAAAAAATCCGGTGTCAATCCTGCCGATATTTTAGTAAAACCAGCTATGTCAGAGTATAGCACCGTCACGTTTTCATAATTTTTGAAACCTACTATCTTTCCCATTTTGAGATCTTCAATTATTTTTTTAGGAAAAACAACTTCGAGAAGAGATTCCGCTTTGTTTTTTTCAGACTCCAGAATAGAAAGCAGTTCACTGAGTTCAGCGTTTTTTAGCCTGTAAATTTCTTTTTTCGCCTCAGCCGCTTCTGATTCCCTTTGCCTTTTCTCAACTTCAAACCTTATTTCCAAATCAGTTATTTTCTTGGCGATGCTCTCCTCGTAGATAGAATCGCTTATTCGGGCAGACTTCTGCAAAGCCTCAAAAGCTTCTCTGTCCATGCCTTTTGAGTGGAGTATTTCCGAGTAATTCTGCAATACTTCAGATTTCAGTCTGTTTTCAGAAAGACCCGACGCTATGGAAAGCGATTTTTCGGCTTTTTCAAGAGCCGAGTCGATTTCTCCGAGTTCTTTTAAGACCTTTGCGATGTTGTTCAGAACATTTACCTGTGCACTTTTGTCGCTTATCTCCCCGTCAATCCTCAAAGCCTCTTCGTAAAAATTGATGGATTTTTCGAACATTTTTTTCTTTGAATATAAAAATCCGAGGTTGTTCAGGATTTTCGACTGGAATTCAATGTTTTTTGAATTTCTAGCGAATTTAAGAGCTTTGAAGTAATATTTTTCAGCCCTCTCAGAATTTCCTTTTTCATTGAAAATGTTCGCCATGTTAGAAAGCGCTCCGGCGATTCCTTTTGCGCTCCGTGCTTTTATGTAAAGGTCTAGGCTCATGCCGTAGTATTCAATGGATTTATCGTTATCTGAAATACCTTCGTAAATCGCTCCGATATTCCCAAGCGTGTCGGCTTTCACAATGTCTTTAGATCCTGTTCTCTCTTCGAGGTCGAGGCATTTTAAAAGCGATTCAAGGGCTTTTTCATAATTCCCCATTCTCTCGTAGACAAGACCTAAATTGCTCAGCGCTCCTGCGAGAATTTTTTCGTTTCTGGTTTTTCTCGACATTTCCACTGCTCCGCCGAGGTTTTCAAGCGCTGTAGTATAATCGCCGAGATAATATTTGCTCAACCCTAGGCTGTTTAACAAAGAACACTTTAAACTTTCATCGACTATTTTCTCTGCAATTTCCAAAGCCTTTTCAAAACATTTAAGCGATTCAGAAAGTTTTCCAAAAACAGCAAGGCATATTCCCTTCTTTTGGAGAGCTCTGGCGATGCGGCGTTCATCGCCGTCTAGTTCCGCTAAATCCAGAGCTTTCTGCGCATAATACATTGCTTTTTCCGGGTCTTTGCCGAGAAACCTGTCCGCCTTCTCCAATAACGCTATAAATTTCTCTTCATTTTCTGAAATTATAACGGGTTTTTCTTCGAGAGAATCCATTTCTTCCATTGGATCCTTTCATTTCTTTTTGCAGCATGTCAAGCAATCACTTCTTTTCTCTATGATATACTCAAATACCTTCTGTGAAAACACAAAAGGCGGCTAAAAAGCCGCCTTGTGTAAAAGTTAATGCCGCCTTTCAGCGGGTTATCTCATACCAGATTCCGTCTATCTCGAAAATAACTTCCCCCAGAGCCATGAAATCCCCCGCTCCGGGATTGTCTGCGAGAATTTTATAAAAATCAGCACTGCCGTAAGAAATTTTCTTCGTCGTCTGACCTTCGTATCCGTTCTGTTTCCAAATTTCACCCTGTTTTGTGAAAGTGATCCCGTTAATGTAATTGACTACGGGATTGTGAGAAACTTCCTGGACGGTTCCCCTCGACATCCTGTCTATTGTGCTCGATACATCTACAGCGAATCCGCCGGAAGCGCTTTTTTCACCCATTGCGGGAGCGAGAGCTCCGTCTAAGGTTAGCATTTCCGAAGACATAGTTCTTATCGCGTCAAATTCAGGCCTCGCGAGCATCTCTTCGTTTTCAGTCACGAGATAAGAAGTGTAAGGAGTGACGATTCCGAATTCGAGGGCGAGAGCTTTAATGTCGTTGACAAGCTCTGCGTTTTCTCCGTTAAGTCTGATGTCCCTCAAAAGAGTTCCGACCTGTCTGATAGCCCAGTATCTTCCTACGAAATCGAGTTCGCGGCTGTATTCGGTAAATTCCGAGGTGAAATCGAACTCCTGTTTGGATCCCCCTCTGAGTCCGGTGAGCGAAATCCTCGTTCTGCCCGAGCCTCTGTATCTTCCTGTTATTATGAGCTGCTGCCCTTCGAATATGTCCGGCAAAGACCTCGGCACCACATCGTATACGCTGACAGCTCCGAAATTCACCCCTATATCGGTCAGAACAGGGCGAGAAATTTTGTCGTAAAAAGAAGATATTATAACATCAAGAGTGTCTCCGTCCTTGACATATTCGACAAGCCCTCTACCCGCTTCAGACATCGCGTCGAGCAGAATCGCGTTTATCTCCTCTTTTCCTATTCCGAAGACGAACATTTTCGCATCGCTGAAGTCTTCTACCTTTTTCACTATTCTTCCCAGGTCCATCTCTCCAACAGTCGGATATCCGTCTGTCAGAAATACAATAAATGAAGGTCTTGCCCTTGAATAATTCTGCGAGAAGGCGAGATCCAGAGCTCCGCCGATGTTCGTCCCTCCTCTTGCTACTATGTCTCTGACAAAATCACGGGCGTCTCCGACGTTTAACCTCGAAGCTCTTTCGAGACCTCCGAACAACGTCTCTGTGTTAGAGGCGAAGGTTATAATGTTAAAGCGGTCGTCCGGGCCGAGGTTTTCAATGCAGTAGCTCAGAGCGTCAATAACCATCTCCATCCTCTCGCCTCTCATAGAACCCGAGCGGTCGACGACGAAGATTATGTCTTTGGGGACGGATTCTATCTCTCCGCTTCCTACAGAACCGAGCAGAATGAAATACCCATCTTCCCCTCTTTTAGGCTTGTATGTGAGAAGCGACATGTCCACTTCTTCTTCGTTCAGAGAGTAATACAGGATGAAATCCTTGTCCGGTTTGACGTTTCTCTCTTCCCAAGTGATTTCAGCGTGTTTTGAGTCTATGTATCTGATATCTATGACATGCGAGGGTGAATATATGTTTTTTATAGGCTCATCGGTAACAAGATCAATTTTTATTATCGCGCTCTCCAAATCCTTGGAAGAAAATCTCTCGGTGGAAAGAGGATATATGAACCTGTATAAATTTTTGTCTTTTCTCACGAGCTGCTGATAGTCGAGTTCAACTTGTCTTGTTCCTTTAGCAGGAAAAGGAAAAATCCGCGCTTCGAACATATCCTGACCCGCGTATCTGAATATTGCCGGGTCTATCATCCTCGAGACAATATCCTGATAAATTTTCAGGGCTTCTTCCGCGTCTTTTATTTCGCCGTGAACTTTTTCCCCTTCAATCCAGAGTGCGAAATCAGAAATCGCCGCCTCTTCGGGTATAGGAAAAATATATCTGCCTTCCACCTGATAATTGTTAGGGTTGTAAAATTCCTGGTCTATGTGGACCTGGGCAAACTGGTGGGTCAGTTTGATGTCCACATTGTGGTATTTCACTTCTACCTGAACCGGGTTAGGCAGAAACGGCGTCGGCGGAATAATCACGAATCCGTCGGCGAAAACGCCCGCCGCTGAAGCGGCGAGCAGTATTGAGAAAATTGCTGTTGTTTTCATTTTTCCGCCTAATAGCTTACGCCGATTTTAACGGCTTGCTCCTTGAGAGTTTCAATAACAAAAAGATCGAACGCGTCTTTTTCTTCACCGATATTATCTTTTATGAATTGATCACGCATTCTCGTCAAATCGGCCATTCTTGTCGTCACGTCTTCCCTGTGTTCTCTGAGGCTGTCAATGTAAGATGTTCTCTCATCCATAGACATCTCTTTGAATATTTCCGGCATCTCGTCATCTTCCAGATCCTCTAACCTGACTTTACCTTCAATTATCTCGCTGACAAGGTCTCTTGATGCAAAACCGAAACCCGCTGCTGATTTAGCGTATGCGTATGTCGCTCTGTCAGCGGCAACCGAAGGAGCGCTGTAGGCTATTTCACCGCTCGCGCCCAGTGTCGCCTCTGACGCCATTATTTCCTCGGCACTGCCGTAGAGAAGAACCGTTCCGTATAATTCCCTGCTGAGTTCCGCAATATCCTCATCGTAAGGCGTTGCGACGACCTGTGAAGCATTGTAACCCATTGAAGTATAGGTGCCCTCGGCGAGGTTTGCGATTTCCTTCCAAACCGCTTCTGTATTTCCGTCGGATCCGCATCTTACCGTATTAATTATTATATCATTGGCTATTGCCTCTTTGCAGACGGTTTTGTAGTCTTTTACGTCGTTGTAGTCCATGTGCGGAGGAGCGTCACCGACTAAAAATATAAGTTTCAGGACATTATCCGAATCAGTCCAAGACATGCTGTCCACCGCCCAAGAGAGAGCCTGATTTACGTCCTCTTCAAAATCACCGCCTCCGTCCGCCCGGACTGCTGTGAGATCTATGTAAATTTGATCTATATCGTCTGTTATGTCGTATTTTTTAACGACAAATTCGTCTCCCCTGTCTCTATAGACGACAAGTCCTATCTTGACATCGGGGACCGGATCTCCTGTAAGTATTTCATTCGCTATGGACCATATTTTCTGTTTTGCTCCTTCTATAAGCCCGGACATGCTTCCGGTGGCATCGAGCACGAACACGACTTCAATCGTAGGATTTTCCACCCTGACAGTCCTCCCTCCCGCGAGTTGAGGATTTTTACACGACATGACTGCAAGAGCAATCAGCGACAGTGAGATAATCCTTTTCACCTTTCCTCCTTTTTAATTTCTTTCTTTTTCGGGCCATTTTTACATGGTATTACTCTTAAATCACCTTAAATATTTCAAAAATATCAATGACCGCATCATAAATGACACCTTATTTTTTCATCTCCTCTGTATAACATAATCAATGTTTAGTATAAAAATGATGATTTTAATTGTAGAAGTCTTGAGTCGGATATATTAAAATTCACATGTCAGTTTCCGAAAACCTTAAACCGGAGACCTATATTCTTAAATTCGAAATCTCTCTCGAACCAGAAATCGGTTACGAAGAATTTATTCTCTTAGACAGAAAGTGTTTTCCCGAAGAACCCCTTACAAGCAGGGAAACCTTTAAAGAGTGCCAAAAGGATAAAATATGGACTGTCCGCTTCAACGGCAAACTCGTTGGATACTCTCATGTCAGCATAAAAGACACCGCGCACATACACAGGATAGCAGTCTCAGAACAATTTAGAAGAAAAGGTATAGCCGGAAGGCTGATAGAAATCGCCGTCAACTTGTGCAGAAAACATTCCATACCGACGATAACTCTTGCGGTCCAAAAAGACAACGAAGAAGCCATAAGGCTGTATAAAAAATACGATTTTGAAGAAATAGGAGACCTTTACCAGTTCATAGCTCCCATACACCGCAGGACTGGAGCCGTGAAAGGTAAAAATCCCTTCAGGACACGCGCGCTTTCAATAGGAGATTTAAGCGAAACCCTGAGATCTATTTTGCCGTCGGAGTGGGATTACATAGTCGAACAGCACTCACCTCCTCACAAATTCGCTCTGATTTTTGTCGAAGGAGAATCAACCGTAAAGGGAATATGCCGTCTCGTCGCGGACATGCCGGGCTGCAAGCCTTTCATACTTCTCGAACCTCACCTTCACCTGCCCGCCGTTGTGGATTCCATTGGCTCATACCTGAAACCCGCCCAGGGAGACCTTCTTTTGACGTTCCCCGACGAGAGCATCGCCAGAGCCTGCCAAAAAGCCGGTTTTAAGCTCCAGTATGAACTCGTCAGAATGGAAAAAGAGATAGATTGATATATCTATGCATCATGGGATTAACGACCCCGCAAAAGCGGGGCCGTGTTCAGACAAAATAATTTAGAAAGAAAATATCTTTTCGGAAAAAGTAAAGTCTCCGGCTCTGAAGCTGATTATGCATGAGCCCTTTAGATCTCTGATATCATAAGTCAATACATGGTCTCCTCCGGTAAAAGACCTGTCGCACAGATTTCGGATGTTTCTTCCCGTAATATCAAAGATGTCTATGTTCACGTTCTGTTCGGTTTCGACACTGAAATGGATCCCGAGGACTCTGCCGTCAAACGTAACTTTCATCTCCTGTCCGGTTCCCTGAACTATTTCTTCCACAGAGTTCGGCATATTGAAGTAGTCATACCAGAGGTTGCTTGAACCCCATTGACGGTAAACAAGCTGTCTTCCGGTCGAATCAACAACGAATCCCTGTGGAGTTATCTCCCCTGTGGGCTGGTAATTATTTACGTATGTCACGGTGCCCCAGATTTGGTTCGAGGTCCAAGCCGTTCCGAGTGAATCCAAGTCGGTTCTTGTCGCTATTCCTATGAACTGGTCTGTATTCCAGCCGCAGCGGACATAAGGTCTTACAGCAAGGACGTCTCCTATGGGAGACCAGAAATCATCCAGCGTCCATGTAACACCTCCGTCCGTCGAATATGAGTTCTTTATTCTCGCGGCTGTTCCGGATCCTGTCTGATACATGACATGGACTACGTTTGATCCGTAAGAAGCCTCCATCTCCGAAGCTACCACGGGAAAATATCTTTCCTCACTCGTCTGGGGTGAAGCATAGAGATATGTCCCGTATGCGGAAAACTGTCTGCGGTTCATTCTTATTACATTGTTGTTATCTGTATAGATATTCACTATATAAACGTAATCATCCGGTCCGACGCAGACATCGCAACCGCCGCCGCCGGTGGAAGCGTGATTCTGGTAAGCCCAGGTGCTGCCCCCGTCTGTTGAAAACACACTCCTCCATCCGTTGGGCAGAGCGTTGTATGTTATCCATATCTTAGGAACGGCGTCGCCGGTTATATCCATCGCGACGTTTGTGGGCGACACAAAACTCGCTGAAGTGTCCGGGTCGAATAGAACGGCATTGAGAGTGGATGTCGCCTGGTCGTAAGTGAAAAACCACATCTCTCTCTGGTTGTCTGTGTAATTCGAATCCGTGAGAACAAAGTATAAAAAGGGGGTTACTGCGGCGTTTCTGTCAACTCTCATTTCAAAATCCTGCATTAGCAAATTGTCGCTATAATTGTGAATGACGTAAATTAAATTCCATGTGAGCCCAAGATCGGATGATCTCAGGATGATTATGGAATCTTGTTGATTGTCGGTTGCGGTTATCGCGGCGGCGTATATGTATCCGTCGTTGCCGTAATCAAAAGAAATCTTGCTTCTCACGGAAAGATTCCAAGCATTTGAAACAAGGCGGTCACTCCCCCACAAAGGCGCGTAACGGGAGGGATTTGAAACCATATCGAGTTCTTCGGGTATCTGCTGATGTTCTTTTCCGGCTGTGGTCCCCGGAAGGTATTCCACTGCGTCGCAGTTTTCGTTGTAATTCAAGATTCTCGCGTAAGTGATTTCTGTGCTTCCACGCCAGCCGGAATTGCCGGAAATGGTCCCCGCGATTAAAAACAAACCGGCGATAACATAAATTGCTCTCAATTTTCCTCCTTTTTGAAGTTTGCAGTAAAGGATAAAGTATTTACATTGAAAAAGCATTAATTTATTGAAACCTTCGTTTTTATAGTTTGTTTAACGCTCCGGAGATATGCCCGGTTCTTAATCAGTTCTAATCAGTATCTTTTTCCCCGCTCCGTAATCTATGAAATCCTCGCCGTATTCATCTCTTAACGCCTCTCTGATCTGATCCCCTGAACAATGTGAAGGAGCAACTTTGACCACGCCCAGCTCCCTGAATCTTTCGACACATTCAATAGAAGGACGGTGAAAACCTCCGGCCACCAAATGCACTTCTTCCCTTTCAAAAAGGGAACGCACTGATTCAACCATCCTGACAATACCCGGGTGAGCACAGCCAGTAATAACAATAAGACCTTTTCCGGTTTCAATCACCAGAGCCTGTTCGTCCGGATCACCTGAAAAAACACCCGACGAATAAACATGGTCTGATATCATTAAAGGTCCTGACACCTCTTTGAAATTCGCTCCTTTTTCAATTATCAATTCAATCACCGAGCGGGGAAAAGACCAGGGAATATAGACTGTAACTTCGTTGTTTAACTCTAAAAATCCTTCGAGCCCACCTAAGTGGTCACGGTGTATGTGAGATATTAATACCTTTGTGATGGATTCGGGTTTTATCCCCGCCTTATCCATGTTGAAAAGAAGTATATCAGGGTCTTCTCCGGTGTCGAAAAGTATCACGTCTTCATGTGTTATCACGATTGTTGAAAATCCCCAGTCGGCCTTAAATTC
This sequence comes from uncultured Desulfuromonadaceae bacterium, assembly GCA_964397545.1. GTDB lineage: Bacteria > SDB-A > SDB-A > SDB-A > SDB-A > JAFGIG01. The sequence continues at coordinate 201,536 of CAYNIW010000001.1, read as the reverse complement.
CGGGTCTGACAGATAGTTGTCATAGACTGAAACAATCATAATTTCATGTTCCAAAGAGTCATTTAAGCGCAGGGGATTCAGATTAAAATCAAAAATTTCATCTAGGAGATGATTTCCTCCAAGGAACAGAAAAACAATAAAGAATGAGATTAAATCACCTCTCTTCTTTTTTAGCTTAACTTCTCATCAATACTGCCGTCCGGCAGCATCGAATCAGGATGGTATTCTCCTCTTTCCTCCATTTGAAAACGGATGCATTTCTCCCATTTACCCCAGCAGTATTTTTGAAGACAATCTGTTTCAATCTTTCCTTCTTCCCAAAATCTCTTCATGGGACAAACTTCAAACCATTTGCATTTTTTCATCCGGTCCTTTAATCCATAAGTTTAATTTCCATTATTAATACTAAATATATCAATAATTATCTTGGAGAAAAAATGAATTTTCGGATCGCTTTTATGAAAGCTGTAATATCCAGTTTATATAGATCTCTCTTCTAAAAGTTTTCTCAGTGCCGTATAATATAAAACAAGTTAATTGATTATAACAAAGGAGGCTTAATGAAGAGAATTTTAATCTCTTTCTTGGTTTTAGTTTCACTGTCAGGAGTTTTATTTTCTCAGGATACAAAGCCATTTTCGAAAAATGCTGTTTATTTTGAAATGTTCGGTCCGGGAATCATTTATTCTTTGAATTATGAATTCCGGCCCGTCCGTCAGTTTTCTGTCAGAGCCGGATACTCTTCCTGGAGCATGTCGACTTTTTTCCTCTTTGTTGACGGGTGGTTTAGATTCCAGGCTTTCCCTGTAACAGCGAGCTATCTGACCGGACAGGGAAGCCACAGTCTCGAGATCGGAGGCGGCGCTGTTCCCATGCACGTTGAAATAGAGGGCACCGACTTTTTCTTCGGTCAGGAAATTGATGGCTCAAAGACAATAATCTTAGGAACCGGAATTTTCGGTTATCGCTATCAACCTTATAAAGGCGCTTTTCTTAAAGCCGCAATAACACCTCTGTTCAATTCCGACAACCTTCTTTTTTACGGAGGAGTTAGCATAGGTTACAGTTTTTAGGATAAAATTAAACAGTAACTAATTCGTATTCTCTTTTTCCCAATCCTATTTTCTCTGCGTAGTTCAGGGTGTGTCTTCCTCTGCGGAAAACTTTTCTGCCTTTCCTTTTGTCAATAAGATCGAGACATGCCCAGTCAACAGCAACAGGGTCAGTTCCGGCGAAAACACCGAGGTCGTCTATAAACCTCTTCTGCGGCTTTCCGACACAGTCGCAGAGTTTTGTTATGTTTATCGCGTAATTGAAGTATATCATTTCTTTATTCAGCTGAGCCGCCAAGGCGTATTCGGCAAGCTTTTCCCCGAAATTTCTGCCGACCGAACTCAGCCAGTTTATCTTCATCGCTCCGGTTGGGCAAACCGCGATACAAGAGGCACATCCAACGCATTTTTTTCTTTCAACTCGCGGCAGAACACCTAATACAATGGCTTCAGCCGGACAGTTTTTGACGCATACCCCGCATTTTTTACATTCAAAAAAATTCAGCCACGGGACAGCTGCGGAATGCTGAGCGAGTTTACCCTCTCTCGAAGCGAATCCCATGCCTAAATTTTTAATTGCCCCCCCAAAACCGGCCAACAAATGTCCTTTGAAATGGCTCATGACAATAATTTGGCTGAAATTTGAAAATTTCCTGCCTATTTTGCAGGCCTTAAATTTTTTCCCGTTAATTTGAACATCAATTGAATCATCGCCTTTCTCGCCGTCTGCGATAATAATCGGGATATCATCGAATCCATGCTCTTGGGCGATTTTTCTGTGGTTTTCTCCTGTCGTTCTCTCGCCTCTGTATAAAACATTTGTCTCGATATAATAAGTCTCGATATTTCTTGACTTGAGAAAATCTATAACTCTTTTGTAATATCCGGGTCTGTTATATGAGATGCTTCCTTTTTCTCCGAAGTGAACTTTTAGCGGGATTTTACTTTCAAAAATAATTTTATTTTCATCCGTGAGTTTTTTAAACAAATCCAAGGAGACATCTCCAATTTTATTTTCCAAAGCTCCGTTTTCAACGGGAGCAAAATAAACTTTTGTCATGGTTTCTCCTGAATTCTGTTAGCGGTTTTTCAAATCATCATAACAACTTTTTCCGTTATGCTTAATTTATCGCAACTTAACCTGACAAAATAGACACCCGGTTTGACGTAACATCCTTTTTTGTCAGTCATATTCCATAGAATCCGCAATTCTCCGCCGTCCAGGCGTCCTGAAAAAACATTGTTGACGAGTTCTCCGGCTACATTGAATATTTTCACATCTATGAACGCCTCATCGTACATAAAAATATTTATCTCGCATATCCTGCAAAAGTAATCCAGCGCTACCGACAGACCCGCTGAATTTTCTTTTAGCTCTGTTTCTTCCACAAAAGTCAGGTTCGGCCACCCTTCGGGCATCAAGAGTTCCATGAGAAAAACCCTTTCCTGTCCGACATCCATACTCCAGTTGTCCGCCCACACTATCTTTGAGCCGTCATCGGTAATCGTCGCGTGGGTTTCCTCCCAGTAAGCCCCTGTGGTGTTGTATAGTTTGGAAAGATAAAAAACTCTTGGATTTTGCTCATCGAGCCTGACAAGAGTTACTGTCCTGTCAAGCCAGTTTTGTTCCGGTAAAGAAGGTTCTATCGTAGTCGATACAACCGCGAACCCGGGATAATTAGACGAAATGTGAACGCCTGAGTTCAGCCCGTAAGGTGAACCGCTGTTGTAAAAGAGTATCATCAACGGAGTTCTGTTTGTCCCGGAATAACTTCCTCCGGGGACGAGAATAGGCTCTGTCAGAGTGTCTATCGGAATGAGGTCGATGTAATCAGTCCTGTTGTTCTGCATTATTATAACTTCATCTCCGTCAACATCGAGTCCTACATCGGCGTGAGAAGTTGTATAGTCGAGTCTGTGAAAAAAAGAAAAAGTTTTGTCCGACATTGTCAAACCGACTATATTTCCGGTGTTGTCAGACATTCCGCCTATCAAAACAAAATTTCCAAGCCAGGACATTCCAACCCAGTCGATATCCGCCTCGCTGACGGCGACCTCGTATATCCCCATGACGGAATCGGCGGTTCTGTCCCACGTGAAAATATATCTTGGTCTGTAGTCAACGGAAGCATTGCCCTGAAGAATAAAAGCCCAGTATCTTCTGTCTCGTGAAGCTTCTCCTTCGTCCCTCGTCGTTATTCTGAAGACGTCGCCGTTGTTAATAAGAGGGGATATATCAGGGTCTGTTTGGAAATCCTTTATCGTGATCAGTGCGCCGGTAGAGACATTGAAAGTCATAATTTTATACTCGTCTATTCCCCAAATAATATTCTCACTCTGTCCGTCCCATCTCGGTTCACTGAGCGGACAGTGATTAAGCAGATTTGACGGAATATTGAAAGGTCTTGACGCTGTTGAATAAATACTCCACAGAGCTTCCGGATCGAGAATCACCGCAGACTGAGAGATGTTGAAAGGGTCGAATCTCGAATACTCGTGCCTTCCTTTTATACCGTCGGTCATCGTCGATCGGACCTGAATTGTTCCGAAATGATAATCTACAATAGTCTCGCCGGCAGAAGGGCAAGCTCTCGGTATCAGATAATATGGGCTATTCGTTCCCGACAGAGGATCCGGAACTTCTACGAATCTGAATGTGTCGGGATAATCCACGGCAGAGACAGAACTTGACAAAAAAATAAACAGGATAAAAAAAAATGCTTTCATACCGCCTCCTCAACTCTTTTGCATTGTTCAAGGCGTCAGACAGACAGCATTATACTACTTTTGTATTTCAAACATATCTATAACAAAATCACTTGACATTATGCGCATATTTGCATATACACAACCCATGAAATACGAAGAAGCAAAAAAACTGTCTGAAATATTAAAAGCGATATCTCACCCCATCCGAATACTCATAGTCGCTGAACTGAGAGAAAAAGATAAAACTGTCGGCGAACTCAACCACGTTGCTAATATTGACCAGTCCGGAATATCCCGCCACCTCTCGCGCCTCAAAGCGGCGGGAATCCTCACAGACAGAAAAGTGGGAAATCACACATACTATCACCTTCAGAATTCCTGTATTGTCAGTGCCTTCGAATGTTCCATGGAAGTTTACAACAATGTCCAAAAATGCAGTTTAAGATTCAACAACAAGAGAAAACTTTGTGATTGACAGAAAAGAAATAAAAATATTTCTTTTTCTCGCCGCAGCTTTCACCTTGTTCTATTTTCTGCCAGTATCAAACCAGCGCTTTCAAGGCGCTGTTCTTCAGTCTTTCATACTCGCAAGATGGTATGCGAGAGAACACGTTCTGCTCTGCCTTATACCGGCTTTTTTCATAGCCGGAGCAATATCAGTATTTGTCAGCCAGAATGCCGTAATGAAGTATTTCGGAGCCAAGGCTAACAAATTTTTGTCCTACGGCGTCGCTTCAGTCTCGGGGACTATTCTGGCGGTCTGCTCCTGCACCGTCCTCCCTCTTTTCGGAAGCATCTATATGAGGGGAGCCGGCATAGGGCCCGCTACGGCTTTTTTGTATTCAGGCCCTGCAATAAATATTCTGGCAATAATTCTTACGGCAAGAATTTTGGGGGCTCCCCTCGGAATCGCAAGAGCCGCAGGAGCTACTGCCTTCAGCGTAATCATAGGCCTGACGATGCACCTTCTTTTTATCAAAGAGGAAAAGAAGAAAAGCGCGGACGCGCAAAATGCCCGGATTTATTTTCCGGAAGAAGACGAGAAAAAAACACCTCTATGGCAAATCGCGCTTCAGTTCGCCTCTATGGTCGGCATTCTAATCTTTGCTAATTTAGCCGAACCGAAAAGTGCTTCGGGTCCGTGGTTTTTTTTCTTCAGGTTCAAATGGCATTTAGTGACTTTTTTCTTTCTTTTCTTTCTGACTCTCGTCAAGTTCATGTTCAAAATAAAATTTTTATACATAATGTTGTCGTTAATACCGCCTCTTGCCGTATATATTTTCTTACCTTCATACCCCTCTGCGGTTTTTACCGCAGGAGTTTTTTCAACAGTCGTTCTCACTTTTTTGAAAAACAAAGAACTGTCTCCATGGAGGATTCAGACATGGGGATTTGCAAAGCAAATTCTTCCTCTTCTTCTTATTGGAGTTCTCGCGGCGGGATTTTTCCTCGGAACAACCGAAAGCAAAGACTCGGGTATGGTTCCAAATTCATGGATAGAATCGTTTGTAGGGGATTCTCCTTCTGCGATTTTTAGTCTTCTCGGAAAAGACCCGTCTTCAGTTCCTTTTCTTTTGAGGTTCTTTTGGCCTCTGTGGACTAATTTTTTCGCATCGCTCGCAGGAGCTCTTATGTATTTCGCGACACTCACCGAAGTCCCCATTCTAAGAGGGCTTATAGAAAGCGGCATGGGAAAAGGGCCCTCTCTCGCCCTGCTTCTGGCAGGACCCGCTCTTTCTCTGCCGAACATGCTCGTGATAAATTCAATTCTCGGCATAAAAAAAACTCTTACGTTCATTTCTCTCGTTGTTATTCTTTCAACCATTGCAGGCCTCTTGTTCGGGGCTTTTTTCTGAAAAAGGAGAATATATGAAACTTATACAAATTCTCGGAACAGGCTGTCCCAAATGCAAACAGCTGTCATCTAACGCAGAGGAAGCCGTAAAAGTTTTCTGTATTGATGCGAAAATAGAAAAGATAGAAAAAATTCAGGAAATTATGAAATTCAACGTCATGATGACTCCCGCTCTCGTCATTGACGGGGAAGTGAAAAGTGCGGGTAAAGTTTTGAGCAAAGAAGAAATACTGAAATTTCTCCAAGAATAAAGAATCAATGAAAAAAGGAACGAAGTAATATCTTAAAAACATTGATGAGACAGAAGATAAGGCATAGAACAAAATGATTCAAAGAGAAGTCTCTTATGAATTTAAATTGTTTGCGCCTGTGAACCTCGATTCATCTGTTAATCCCCTTTTGGAAAAATTACCGGGCATAGAAGGGAATACCTTGGTTCTCGCCGTCAAAAACAGTCGTGAGGAGATTTCTTTAAGGATTTTTCAAAGAGTCGTTCTATACAGCGGAATTTCAAACCCTCTTTTGGATTCAATAGGGGAAATTCTGATCTCACATATTTACTGAAATATAAAGTTTCAGGGCTTGCCTTCCTCTCCTATCGCAATAGCACCTATAGCCGTTTTATCGCCTTTTTCTATTATCTCCAATTCTCCGAGAAATTCGACTTTAGCTCCGTCCTCTATGAGCATTCCGCCTTTAATTGATATTTTTGCATTTTTTCCGAATGTGACATTGGCGCCTTTTTTTATTTCAACACTCGGTTTTCCTGCTTTTCTGTTGTCGAAATTTATTTTGTAGAGAGTTTTGCAGTGAGAGCACCTGAGGCGGTTAAACTCTTCCTTAATAAAATCAGTGGATCCGCACTGGGTGCATTGATATTTTTGTGTTTTTTTTTCGTCAACAGTTTTTTTTCTTTTTCCAGTCATGTTTGGCTCCTTAATAATTCTGTATTTTCCGTCTTATCTCTTATCTTTTACTACAATAAAATCTGATTTCTTTTAAGGGAGGCCTGACGTCTTTCCATGCTTTTTCAAGAGAGTCCATCATCTCCTGAATTGAAAACCCCTTTTCTACCGTTTTAACTCCTTCTTCTCCCATTTTTTCTCTCAGGTTCTCGTTGGAGAGCAGAAACAAAACTTTTTGTGCCGCTTCTTCGGGTTTACCGGGGCTGATTAAAAATCCGTTTATCCCGTCTTTGACAATTTCCTTCGAGCCGTCTACTGAAGTCGCGACAACCGGCTTTCCTGAAGCCATGGCCTGAATTATTGTCTGAGGCAGGCCTTCCCAGAGGGACACCAGGAGAAACACGTCCATTGCCGCCAGCAATTCCGGAATGTCGTCTCTCCAGCCGAGAAATCTGATACTTTCTTTCAGCCCGAGTTTTTCCGCCAACCTCTCTGCCTCTTCCATAAGAGGTCCTCCGCCTGCATAAATAAATATTGTCTTAGGTCTTTTCGAGACAACCATGGACGCTGTCAAAATAAAATCAAGAGGCGCTTTCTGCTTTTTGAAATTAGAGACCGTCCCAACTACCGCGAAGCCTTCCGGAATGGAAAGTTTTTTTCTATTGGAAAATTTTTTTTTATCTTTGAAGGGCGTTAAATCCACAACTGCTCTTGCAAGAGCATATTTTTCTCTGTTTCCGATTTTATTTTTCAAGCCTTTTTTCTCATCTTCCTTGGTTACCACTATAAGGCGTCCGGTGAAAACCGCGGCAATCCTCTCAAGAAAAACTGCAATCAGAGCAAATAACTGATTCTGCCGCGGATTGAAACTCCATCCGTGAACAGTGTGAACACATGGAACCGAGAGTAAAAAACACGCCCATCTGCCTAAAAGCCCGGCTTTTGAACTGTTTGTGTGGACAAGGCAGGGGCTTTCTTTTTTTATTTTTCTTACTATTTTAACTATTTGCCAGAGCGCGGCGATATCGTCTAGGGGATTTATCTCTCTTCTGAGGCTTTTTACCGTGAAAATTCTGCTTTTAAACTCTTTGAGCGCCGTCGGCATGAGCACTCCGCCTTTTCCAGTTATGAGGACCGAGTTTTTTTTATTTCTCAGAATCTCAAGGACGGTGAGCTGTGCTCCTCCTTTTTCAAGTTTTGTTATTATCTCTATGATTTTCATTTCGCGCAGAATGAGCTGACTAAATCCATTGCTCCCCCTATGGATTCTTCCATAGAAGAATACTCCCAACTGCCGTATCTTCCGAGAGGATAGATAGAGTAATTCCTGAGAAACTTAAAAATTATCTTCAAAGCGTCTTTTCTTTTATGATCGTATATTACGTAAGCCGGGTCTATCTTTCTATATATAATCTCTTCTGTGACTGCAGAAGTGTCCAAAAGATTTGATCTTTTCATTTGATCTAAAACTTTGAGCGCTATTTTTCCCATCTTATTTTCGGAAAGCTTTATTGCCGGGTTGAAAGAAACTTCAGCGTAAATTGAAAAATAATCTTTTTTTGTTCCGTAAAAGTTAGATGAACAGCCTACTCTGTAAGGCAAATATTTTTTTTCAGGGAGATATACCCAGTGGTAGCCGGGACTTTTACCTCTCATGCCGTATTCGAGATCGAGAACACCTGCCCATTTAAGGCTTGAAAAAGCGGTCAGCGCTGTTCCTCTCAAAGGCGGATAGGCGTATAGCGGGAATTCGTTTAGCGGAACAGTGTATATCAGATTATCGTAATAAAAAACCTTTTTGTCTGTTTCTATTTTATTTTCTCTGTAAAATATTTTTTTTATTTTTTCCCCGGTAAAAGCAGACCCCAATTTTTCGCCTATGGCTTCCGGCAAGCGTTCTATGCCGCCTTCAGGATAATAAAAAATGCTGTTGTAACCGTATTTTTTCCCGGCGTCTCTGAAAACGAAAGGTCTTAAAACATCTTCAACGCTGACTCTGGGGACGAATCTTCCGGCCCATTCAGTGGACATCTCCGAAGGTTTTTTTGTCCAGAGTTTTTTATTGTAAGGCATGAAAAATAATTCAGTCATGGTTTTTCCGAAACACCCCGAAAACATCTCGTATGAGTCACGGTAGTTCTTCTTTTCTTCCCGCTCAAGAAACGAAACCAGAGACTTATAAGCCATATTCGGTTCCAGATATGCTATATTCGCCTGAAAAGGATAAGGTATCATTTTTCCTGAAATAAGGATAAATGCCTTTCTTTCGTGCCTTAAAAGATTTAACCCAAGCCCGGAGACGAAATTTTTAACATCTTTTCTCGAAAAATGAAGAAGATGACCCGTGTAATCGAAAATGTAGTTTCGCTTTTTAAGCGATCGGCAAAGACCTCCCAATCTTTCCTCTTTTTCAAACAATATATAAGGAATTTTTCTTTTCTGAAGAAAATACGCAAAAGCAAGCCCTGAAAGGCCTCCTCCGGCGATTGCGATTTTAACTTTTTTCGGCATTTCGAGTTTTCTTATCTAAAAGAATGATGCCGAATACGACGCCTGTCAAAACAAAAATTCCGGCTGAAGGCAAAGATATAACCGAAGAATTATATACAAGAAAAAAAGATACTATACCGGAAAGTAAAGATGCGAAAAACACGAAAAAAAGAATCTTTTTGTCTGAAAAACCTTTTTTCCTGAGCCTTAGAGCAAAATGATCCCCGGAACCGAGATAGAAAGGTTTTCTTTTAGCCAGCCTAATCAGTATAACGTAACCTGTGTCGAAAAGCGGAACGCTCATTATAAAAAGAGGTGCTAATACGCCGGTGTTGAAACGTTGACTGTATCCTACGCTCATCGAGAGAGCGCCGAGAAGAAGCCCTATAAGCATGCTTCCTGCGTCTCCCAGAAAAATGGAAGCTTTAGGCTTGTTGTATCTGAGAAATCCGAGTAAAGCCCCTGAAAGCATCAGGCTGAGCGAAGCAACCTGATAATCAGCTTCGGCAAAAGCGAAATAAGCTATTAAAAGAGAAGCGAAAAACGCCGCGGAAGAACAAAGACCGTCGAGAATATCAATTATGTTAAAAGCGTTCATGCATGTTAAAAGCCAGAAAACAGTCAAAGGAAAATTCAGCCACCACGGAAGGGTAACGACTTCTATCATTATACCTGATTTGACTACCGTCAAAGCGGCGAAAATTTGACCCGCAAGCTTTACGGAAGGTTTCAGCGCTTGAAGGTCGTCGAGTATTCCCACTATGATTATAATGCTCGCCGCGAGCATTATACCGAGAATCATTTTGTCGAAAACCAGAAAAGCCGAAGCCGCGATGAGGACGGAAGCGAATATCGAAATCCCTCCTAAATAGGGTGTGGGCTCAGAATGTTTTTTCAGTTTGTCATCGGGTTTGTCGACTATTCCAAAAAACAGAGCTGCTTTTCTGGCTATAGGAGTAGTGTAAAGACTTAGAACAACCGATACTGCGAATCCGGCGACGAGAGTCATTTTATCACTGAATAACAAGCCGCAGTCTCCTGAGTGAATCCAAAACAGGGCTCGACACTCCGAGAGAATCCGACAGCCTGTATAAATCCGTGAAGCTTTCCTTCATGCTGTTTCTCGCGAGGAACGAAGCGTAGGAAAGTATAAAATCTTCTTTTTCAAAATAAGCGGGTAAAATTCTTTTTATGAAGCCGTCGGAATTTTCTCTGTATCCAGAATCGTAAAGCTTCTGAGCGATGAGAAGGACGGACCTGAAGTCGCTGACGAAGAGAGTATCTCTCATGTCATTTGAATTATAAAGCATACTGTCGAAATTAAGCGAAAGTATTTGGATCTCGCCTATGATTCCTAAACTGTAAGCCATTTCGACAGCCGCTATCGATCTGGGTTCCATGGACAAAGCTTTCTTCGCAAGTTCTATCCTTTTCTTTTCATCTTTTTCGTAACGGGCAAGGCTCAGCAAATTGAACACATTCGTCGGTTCTAATTTGACAAGCTCTTCGGAAACGTAACGCGCCAGATCCAAATCGCCTGATTTTTCAGCAAGCATGAGCGTTCTCTTCCACCTCCTGTAGTCTCTTTCGAGCATAGCCGAGCGTAAAGAATGCTTGAGAGCCTTCTGCAGCCATAAGGTGTTCCGGGACTTTATCCAGTAGTATTCAAACACAAAACTCTTCATGTAATCTATATCAGGATTAAGCGGATCTATGAAAGAAACAACGGACAGCGCTGACTGTGCCGAAATAACTCTTTCTGATTTCCCGGATTCTATATCTTTTACAATTTTTGCATATACCAGTTCCGTAACAAAAGAGGCTAAAACCCAAATGACGTATAATGATGATATCGTCATTATCCACCTTTTTATCTTCAGTCCGGTTCTGCCGAGAAGTTTTATTTCTTTCCTCGGCAAGACAAATCCTATAGCCAAAGCTCCCATAAACTCAGTCAGGGGCGGATAAAAAGCGGTGTCGAAAATACAAACAAGTAAAAGCCAGAACGCCACAAAAGGGAAAAGACCTGGCCTCTCTTCTTTCAGAGGAGTCCTGAAAGAGTCTTTTGCTGAACGAAATAGTATTATTGTAAAAAGAACCGCGGAAATTACTCCCGTTTCTACCGCCAGCTCAAGATAATTATTATGAGCATATTGAGCGCATTTGCCGTATCTTATAATCTGAATTTCCTGAGGGAAATTTTTTAGCATGGCGGCAAACTGAAAGCTTCCCGGTCCAAAGCCAAACAAAGGCTTCATAAGGGTTAACTCAAGGCTTTGTTTCCAGATCATAAACCTCGTCAAATGATATGGATCTCCGGTTATAATATCCCTTCCGCCGATTCTTTTTAAGATTATCAAGGCCACAGCCACAACAGCCGCCCCTGCGAGAATGATGAGAAACCTTTTCAGCCAGCTCCTGTTCATAAATGCGAGAGGAAATAGCAAAAAGAGCACGACTCTCGATCCTGAAAGTATCAGAGCAGTGGAAATTACAAAAACAGGCAAAAAAAGAACAAGCTTTTCGTTTTTCGTCCTTAAATGCCTGTCCTTGATTATCAAATGAACAGAAGCGAGAAGACAGATGCCGAGAAAATGTGAATAAAAATTTGAATAAGTGCCGAATGTGCCCGACGCTCTGACTGTTATACCGGCGGAGAACTGAATTATTCCCAAAACGGCCTGCGCGGACCCGAAGGCGATTAGGAACGTCTGAAATACTCCTGGCTTGATCCTGTCTTTTAGAAATAGATTGGTCAGGAAAATCAGGCCTAAAAAAGCCAGCCATTCTCTCCACCTTTCTATGCTTGTATAGGGAACATCCGATATAACGGCAGAGATAAAAGAGATTAAAGCTATTGCAAGAAGCATAAAAATGTATTTTGACCTGAAGAGGACAAAATTCTTGTTTGCGTAATAATATGCGAAAAATCCGAAAAGCGAAATTGCCGACAATTCGAGAATCATCGGGCCGAAAGAGTGAACACTGCCGTTGAAGAGAGAGAGAATAACTAAAAATGAAAATAAAACCGCGTGAATGAGGACATCAAATTTCTTCTCGCTTTTTTCAATAAACGCCATATTTCTTCATCTTTCTGTAAAGAGTAGATAGATCAATTCCGAGTATTTTTGCGGTCCTTTTCTTGTTCCCTTTGCAAAGCTCAAGTGTTTTTATTACGGCTTCCCTCTCCATATTGTCGAGAGTGTTGGAGCTGAACCTCTCTTTTTCGGGCTCTTCCCCGAATTTTTCAAGGTTAATAGTCTCTTCATCGGAAAGAATTACAGCTTTTTCAATCAAATTTTCCAGCTCTCTCACATTGCCTTTCCACATCTTCGAGAGCAGCAGTTTTTCCGACTTAGATGAGAGCTTTCTCTTCAAACCGTGTTTTCTCGAGAAATAGCCGACAAAAAACTCTGCAAGAGGTAATATGTCTTCTCTCCTCTTTCTCAGAGGAGGGATTTCGATGCTCACAACATTTATCCTGTAATAAAGGTCTTCCCTGAAATTATTAGCCTCAACGAGTTTTTTAAGATCTCTGTTCGTGGCAGCTATTATTCTGACGTCAATTTTCTGCGTTGACGAGGAGCCTATCGGGGTTATCTCCTTCTCCTGCAGCGCCCTCAAAACTTTAACCTGAGTCGAAAGAGGTATTTCTCCGATTTCATCAAGAAACAATGTCCCTCCGTCGGCTATCTTGAAAAGACCGTCTTTGTCCGCGTGAGCGCTCGTGAAAGATCCTTTTTTATGCCCGAAAAGTTCACTCTCAAGAAGAGTTTCCGGAATCGCAGCGCAATTGACAGTCACCATCGGCTTATTACGTCGAGGGCTCCACTGATGAATCAGTTTGGCTATCATTTCTTTTCCGGTTCCTGTCTCGCCAAAAAGAGTTATCGTTATATCCGTAGGGGCGATTTTTTTCAGTTTTTCAATAATCGTGCAAAGTCCGGTATCGAGTCCGATTATTTTCTTGTTGCCGTCGAAAAAAAGATTTCTGAAATACTGCGCTTCTCTCTGCAGAGAATATTTTTCTATTACTTTTCTGACTCTCGTCACTAATTCATTAACGTCGAATGGTTTCATCAGGTAATCGTCTGCTCCGAACCTGAGAGCCTGAACAGCCGATTCTATAGACGCGTAGGCTGTCAGGAGAATAAATCCTGTATTCGGCGAATATTTCTTCACAATCTCAAGAACGTCAAGACCGCTCTTTCCCGGCATTTTTATATCGCTTACGACTATGTCGAAATTTTCGTTTTCAATGAGAGATATCGCGCCTTTTCCGGAATCACATTCCACTGTCTGAAAACCTTCCCCGGAAAGAGCCAGCGAAATTACCTTAAGTAAGCCTTTCTCATCGTCAACTATCAGAACTTTCTTATTCAATTGATTTTTTCTCCTCAAATCCTTCAATAATTACAAAAAACTCGGAACCTCTTCCTTCTTCGGATTCTACCCTGACTTCCCAACCATGCATAGCGGCTATCTTTTTAACTATAGAAAGGCCGAGTCCGCTGCCTTCCCCTGATTCTGTAAAAAACGGGTTAAAAATCTTTGATAGCGATTGAGTCCTTATTCCGGCGCCGTTGTCTTTGACTGACAGCGCTATTTTTTCTTCCGCTCTTACAATTTTGACATATATCCTTTTTTCATCAGAATCCCTGACTGCTTTGTAGGCATTGCCCATGAGATTGAATAGAACCTGCTTGAGCTGATTCTTATCCGCAAAAATATACCATTCAGGAGGGCATAATTCAGCTTCGACTATTACATCCTGCCTTGCCATGGAAAAAGCCTTCACAACATCGCCGACTACGTCTCTCAAGCTAAAAATTTTCATTTTCGGATCCGGCAATTTTGAAAAAGAAAGAAAATCTTCTATCATTTTATTTATTCTGTCTATTTCTGTTTTGGCTATTCGGGCTACTTCATTCGCGTTTTCTTCTAAATTTTTAGAAAGCAAATCTATTGAGACCCTTATGGACGCGAGGGGATTTCTCAGTTCGTGCGCGATATTTGCGCTCATTTCTCCTATTACAGCCAATTGGTTTATTTCATTGATCTTCTTGTCTTTTACGAGAATTTCAGTGATGTCATTAAGGACCATTATTCTGCCGATTACTTTTCCTTTTTGATCTTTTATCTCGTTCAAGTCGCATTTAAGATTTCTTTTCTTCCCGTCAAGTCCCACCAAATCAATTGAATAAATGTTTTCTTCAAGCCATTTCCTCGCTTTGTCTGGAACTTTTACCCCCGGAGAGAGATTCCCTAATCCTGAGAAAAGAATAAAAGACGGGTTGACAAAAACAGTTTCAAATACGCTGTTTACTGTTAAAAGACCCTCCTGCATGGATCTTAGTATGTCGTCCGTCGTGTGTCTGACATATTCCAGCTGTTTTGTTTTTGACGCCGATTTTTCTTCCATCCATACCGACATGGCGCTGATTATTAAAGATGAGATCAGCGCATATAGAAACTGCGTGAAATATATATAGCTATCTTCTTCTTCAGCGGGAGTATTCCTGAAAAACATCAAAACTTCATCTTTATAATAATAAACACCGTATCGCTGAAAAATAAGAAGAACCAGATAAAATATCATTGTGACCGACAGAGAAAACCATGCCGCTTTCGCGCCTTTTTTCATTGTATAGACGAGGATAACAAGAAAAAAAAGCATGTAAAGACTGCTGTCTGTCCCCCCCGAAAGAACAATGACAAAAGAAGCGCAAAAGACGTCTACTAAAAGATTCAACACCCATAAACCGCTTTTCTTTCTGAAGAAAAACATTTCGGACAAACTGTTTACCGAAGACATGAAAGTAACGAGTGAAATATAAAAAGGAGCCCTTGCGTCCAACGGCAGAGAGACTATAAAAGATATCAGAAAAAAAAAGAACGGGCGATAGAATGCTATCGCCTCGTCTTTCAACTTAAACCCGGGAAGAAATGAAGTCTTCAAGTATCCTTTTAGCCCGCGTGCTCCATAAAAGTTGAAGCCATCGTGAATATAGGCATATACATGGCAACCACAAGCCCGCCTATTACAACACCGAGGACTATCATGATTATCGGTTCCAGAGCCGCTGTCAGATTTTCAACGGCTTGATCCACTTCCTGATCGAAAAAGTCTGCAACTTTGGAAAGCATGACGTCAAGCTGTCCGCTCTGCTCTCCGATCCTGACCATCTGTATCACCATGGGAGGAAAAACCTTTTCTCTTCCGAGAGGGCCGGATATGTCTTCTCCTTCGCTAATGGAAGTCCTCGCCGCGTAAACCGCCTTTTCCACAAGGGAATTACCTGATGTCTTAGCCGTTATCTCAAGGGAATCGAGTATCGCGACACCGCTTGAAAGAAGAGTGGACAGAGTTCTCGAAAATCTCGCTATCGACGATTTTCTCACAAGAGGCCCGAATACTGGCAGATGGAGTGTTACGGTGTCTTTTATCTTCAGCCCTTGTTTGGTTCTAACTCCGAGTTTATACCCCACTATCATTGCCGCTGCTATTACCAGGAACAGAATAATATTCCCTCTAAGCACGTTTGAAATTGCCATAACTATCTGAGTCGGCAACGGAAGGTCTGCTCCGAGTCCTTCGAACATTGATTTGAATGTGGGAAGAACGAAGACGAGGATAGTGGCAACAGCAATTATGGTCACTATTGTTATCATGGTGGGATAAATCATGGCTCCCCGAATTTTTGCGGCAAGCGCAGCCGACTTTTCCAGATACACGGCAAGCCTCTGAAGAATAGTGTCAAGAGCTCCGCCTTTTTCCCCCGCTTCGACCATATTGACGTAGAGATCCGTAAAAAAACGTTTGTGTTTTCTCATTGCTTCGGCAAGCGTGGTTCCGCCTTCGACGTCTCCGGCAAGTTCTTTAAGTGTTTTCTTAAAACCGGGATTTGTTTCCTGTTCCGTGAGGATTTCAAGGCATCTCATGAGCGGAAGTCCCGCGTTTATCATTGTCGCGAACTGTCTCGTGAAAGCCGCCATTTCCTTAGTGCCGATTCCCGTCGTCAGCTGAACTTCCTTCATCCTATTGTATAAAGTGTCTTTCCTTTTGATCGAGATCGGAGTTATCTTTTTTGACCTCAACTGCAGTTTGGCATCCTGTATGGACGATGCGGTCAATTCGCCGGATTCTTCGCTTCCGTCGCCTTTTACGCCCTTAAACACGAAGACAGCCATGGAAACCTCCTGACTATTTTATTTCTTTGTTTTTCTGTAGTCTTCCATCATTCTTTCAAGCTCCTCGGGATTCCTCGAGTTTGCGAAAGCCTGATCGAGACTTATGTCTTTGCTGGCCCAATGCGCCAGAAGGCTTTCGTTCATAGTCATCATTCCGAATTTTTTCCCGGCCTGCATAAAGTTGTATATCTGATGAATTTTTTCTTCTCTTATCAGAGCAGATACCGCGGGTGTAACAATAAGAATTTCCATCACAAGCGCTCTTCCCCCTTTTATCTTGGGAATCAGCGCTTGAGTCAAAACAGCTCTAAGAACGAACGCCAACTGTGATCTGACCTGAGACTGCCTGTTTGACGGAAAAATGTCAATTATTCTGTTTATGCTTTCAACGGCTGAATTTGTGTGTAGGGTTCCGAACGTCAAATGGCCGGTCTCGGCTATAGTAAGAGCGGCTTCTGTGGTCTCCAGATCCCTCATCTCGCCGACCATAACAACGTCCGGATCCTGCCTGAGAACGTATTTAAGCGCGGATGAGAAAGATTTTGTATCGGATCCCACCTGTCTTTGGTTTACTATGCAGGATCTGTGCTGGAAGGTGTATTCTATAGGGTCTTCTACGGTCACAATATGTTTCTTTTTCTCCATGTTTATTTTATTTATCAGAGCCGCAAGAGTAGTAGATTTGCCGCTACCCGTCGGCCCGGTGACGAGAACGAGCCCTTTGGCGTAATTTGCCCATTCTGAGACTATTCGCGGCAAACCAAGCTTATCGAAAGACAGTATTTCGAAAGGAATCGTCCTGATTGCCATGGAAACATTTCCCCTCTGAAGAAAAGCGTTAGCCCTGAACCTGCTCACTCCCGGAATTCCGAAACTCAGGTCGAGTTCGTGATCGTTCTCGAATTTTTTCTTCTGCTCGTCGTTCAGAACGGAATAAACCAATGCCTGAGCGTTATCAGGGGAAAGTTTAGGATACTGAGAAGGAACTATATCTCCGTCTACTCTGAACACGGGAGGAGAACCAACTGTCAGATGAAGGTCTGAAGCCTTTCTTTCAACCATTTCCCTGAGAAGATTTTCAATGCTTATTGTCGCCATTTTTCCTCCCGTTACAGCGAAGAAGTTTCGCGTATCATTTCTTCAAGGGTCGTCAAACCTTTTTTTACCTTGTCAAGAGCGTCGTTTCTCATGGATACCATCCCCTCATCCTCCGCGGCTTTCTTCAGAGTAGCCGTGGACTGATTGTCGACGACCATTTGCCTTAATTTTTTGGATATCGGCATCACTTCCGTAATGGCGACCCTGCCTTTGTATCCTGTGTTGTTACAGTTGCTGCATCCCCTTCCTTTGTAAAAAACCGCGTTCTTCATTTCATCTTTAGATAAGCCGACATCATCGAGAAATTTTTCAGGATATACAAAAGGAGCCTTGCAGTTGGAACATATTTTCCTGACTAGTCTCTGAGCCTGTATAAGGTTTAATGACGCGGCGACCAAAAAAGATTTTACCCCCATATCGACGAGTCTGTTGACAGTCGACGGAGCGTCGTTCGTGTGAATAGTAGAAAGAACGAGCTGGCCTGCCAGAGCAGCTCGGATCGCTATTTCGGCAGTTTCAGTGTCTCTTATTTCACCGACCATGATAATGTCGGGAGAGTGCCTGAGAAGAGACCTCAAGGCGTTTGGAAAATCAAATCCTATCTCTGCGTTTATCGGAACCTGATTAATTCCGCGCAGGTTGTATTCGACCGGGTCTTCTACCGTGACTATCTGTATGTTAGGTCTGTTCAGCCTGCTCAGCGCAGAATAGAGAGTTGTGGATTTTCCGCTTCCCGTCGGGCCGGTAATCAGTATTATTCCGTATGGCCTTTCAAGAGCATCCTCAAAAAGCTTTCTCGATTTTTCCGAAAAACCGAGATCCTTCAGATCTACCATCAAGCTGCTTTTGTCAAGTATCCTCATGACTACCTTCTCGCCGAGGACAGTAGGTATAACGCTAACTCTGAGGTCTATGTCTCTTCCCCTGAAGCGCCATTGAATCCTTCCGTCCTGCGGTTTAAAATGCTCAGAGATGTCCATTTTGGAAAGGATTTTGACTCTCTGTATTATGGCGAGGCTGAATTTCCCCGGAGCATCCACGACCTCCTGCAGGACACCGTCTATTCTCATCCTGACCCTTTGTCTTTTTCCGATGAACTCAATATGGATGTCGCTGGCTTTTCTCGCGACTGCGTCATCTATGATGTATTTGACGAAATCGGCGGCCTGAGAAGATGTTCCGAATGATATCTCCTCCTCATATTCTTCTTCGATAAGAAGATCCCCTTTGTCTTTTTCCGCTGCCGCTTGGTTCTCCATCGAGATTAAACTGCCTCCAGTCTGCATGGGATAGTATTTTTCGAGATATCTCTGCATTTGACTGTCGCGGACATAATACTTTTGAGGGTTGAGCCCTGTCAGAAAACTGACTTCCGCGAGGGCTTCTTCATCGAGAGGGTTTACCATACCCAATACAAGACTTTTTCCCGTTCTTTTTATCGGAAATATTCTGTATTTATTAGCTATATCGGGTTTAATAAGTTCGAGAACTACAGGGTCAGGATTTTGCTCAGCCATGTCTATGTTCTGTATGCCGTAATCCTTGTCGAAAAAGTTCATCAGTCTCTGTTCGGATATGTGCCCGCTCTTTATGAGAACCGCTATCTCGCAATCCCCTGTCTCCTGTCTTTTTTCTTCAATTGCATTAATCTGGCTTTTCGATATAAGCCTCGCATTTAAAAGAGCGTTTAAAAGTTCTTTAGCCATCAGAGTTCCGCCGTTTCTTTTATCACTTCCTCTATGTCCGTCTCCTGAGCCATGACAGACATAAAACCGTGCTCTCTCAATGTTACCATACCTTCCTCTACGGCCGCTCTGTTTAGTTCATCGGCTGTAACTCTGTTCAAAACGAGTTCTTTGAGTCTCGGCGACATATACATGACTTCGAAAATCGCCCTTCTGCCAGCGTAACCTGTCTTCTGACAATTTTCGCATCCGACTCCTTTGAATAGAGCAACTTTGCTGAATCTTTCGGGATCAACTCCGACTTCTTTTAAAACGTGTTCAGAAATTCTTATCTGTCTTCTGCAGTGAGGACATGTTTTTTTTATGAGTCTTTGAGCTACGACAAGAGTCAGCGTGGAAGCTATGAGAAACGGCTCGACTCCCATATCGACAAGCCTTGTGACAGTTGATGCCGCTGTGTTGCTGTGGACGGAAGACAGCACAAGGTGACCCGTCAGAGAAGCTCTGACGGCTATTTCAGCCGTTTCCCTGTCTCTTACTTCTCCAACCATTATCACATTAGGGTCCTGCCTTAGATAAGCCCTTAGCGCCAGAGCGAAGGTCAAACCCGCGGACTGGCTCATCTGCACCTGATTGATACCCTGAAGGATATACTCTACGGGATCCTCAGCAGTAGTAATATTTATTTCGACGCTGTTTATTTCAGTCATAGCGGCGTAAAGAGAAGTAGTCTTGCCGCATCCGCTCGGGCCGCTGACAATTATTATTCCGTAGGGATTGTGAATGGCCTTCTTAAAATATTCAAGACCTCTCATGTCCATGCCCAGATCATCCACCTTGAAACTGACATTGGCTTTGTCGAGAACTCTGACTGTAATCTTTTCTCCGAAAATAGTAGGGATCACAGCTATCCTGAAATCTACAAGCCTGCTGCCGGCTTTCATAGTTATTCTGCCGTCCTGAGGTCTTCTCCTCTCATCCGGCTTCATGCCGCCGAGGAGTTTGATATAAGTTGTAATGCTCTGACCCAGGGCGAAATTCGGCGATGCAATCTCGTGAAGAAGGCCGTCTATTCTAAAACGGACACGAAGCTCTTTTTCATAGGGTTCAACATGAAAATCCGAGCATTTTTTGTCAACAGCCATTTTGAGCATCTTTGAAACAAACTGCTGAGCCGGAGCTTTCGATTCGCTCTCAAGCCTTTCAAGATCCATAATCCCTTTTCCGATTTCTATGGAATCTGCGCCCAGAAGAATATCCGAGTCGTCTACGACGTCAACCGTAGAAGTTACGACATCGAGGGCTCCCTGAATTTTGTAGTATTTTCCGAGAGCGTTCAGGACAGCGCTTTCAGCTGCTACGACAGGTTCAATTTCATAACCGAGACCGAATCTAACCGCTTCAATAGCCCCTTGGTCGAACGGGTTTACCATCGCTATCCTCAGAGTTTTTCCCACTCTTGAAATCGGTATCATCTGATATTTTATCGCCATATTTGCCGGAACAATCTTAATTATGTTCCTGTCGAGATTCAGCGCTCCAATTTCTATTCCGGGAACATGAAGCTTTTTACCGAGCGCCTGCACAAGCTGTGCTTCCTTTATATAACCAAGGTGAACCATTATACTTCCGAGTTTTCCGGTTCCTCGCCTTTGCTGTTCGACGAGAGCTTTGTCGAGCTGATCCTTAGTGATCAGGTTTTCACTTATGAGTATTTCGCCAATTTTCATATTTCTCTCAGATACATAAAAAATTATTAAATGCGGTCAGAATTTTGTCAATTAAATTGATTTATATCTTTATTTTTATGTATTTAGACCGGGAAGATCATAGAGCTATCAAGCTTTCAATTTTAGAATATTTGACCGGGCCTATGCCTCTGACGTTCTGTATATCCTGCTTTCTGGTAAAATTCCCGTTGGTATTCCTGTAATCGATTATTCTCTGAGCTAAAACCGGTCCGATGCCCGGAAGAGTTTCGAGTTTTGCTCTGTCCGCCGTGTTTATGTTGACAGGAAAATTTACGCTTACCTCTGTGACTATTTGATCTCCTGGTTTCATAACAGTCTCGATTCCAACAGACTCAGGATCTAATAATTCTGAAGTAAAAACAGCATCATTTGACTCAATGAAAATGCTTGATATCTGATCTTTTTTTTCAGCAAAGAAATCAGCCCAAAAAAGAATTCTTTCATTCCGGCTTACGAAATCAACCCTGCTGTTTCTCTTCTCCCTTATTATGCATCCTAAAGCGCCCGCTGTGAAAACAAAAAGCAAAAGGCAGAGAAGTATCAGCTCATCCTTGGAAAGATATCCCATGCTTTTCAGCCATTGATAAAAAAAGCGAAACGGGAAATCCTACCACGTTGTCGACAGCTCCTTTTATTCCGTCTACCATGAATCCCCCCAATCCCTGAACGGCGTAGGCTCCTGCCTTCCCCAGCCATTCATTGCTTGAAAGATATAAAGAGATTTCATTTTCATTAAGTTCTCTAAAACAGACTTCTGTGGAGGAGACCTCCGAGATGATTTTATCCTTAAAACCGCAGACAAGCGCGGTCAGCACAGTATGCCATTTACCCGAAAGCTTTTTAATATGACCTAGAGCTTCTTCTCTTGAGACCGGTTTGAGAAGAATGTTTTCATCGATCGCGACAACTGTGTCTGCACTCACAATATAGAGATCTTCTCTTTCCAGTTTTTTTGCCGCGTCTGAAAACTTTTCCTTTGCCATCCGAACGGCGTATTCCAATGGCAACTCCCCTCTGAAGGGAGTTTCATCGACTTCGGGGATTATAACTGAAAATTCAACTTTTAAAGCACTAAGAAAAAAACTCCGCCTGCTTGAGGCGGAGGCTAAAAAAATCTTCTCCCGCACAGACCTTTTTATTTTTTCGTTTTGTCAACCACTGCTTTCAAGGATGACGAAGGAGAAAAATGAGGGACCTTTTTAGCTTTGATCTTGATGATTTCCTGAGTTTGGGGATTTCTGCCTTTGCGGGCTTTTCTGTTTTTAACGCCGAATGTTCCGAAACCGACCAGCGTCACTTTTTTGCCTTTTTTCAGAGATTCTTGAACTGCGCCGATAAAGCTTTCAAGAGCTTTTTGTGATTGTGTTTTCGTCAATTTTGTCTCTGCGGCAATTCTATCTATCAATTCGCCTTTGTTCATTCTACCAACCTCCCTTTTAAGGTTTGTTGACTGTTTATCAATTATGACAAAACCACAAAACATTGTATTTGTCAACTTTTTTTATACATTATTTAATACTTTTTTCGTTTTTAACACTATATGCGGGGGACCAGAAGGCTGACCATGCTTCTCATCACTCTCACGTCTTGTATTGCTTTTATCCTCACCGTGAAAGAATAGTTCCATGCATCACCGAACTTCTGCCATGTGAAAAAAGCTTCCCAACAGTGGAGATCCCTGTGAATACTGATGGATTGATTGACCATGCTGTTTTCTTCAATGTCCCATCTCGCGCTGTATGATATTTTCCAGTTGTCAGCAGGATCGAATCCTGCCGTAAACCATATCTGCTGATTTTTAGAGAGTTTGCTTTCCGAATATGAATATGCGGTCGTCAAATTCCATTGTCGGCTATTGTTGTCTGAATAAAAAGATCTGTCAATCTGACCTGAAAGATATGACGTCAGATAATAGGAAGAAGACAACCTCTCCAGAGTGTATGGGTCATAAACCCATCTACAGGATATAGAGATTTTCTGTGAAAATCTGCTGTCGAGTGAGAGTGAAAAATTTGACCAATTTTTTTCATTTTTCTCGAAATCATAATTGACAGAAGATCCGAACGAAAAAAGTTCGTATTTGTTTTGCTGTTCTCCGGATTGCCATTTGACCTGAAAAGACTGCTGAAGGGAGAGATTCATTCTCGACAGGGTCTCGCCCAGGGTTCGCTGATAAGACGTGTCGCCGAAATAACCTTCTATTGACGGCGGTGAATAAATGTAGGAAACAACAGGGTTCAGAACATGCCTTATTCTCTTCAAAGACCCTAAACTCCAGTCTGAAAGACCGTATAAGAAAGTCGAAATCGAAACCGAGGATGTCCATGACCGCCTGAAATAATAAGAATCGAGAGTGTCTTCTTTTCTTATCAGTCCGTTCGCATTTATGCTCGGCGTCAAGCTGAAGTGTCTGAATACTTTAACAGGATTTTGAAGTCCCGCGCTCGCAGAAAACTCATCTTTTTCGTAAGAACTAATTGAATCTTTTTCAATTGTTCTTAAAAATCTTCCTGAGTTTGTGAAATAGAGATTTACGATGTTTGGTGCGGTATATATTCTCTTGGAAAAAAAAGTATATGATATGTCGGGAAGCCGGTAGGAAATTCTGTCATTCAGCAGATCTTCGCTCCTCAGAATAAGAGCCTGCCCGGAAAGCATTTTGAAGTTTTTAGACAAGGAAATATATGATGACGTTCTTTTATTCAGATCCACGAGAACATCCGTTCCGTAGTCAATCCTGTATCGTTTATCACTCTGCCAATCAACTCTTGAGAGAATCTGTGTGCTCGAATTCAGCTGATGAAAATGATTTCCCTCAATTCTCCACCTTTCTATTCCGGTGTCTGTCTCCCTTATATATCCGAATCCCAAATTTCCAGAAAGAAACGGTTTGATAAGATATATTCCTGAAAAGTTAAACCTCGCGCCTTTTTTTTCCATTATGTCAAGAGAAAAAGTCGCGTCTGAATAATCGTTGATCGCCCAAAAATAAGCTATGTTTTTTACATACCGTCCTTCGGTCGAACTGTTGCCTACGTTCGGAAAAAGGAAGCCGCTGTATCTTCCTTTTTTTACGGGAAAAAACCACCAGGGTAAAGCGAAAACAGGGACATTCCCAATATAAAGAATAACCGGTTCGGCTATCAGCATGCCTTTCTGTTCGACCACCATTGCTTTTCCCCAAAAATGATAATGAGGGACTTCTTCGTCGCAAGTTGTGAATGTTCCCCGGGAGACAAACCAGAGATCGCTTTTTATCTGCCATACGGTATCACCCGTGAAAAAGCCTTCCGTTATGGCTGTTTTTCCTCCATCGACTATTCCGTATTTAGTGTCGATGTTGAAAATCATCCGTTCTCCTGTCAATTCCTGGTCTTTCTGGACAATTTTCATATTTCCGGAAACTTCAATAACTTTTTCGTCGGGAAAGTAAATAATTGTGTCTCCGAAAAGTTTAATGTCTCCGTATTCTATATAAGCAGAGTCGTAGAGAATAACTTTGTTTGCAAGCCAGTCATACACCATTTTCCCGCAAGAATACGAAATGGTTTCCGTAGAGTTTAATAAACCGAAAAATATAAAAAAGACAGCGTTCACTTCAGACCGAGCCTGTTCATTTTTTCTCTTAGTGTGTTTCTGTGAATTTTCAGTATGTCGGATGCTTTCTGCAAATTACCCGATGTAATTGAAAGAACTCTGGAAATATGCCTTTTTTCAACTGATTCGAGAGAAAGGTCTTCTCCTTGATGTTTTAATGAAAAATCGGATATAACTATCGACTCTCCTCTTGAAAGGACAAAAGCCCTTTGAATTGCATTTTCAAGCTCCCTTATATTTCCATGCCAATTGCAAGTCACGAGTGTTTTTTCCGCTTCCCACGACAGACGGAGCTCTTTTTTCTCAGGATTTTTATCTGAAAGGTTTTTGAGTATCCTTCTCGCAAGCGGTATTATATCTTCTCTTCTCTCCCTAAGCGGAGGTATGTCTATGTTTACGACATTCAGCCTGTAAAACAAATCCTCTCTGAAATTTCCATTCTTCATCTCCGCAGAAAGGTCTCTGTTCGTCGCCGCAATTATCCTGACGTCTGATTCGATAGTTTTTTCTCCTCCGAGTTTTTCATACGTTTTTTCAGAGAGAAATCTGAGCAGTTTTACCTGTATGACCGGTGAAATATCTCCTATTTCATCCAGAAAAAGAGTTCCTCCTTCAGCCAGTTCAAGTCTTCCTTTTCTTGACGATACCGCTCCTGTGTATGCGCCTTTCTCCGCGCCGAAAAGTTCTGCTTCGAGAAGAGTTTCAGGTATGGCAGAACAGTTGACCGCAATGAAAGGCTTTTCCTTTCTTGAAGAAGTCCTGTGAATAGCTCTTGCGACAACTTCTTTTCCCACCCCGCTTTCTCCCGTCAGAAGAACGGATATATTATAATTTGCGACTCTCGAAACGAGAGACAGAACCTCCTTCATTTCACGGCTTTGAGCCACAATCGGATGCTCGGAAAATTCTTCGACATACATATCCTGAAGGATTCTGCTGTCTCTTATAATTTCAAGTTCCTCTATTGCCTTCCTGACAAGTTCTGTCAGTTCTTCGAGTTTTATGGGTTTTGTAAGATAGTAATAAGCTCCGTATTTCATGGCGGTGACCGCGCTGTCTATGTTTCCGTAAGCGGTTATCAGCACTACAGGTATTTCGGGGTTTGTCTTTCTGCAGTATTCGAGGATCGCTATTCCGTCTTTTCCCTCGCCGAGTTTCATGTCCGTTATGACCATATCTACGAGAGAATTGTCGAAAACCGCGGTCGCCTGGGTAAAATCCGAAGCTGTAACAACTTCATAGCCTTCTTTTGTGAGAGCTCCGGCGAGAAGGTCTTTCTGGTCTTTCTCGTCGTCAATTACAAGAAGTTTGAAAGCTTTTTTAGGCATCGCTCTTTTTCGACAGCGTTATTCTGAAAGAAGCGCCTTTTTCCCGCAGATTCGCCAAAACGACATCTCCTCCGTATTCCTCCACGATTTTTTTGACTATGAACAGCCCGAGACCTGTGCCCGACGGGTTTGTTGTGAAATAAGGCTCGAATATGTCGTCTCTGTGCTTATAGGGAATTCCCGAACCGTCGTCGCTGAAGAGGATTTCAATACTCTCTTTTCCATCCGTTACTTCTATCCAGATATTTTTTGAACCCGCTTTGATTGAATTGTCAATCATATTGTCAAAAAATCTGTAAAAATCTGTTTTGTCGCCTGTTATAAAAACCTCGCTTCCCGAAGGTTTCACATGAATCCTAATAAGTCCGTGTATCTTTTTCAGGTCCAATAAAACCTGAATCATGTCTACCGGCAGTCCTGCTGACTTCGAAGTTTTCGCGAACATCAGAAGGTTGCCGAGTTTTCTTTCCAAAGACTCTACCGCAGAAGACATCATTTTTAGAATATCTTTTCTTTCATCTTCCTCGCTAAAATCGATTTCTTTTTCGAGTCTTTGCGCCGCTATGGAAACCGCGTTCAGAGGATTCCTCAATTCATGGGCTATCGAAGTAGTCATCTGGGATATGTCCTTTAATTTCTCCCTTTCAGTTTCAAGCTCTCTTTCAATTTTGAAAAATTTGAAATCCTTGAGTAAAGACACAATGCCGATTATTCCGTCAGGATTTCTCAACACCACTGTGTCGAGAAGAAATTCTTCTTTCTTCCCCGAAGGAAGGTCTATATTGACAAGAAGGTCTTTTATTTCTCTTTCGTTTGCGGAAGTCTTTACTATGCAAAGCTCGTCTTTGCCGAAAATTTCTTTGTATTTTAGTTTTCTGATATCTATGTTTCCTATGCCGAAAAGAGCGCGCCCGTATTCATTAATTCTTATGAACTCCAGCTCTCTGTTTACTATAAATATTCCATAATTTGCGGAATCCACAAGCTTACTCGTCACGCTTTCAGCGGAAAGAAGCTCTTTTTTAACCGAAAAATATCTCAACCCGAGAACAGCGGCGATAAAAGAAAAAAAGAGGGTCAGCCACAGAAAAACAAACATCAGCACAATTCTCTGCCTGTATTCGCTTATTATTTTTTGATAGTCGTCAAGATATATTCCTATTCTGATAACTCCTTTGGGGACGCCTTCGTAGCTGAGCGGAGAGACGACTTCGTAAATTACTTTTCCCCGAAAAACCGCCTCCCTTACTTTCGCTTTCTGTATTCTTACCACTGAAAGGAGAATTGAATCGTCCTCGATTTTCGACAGCTGTTCAATTCTTCCCGAAGCAGAAATAATGCCTTCAAAACCTTGAACGGCAACATACGCGAATCCAGGGGACGTTCCGACGTCTTTGACTAGTTTGGACACAGAAGCGTATGTCATAACTGAACTGACGAAGGACTCGTCAAGATAGACGACAACAGCACCGTTTCCTTCTGTTCTCACCGCCGCCAGTTTATAACTTCTAAATGGTATTCCTATTATTGAATCTGTTCTTTCGGTTGACCAAATTATTATCTCGTTTCTTCTTCCGCTGGTCAGGAATTTAAGGCCGGGATAGTATGGAATTTCTAAATTTTCAGACGAAGATGAAACTACTCTGCCTGCACTGTCGAGAACGTCTATTCTCGCCAGATTGTTTTCCAAGGCTATTATCCTGAGCTCTTCTCCGCTGATATCAGGGTGCTTCGCTACCATATGGGCGGCTGAAAGAGCAAACAGTTTCAACAGGTTGTCTTTTACCTGACCGGATGAATAGAGCTGCTGAATGCTCTGGCTGTATGCCGATGAAAGAGCCAGAAGCTCTTTTTCAGTCATCGAAAGGATTGCTTTTTCGCCGTTTTTCATCAGCATCATTGAAAACCAGAACATCAGAAAAGTCACTGTGACAATCAATCCGAGAAGCAATCCGTATAAAGGAAAATTTTTTCTGTAGGTCATGCCAAAACTTCCAAGCGACTCCTGCCGAAAAAGCAATTAATCAATATTTACTTTTTTTACCATTCAATATACCATAACTCGATGATCTATCGAAGCCCTAAAGAACCTGCCGTATCTATAGCTTTTCTTTTTCTCGCATGCGCTGCGGCTTTCACCGGAGGGTTTTTTTCCGGCAGATTTTTTTTCGCGAAAAAAAACGTCTCCGTTGAAGAAAGAGACAATGTCCGCTCTATGCGCATAAGGATAACAATTCTCGAAGACAGCCTCGACAATGCTCTTTGGCATCTCAACGACTTGAAAAAGAAATCGATTCTGCCGGATTCTTCAGAATAGATCCTCTTCTATATCTCCGGCTATGTCTTTTCTGAACCAAGATCCTTCGAATTTGATTTTTGATGTCGCTCCGTAGGCCAAATTTTTCGCCTCATTCAAAGTCGGAGCTGTCCCCGTGAGAGTAAATACTCTCCCTCCTGCTGTGAAAAGGTTGTTTTCGTTTTTTTCGACACCCGCGTAATAAAGGGATATATTCTTTCTGAATATTTTCTCATCCAGTTTTATCGGGACTCCCTTTACCGGATTTTCCGGATATCCTTTTGACGCTATTACTACAGAAACCGCTTTTTCTGGCGAAAAGGATAAAGAATCTTCAGCGTCGCCCCTTGCGCAGGAGTAAAGAAGATTATAAAAGCCCCCTTCAACAAGACTCAAGGACGACTGTGATTCCGGATCTCCGAATCTGCAGTTGAACTCGAGGACTGACATTTTTCCCTTCGATATTATCGTTCCGGCGAAAACAACTCCTCTATAATCGATTCTATGGCTTTTCATATATTCTAAAAGCGGTTCGGCTATTTTTTTCCCCGCTTCGTTTAGTAAACTTGATCCGGCAGGAGAAAAAGAACCCATACCTCCGGTGTTCGGTCCTGTATCTCCGTCATACGCCTTTTTATAATCGTGAGCGGGAGGAAAATGAAAATAATTTTTTCCGTCTGTCGCAAAAAAGAAAGATACTTCGAAGCCCTGAATGAACTCTTCCAAAACTATTTTTTTCCCGGCTCCCCTGAGGATATCTCCGGCAAGCATTTCTTTTCCAACCGATAAAGCTTCCTTCCTCTCTTGGCAGATATAAACGCCTTTACCCTGAGCTAGTCCGCTTGCTTTAACAACATATGGCGGGTTCATTTCGTCGAGGCTTTTTTCAAGGTCCTTTGCGGATTTAACGTTAAACCATTTAGGCGTAGGGATTCCGGCTTCATTCATTGTTTTTTTTGCGAAAGATTTGTCTGATTCCAGTTCTGTTCCCTTTCTTCCTGGGCCGAAAACCGTGTATTCTTTTCTCCTCAAATCGTCAGCCGCGCCTTCAGCAAGCGGATCTTCAGGACCTATAATGACGAGATGGGGCTTGACCGAGTCTAAAGCGCTTGAAATTTCACAAGATTTTTTTATGTCGCACTGTATGTTGATGCAAAATTCTTCGGTGCCCGGATTTCCAGGGAGGCAGTAAATCTCGCTTACATCTTTGTCTTTCGAAAGGGCTTTTGCTATAGCATGCTCTCTGGCTCCGCTTCCTATAACCGCCGCTTTTTTACCTTTCATTTCACTCTTCTCCTTCGAGAGAAAGAACACTCATAAAGGCTTCCTGAGGTATCTCGATTTTTCCGAATTTCCTCATCCTCTTTTTTCCTTCCTTTTGTTTCTCGAGAAGTTTTCTTTTTCTCGTAATATCGCCGCCGTAGCATTTTGCAGTGACATCTTTTCTGACTGGTTTTATAGTCTCTCTAGCGATTATCTTTCCGCTTATAGCTCCCTGGATAGCTATTTCGTAAAGCTGTCTCGGTATCGCTTTTTTGAGCCTGGCACATACTCTTCTCGCCGAATGATAAGCTTCATCGGCTTGGACGATTACTGAAAGAGCGTCTATGAGTTCGTTGTTTATCAAAAAATCGAGCTTAGTCATTTTTGCCTTCGAAAAGCCAGACCACTCGTAATCGAGGGAGGCGTAGCCTTTTGTGGAAGATTTCAAAAGGTCGTGAAAATCTACAATAACACTCGAGAGAGGCATCTCGTAATCAATCCTTACGTGGTTCTGCGTCAGGTATTCTATTTTGCGCTGAATTCCCCTTTTTTCGTGGCATATCTTAATAATGTTGCCGACGAACTGGGAAGGTGAATGAATGGAGACTTTCGCGGTCGGTTCCTCTATTATTTCGGTTTCCGAAGGAGGGGGAAGATCCGTAGGAGAATTTACTTCTTTCACCTCTTTGTTTTTTAGCGTGACTCTGTAGGGAACCGTTGGAGCTGTGACAACCAATTCCATGTCGAACTCGCGTTCCAGCCTTTCCTGGACGATGTCCATGTGAAGCAGTCCGAGAAAACCCACCCTGAACCCCATTCCGAGCGCATTCGATTTTTCAGGCGAAAAGGCGATCGCGGAATCGTTAATAGCCAGTCTTTCAAGGCTCTCTTTCAGATCCCTGTATTTGTCATTTGTGGAAGGGTAGAGTCCGGCGTAAACCATGGGTTTTGATTTTCTGAAACCCGGGAGCGGTTCAACTTCGCATCCGGAAAGAGTCAGTGTGTCTCCAATATTGACATCCTGGAGGGATCTTATGCCGGCGGAAACAAAACCTACTTCTCCGCTTGAAAGTTTTTTTGTTTCGTTGATTTCCGGCGAAAAATATCCTAAATGCTGGACATCGTATTCTTTTCCCGCTCCGATTAATCTGATTTTATCATTTCTCTTGAGTTCTCCCGCGGAGATTTTCACAAACAGAACAGCTCCCCAAAATTCGTCATAGTAGCTGTCATAGATGAGGGATGTCAGGATGCTTGAACCGCTTTTTTTCGGCGGCGGTATTAATCCGATTATTGAATCGACAAGCTTATCAATTCCGTTGCCCGTCTTTGCACTCACCTCCACAGCGTCTTCCGTTCCCAGTCCGAGGTATTCTTCTATCTCGAATTTTGCTCTTTCAGGATCTGCCGACGGCAAATCAATTTTATTTATAACAGGTATTATCCTCAGCCCCTGCTCAACTGCGAGATAAGCATTGCTGACAGTCTGTGCCTGCACTCCCTGCGTCGCATCGACGACGAGAAGAGCACCTTCGCAAGCAGATATGGACCTGGAGACCTCATATGAAAAATCTACGTGCCCGGGCGTGTCAATCAAATTAAGCTGATATTCATGGCCGTCGGAAGCTCTATACTTCATTCTGACATTGTGGGATTTGATAGTTATCCCTCTTTCTTTTTCAAGATCCATTTTATCGAGATACTGTTCAAGCTTTATCCTCTTCGGAATGGTTTCCGTGTATTCCAAGAGCCTGTCGGCGAGTGTCGATTTTCCGTGATCGATGTGCGCAATTATGCAAAAATTCCTTATTCTGTCCTTGACCATGCATGTTTCTATAACGGTCTTCCTTCATTTGTCAATGGAAGATTTGCCTTCGGAAACATACTTTTACCGAAAAATGCTCAAATCATATACCGCCAGGAAACTTCTTTTTGAATATTTACATTCTCACCCATACGTGATTAAATTAGTTTTAGGTCTAATAATATTTATTATGAACTCAAAAGGGGATTAAATGCGTTTGAAATTCCTATTGCTTTTATTATGTGCCGTTTTAGCGTCTGCAAAATGCTCTTCATACAGACGGTCCACGGAAACGGTTCAATATACCGGCGTTGACGAAAATATCTTTTATATCGAATCTGTGTCTCCTGACACTCTCGCTTCAATAATGCTCACTATAGCGGAAGAACAATTCACTCAGGCCAATGAAGCCTTAAAAAGTTCGAACTATATTCTGGCGCATCAAATCGCCAACGACGGAATGAGGTATCTTCTCGACATACCGATAGAGGATGTTCAGGATTCATTTTTAGTCAGCAGATACAACATTAACTTGCGAAGGCTCTCTTCAGCTCAAATCAGAGCGGCGAACTCTCTTTGGGGCTATCCGGTGATTGAGACAACAGAACATATTCTGATTCCGATAGAAGTAGGTTCCTCAGATCGCCTCAAACAATATCTGAACTTCTGGACAAATACGAGTTCCGGCAGAAACACTTTGATATCCTATCTAAGAAGAAGCGGTAAATATCTGCCTTTGATCGAAGAAATACTCGAGGACTATAATCTGCCCCACGATATTGCTTTTCTGCCCGTTATCGAGAGCGGATATATGCCGGGCGCTGTTTCCCCGGCGTCCGCAGTCGGAATTTGGCAGTTCATCCCCGGAACTGCCCGGAATTTCGGCCTGACAATAAACAACTATGTCGATGAAAGAAGGGATCCTTATAAAGCGACCATTGCCGCAGCCAGATACCTCTCTTCTCTTTATGAGAGATTCGGGGACTGGAAACTCGCCCTCGCCGCATACAACTGCGGGGAAGGGGCCGTAGAAAGGGCAATAAACAACGCCGGAACCAAAGATTACTGGAAACTCACCCTTCCTAACGAGACAATGAATTACGTCCCTTCCGCTCTCGCCGTAATGCTTGTCGCAAGAGAACCCGAGTTATACGGCATGTCAATCAATTTTGAAGATCCCATGGATTATGACACAGTCCACCTGCACGGTCCTGTAGATCTCTCTGTCATAGCCAATTCGACAGCTTGCACTAAAGAAAAAATCAAGGAACTAAATCCGCACATCCTGCAATCCTTCACTCCCCCGGGAGAATATCCTTTTGTTCTTAAAATACCTTGCGGCACCAGAGACATGTTCAGAGCCAGTTTCGACATGCTGCCTGATTCGCTTAAATATCTGTCGAACACTCAAATAACTGTTCAGACCGCGCCTGTTACTCCGACAGTCGTGTGGAGAAATTACACCGTCAGATCAGGAGACACTCTTTCCCGCATTGCGAGGAGACTCGGGGTGACTGTTGAAGACCTCAAAAGATGGAATCCGAACGACGCCGGAGGCAGATACCTTCAGATAGGCGCATCTTTAAGATATCAGATAAGACGGTAATCAAAACGCAAGGAGGATCAATGAAAAAAACTCTGTCGGTCGCAGTGCTGGTTCTATTCGGACTGCTCGCCATCACAGGATGCACTAAAAAACCTCAACAGGCTCAGATGCCCGAGCTTGCCACGTTAGTCCCTTCAGACATTCCTATGTTTATCTACGCAGATCTGCATGAAATAAACGCTGACGCTATTTTCACCAAAGCTTTCAAAAACAACAATGAAGATTTCGATTACGAAGAGTTCAAAACCAAAGGATTCGATCCCAACGGAAAAGTCGGCATGATAATGCTCGATCTACCTCTTAATGCACAGGAAGCAGGAACAGTTCCCACTTTTGCAATTTTTATTCCGTCAACTTCATCTGAAAATCTTCTCAAATACATAATCGAGAAATCGAAAGAAGACGAAGAAGCGACTGTCACTCAAGACGGCGACTACACCGTGATAGAAGACGGCGAAACCCTTGTCTATCTGACTGTTTACCAGGGTTATGTTGTAATGGGCATGGGAGAGAAGGTTAAAGATCTCATGAAATCAGTAAAAGAAACCAAACCTGAAAATTCTCTCGCCACGAGCCCGAATTTCAAAGAATCTTTCGAGTCGGTCGGCATGCCATCTCCCGCGCTTTATGCTTTCATCGGCGGGAATTTTTATGAAGTCCTCGAAAAAAGCCTTAAAGAAAACGCTGACACTCAAGACGAAATAGCTTCCGCTTTCATGGACATGCCCGACATAGAATACGCAGTAGTAGGCGGAACCATCGAACAGAAAAGAATCATTCTGAAATCCTTCGCCAAATACGGAGAAGACATATCCGATCATCCCATGGTTGCCATGTATCTTGCAGATCTGCCAAGCGGAGTTTCGGAGTTAAGCGAAATCAAAGGAGATCTGACGCTATACATGCGTCTTGTAATGAATTTCATGGTGTTAAAAGAAATGCTGGCTCCTTACATGGCAGAGCAGATTGATTTTTCGCAATTTGGAATGACGGAAGACGAATTTTGGGGCATGCTCAGAGGAGATATTCAGCTGATGATCGGCAATCTCAACATGGCAGCGCCCGAAGCCGGAGGAATAATCGGCATCAACAATAAAGAGACGATGATAAAAATAATGACAATCGCTTCTGCCGCCGCCGGCGGTTCTCTGATCGGTCAGAAAGATTCATACACGTTCACTCAGGGAAACAACAAAGTTGACATAAAAATCAACGACAATGAAGCGGTTGTTCTCATGAACGCGCAGTCATTTTCAGCAGACGGAGTCACATTAAAGGAAAAATTAGAAGAAGCTGGAATCGAAAATCCCGATCAATACCCGGTTATTATCTACATTGACGCACAGAAGATATTGCCAATGATGAGAATGTTCGCTCCTGAAGTAGGTGATAAACTTTCTTTTATGGGAACTATTGCTTCAGCGAGTAAAGTGGAAGATATGACATCCACAGGTATTTTTATAATTAACGGCTCTGGAGAAAACATCCTCGAAGATATAATTTCTTCTTTTTAATCTGTAAAAAAGGCGGGTTCTTGCAGGGCCCGCCCCTATAAATATTCAGTCCATTTACCATGTTTCATTTCGTCCGATGATATATATCGGCTGTTCTGGAATTTTTTGTCTATGAAATCCTTCAGGATTCCATACTCCCTGAACGGTCCTCTGTCGCAGTAAATTACTTTTTTTTGAAAACCCATAGATTTAAGATAAACCAGTTCTGATAAAATCCCGTATCCCGGTTTAGTCAGGATTACATCTGCCCCGAGAAGTATATCGGGAAAAGAAATTCTATCCATCGAAACAGCCCTTGATCTCTCAGATACCACTCTGTCCTCGAAACCCGGTAAGATTAAAAAAAACCCTTCAGGGATTTTGTCGAAAAAAGTTTCGACGCCGAATCCTCCGAACGCGGGGACTACGGTTTTCTCTCGGGGTTTGACTCCAAGTCGTTTTCTCACCTCATAAGGTTCTGAAAAGAGCGGTTTTCTGCAGACCAGTCCGATTCTTATTTTCCTGTCGAAAGCATTAAAAGGCCCTGAAAAAGGGAGGACAAAGGCTTTATCTGCAAGAGCGTATAATTCCCTGTATCGCTTGGCAATTTCTCTGAATCTCGGTTCATATCCTTCAAAACCTTCATATATCCAGTCCCAAGTGAAATTTCCCACCGCAAAGCATTTGATATTTAGTTTTTTCGCCGCGGCGAAAGGGAAAGGCGAAATGTCGGAAAACACGGCTGAAACATTGAGTTTTGAAATGTAATCAGCTTCTCTCTGGATAGACTCAGCCTCTGATTCCAATAAACTTAAATTTTCATCAAATGTCTTTTTCAAATCCATTTCGAATGCGTCTTTTTGCCAGACACCCGCGTCAGTTTTTATTTCTCTGTAAGATGCCGCATTTAATTCTTTTAAACCGAATTTTTCAGCTGTCTCCACGGAATGGCCGCATACTATATGTGTTTTTATATTTTTGAATTCTTTTATTATCTCAAAGCTTCTCGTCAGATGGCCAAAACCGTGAGAAGAAATATAATAGACTGCAGATTCGCCCATTATGTAAAATCGACAAAAAGCATTTCCGTGTCTTTGAGACCTGCTGAGTCAAAAGACCATTCTTTAAGAGTCGAGTAAACTGAATCTGCAAACTCCTCAAAAGACATCTGCAGTGATGAAATGAGAATTTCTTTAAGCTTTTTTTCTCCGAGCTTTTCGTATCTTATATTCTTAAGCTCTGTTATATCCGACGTTCCAGCGAACATCCACTTTACTCCGCCGGGAATTTCTCCTTCGAACTTTTCCACTGAACTGTTTGAGATCAAATAAGAAGAATTAAGATTTTCTGAAAATATTTTTATGTCATTCTCTCTTGATACCAAGAGTATAGATTCTGTTATTTTCAGACCTGTCAAAAAAGATAATACGGCGTTCAAGCCGTCATTTAGGCAATTATCAAAAACATGCGGAAGAACAGAAATATTAAAAAGCTTCTGCCAGTCCTCCGGATCTTTTTCCCATTTCATCAAACCCGAATAAAGACATTTTTCTTTCTCCATGAAGAACGCGGCGTTTTCCCCGGCAAAATCTCCATTTATCTTTTTGTGAAGAACCTTATTAAAAGCTTTTTTCTTAAGTCTGGATATTAAAATTCTTTTCGAATTCATATAATTTTCAGCTTCTTTGCTTTTTTCAATAATGTCGATCTTGATTAGAGAAGATAGCAAACCGGAAACTCCGTCAGAAAAAGTCATGAGTTCATTTATGAAACCCTTTTCCAAAGGGACTCCAGGGTTGTTGATTATCGCAAAAGCTATGAGTTGATAACCGGAAAAGAAAGGAATGATAAGCGAAGCTCCGAGTTTAGAAAGACTCAGCATATCCTCGACGCATACATTTTTGAACCCAGCACTCGATTCTTCGTCGATCTGCAGTATCTTCCCGGAACTTTCAACGAAATTGACAACGCCGTCTTTTCTCTCGCCGTCAAATGTTTCTTCTATCGGGCAAAGGGATTCTGACAGGAAAACACTTTCGAAAACAGAACTTTTCTTTCTGACAAAAACACAGCATGAGGAGCATACAAGAGTTTTCGTTAGAGCTTTGGAAAGATCTGAAACAAACTCCGCCGTGCTTTCGGCGCTTTTTGAATTGTTCTCGAAAGTTCGCAGTATTTCGATTCTTTTCCCGGGATTTTTATAAAAAATAGAAAGAAGAAAAAGGTAAGATTTTCTGAAAAAAAATAGAAAAATAACGGAACCGAGCATCCCTGATAAAAATATATTAGCCCTTCCCCTGTAAAAGTAAATAACAGGTAAAATTGAAAACACAAAGAATATAAGAGATGATAAAGAGAAAGAAATAAACAGAAGAGACAGTTTGCGGGAAGGCATGTCCTTGATTTTTGAAAAAAATTCTTCAAGCATAAAAAACAACAATGGCAACAAAACAACGGGTAATAGAATTCCTGAATATATGTTAAGAAAAACCGGAAAAAGAACTGCGGAAAGAGAAGCTCCTATCATGAAATGTTCCGTTCTTCTTTTGATGATTTTAATTTTCGTCTTTCTCCCCTCTACTGCGGCAGAAATCACCAAAATAATCCATACCATCAAGGTTATTGCCGCGAGAACCCCTATAAAAGGCAATTCAGTCTTTTTACCCGCAAAAAAAGCCGTCAAAAGATACGAAACAAAAGCGGCAGGGGCATAAACATAAATTATTTTGACAAGGGCGAATCCTGATTTTTTGTAGATTTTCTTTTCAATGGGAAAAACTAAAGTCAGGTGCATCAAAGATGACGAAATTAAAGACAAAGATAATGCGGCAGCAAAAAGAGAATTCGAAAACAAGCCCGTCAGCAGAACGGAAAACAATAAAACCGTGAAAAGAGAGATAACCCCGTGCTTAGGCGCGGTGTTTTTAGGAAACTTTAAGAATAAAACAGAAAAAGACAAAACCAGCGAAACTAAAATAAGAACCATTTTATTATGACCGGGGTATCCTTCAGCAAAGGTTAAAAACAAAATCAACCCCGATACTACAATTGCGGCTGCAGCCAAAAATCTGAAATAATTTCTTAAGTCCTTTTTCTTTAGACTTTTCATTTCAACCTCCGCACTCTTCGCAACCGCCTGCATAATCTGAGTCAACTGTTTTGAGTTTGCATGTTTTTTCTTTTGGCTTTACAAGGACCTGATTGTCTCGGCTTCCGTCTCTGTAGATCGTAATTCCTTTGCAGCCGGTTTCATACGCGTTAATGTAAACTTCTTCAACCTGTCTGTGTGTGGCGTCCCCCGGAAAATTTACGGTCTTGCTGACTGCGTTATCCGTGTATTTTTGAAAAGCCGCCTGTATTCTCACATGCCACAGGGGATCTACATCATGTGCTGTGACGAATATTTTTTTAACATCGTCCGGAATTTCAGGGATATCTTTCAGTTTTGTCCCTTCTCCTATTGCAGTTATCACGGCGATTTTATCGAGACCTTTTTTATCCAGTATTTCACTCAGATGCCTGTTTACTTCAAGGAACTGAGTGCCGTCGAGCACGTTTCGTATGAAAACGAGGTCGAAATAAGGCTCTATGCCGCTCGCCGCTCCGGTTATTATGCTTATCGAACCTGTCGGAGCCACTGTTGTCAATGTAGCGTTGCGCCTCGGCTCTTCTCCTTTTTGAGCCATTTCGCTGAGTTCAAAAGACGGAAAACTTCCCTTTACCGCTGCCAAATCCTTAGAAGCCCGGTCGGCTTCTCTATGAATGAAATCCATGACCTCACCAGCCGTTCTTTCAGCTTCAACTGAATTATACGGAATATTCAGCCCAATAAGAAAATCTGCAAAACCCATCACTCCGAGTCCGATTTTTCTGTTCTCTTTTACTTTTTTATCAATATCAGGTATCGGATATCTCGATACGTCAATAACGTCGTCGAGAAATCTGACAGCTATGCCTATCGTATCTTTCATCGAATCCCAGTCTATTCTTCCGTCTTTTACGAATTTAGAGAGATTGACAGACCCGAGATTGCAGGCCTCATAGGGTAGAAGAGGCTGTTCTCCGCAGGGGTTAGTCGCTTCTATCAGTCCTGTTTTTTTCATCGTGTGCAAATCATTTATTCTGTCGATGAAAATTACACCGGGATCGCCGTTGTCCCAAGCTCTGGAAACAATAAGTCCGAACATTTCCCTTGCATCCGCTTTGCCTGTTTCTTTTCCTGTTCTTGGATTTACAAGAGAAAAACCCTTATTGCGTCTCAAAGATACAAAAAACTCGTCCGTCAGAGCAACAGATATATTAAAATTAGTGAAAAGGCTTTTGGATGATTTCGCCGCAACGAAAGAGGCAATATCCGGGTGATCTACTCTCAAAACACCCATGTTGGCTCCTCTTCTTTTGCCTCCCTGTTTGATGACTTCAGTCGCGATATCGAACACTTTCATAAATGAAACAGGTCCTGATGCTATACCGCCTGTTGACCTGACGGAGTCGTTAGCAGGTCTAAGTCTGGAAAATGAGAATCCTGTTCCCCCTCCAGTTTTATGTATTAGGGCGGCATGCTTTACTGCGTCAAAAATCCCCTCAATAGAATCTTCAACAGGAATCACAAAACAAGCCGCGAGTTGGGGATAATCCGTCCCCGCGTTCATGAGGGTCGGTGAATTCGGCAAAAAGAGACCTTCTTGCATAATCCTGAAAAATTCTTCTTTCCAGATAGGGGTTTTTCTTTTGTCGTAAATATTCTCCGCTGACGACACATACTCTGCGACTCTGAGATACATTTCTCTTGGCGATTCTACTATTTCGCCATCTATATTCTTCAGAAGATATCTCGCCCTCAGGACTTCCAAAGCATTAAGAGGTAGTTTAGATTCATCTTTTCCCACCCCGAAGATAATTTTTTTTGCCGTTCTAAGATCCGCATGTTCCCGGCGGTAGAGGATGTATGCTTTCGCAATTTCAAAAAATCCCTCTTTCATCAGTTCATTTTCGACCATGTCCTGAATTTCTTCGATTTCGATGACAGGTTTCTCTGATTTATACACTTCTTCGGCAACTTGCGACGCGATTTTTTCCGCCTGATTGTCTTTTACGCCCTTTGCTTCAAAAGCTTTTGAAACAGCTCTTTCAATTTTTAACTTATCGAATAAAACAATTTGCCCTGACCTCTTTTTAACTTTCAAAGGAGACCTCTCGCTTTCACGCGTGAAAAACGAGTTTCCGCGATTTCCAAAAGTTCGAGTATCATTTTATTATCATAAGGTTTTGTTTTTCCTATGGACTGATCGAGAGTTTTAGAAGGATTGAACTGCTGAATAACAAAAGTCCTGTCTCCTCCTATTTCCTTTCCGATTTCATCTATGTCTTCTTTTTCTACGATCCCAGGGACAGCTGTTGTTCTCAGTTCATACTCAAGGCTCGCTTTTTCAAAAATATCTATTGTTTTTTTTATCCAGCTAAAATCAAAAAAAGTTCCGACCATTTGGGAATATTTTTTAGGGGACGTTTTGACGTCCATGGATATGAAATCGACCGCGCCGTCAAAAACCACTCTTGATAACATTTCGGGATTTGAAGCGTTCGTGTCGAGTTTCACTCTGAAGCCGGAGGTCTTTAATCTAACGAGAAACTCCGGAAGGTCTTTCTGAATAGTTGGTTCTCCTCCGGAAACCACGACTGCATCGACAAGTATTTTTCTTTCTTCAAGAGTTTTTAATATTTCCAAGGAGTTTAATTTTATTTCGGTTTTCAAAGGAATCAGTTCAGGATTGTGACAGTAAGGACACCTCAGATTACAGCCCTGAGTGAAAATTACAGAGCTGACATCACCCGGAAAGTCAATTGTCGAAAAAGGAAGAAATCCCCCTATTAACATTTTTGAATTTCTTTTAAATCACAAAGCAGCGGCCGCGAGTTTTGCCGCCTCTTTCTGAAAAATGACATCACCTTGCTTTTTAATTTCTTTCTGAACAACGTATGTCTTTCTCTGGGAAAATTCCTCTTTCTTACCCTTGTTCCAGTTTTTAACGGGTCTGTAATACCCCACGACTCTGCTGTAAATTTCCGTTTCCCTGCCGCATTTGGGGCATTTAGTGACATTTCCTCTGATATAACCGTCATCCGGACATACGGAAAAAGTAGGCGAAATGGTGAAATAAGGCAGGCTGTATCCGTAGGAGACTTTTTTCACGAGATTTTTAATACAGGAGCTCTCAGCGCTCTCCCCCAGAAAAATGTGCAGAACAGTTCCGCCTGTGTATCTCGTCTGAAGTTCTTCCTGATGTTCCAAAACTTTG
Organism: uncultured Desulfuromonadaceae bacterium; assembly: GCA_964397545.1. Classification (GTDB taxonomy): domain Bacteria; phylum SDB-A; class SDB-A; order SDB-A; family SDB-A; genus JAFGIG01. The sequence goes on along the minus strand of CAYNIW010000001.1, from coordinate 161,114 downwards.
AATACGTCATCCGAATAACCTACGGGCAATAGACTCGAATTTGTATAATAAGGGCTGTTTTCTCCGCAAGATATTATATTCTTAAAAAGTCTTTTGTCGCTTTTAGCCAATCTGTAAGAAGCTCCTTCAGCCGGCGTGGCTTCAAGATTGTAGAGATTCCCGGTTTCCTGCTGATATACGATTAACTTCTCGCGCATGAAATCAAGTGTTTTCTTCGCAAAAGCCTTTCCTTTAACTGAAGATATATCAATTTCGGGACCGAAGAAATTCATAATTGACTCGTTAAGTCCCACGAGTCCGATAGTCGAAAAATGATTGGCGAGAGTTCCGAGATAAATCTTGCTGTATGGAAAAAGTCCCATGTCCATGTTCTTCTGAACTATTTTTCTTTTGAGCTCAAGGCTTTCTTTAGCTATGTCCATCACGGAAGAGAGTCTCCTGAAATATTCGTTTTCGTCTGAAGAGAGATACCCGATTCTCGGCATGTTTATAGTTACGACGCCGATTGAACCTGTCTGTTCTCCGCTTCCGAAAAGCCCTCCGGTTTTATTCTTAAGCTCTCTGATATCGAGCTGAAGCCTGCAGCACATCGATCTGACATCGGAAGGTTTAAGCGAACTGTTGACGAAATTCTGAAAGTACGGAATTCCGTATTTCGCTGTGAGTTCGAAAAGAAGTTCGACGTTTTCACCTTCCCAGTCGAAATCTTTCGTGATGTTGTATGTCGGTATCGGAAAAGTAAAAATTCTTCCCGTAGAATCGCCCTCCATCATGACTTCGATAAACGCTTTGTTGATTATGTTCATTTCTTTTTGGAAATCGCCGTATACAAAATCAGTGAATGTTTTTCCAATCTGAACAGGCTGGTTTTTTAGATCAGGCGGAACAACCCAGTCGAAAGTAAGGTTTGTGAACGGCGTCTGTCCTCCCCACCTCGACGCTACATTGAGATTGAAGACAAAAGACTGTATAGCCTGCTTGACCTGCTTGTAATCGAGCTTGTCGTTCCGGACAAAAGGAGCGAGATAAGTATCGAAAGAACTAAAAGCCTGTGCACCCGCCCATTCATTCTGAGCTGTCCCGAGAAAATTGACTATCTGTCCCAAAGCGGACAGGAGATGTTTAGGCGGTTCTGCCGAAACTTTCGCATCTACACCGCCGAATCCGTTAGTCAGGAGGTTTCTTATGGACCAGCCCGCGCAATATCCCGCTATACCCATTGAAAGATCGTGGATGTGAATATCACTGTGACGGTGCGCGTATGCGATTTCGGGAGGGTATATTTTATTCAACGTATAATTCGCGACTACGCTCCCTGCCGCGTGAAGCAAGAGGCCGGAGAAAGAATAATCGGAATTTGAATTTTCCTTCACCCTCCAATCGCTTTTGAAAACATAGCTGTCGAGAGTCTCGACTACATCGAGGAAAGATTTTCTGACATCTCTGATGTTCTTATGCTGTTCCCTGTAGAGTATGTAAGCTTTAGCCGCATCGTATTCATTGTGCTCAAAAAGCTTTCTTTCTACAGTATCTTGGGCTTCTTCGACTTCAGGATAGAAAGAGTTTTTCGAATTTTTAAGGATTTCATAGGTTTCGCTCGCTATCTTTTTTACCTTATCATCATCTTCTGTTCCGACGGCAAGGAGAGCTTTTCTAACGGCGTTTTCGATTCTCTGAATTTCAAACGAGACTATTCTTCCGTCTCTTTTTTTCATACAACTCATATCTCTCATCTTACTTTTTACCTCCGTCGTCGAACATCTTTTTGAGTTCTTTTAGAAACTCTTCTTTATCCTTAAACTGCCTGTAAACAGAAGCGAATCTGACATAAGAGACTTCATCGAGATTTTTCAGCGCTCTTATGACTTTTTCGCCGATTTCCTTTGATGGGACTTCGACTTTCGACAGTGTGTAGACATCTGTTTCTATGTCATCGACGATCTTCTCTATCTGTTCTCTCGATATAGGTCTCTTTTTGCATGCGAGTTCAATGCCTTCCAAAAGCTTTTCTCTGCTGAAAGGCTCCCTCCTGTCATCTTTTTTGACGATCATGAGAGGGACCTTTTCGACATATTCATAAGTGGTAAATCTTTTAGAACAACTGATGCATTCCCTTCTTCTTCGGACAGAGTGTCCTTCCTTGCTCGGTCTCGAATCGACGACCTTATTGTCTTCTCCTCCACAAAATGGACACCTCATATTACCTCCTATGAATTAACTCAGAAACTATATTTTGTGGTATCAAATTGTATTTGTCAAGGGGTAGTGTAAAAAAAATTCTTTATTATTCAAATATTTTAAGTCTTTTGATTTCGAGATATATAAAATAATATTAAAGTCTTGCTTTAATTCAACAATATTGGGCGGGGGTGCTCCCCGAAAGAGCCAATTCCGCCGCATCCCTGAGAGCTTTCATCTCATCTCCGCCAGGGATGCAGAAAAAGCGTGACATCCAGCTCACTCTTTTTTCAATGAAATCTACGATAAATCCGCAGTAAGCTATTCCGCCTGTGAATACGATCGCGTCGGGTCTATTGCCAAGCGCTCCGCACAGTGCGCCTATTTCCTTGCAAACCTGATAAGCCATGGCTTCTATAATTTCTTCTGCGCTTTCCCTGGTGACGTTTTTGTCTATCTGCTCGATTTCGGAAGGCTTCAGCTCTTTCCCCTCTATGAATTTTTCGAGGATAATCAAATCTGAAGTCCCGAGATATGCCACCAGCCCCCCTCTTCCCTTTAACTTAAGTTTCATGTCCTGATGGCTGTAATTTCCCGAATAACACATCCTGACTACCCCTCCCGAAGGGACCCCACCGCTTCTCTGTGGAGTAAACGGTCCGTCCCCGTCAAGAGCGTTGTTGACATCAACTACTTTTCCCTTTCTGTGTAGCCCCACGGAGATTCCTCCTCCTCCGTGAACGATGATAAGATCGAGCTCTTCATAAGGTTTGCCAATCTTATCTGCTACAATTCTTCCGACTCTTCTCTGATTGAGCGCGTGAAAAATCGAAAGCCGGGGATTTTCAGGCATTCCCGAATATCTCGACCACTTCCACATCTCATCGACAACGACGGGATCGGCTATAAACGCGTCTGTTTTTTTTCCGGAAATTTTCTCCACTTGCTCGGCAAGAGCCCTCGCGAGAATGCCTCCCAGATTGGAAGGATGATCTCCGTTCAGTCCGTTTTTCAGATCTTCTATCATTTTTTCGTTTACGAGATATGTCCCCCCCGGGATCGGTTTTATCAACCCGCCCCTGCCGATAACAGCGTCTATAGATCCAATGTCAGTTTTTTTTTCTTCGAGTGTTTTTGTTATAAGATCCAGCCTCATTTGGTACTGAGCGTAAACAGGTTTGGATTCGAAAGGTTTCATCTGATCGACAGAGTATCTCGTTATGACATGAAAGATTTCTTTTTCACCTTCAAAAAAACTGAGTTCGTCGCTTGTCGAACCCGGATTTATTACCAGTATTCTTTTCATTAATTGTCCTCCGGATGAATTATGGGAGTATTGCCGCCGTTAGAAAAGTCCTTCGTAGGTTATCTCCATACAGCGCGAAATTTCCGACCAGGGAGTTCCAGTCTCCCCGTTTTCAGTGATGTTGATGAAATAGAATGCGACGCTCAAATCCATTGAAGCCCATACTTTCAAGCCTGCGTTGAGATAACCTCGTCCTTCACCGAATATCCCGTCTTTTTCCATGTCGTTCAATCCGAATCTATAATCGGCGAGCAGTTCAACTATATTTTCAAAGCACACTTGTCCCCCGATAAAGATGTCAACGGGGTTTTCCGTGCTGTCGGCGTCCGGCTCAAAACTCATCCCCCCGTGAACGCCGGCGTAGTTGAACAAGTCGAATGCTTTGCTGCCTACGAGATAAAATTCCATTGGTTTTCTGTAAAACCTGTTGTAAGACCTGTCGAATGACCCGTAGCCGTAAGAGCTGTAGCCAATTGCGATTGCCGGAAAAAATATGTTTTCTTCGAAAACCCTGAATCTTGCTTCTATAAACGGATAAGGATTCCAATCTGGTTCGCCGTTTCCGATAATATTACCGCCCCCGTAACCGAGCATCACGTAGAATCTGTTTATGAAAGCTACACCTGTATAGCCCGTAAGCCTTCCTCCGGGGTCCTGTCTGAGATCGAAAACATAACCGCCGTGCGGAGGGACACCGGCTGTCGGGATTTCGATAACTTTCAACGGTTGAAAATCCGCGATGATTGCATTTGTAAGAAACAGCAAAATAACCGAAAAAAAAGCTTTCTTCATTAAAACCCCCTAACAGCTTATTTCTGCTACGTATTTGACCCTGCCCTTGTTTTCAATAATACTTTGAATTTCATTTACAAGAGACATGTCAAAACAAACACTTAAATCGCTCTTCATTTTTATATTTCTGTTCTTTTCTTTCAGCAGAAAAAAAACACCGCAGTCGCCTTCATGGCTTATTATCGTGTCCTTAATGCTTTTGAGAAACGAATCGTCGATATTATTTTCCTTAAGTTCGATTTCGAGGCTTTTTTTGCTCAGACTCAGAGCTTCTTCAATTGATTTGCATTCGTCTGCTAACAGCATTTTTCCTTCACTTGAATTTTTTATCCGGCCTTTCACCGCGACGAGTTTTCCCATGTTTTTATCCGCAAATGCTGTTAGATCATCTTTTTTCTCATCGCTTAGAAAAACCTCAAGATTTGAGTTGTTGTCTTCAAGGAAAAGCACAAGACCACCGTTTTTTCGCTCTGTATTCAAAAGCAGTCCCGCCGTGAAGCAGTCCTTAAAACCGTTTTTCATATAATCGCTCAGCCTGCACATTCCCCGGAAATTGAGAAACTTTTTGTATTCGTCAAGAGGATGAACGCTGAAATTGAATCCGAAAGCTTCTAGTTCGGCGTCCTTCTTTTCCTGATAAGTCCAGAAACTGCAGGTATTTATATCTGCTTCGGGTTTTGAGAATTCTCTCTCGCTGAAAAGAGGCATCTGACCCATCATTTTTTGTTTTTTTCTCGAAAGAGCCCTCTCAAAAGAAGTCTCCATTGAATTGAGAAGTTTTTTTCTGTTGAGTTCAAACTCGTCGAATGCGCCGGCTTTAATAAGATATTCAACTGTCCTCTTTGTGGCGGAGTTAAAATTGACTCTGCTGAGAAAATCATCGAAATCAACGAAAGAGCCGTTACTTTCTCTTTCTTCGAGTATTTCCTGTGCGGCTTTTTCACCGACGTTTTTGACCGCGCCGAGAGCGTATCTCACCCCTTTACTTTCCACGATAAAATTTACACCGGAACAATTGACCGAAGGCGGAAAGATATTAATTTTCAGCCTGCGGGCTTCATCAATAAATTCAGCTATTTTGTCTGTGTTTGAAATCTCCGTCGTCATCGTCGCGGCGAAGAATTCCAATGTGTGATGCGTTTTTAAGTAGGCCGTGTAGTAAGCCAAAAAAGCATACCCCGCGCCGTGTGATTTGTTGAATCCGTATCCTGCAAAAGGTTCTAACATTTCCCATATTCTGATTGCCGTTTTCTTGTCTATCCCCCTGTCGTTTGCTCCGGCAAGGAAATTCTCTTTTTCACTCTCCATGACATCTCTTTTTTTCTTACCCATTGCTCTTCTGAGTATATCCGCCTTTCCGAGGTTGTATCCGGCGACCACGCTTGTTATCTGCATCACTTGTTCCTGATATATCGGTATTCCGAATGTTTCTTCAAGAATGTCCTTCAGCGAGCTGTGTATTAAATCCACTTTTTCCCTGCCGTATTTTCTCGCTATGAACTTGTCTATATGATCCATAGGTCCCGGCCTGTAGAGAGATATAATTGCTATAATTTCTGGGATGGATTTCGGTTTAAGCTGAACGCAAAGATTTTTCATGCCCTTTGATTCGAGCTGAAATATTCCTTTCGTCTCTCCGGACGAAATCATCTCAAACGTTTTCTCATCGTCGAGAGGCAGTCCGTCAATGTCGAGTTCTTCCTTCCTGGAAACCAAAAGAGCTGTCTTTTCCATAGCGGTAAGAGCGGTCAACCCCAGAATATCGACTTTTATTAAGCCGACATCAGTTATCGAATCCATATCGAACTGGCAAACTATTTGATTTAACTTATCTTTTCTGAGAGGAACAAAATCAGTTAAATCACCAGGCGCGATAATAAATCCCGCAGCATGAATTCCAGGCTGTCTTTTCAATCCCTCCAGCCTGCTTGCTATGCTGACAAGCCTTTCGAGTCTTTGGTCAGAATTAATTTGCTCTCTGAATCCGTTGAGATTTTTTAGATAAATCCACTCAACATCCGACCTCGTATCTTCCGGCGGCTTATCAATGAAATACGTTTCAGGCATTTTCGATGAAAGAACGTCTATTTCCTTCGGAGTTAGTCCGAGAACCTTTGCCACGTCCCTTACGACCTGTCTTGCTCCGAGGCTTGCCGCGGTTCCGATGTAACAGACGGCTTTCTCTCCGAACCTTCTGACCATGTAGTCTATGACCATGCCTCTTTTATCGTCCGCGAAATCCAAATCTATATCCGGAGCCGTTATCCTCTCCGGATTTAGGAATCTTTCAAACAGCAGTCCGTAGTTCATCGGATTTATAGTTATTATATCCAGACAATAAAGGACTAGAGATCCGACTGCCGAACCCCTTCCCGGACCTACTCTGATCTTATTCTTTTTCGCCTCCCGGACAATATCCGCTATTATAAGAAAATAACCTGCGTATCCTGTCTGCGCTATAACTTCCAATTCTTTTCTTATTCTGATTTGGGCTTCGGATGAAATTATTGATTGAAATTTACTTTTTGCACCTTCCCATGTCATATATTCTAGATATTCCATGGGGGTCTTAAAACCCGAAGGAATTTGAAAATCAGGCAATCTCGGAGAATTTGGGTTCAGTTTCATTTCAAAAGAACATTCGTCGGCTATCTTTACTGTGTTCTCAATGGCTTGGGGGCAATCCTTGAAAAGCTTGAACATTTCCTGCTGGCTTCTGAAATAAATTCCTTCAGGGCTCGTCAGCCTGTCTTTGTCCTCAAAGGTTTTTTTTGTATTTATGCACAAAAGTGCTTCGTGAGCCAGATGATCCTCTTTATCCAGAAAATGAACGTCATTCGTCGCAACAACGCCGATTCCGGCTTTTTTCGCTATCTCTATTTGAGATTTATTCAAAAATTCATTTTCAGGCAAACCAATATCCATCAGTTCGAGATAAAAATCGCCGTCAAATACATCCGAATACAAACGAGCAAATTCAATCGCTCCGGATTCATCTCCGGACAAAATTCTGCGAGGAACTTCCCCGCTCATGCAGCCTCCGAGAGCAACCAGCCCCTTCGAGTAGCTTTGAAGAATTTCAATGTCCATTCTCGCTCTTCCCCAGTAAAGCCCTTCGAGAAAAGCCTTTGAAGAAAGCTTAACGAGGTTTCTGTATCCTTCATCGTTTTTGCAAAGAAGAGTAAGGTGCCTGAATTCGGAAATCTTGCTCTTTGCTGAAATGCCTTTGGGGTCAACATAAGCTTCCATGCCGATTAAGGGCTTGATCCCTTCTTTAACGCAATGCTTGTAGAATTCAACTGCTCCGGACATGTTGCCGTGGTCCGTTAGCGCGAGTGCTTTCATTTTCAGGCCAGAAGCTTTTTGGACAAGTTTGGATATCGAAACGGCTCCGTCGAGAAAGCTGTAGTCTGAATGGACATGGAGATGGACAAAATCTTTTGTCATTTCGCGCTTTATTCTTTCCTGCTGACCCTGAGTTTTATTATCTTCTGTCTCGTGGCGTCAATAACCTCAAACTCCAGTCCGCCGGCAGTAAATTTTTCTCCCTTTTTCGGAATCTTTTCCTGGCTGTCGAGGACGAAACCGCCTACGGTGTTGTAGTCTTCAGACTCGAGATTCAAGCCGAGAAGGTCATTGAAATCGGAAAACTCCATGCGGGCGTTGACCAGATATGAACCGTCTTCATCAAGCGTGAAATCTTCTTCTTCCTGATCCCTTGAATCTTCAATTTCTCCAATTATCTCTTCAACTAAATCCTCAAGCGTCACTATCCCGCAGACGCCGCCGTATTCGTCTACGACCATTGCTATCGAAAGATGTCTTTCCTGAAGGTCTTTAATAGTTTCCAGCACTGTTTTGCTTTCCGGTATGAAATGCGGCAGGCAGGCGAAATCTATCGCCTTATAAGGGGTTTCCATTATGTCGTGAAGAAAAGGAATCAGATCCTTAACTTTCAGCACACCTACTACGTCGTCAATTGTGTCTCCGTAAAGAGGGATTTTTCCGAACCTGTGCAGGGTATAGACTTCTATTATCTCGTCTATGCCGGCGGTCGCGGAAAGGAATACAGTATCTACCCTGGGCACCATTATCTCCTCGACTCTCGTGCTCGTAAGATACATAACGCCTTTGAGTATATCCGCTTCGGCTTCTGTAATAATTCCCGACTCTTTTCCTTTGTCTATTACTATTTCCGCTTCTTTTTCCTTATTCTCTTTCCTGTTTTTTATAAGTTCTCTTATGAATTCGATTATCTTTTTTCGTTTATGCGGTTCTTCGTTCATTTTTCCTTTCCTTTTTTATCCTCTCTTATTAAAACTTTTTTTTTCGGAGTTATTATCCCGCCGGAAACTACAGCCCTGATTCCTTCTTCAACCGTCATATCGGTGACGGTAATATCACCTTTCGGCAGTAATAGGTAAAAACCCGACGTAGGGTTCGGAGTCGTGGGGATAAACACTGAGCTGAGGCAGGATTCTCCCCCTCCTTCTTTGGGTCTATCAACCCATGATTCGGTGTTTGTTAAAAAACCGATAGACCAGCATCCCTGCCGCGGATATTCTACCATAACTACTTTCTGGAACGCCCTTTTGTCAATAAAAAATGTTTCTGTCAGCTCTTTCACCGCGTTGTAAATAATTTTTATCAGCGGAATCTTTGTCATGATTCTGCCGGTCCATCCGAAAAAAAACCTGCCTATAAAAGTTCTCGCGGCGGCTCCGGTTATCATAATAACGGCGAGCAGAGAACCGAATCCTATAAGGTCTTTGGCAATTCTCGGGTATGGGAGGTGTTTAGCCAAAGGTTCAAAAATCGCTCCTCCGACTTCCACTATGGATTTGAAAACAAAAAACGTCAAACCTATCGGCAGAAGAGTCACGATTCCGGTTATGAAAATACCTCTTATTCTGTTTTTAATACCCGGTTTGGAACGAGGCAATTCGTCTCGATCGTCCATGTCTTTATTTCATTATACGGAGCCAGTCGTGCAGCAAAAAATAAAACCTTCCTATCAACAAGGATATTCTTGCCATGACAGTGTATCCGAATGAAGCGCCGAAAGTTATCATGAGAAATATCATCCCGGTTCTCGCGCCGATTCTGAAAATCCCTCTGTGCTCTACTGAAAAGAAAAAGTAAAAAATTCCGGTCGCTGTTCCGATTAAGAGAAGTATCTGTCCTATTGAACCGAATAATCCTGTGTTCCACAGAGGGGTAATCCCCGAATATACCTGTTCAAATAGGTTGGATCTAAGAAACGTTACAAAGCCGTAACCGGCTCCTATCCCGACAACAAAAGCTATTGAAATATGAGAAAACCACCTCGTCTTTGCGAAAAGCTGAAGAATCATGAATACCGACAGAACGGCAGGAAATATATACAGCAAATTTCCTTCCCTCAGAGGAGACACAAGATTGGGCATGACGACATCGTGCCAGCTTTGAACCAGCAGGTAACCTGCGGAAACCCCGACGTAAACCGCTTCGGCAATTTTATAAAAGAGATTGTCCTTGTATAAAAAACTGAAAATTGCCAGCGTGAGAAAACCCGCTATCCATATCCCGACTGTCTCAGACATTCTTTTTTCCTCTTTTCTCAATTACGTAAGCTAAATTGCCGAAAAGTATGAAAGCAATTATACAGACGTGGGCTATTGACTGCGCATCCATTCCGCTCGACGCCATACCCGGACTTTTTATAAGCTGTTCGTATTCAGCGGCTCCAGCCATTCCGCCAATCAAGCCTGTGAGCTGTCCTGAATTAAAATAAGGAGAATAAGCAGGCGCGCTGACGGCTGTGCAGCCCGCAATTATGGTTTTTCCATACTTATCTTTTCCTATTTGAACCCAGCCTATGACTCCCGGATCTCCCGCCGAAAGAGTGAAGATTACGGCAACTTTGTCGAGATTGTAGTTGACATCTTTGAGCATCTCTATCTCTTTTGTGCTTTTTCCGGATAAGTCCCTCGGGCATGTTTTTTTTATATCGCCGATTATATTATCAATGGCGACGACTCCCCCGGATTTGTAGCCGAGATTCACGAAATGTTTCCACCTCTCTCTCCCGTAAACAGCCGCCCCCTCGTTAAGCGCATTTTCAGCGAACCTGACTCCCTGGGGCCAAAGAGCGACCGTAATGACATCTATATTTTTTGAAAAAGCGTGTTCGATTATCGCTTTGCCCATCGGATAGAGTTCAGGTGCGGCGGCAGGGTCGAAATCAAAGGATACGAGAATGACTGATTCTTCAGGAAGGCTGTCGAGAAAATCGAATGAAGCATACACGGCTTTTGAGTCTTTTTTGTCCACTACTATTGGTATTCTCAGCGGGAAAACAAGAGGAATGGCGACGGCGAACGCTATAAAAAGAAAGATTATTCTTCTGTCAAGTTCAAAAAACTTTTTCAATTTAGATAAGACCTTTCAATCCCGAAAATAATTCTCAGTGAGGTCGCTATCACTCCGAGAGCGGCACCTATCATTATCGCCCGTTGTCCGGCAGTATTGGGTATTTCCATAATCCAGGCCTGAACAGAAGGCAGGTGGGAAAAAATCACTTTTCCTATCGGGACTCGGCCGAGCATAACTATTATCGCCGCTACGAGCAGAAGGCCGGCTTCGAGATTTCTCGCCCTGAAAGCGCGGAATGAAGCCGAGGCGACAAAAAAAGCGAGCAAGGAAAACATCGTGGCGTTAAGAGGTGTGTAGAAATGCCTGAATATAAAATCGAATGCCGAACCTTCCCCCATGCCTCCTCCCCAGCCGGCGAAAACCGTCACAAGGAGGGAAAAGACTATCACAACAGAATATATCCATCCTTTTCTCTTTTTTACTATTTTGAGAGAGTTTACTTTAATCAAATTCAGTATGCCGAGAATCATCGCAAAAACCGCTACGACCATATACCAGTTTTTAAGCGTGTTTGCCGCTTCACCGACCGGATAACGGGGAACAAAAAACGAAATAATTATAAATATACCGCTCAGGAAAGTCACTGCGAGGGGAACGTATCTTTTCATGGTTATTTTTCCCTTTTGTTAACCCGTGAAGAAAAGGTTTTTTACGAAATGGACACCGAAAGAAACGAGTATGCTGCCCGCGACAAGAGCCGCAATCGCCGCCGCTTTACCGAAATCCTGGGCTTTGAGGCTTCCAACAAGCCTTGGATCGTCGGACATATAAGCGCTCGCGGCGAAGAACTCTTCTCCTATTAGCGTGTAGTCACACGCGGCGACGAAAAAGGGCAGCTGCGAAGGATCCGCTGTTCCGGATATCTGTATAGCGCCTATTGAATGACCTGTTTCAGCCAAGATGAGGGATTCGGCGTAAAAATGACCCATAAGAAATACTGTCGCAGGTTTTTCCCTGACCATAATTCCGTCAACCGCCGCGGCGTAGCCGAATTGATCACCCGTTAGGTAAAAAACCGAGTTCTCGTCGTAAGAATCGGGTCTTCCTTCCTGAATGTATGCCTGTCTTACTATTTCCTTGGCAGTGTTGTATGCGACAGGCGCTATCGAAGGGACGGAAAGTTTGCTTTCATAGTTTGCCACTTTTCTCGCGACTCTTCCGAGTATTATCATGCCGGCTATAGTCTGGACATCGTCCATGTCCATAATTCCGGGAATGAAAAGGACATCTTTTCCCATTTCAGTGGCTCTGCCTATGGCTTCATCTACCGCGTCAACTCCGCTGAGTTTTCTTATGAAAAATTTTTTTCCGCTTCCCGCGCTCTTTATGAAAAAAATCAGCAGTGCGGTGAATATCAGGCTTCCAGCGAGCATTGAAGCGCTGGACTTGGAAAACCAGGGTTTATAATATGAAATTTCTTCTGTCGTCCCTGATACAAGTCTCGAGTCCCAAAAATACGCTACGGCAAAATATCTGTATTTTCTGCCCTCGACTATATCTTCATCGCTGAAAAGAAGAGAATCCGATTTCGCCGGGACTGTGTCTTTTCCCGAGACTCTGAAAATGACGAGGCTTTCAGGAAGAGCCCATTCGGAAGAATCTTCCGCAGAATAAGTGACAGGAATCAGACTACCGAGGGAGTCTTCGCCGAAAATATTGCATTCCACTTCAAATCTCGCGGTTCCGGTTCTTTCAGAGACTTTTTTTAAGGCCCTTATTTCCAACCTCGACGGCAGAGCAAGGTCTTCCCGAGAATTTTGCGGCATATAATCCGGCACCGTCACTGCCGTTGTATGTTCTTCTGAGGTATCGGCATTCACATCAACCATAACGGCTCTTGAAGACTTTATTTTTTTCGATACGACAAAAGCCGCCGCAGAGGAAAGAATAAAAAGGATCATAGAGGTGAAAAACATTGATTTTGACATATTTATTAAAGATTATTTTAAAAAAAACTTCTGGTCAAGCTATTATTGACTTTATAAAAACCGGCAGACGGAAATCCCATCTGCCGTTGTTTGCCGAAGTAAAACTCAAAAATGCTTTATTGAGTGTCTTTCGAGTGTTTTCTGTAAAAAACCTCAAGATAATGATGGCACTGCTGAGGTCTGTAAAGACCGTTCATTATAGCCTTTGCCATCGCCTCGCAGGACATGTATCCGCATGCCGCGCAGTTTTTTATGTCTTTTTCCTCAAATTTTTCCATCTCTTCATAGAGCGCTTTAATTCCATCTTCGTCTGGATCTTCGAGAACTTTGAAATTTTCGGATTTGTCAGTGTATTTTCTCGAAAAATCGACATTGCCCATGTCTTCGAGAATTTTCTGAAGCTTTGCCAATGCATCGGGGTCGGGATAATTCTCTTTTTTCTGTTTTTCAAGTCTTTCGCTTTGAAGTTTCAATATTTCGTCCGTCGTCCTCTCGTCGTAATTTGTTCCTGTCCCTCTGTTGCATCCGTGAAGGCAGTTAAGTATATCAACGAGAACAACATCGCACTTTTTCTCCTTTAGTTCTTTTTCGAGCTCTTCGAAAAACTCTTCGTAAATCTCCTGCCCTTCCGTCCTTCTCACCTGATGCATCTTGAGAGGGACGTTGTATCTCTTGAAGGTCTCGAAAAGACCGCCGGGCTGCGAATAGAGAATTCCTCTTTCAGCTTCCATTGGTCCGTCAAAATTGGTCTCCGGGAATTTTGACAGATCTATGCTGTTCTCTTCGAGATATTTCTTTAAATTAGTAATTGTTACATTGTATGTTATCTGACCCTTAGTGTTCGGGTCCTGAAATTCCCGGCTCTTCGCTATGCAGGGGCTTATAAAGGCGTGCTTCATCCCCGGATGGTTTTTATGAACCCACGCTGATATGTCCATGACAGGGCTCCCTGTAGGAGCAAGATACGGTATCAGATCAGGTTTGTATATCTCTATAAAGCTGACAACTGCGGGGCAGGGCTGAGCTATAACCGGAGTTTTCGCCCCTGCCTGTATCGCCTTCAGATACTGGTAAGTGGTGATTTCAGCGCCGAACGACACGTCAAAATTCATTTTAACGCCGACTGATTTAAGCCAGCCCAAAAGATTTTTGAGCTGTCCGGGAAAATTTACGTCTGCCGCGGGTGCAACGAGAGCCGCGATGTTTTCGCCTTTTTTTAGGTCTTCAATAAATATTTCCGTGTCGTCTTTTATTATTCTCGCGTCGTGAGTGCAGGCTCTCACGCAGTTTCCGCAACCTATGCACAAATCATGGTTGACTGTGATTCCTTTTTCGAGATCTGAGGCGTCGTTGCAGTATTTAACAGGGCATACTTGTATGCAGACATGGCATTGAACGCACTTTTCGCTGTCGACATCAACGACCGGCGGCAAGTGATATTTCATTTCCGGCATAACTCCCTCCCTTTTTACACGGATTACATTGCCGCGAGTTTTTCTCTGAGGTATTCGTCAATATTCTTGCTTAGAATCTCCTCCGAGATTTTCTTCATCCTGTCGAAAAACTCCGGCTTGTCCTCTATTGCTCTTGCCTGGTTCATGCTCAAACCCGACTTTATTGCAAGCCTCATCCTTCCCTTAAGACCGCCGTGCTCCTCGACTATCTTGTATATCGCCGCCAGTTTGTCTCCCATATCTTCCTCCTTCCTCAGCCTACTAATGCTTCTTCAAATGCAGATATTGCCTTGGGCATGGCTATGTTCAACAGAAGGCCGAGAGGCGCTTTCTTTGAATCTATCAGCATACCCCACATAAACTCGTCCATGGGTATGACCACGACCATCTTGTCGTCCACCAAATCCATGAGATAATACCTGCCCAACACAGGAAAATTGCCCTCGGAAAGAGCTGTGTTTATCATGCCCGTTATTTGAGCAAATAAAGCGCATGCCGCCGGATTGCCGTTCCACCCCGCTATTGACTGCGCGTCTCCCGCCGTAAATATGTCCGTCGCCAAAAGCCCGGCTCCGAGATTGCTTTTCAAGACTTCTATCGCTTTGTTCAAGGTCTGCACATCCATTTTAACCTCCTTTTTTCTCTCTAAATTGTCAAATGCCTCTCTCATGTCCGCCGCCTCGTCCTTCCTCCTGAACGCCTCGAGAAGCAAACTCTCCAAATTCAATGTTATCTTCTCCTCCACCCCCGTCTCAAGGTCGGCTATGTCTATTGTCACTCCCTCCCACGTCACGATGTCCATAGCCGCCTCCAACCCGCTCCTGTATTGCGTCTTGGCGTTTATTACCTCTCCGGAACGCAAATACAACTGCCCTTTCCTGTCCTTGACCGACACCGTAAGAGCGCAGGTCATCTTCTCCATTCCGACTATCTGCAAAAATGTAGATAAATTGACCCCCTTTAATGTCCCCCTCTGCCTCACTGACAGCTCAGACGTTATCTTCTCGAGAAGTTCGTCGAAATCTATCGGCTTTTCTATGTAGTGGAGTATCCCGCTCTCTTTAATCTTTTTCTCCACGTCCTTCGACCCGAAGGCAGTCATGACTATCACGGGCGTCGCCGCATATTTCCGGCTCATATATGCTATGAGCTTGAAGCCGTCAACCTCCGGCATCCTTATGTCGGTTATCACAAGGTCTATGTCGGGGTTTGAATTGAGAACTTCCATAGCGGCCCTTCCGTTCTCCGCCGTCAATATGCTGACGCCTTTCATCTTTTTGTTTATCTTCAGTCCGTCGGATAGGCTCTTGAGAAAAAGAATTTCGTCGTCAACCAGTAATATTTTGCTCATGCCGAATAATGAGCACTTTAGATGCCAAAATTGACAGCTATTAAAAACCACACTGGGATGTTAGTTTACAGAAGATTAAACACTGGGTATAGACTTATCCTAATTCTTTGTCTCATTTTGAATAGTCCATTATGAACTATTGGCTTTTTATGGTTTATCTGAATATCGTCTTTTGTGACTATCTTAAAAAAAGCCTCGCAAATTCCGGATAAAATGACAATGATAAGTTTTTATTTAATAGCTCATCAAGAGAAAAATAACTTTAACTTTCTTTTGAGGGTTGAAAGAGAAATACCGAGGTCTCTCGCCGTTTTCGACAAATTGTTTTCATTGTTGTTAAGTGTGTTCAATATGTGCTCTCTTTCTATTTCTTCAAGTTTCAGTTGTTTTTTCTGAGTCCTTGGATTAAAAACCTCTTTTTCCTCAACGCTTTGAGCGCAAAGTATTTTTGAAGGCATGACAACGCGGTCTTCGGCTATTATCATCGCTCTCTCTATTACGTTTCTCAATTCCCTTATATTTCCGTCCCAAAAGTATTTGCTGAGGATTGATTTTTCCTCTTCAGGTATTAGGTAGATCTTGCCCGTTGAAAGATTTTTCACAAAATACTCTGCCAAATCCGCTATGTCCTGAACTCTCTCTCTTAGCGGCGGCAGGTGTATCCTGAGAACATTGAGCCGGTAATACAAATCCTTCCTGAACAGATTTTTTGACGAATTGCCGTCTATGTCCGAATTAGTCGCCGCTATTATCCTTGCGGCTGTTTTTCTTGTGACTATATCGCCGATTCTCCTGAACTTTCTCTCTTCTATGACCCCGAGAAGCTTTGACTGGAGAGAAAGCGGCATTTCACCGACCTCGTCGAGAAGCAGTGTCCCCTCGTGGGCGACTTCGAAAAGGCCTTTTTTGTCGTTGTCAGCACCTGTGAAGGCGCCCTTTTTGTATCCGAAAAGCTCCGCTTCGACAAGATTTTCAGGAAGAGCTGCGCAGTTGACGCTGACAAAAGGGCCTCTCTTTCCGCTTTTCTTGTGTATTATTTTGGCTATCAACGTCTTTCCGGTTCCCGTCTCTCCTGTAATCAGAACAGGAGAATCCGATTTAGAAGCTATCTCTATAAGTTCCTCTGTCTTGGCTTTAGATCCTGAAGAGCCTATAAGCTCAAGGTCCTCTTCTTCTTTTTTTTTCAGAAAATTAAGGTCTTCGAGACCCTTTTCAAGGTCAAGCTGTTTAAGGCTCTTTTCTATGGCAAAAGTCAGCTCTCTGAAGTTGACTGGTTTTGAAACATACCAGAATGCGCCTACCTCGATGGCTTTTAAAGCGTTTTCAAAGCTCGGATAAGCCGTGGAAAAAATAATCTTTGTCTTTTCGTTGTTTTTCAATATGCTCTCGCAGATCGCGTGCCCTTCGACATCAGGAAGTTTCTGATCGAGAATGACGACGTCTATCAGCTGTTTTGAGCAAATATCGAGCCCTTTATTCCCCGTCGAGGCTACAATTACCTCCATGCCTCTCGGTTTGAAATAATCTTCCATCGTCGAGAGAAAAATCTCGTCGTCGTCTATGACAAGAAGAGTTCGTCTGTCCATTTTTTCACATGCTCTTCGGGATTGAAATCGTCACTTCAGTTCCTCTTTGGAGGCTTTTCATGTCTATGGTTCCTCCCATTTTTATCAAGAGATTTTTCACTATAGTGAGTCCCATACCGGTGCCTTTTGGTTTCGTCGTGTAGAACGGAAAAAATATTTTACCCCTCTGCTCCTCTCCAATTCCTATGCCGTTGTCGCGGACTGATATGACGACTTTTGTCCTTAAACTCGAGATTTCTATGTCAATAGTCGGCTCATCTATTTCCGATACCGCGTCCATGGCGTTTGTCAGAACATTCAGCAGGACGTGCTGAAGAGCCCGCATGTCGGTCATCGCGAAAATCAAGGGGCTTTTGAACCTGACGCTGAAAAAAATCTTTCTCTTGTCGAGATCCGACTCTATGAGCTTGGTAAATTTGTCGAAAAAAGCCTTCATGCTTACAGCCTGAATGTTCAGGTCTTCATAGGCGTTGAAAACCTTGAACATTCTCAATAAAAACTCTATTCTGTTTATCTCGGTGAGTATGCTCTCGAGATATTCGAGGACTTTTTCCTGTGAAAAAAAATTGACGTTGTCTTTCAGGACACTCGCTATAGTCTTTATCGAATTGAGCGGATTGCCCACTTCATGAGAAAATCCTGTGAAAATGTAGCCTATGTTGTCCATTGTCGCTGTGGCTTCGGCAATTTTTTGAAGTCTCTCTTTTTCTGAAATATCGTTTAAGAGAATTGCCACGTGTTCTTCGGACATGGGATAAAGCGTATATCCCAAAATCATTTCCCCTACGTATGCTTTCCTCTGTATTTTCAGGGGATTCTCAAGGCTCGATTCTTCGATTCCGAGAATACTGAGAAGTTCCGTGTATTCCGGAGAATTCAAGGCGTTCTTCGCGTAGGAATTCATTAAGATTACCTTTTCTGTCGGCAAATCGAGAAGGACAAAACCCGTGTCCATTTTCTCGATTATTTCAAAGAGCTCTTTGTTTTCCAAATCCATTTTTGCTCCGTTTTAATACTAATTTACCACAATACCGCCCTTATTAAAACAGCAGTTTTAAGCCGGCTGACAATCTTTGATATGTATTTTCGTCAATTCTTTTTTCACCGGAGTATGAAGCGAGAAAAGACATATTGGCAGATGCCTTTAAGTCGGAGGATAGATTCCAGTGTAAAACATATCCGGGAAAATCTATCGCCTTAAGTTCGGCAGGGACGAAGGGGGAAGTATAGCTGTTGTAAGTCAAGCCGAAAGATCCGTCTAATCTTATCTTTCCCGAACGTGAAGCTCCGGCGGAAAAATCGGTTTTCCTGAATACAAAAGGTCTGAGCAAGGGATAATTTATAAACCCGTTAAAATTTTTCACGACTGCCGTAATTACAATTCTCGGTTCCCAAAAGCCCGTCTCAATTGCTCCTAAAATTCTTCCGCTGATTTGGTTGTAATAATAAGAATCATTTTCTGAAATTTTTTCAGATGAAGATTCTCCGTAAGAACCTTCTGTCTCTAAACGGACTTTTTCGTCATAGGCATATCCTATTATCATCCTCCAGTCATCCTTCAGAGCATCGCCTTCCTGTTCCGAGTTCAGACTTATCTCTCTTCTTGCAGAAACCCACGTTTCAGAATTATCCGTCAGCTCTTTCCTGGCGCCGGCAGAAAAAAACCGAGTCCCTTTAAGAGTGTAAGTCATGTTCATGGTATGTCCCGGATAGAAAAACGCAGTCGCGGCAGCGTTTTCGCTTTTATTTATCTCTCGCGCCTTGAAAGCGAATCGAAAACTGATTCCTCCAAAAAAAGGACTGAAAAAAGCATAAAAAGACGCGTCATTGACCGGTTCCGAAGAACCTCTCTCCTCCCAAAATCTGACGTATCTGCCGTATGGATCGGGGTAATATATCCCCGCAACAGAGTCATAGCTGAAATTACCGCTGCCTTCGGCTACTTCTTCGAAAATCTCAATTCTCGTAAAATATCTCGTCCTCGAAAGCGAATATTCAGCGTTAAAAACAACGTTTCCAAAAGAGAGTATTGAAATCTCGCTTCTGCCCAAATAAAACGACTGTTCGCTTCTAGGGTTGAATTTTCCGGGAATTTCTGTTTTCTTAGATAAAAATAAACTAAAAGAACCCCCTTTCCCACGAAAAGCGCTTTGAAAACCCACTTCATTCAAAGTCAGATATACTCCTCTACTGATTTCAGTTTCGAGAATCATTCTGCTGATAAAACCGTGAGCTGAAAAACTGAGATTTTCCCCAGAAAAAAAAGTTAACCTGGAAAACACTTCATCCGTGGATGAATGCACAGTGTCTTCCGACGTCTTTCTGGTCAAGGCGATCTCTGGCCTGATAAAAGAAAATTCCAGACCTGCTTTCAACGATGTCCAATCATCTTTCTTCAATAAGTTTCCGGCGGCAAAAGAAGAATCCTCTCTTTGATATGACCTGATCAATGAAAGGTATCTTCTTTCATCACCCCATGTGAGTGAAAGGTCAGCCCTTTCTTTTCTGAAATCAAGATTTGTCAATAACCCGGAACTGCCTTCAAAAGTAAGTTTTTCATAAATACCGCCGCGAAAGCTCAAAAAGCCCCATCTGCCGCCCGGAGAGAGAACTGAAGAAAAGTATTCAACCGGTTTTCTTCCACCGTAATCGTCCAGCGCTGAAAACCTCTTTCCTATAGAAGCTCCTTCTCCGAATATGCTGAACCGTCCTTTTCTAAAACTGAAATTCGCTCCAGCCCCGAAACCTTCGTTGTCTTGATCATCGCGCGGTGAAAAAAGATTTTTGTCAGCGTATGATCTGGCTCCCGTCATCTCCAAAGCAAAAATATCCGAATGAAAACCAGCGCCGAGAATTTCAGCCGTTCTCGTCTGTGCGGGTTCAACACTTACTTTTGCCAAATAATCCCCTTCTCCCGCACCCGCATATCTGAATCCTGGAAGCGAACCGTCATATAAATATTCTCCTGCTCCGCTGTCAACTCTCATAAAAGATACATCGTAGGAACCTTTTTCGTAGCCTCTGAATACATATATTCCATCCATAAAGTCATAAGAACCTCTGCCCTCTCCGACGAAAATTCCCGCGTCAACCAAACCCTGACGGGCAGAATCGCCAAGGGATTCGAGTATTTCTATTGTCCTTTCGCTCAAGGTGAACCCAAAAGGGGCGTCTTTTATATCCGAATAACCTGCTCTGGAAAAATTCAGATAAAAACCGTTTCTTCCGGTTCCTGAACTCACAAAATGCGTCATGCGTCTGAAAGAATTACCTGAAATTTTGCAAAATACCATTATTCTGTCTCCGTCGCTCAGCCTGACATCGGGAGAGAATGTTATCTGAGCGCCGTTGGAAAGTTCAATTCTGTAATCTTCCGAGGATATCGGTATTCCATTTAAAAATACTTTTTCGCTTCCAGGCACGAAATTTCTGTTTTCATTGATTTCTAAAATAGGATAAGGACCCTGCATTCCGAATACTGCTTCTATTATTTTTATCTTTGTTTCATTTTTTATCTCTCCGAAAGAACCCATGAGATAATTCTTACCTGAATTCAGTTCGCTTTTGATTCCCAGTATGTCTCCTGAAAGATTTCCGCAAATTCCGACTTCCTGACTCTCTTCTATGTCTCCCAAATAAACTCGCATTACAGGCGATTCCAATGTTATATATATTTTTTCAAGGTCTCCGACCGGAAGGGCTTCTCCGCTCTTGCCGCTGTGAATATAACCTCCCACCTTCCAATATTCGCTGATTACGCCTGTAAAATTTAAAGCCAGATCTTGTCGAATTTCGCCTTTTCCGGATTCAGTCCATCCGAAACCGAAAGATTTCTCTCCACCAATACTCAAATTGTCTGAGTTTTCAGTATTGTCGGGAAAATCTCCGAAAGAATATCCGTATCCGTTTTCAGCGGCAATCGGAGAATAAGCTCTGTATAGGGAGTCTGCCAGATTAGATACCGGGAGATATGAAACGAAAACCGTATCAGAGACAATACCGGGAAAAAACAAAAACGCTTCTTTATAATCAACAGAATACGCTATATCGGCAGGAAATGCGGAAACGGAATTGACGACAATTTTATCTGATCTAAGTTCGTAACGCCCGTAAACCGGCGGCATAAATGTGTCAATACAAAATAAATATCCTGTGGCGGTTAATGTCAGTATTAACACTATATCCAGGAACGGGCGGCGAGCATATATTCTACTATCTCGTCAGCTTTGAAAAAAATTTCGATTTCCCTTGAAGAAGACCTGTCCGAATCGGAAGCGTGAATAATATTCTGCCTTATTCTCATGCCGAGATCCCCTCTTATCGTTCCAGGTTCCGCTTTCATAGGATCAGTGGCTCCGCACATTTTCCTGACTACCTCGATGACATTCTCTCCTTCGAGAATCATCGCAACCGAAGGTCCCGATGTTATAAAAGAAATCAGAGACTCGTAAAAATCCTTTCCCTCGTGCTCCTTGTAATGTTGGACCGCCATATCTGCCGTTATGTGGAGCAGTTTCAGCGCTATGATCTTCAACCCTCTCTTTTCGAATCTTGTTATTATTTCGCCAATGAGTTCTCTCTGCACCGCGTTCGGCTTTATTATGACAAGAGTTTTTTTCACTTTTCCTCCATTTCGATTTCCGGCACGCACATTCTGATTATTTTTGCCCAAGATGCTTTCCCGTAAATTTTTTCCTCGTCGAAAATATACAATTCTCCGGAAAAAGCCATGTTAATAAACTCATTATCACTGTATTGTTTTGACATGCAAATTCTCTTTGACAAAAAAAACAAAAAGTCCTCGGACTCACTCAAAATTGCCGCTCCTGATCTTGAAAGCTCTAAAGAAACTTCCCTCTTCTGCTTTTCTCCCTGAGAAAAGACCCCCGCGGTCAATTCATTTAAATTCAATCGAAGACAGGAAAAAACTGAAAAAAGCTTCAAGTAGACCAGTAGCGCTGTGATTAAAAAGATCTTTTTTCTGCCGAAATTCCTAACAGAGCATAAAAATAGCATAAACAAAGACACAAATCCGCCGAGCATGATTCTTCCATTTTTTCCTTCTGCTTCAATATTCTCCAAAGCGTAGCATACCTTTGGAACATTGCCCAAAATCCTTTCCGTTGAGAACATGCAAGGATTTGAAAAAAGGACGAATTTTCCCTTGCCGCAAGGAATTTCATAGAACAACGGAAATGAAACCGTTTTTACATCTCTGTTTTTAAGTAAAGATAATCCTCCGGTTGTTAAAACAGGATATAGATGTCTCACTGCCGCTTGAACTCTGAACTCAACGTTTTCGTTTTCTGTCAGCCAGACAGTGTCGTTCTTAACTACCTCAGGGACGAAAAGACCTGTGAAAAAAAAAGATTTTTCATTTTCTTCGATCAGAGCCAGACTTACTCCTTGAATGTTAAACACAAAGGACAGGTAAGCTAAGTTTTCGGCTGAAGCATTGAGCAGGAACACCGCTTTGCCGCCGCGGTTCAGAAATCGGGATATTTCCTGAATATCGCTGATTTCACCGAGGTCGCCCGCGAAGACAAAAAGACCTTTAACTTCGTTTTGGCTCATGGATTTATTCACTGTGGTCCCAATATAATTTCTGAATAGGGAAAATCCTGAAAGATAATCCTTGTCGGGAATAAAGTATGCGGATGAATAATTTTCCGCAGGGCTTCTTCCTGAAAAAATAAACTCTGTGTTATCCTTTGCTATCTCAGTAAATGCTAAAAAAGAGGAAAAAAAAAGCAAAGCGGAGGAGGATGATAAAAAAATACGGCTTTTCCCCGCGAACTTTATGAGCATATAAACAGAAGCGAAAAACAACCCTGCAACAGCGGCGTCGAAATTTATGAGAATAAGACTCATGGGCATAAAAAAACTCAGTAAAGATCTTAAACCTTGTTTTTCAGATGCCAAGGGGAAAAAAAAGCAGAATAAAAGACAAGGCAATTCTGGCAAGACGGCTTTTAATACCATTCCTTCCGGGGAAATAGCATCCGCAAATGTCCGAATAAATATAAAAGCCGTCGCGGATGACAGGAGCCCGCGTCGTGTTTTTCCGCTAAAAAATGAAACCACTGAAAAAAGAGAAAGAAACTCAAAAAAATTCTGCATCGGCGATATGAAAAACAATGAAATAAAAACCAAAGACAATTTTTTTCCGGAAGACACACCGAGAATCATCAGCGATAAGAGTAGAAAAACAAATCTCAAAGGAGATGTTTGGACCGAGTGCACGAGAAGGAAGAGAGAAAGAGAAATATAAGCGTAAAAGGCTTTATTCAGATTTTCTGTCTTAAAAGATATAATGCTGAATCAGCCTCCGAGCTTTTTTAACAGTAAATTCATAAATACTTCTATTCCAATTCCCAGGGCGTCCTCGTCTATGTCGAAATACGGTGAGTGGTGAGGGTGATTAGCCCCTTTTTCGATGTTGCCTGCACCGAGAAATCCCATCGCTCCCGGATACCTGTTGAGATAAAAAGAAAAGTCCTCTGCAACAGCTATTTTGAGATTTTCGATCACTTTGTCTATTTTTCTCGATTCTTTCGCCGCTTGCCTGAAAAACACTGCGTTTTCAGGATTGTTGACAGTGGGAGGATAACTCGCGAACAGCTTCAGTTCGCTTTGAGAGCCGTAAGCAGTTGCTGTTTTATCGGCAATCTGTTTTATCCTTTCGAGAATGACATTCCTGGTAACCTGATTGAAAGCCCTGAATGTTCCGCTTAGATAAGCCGAATCCGGGATTACATTGTGAGCGTGTCCCGCCTTAAACTGGCCAATGGTCACTACGGAGCTTTCAAGTGGGTCAATACTTCTGCTGACTACTGATTGAAGCGACATGACAATGTTTGAAGCCGCGAGTATCGGGTCTTTTCCAAGATGCGGCTGAGCTCCGTGACATCCCTGGCCCATGACATTTATTTCAAATTCGTCGGCAGACGCGAGAAATTCGTTGTCTGGGCAAATAAAGGAACCTGTTTCTGCGCCGGTATAAAGATGTATGCTGTAAACTTCATCTACGCCGTATCTCTCCAAAACGCCGCTTTGAACCACTTTTTCGCCTCCGGCACCCCCTTCTTCGGCAGGCTGAAACAAAAGAAAAACCGAACCTTTTAAGCCTGTTTTCATCTTACAGAGAATTTCCGCTACTCCGAGAAGCATTGCCATATGCCCGTCATGGCCGCAGGCGTGACATACGTTTTTCTCCTTTGATGCGTAAGGCGCGTCTTTTTTGTCCTCTAAAGCCAAAGCGTCCATGTCGGATCTCAATAACAAACAAGGTCCGTCGCCGAATCTCTTGAATCCGGCAACCGCTGTGAAAGCGAAATCACTCTCAACGGCAAATCCTCTTTCAATGAGATAATCCCGAATAAAAGAAGAAGTCTTGAATTCCTTCCAGGAAAGTTCAGGATTCATGTGAAAATGCCTTCTTATGGAGATCACATGCTCTAAAAGATCATCAGATATATATGATTTCATATTCCTCAATCTGCCGGGAGTGGGAATCGAACCCACATGGTTTAAACCGGCGGATTTTAAGTCCGCTGCGTATACCGATTTCGCCATCCCGGCTTAAAAAGGCGGCGTCCGGACTTGAACCGGAGAATAGCGGTTTTGCAGACCGCCGCCTTACCACTTGGCTACGCCGCCGTTATAAAAAAGCGGGAGACGGGATTCGAACCCGCGACATCCACCTTGGCAAGGTGGCGCTCTACCAACTGAGCTACTCCCGCTTGTTTAATGATTTTATCAAAGGTTTTTAACGTGTCAAGTTTTATCTGAATCCGAGGGACTTTCTGACGTCAGTTCCAAGAATAATTATTATTCTGTCCTCTTTCAGTCTCGTAAAAGGCAGAGACAGAAGAAGACTTTCTTCCAACGCTGAAGGATAATCCGCAAAATTCATGTATTGCGGCATTCTCTCTTCGGAATAAGAGGAAGCGGCGGAAAAATCATTGGCGCTAACCATATATTCTATATTTTCATCCCACTCTTTCCTGTGTTTGGGCCAGACCATAAACCTTTCTCTTTCGAGAGATCTGCAGGACGCGTGCATGAAAACCGGATAACCGGCGCTCGCAAATGATGTATAAGCCGGTCTGAAAAAAATTCTTCCCGGAGAAATATACACACATCTGAAAGACTGTATCTCTATGAAATATTTTTTCTCGAATAATTCAGAAAAGAATCCAAGACAGGCTTCTATCACGTCGGGTTCCCCTTCATCAAAAAAAGTAAACAGTATATAAGTGCCTGACGTTTCAGGCGGCGTGAAAAAGCTGTTTGCTTTTTCTATTTTCCACAGTCTGCCTGAAAGACTGAGAAAAGAATCAATTTCACGTAAACTATTTTCGCAAAAAACCGACGCAACAGCCTGAAAAAGGCTTGCATTATTCATTATTACGACTCTCAGAGTGTCTGAAGCCAGCTCATTCAGATTTCGGTTGTCGTTTTCGGTTGAGTCGCTTAAATCTACCGGTTGTGGGACTGAACAGGAAAAAAAAGTCAAAACGAAAATGATGACAAATAATACTGTATTTGTTACCGGACTAATTTTCGGCAACTATAAGATCCTTTATGCATTCATTGTCGTATATTCTTTTCCCTTCACCGTCGAGAAATCTGAAAAAAGGGATGACAATTGGAAGCGGATTTTTTGAAAAACCGGCTTTTATAAGACCGGATTTAATTTTCACTGTTTTGTTCTTTACTGAACTCAACGGGTAGGGATTTTCATAAGATTTCGACCAACCCGCTGAATAGACGGCCTTAAAAAGTTTTAAGGTCTCAGGACTCAGTTTGGAGTTTTTTGAAAGGAAATCCCAGTCTATAGGTATTTTTTTTATGTTTTTATCATCGAGGTTGTTGAAGGTCTCTATAGTTTTAATCCATTTTCCGAGCCATTTTTTTTCTCTGTCCTCAAATATGTGATCTCTATCAACTTCGCTGTCGAGCCAGCTGAAAAAAATATTTTCCGCAAGTGAATCTCCCTGCGGCAGAATAATTTTTATCACTCCTTTAATGTCAAGAATGGTTTTTTTACCTGTTACTTTAACATTCGCCCTTGCTGCAAGAAAAAACTCGTTGTTCTTCACGGACGAAAGGTTCAGGTCACCTGAAGCGTATACTATGCTGTCTTTGAAAAAGGTTATCCCGCTCTCCTTTTTTGGAGGAATTTTTTTCACATTTAGGACAGGATCAGATCTGTGAATTTCTTTTTTCGGATTTTCTTTTAGAGAAAGTTTTTTCGGTGATTTTTCTTTTTCAGTCTTTTTAGCTAAAGGTTTTTTTATTTTCACGGATTTTTTTGCCACGTCTTCACCCCTTTTCAGTATACCTTGTAGATCTTGAATTCATGGGGTTCAAGTTCAAAATACAAACCTGAATCCATTACGCTCTCTTTTTCCCTTTCCCAAACTTTGTCGGAGAAAACATCTTTGAAAAAAATCGTTCCTTCTTCTGCATGGATTTTTTCAAGTATCGAAAACCCGCTTTTGTGAAAAGGCGTGTTATTGACGACAGCGAGAATATCGACATCCTTGTAAGACCATTGGAAAGAAAACACACCTGAAAAACCTTGTTCTTCCGGAGAATATATTTTCAAAAGAGTCCATCTTCCTTCGTGCAGAGCTTCCTCTGCGATAAGATTCAGCATCTTTTGAAAGAAAAGGAAAGTTTCGGGATCGGATTTTTCTTCCGGCCAGCGGGTAAACTGTATCGGAGATCTCCTTTTTCTGCCTTCGGCTTGACCCTCATAGAAAAGTCTCATGCCCGGCAGCAAATAAGTAAGAATTGATGCGGAGAAAAGATTTCCGTTTTTGAACACGGAAGAAGCTCTCTCTTCGTCATGGTTTTCAAGAAATCTGACAAGTTTTTGATAAAAAACCTTTTCAGCGTGAAAATGCCCGAAAACAGCTTCGTTTTCACCGTATTTCAGCCTGTCGTAGAGTGTTTTATCGTAAGCATAGTCGAACCCCTGCTGTTGAAGTTCCCATTCCATCCCCCAGTAAACCTCGGCAATAAAAAGAAATTCCTCTTTCAGATGCTTCACTTCAGCAACGGCTTTTTTCCAAAATTCTTCTGGGGTTTCCATGGTCTTATTCCATGTCCTCGAAAAGACATCGTTGGTGACAAGCATAGCCATATCGCACCGGACGCCGTCGCATAACTCGGTTATGCTTTTCAAAGATTCAGTCATGACCTCGCGTGTTTCAACTTTTGAATAATCAAGCTGTGCTGTGTCGTTCCAAGCTGGAAAATTCGGATCCTTCCCCATCGCAATAATTTTTCCGTTTTTAAGAAATGCTTCCCCTTGAATGAGGAGAGATTCATCGCCTTCCATGAATATCCAGGGCTTTTGCAGTATCAGAGAGCTGTCCCGTGAAGTGTGATTGGGAACAAAATCAAGTATAATTTTTTTAGGTTCTATCTTCTTCTTAAAACCAAGAAAACCTTCGCGGGTTCCGAACGAGGATTCAATAGTGTATTCAGGAATCGAATACGCCGACGCGTCAATGTCTTTCTGAGGGTCAAATCCCTGTAGCAGTTCATTTCCGGCGGTTATTAATCCCGTGCAGTTTTGAGCTTTCTTCCTTGCTTCGAGACTTCTTTTCCAGATCCCCATCAGCCAAAATCCGTCGAAAGGAGATTCTTGTATTTTCCTTATCTCCTCTTCCGGAAAACAGTCGAAGTTTATTTTTCTGCCGTATTCTGAAGAAAGTGTTTCCAGCCATATTTTTGTATGAAGTTCGAGAATGGACGGGTATTTTCTCCATTTTGTCATTCTGTTTCTCCTGCTTTTTCTTCAGGTGTTTTAACCTTGCCGCATATAGGACAGGTCAGCAGAATCCCTTTTTTCGTTTTTTTCTCGAGAAGAGCTACGCTGCCGCAATCAGGGCAAACATCCTTAACCGGTTTCGTCCAGAATAATTTTTTGCATTTGTCACATGACCAGTAAATTTTGCCTTTTTGGCTTCTTTTTTCAGCAATTTTGCCTGAACAGCCTTCGTAAGGGCATTCAACTCCAATATAAAAAGGAGCGGTATAATCGCATTCCGGATACTTCGAACATTTAAGATATCTGCCGTATCTCCCGCTGACTGAAAGCATTTTTGCGCCGCACTTGACGCATTGAATTTGAGTTTGGGTTTCTTCGCCGTTTTCCGAAAAAATATCTTTTTTCCCTTTGCACTTAGGATAATCAGAACAACCGAGAAAAGAACCGAACCTGCCGCTTTTTATCGTCATTTGTTTCCCGCAGAGAGGGCAGATTTTTTCATCTTCGGGTATTTCAATCTCCTTTTTCTCTTTCCCGACGATTTCCATCCTCTCTCCAAAAGGTTTGTAGAACTGGAGAAGCACTTCTTCTCTTTTGGACATTCCCTGCTCGATTTCATCGAGTCTTTTTTCCATGAGAGAAGTGAATTTCTCATTGAAAATATCAGGAAACGAGGCCACGAGATATTTGAGGACTATTTCTCCGAGTCTTGTGGGAATGAGGCTTTTGTTTACTTTAGAGACATAACCTCTTTCGGAGAGAATGGATATTATGGGTGCGTATGTGCTCGGTCTTCCGATTCCGTTTTCGTCGAGTTTTTTGATCAAAGACGCTTCCGTGAATCTCGCGGGGGGCTGAGTAAAATGCTGTTCAGCTTTTTCAGAAACAATTTTCATTTCATCGCCTTTTTTAAGCGCAGGCAGTTTTCCCTCTTTTCCCTCTCCTGCTCCACTGTCGTAGAATATTTTATATCCCTCAAAAACAGTTTCGGTTTTCGACGCTCTTAATTCAATTTCTTCTCCTGCGGAAAATGTAATTACTGAAATATTTTCGACGGCGTCTTTACATTGGGACGCGAGGAACCTTTTCCATATCAGTTCGTAAAGATTGAAGGCGTCTTTTTCCAGTTTGCCCTTTAACGATTCCGGTGTTATGAAAACATCTGTCGGCCTGACTGCTTCGTGAGCGCTTTGAACGTTTTTTTTCGAGTCGGAATATGATTTAGGTTTTTCCGGAATTATGTCTTTAAGGCCTTTTTCAGATAAATACTCTCTCGCCCTACTCACGGAATCAGGAGAAACCCTGACTGAATCGGTTCTCATATATGTTATTAAGCCCCTGGTTTCGTTTTCAATATCGACCCCTTCGAACAGTCTCTGGGCGATTCTCATAGTTCTGCTAGCGCTGTATCCGAGTTTGGTAACCGCGTCCTGCTGAAGAGTGCTTGTCGTGTAAGGAGGTTTCGGCTTAATTTTTTTTTCCTGAGAAGAGAGATCAAGAACCGTAACCTTGCCGGATTTGGCTTCTTCTATAAGCTTTTTGGCTGTTTTTTCGTTTTCAATTTTTACCCTTCTCCCTCCTTTTTTCCAAAGTGAAGCCGTAACCTTGCTTTTATCCTTGGATAAAACAAAGGTAATGTCCCAGTATTCCTCTGAAACAAACTTTCTTCTTTCGTCCTCTCTCTCACATATAAGCCTGAGTGCGACAGTTTGAACTCTGCCGGCAGAGAGTCCGTTTTTTATCTTTCTCCAAAGAAGAGGGCTGATTTTATATCCTACAAGGCGATCGAGAACTCTTCTCGCGTTTTGAGAATCGACCTTTTGTTGATCTATTTCACCCGGTTTTTCTATCGCCTCTGTTATGGCTTTGGGGGTTATCTCGTAAAAAAGAAGTCTTTTGACAATCTTTCCGGGGGGTATTTCTTCGCTTATGTGCTGAGCTATCGCCTCTCCTTCCCTGTCCGGGTCTGTAGCTATGTAAACGCTGTCGGCTTTTTTCGCCGCTTCCTTTATCTTCGTCACATGCTTCATCTTGTTTCTGTTAAGCATGAAAACGGGCTTAAAGTTGTCTTGGACATCGACTCCGAGACTGGACACCGGCATATCTTTTATGTGCCCGAAAGTTGAAAGCACGGAGAAATCTTTACCGACTATTTTCGTAATAGTTTTTGCTTTCGTGGGGGATTCAACTATCAAAAGTTTTTTAGTCATATTATCCTTTATTTATCAGCAGGCAGTTGAGTAGAATTTCGACCGCCTTTACGTTCATTTTTTCATCTGTTCTGTTTTCAATCATATCGAGAAAAGAATTTATGTCTTTTTCATCAAGCATTCCGCTGTCCCAAAACTGTAAAAAATGCATCATGCCTTCGTCCGTAAGATTATCTATGAGAGAGAGAAGTCTTTCGTCGCTGTAAATCTCGCTTCTACCGTTTTGCCGGAAACTCGGTATCATACTCAGTATGTCCTCTTCCAGTTCGTCTCCAGTGACGCCGCTTACCTGAAGATCTGAAATTATTTCACCTATTCCTATGCCTTTCAGATTTTTCCTGAGAAAGTCCATGAGCACTCTCGCTTTGAGAGCTTCTTCCTTTTTCAATAAAGCCTCCCCCTGAATAAAAAATATATTGCATTCCTATTCTTTCGGCAAATAGGATATACTGTTTTTTTTGATTCGACTACACAGTTAAAAAGTAGGTTTATAGAAATTTTTAAACAAAATCAAGGAAAATCTCAAAAAAGGAGGTATTAAATTGACTTTTCTGTCTTTTCTATTTCTTCTTTTCGCCTTCGCGGGCGGTATATCATTAATTGCCCTCAGGAAAAAACCCCAGGGTATCACCGTTATAATAGTTTTCCTCATCCTCTCTTTTTTCGCCCAGACTCTCACTGTGATTGACGCCGGTGAAATCGGCATCCAAGTTCTCTTCGGCAAAGTGCTCCCGACTCCAATGAAACAAGGTCTGCACGTGAAAAATCCTCTGGCGAGAATTGTCACCTATTCCATAAGACTTCAGGAATACACTATGAGCATAGCTCCCGGTGAAGGAGCCAGGTATACACCTGACCCGATAACTGCAAGAACGCTCGACAATTCAGAGGTG
Source organism: uncultured Desulfuromonadaceae bacterium (assembly GCA_964397545.1). Taxonomy (GTDB): domain Bacteria; phylum SDB-A; class SDB-A; order SDB-A; family SDB-A; genus JAFGIG01. The sequence goes on along the minus strand of CAYNIW010000001.1, from coordinate 130,216 downwards.
ACCGTTGACATTACAATTTGGTGGTCCGTAAATCCGGACTCGGCTTCGACCATCTATTCGAAAGTTACGACAAGCACCGACGGTCTTAAAGATCTTCTTGTTCGTCCCGCGTCCAGAGCGATTCTGAGAGACGTGATAAGCACATACAAACTCGACGAATGTTTCAAACAGAGAGACGACATAAGAGTTAAGCTTATGGAAGATTTGTCATCATACCTCAACCCCAAGGGAATCATCGTCGATAATGTTCTTCTCCGAAACATTACCCCTCCGACGAGCGTGGACCTTGCCATTCAGGAAAAACTCGCCGCCGAACAGCAGCTCCAGAGAAGAGAATATGAAATTGCCATAGCCAGGCAGGATTCCGTGAAAAGAGTTGTCGAAGCCGGCGGAATCGCCGCCGCTCAGCTGATCATCTCCTCCAACTTAACCGACAGATATATTCAATGGAATGCCGTGGAAGCTATTAAAACTCTCGGAGCCGGAGGGAACTCTGTTTTCTATGTAATACCAACGAGTCCTTCTTCTTCAGGAGTGCCGGTAATATTAAACTCATCGCGCTGAAGGAGCATGAAAGTGCATCATGAAATTGACGGAAAAAGCCTCGACATATACAAAGTCGTCGATGTAGCAAGAAACGGCGGAACGGTTTCAATCGCGGAATCAAGCCTTCAAAAAATAAATAAGTGCAGGGAAATGCTCGAAAATAAAATACGAAACGGCGAGATAATGTATGGCATAAACACAGGGATAGGCGAATTTTCCGAGACAGTTCTCGATGAAGATCAGACAAAAAATTTTCAGAAATTCCTTGTTTACAATCATTCCGCCGGAATAGGCGATCCCATGCCGGCTGAGTTCGTCAGAGGCGCCATACTCGGCAGAATAAACGTTCACGCCAACGGAAATTCAGGCTGCCGTCCCGAAATAACAAAAACACTCGCCGGCATGCTCAACAGAAGAGTGACTCCCTTTGTATGCAGTAAAGGCTCTGTAGGAGCCTGCGGCGATCTCGCCCCGATGTCACAGATAGCTCTGCTTCTTATGGGAGAGGGAAAGGCTTATTACGAAGGCGAGCTTTTGGATGGAAAAGAAGCCATGAAACGCGCAGGAATTGCAATTCCCGAACTTATGGCGAGAGACGGTCTGGCCACGATAAACGGATCAAATTTCATAACTGCAATGAGCGCTATTTTTCTCTACGACGCGGACAGATTTCTCAAACAGGCAGAAATAGCCGCGGCTATGTCGCTGGAAGCCTTGATGGCGAATCCTTCGCCCTACGATGAAAGAATACACGCCGTCAGAGGCTTCAAAGGTTCTGTCAGGAGCGCGAGATCCCTCAGAAAGCTTATGGCAGGCGGAGACGTTTTTGAAAAAAAGATAAAATCTAAAGTTCAGGACGCATATTCGATGCGTTCAACTCCGCAGGTGATAGGTTCGGCTCACGACGCTCTTATTTATGCCAGAAGTCAGGTGGAAACTGAGCTAAACGGGGTAGGAGACAATCCGGTTTTCTTTCCCGAAGAGAATCTTCAGCTTTCAGGAGCCAATTTCCAGGGATCCCCGGTGTCGGTTCCCATGGAACTTGCGGGAACAGTCGTCACTATGGTCTGCGTTCTTTCGGAAAGAAGAATGAACAGACTGAACAATCCGGCTCTCAGCGTGGGTCTCCCCGCTTTTTTGACTAAAGGAGCGGGGATGTTCTCAGGTCTCATGCTCAGCCAATATACTGCGGACTCACTTATCGTCGAGCAGAAAATTCTTTCCTCCCCGGCATGCATTCAATCAATACCTGCAGCAGCCGATCAGGAAGATTTCGTTTCCATGGGAATGAACACGGCAATTAAGAACTTCCAGATACTGGATAACGCCTACGGAATTCTCGGAATTGAATTCATGGCAGCAGCGCAGGCTCTCGACTTCAGGGATTACCGGACGGGCAGGGGGACAACCACCGCAAGAAAGGTTATCCGTAAATATGTGGAGTTTCTCGACGTGGACAGACCTCTTTACGGAGACCACAACAAGATGAAAGAACTGGTCAAATCATGTGAGATACTCGAAGAAGTTGAAAAGGCGGTCGGCAGTCTTTCTTAGTGAATATCATAAGGTGTCCAGCGAGAACACGAAATTTCTTTCGCTCTCAAGATCTGTATAATCGCCATGCCCGGGGAAAACTTTGAAATTTTTGCCCATGTCGTAGTATTTTTTCAAGGATAGGATTATCTTGTCCCAGTCTCCCGAAGGCAGATCGCATCTTCCTACGCCTCTTTTGAAAAGAGTGTCTCCTGAAAACAGACAATCTTCAGCGAGAAATGAAACCGATCCTTCGGTATGCCCGGGAGTATGAAAAACTTTTATGCCGAATCTTCCGAATGAGAGCTTTTCTCCGCCTTTGAGGATCAGGTCCGGTTTTATAACTTTCAGTTTTACTCCGAAAAGGGACGCGCCGTTGTATTCCGGATTGTTCAGCCCTGAAGCGTCTTTTTCATGAACCGCGATTTTTGCTCCGGGATATAAGCTTTTAAGTTTTTCAACACCGGCAATGTGATCGTAATGACTGTGCGTGAGAAGAATATATCTGCATTTGATCTCTTCCCCGGAAAAATCCATGTCAGAGACAAATCCTCCCGGATCTATAAAAAATAACTCATTTTTTTCAATGACTGCGTAGCAGTTTGTCTGTATCTCTCCGACAATGAATCTCTTAATTTCCATGTCTTTGTTTTCCTTTCCGTGATTTTTGATATAATATCACTGAAAGATTTTTTTTCAAAGGAGGAACCGTGACTTTCATATTGATGACAAAACTTACGCCTGAGGTTTCCAAACAGGTAAAAAACAGGACTTCCGTAGGGAGAGATTGGCTTGAACAGGTAAAAGACAAATGCCCTGAAGTCAAATTCGTATCTCATTACGCTCTGCTCGGAGAATTCGATTTCATGGATATATACGAAGCTCCCGACGAAAAAACCGCCGCAAAAGTTTCCATGATAAGCTCCATCAACGGAGCCTTCGAATCACAGAGCTGGACGGCGATTCCTTACAAGGACTTTTTGAAACTCACAAAAGAAGTATAAAAAATTTTATATCAGAATTTTTGAAAAATGAATTTAATTACCATAGACGGGCCTGCCGGGGCAGGCAAAAGCACGGTCGCAAAAAAACTCGCCCTTCTGCTCGGTTATTTGTATCTCGACACTGGAGCGATGTATAGAGCCGTGGCTCTTCACGTAATAATAAGGGGAAAGAGCTGTAAAGACGAAAAAGCCGTCAAGTTACTGCTCCGTGAGATTGACATCAGGTATGAAAGAAATAGTATTTACTTAAACGGTAAAGACGTTGAAAGCGAAATCCGATGCCCTGAAATCAGCGAAGCAGCGAGCGCGGTCAGCGCTTTTTACGAAGTCAGAAAAAAAATGCTCGAACTACAGAGAAGCATTTTTCACGAAAAAGGGTTGGTATGCGAAGGAAGAGATATGGGATCAGTTGTCTTCCCTGAAGCTCGTTATAAATTTTATCTCACAGCTTCTATTGAAGAGAGGGCAAAAAGAAGGCTCAGAGACCTTGAAAAAATGGGAGTTACGTCATCTATTTCCGAAGTAATCCAAAAACTCGACAAGAGAGACAGACAAGACTCGGAAAGAGCTATAGCCCCTCTTAAGGTTCCCGAAGGCGCAATACTAATAGATACCACTTCAATGAATGTTCAAGAAGTGACTGAAAAGATACTAAGTTGCACAGATCATTGAAAACCAGACATTCATCTTTATGGTCGTTTTCCCACTTCGCGGCGAGTTTTTTTTTCAGCAAAATTATGTCTGTCAGGGTAAAAGGACTGGAAAACCTTCCGGAATACAGGCAGTTCATACTCGCCCCGAATCATCAGAACAATTTTGACCCCCCGATAGCCGCCTACAGTATTTACCCAAAAGAATGCTTTTTTCTCGCGAAAAACGAGCTCTTTTCCGTACACCCTCTTTACAGTGCCCTTTTGAGAATGTATAATTCGATAAAAATCAACAGAACCGGCAGAGATATATCCGCGATAAAAAAATCCCTTTCCGTTCTTAAGAAAGGCTATGTTTTAATTGTTTTCCCCGAAGGGACGAGAAAAATCGAAAATCAATATGAAGAAATCAAATTCGGCGCCGCTTTTCTTGCGTTAAAAACCAAATGCCCCCTTGTTCCCTGTCTTATAAAATACGGGAATCAGAGTTTAATACACATACTGACAAGCGGCACGAAGGTGGAAGTTTTTTTCGGAAAACCCATATATCCTTCAAAACAACTGAATTCAGACGCTAAATCAGCAGACGCGATGGCGGAGAAATGGAAAAAACAAATGAGAGAATTATGCCGGTGATCATTGCGGAAAATGCCGGCTTTTGCTTTGGTGTAAAACGAGCCGTAAAAATGGCTGAAGAAGTCCTCGACACTTCTCTCGCCGGTGAAAACATATACATCCTCGGTGAGATAATTCACAATCCTCAGACAGTTAAGATGCTCGAAGAAAAAGGCGCTGTTACAATAGAGGAAAAAGACCTTGAAAAAGTCTATCCGGGCAAGCTCATCCTCAGGAGTCACGGCGTTCCACTTGAAGTTATTGAAAAAGCAAAAAAACTCAATTTCAGCATTGTAGATACAACTTGTCCATTTGTCAAAAAAGCACAGATCATTGCCGGCCAGAATTCAAAACGGGAAAACCAGCTGATAATAATAGGGAAAAAAGAACACCCCGAAGTAAAAGCGCTTTTATCCCACAGCCTTTATAACGCAAATGTTATAGGCCTTGTGGAAGAAGTAAAAAAATTGAATTTCAAACCTGATGTCAAGACAGTCATAATCGTTCAGACAACTTTTTCAGGCAATGAATTTAAAAAAATTATAGGAGAAATAGTCTTGCTTTACAAAGAGATTATGGTCTATAATACAATCTGCAATGCGACTTACATAAGAAGGAAAGAGTCGCTGAGCGTCGCTGAAAAAACCGACGTGAATATAGTTGTCGGCGGGAGGAACAGTTCTAATACCAGAGAGCTGACCAATTTTCTTGTCGAAAACGGCTTCAAGGCTTATCAGATTGAAGGCCCCGAAGAGATACGTGAGGATTTTTTCAACGGAGCCGGCTGCGTGGGTATCACAGGAGGAGCTTCCACTCCTCTTTCAGTGATAGAAGACGTCAAAAGGACCGTAGAAGAGCGTTATTTAGAGAGAAAATTGAAATGACAGAATTTTTATTTTTACAACATTTTAACCCATTGTTTTGCGGAGGCAGTATTGGAAAATCAGAATGTAATGGACAGTTCAAAGCGAAAGTCATTTGAAATCTGGGATATAACAGATGACGAACTCTCTGTCCTCATCGATAAGTATTCTCCCACTCTTGAAGAAGGTAAAATTGTCAAAGGGACAGTAGTTCGCATAGGCCCCAAAGACATAGTTCTCGACATTTGTCAAAAAAGCGAAGGCGTTCTTTCGGCATCGGAATTTCCGGAGGATTTTCCGCTGAAAGTAGGCGACACGGTCGAAGTGTTTCTCGAGGAGCTCGAAGGCGAGGAAGGTTTCGCTTTAGTATCAAAGCAAAAAGCTGATTTTATCAAGGTTTGGGACGACATAAAAGCCGCCTATGATGAGAAATCTCCGGTTGAAGGGACTATTACAAGAAGGGTTAAAGGCGGAATGATAGTCTCGGTTTTCGGAGTAGAAGCTTTTTTGCCCGGAAGTCAGATAGACTTAAGACCTTGCAAAGACATGGATTCCCTTGTCGGAAAAAAATTCCTCTTCAGAATTATCAAACTGAACTGGAAAAGAAGAAATATTGTAGTTTCGAGAAGGCAAATACTTGAGGAAGACAGGGAACAGAAGAAAAAACAGCTGTTCCAAGACCTTGACGTCAATTCCGTTCTCGAAGGAAAAGTCAAAAACATCACTCCTTTCGGAGCCTTTATAGATCTCGGCGGAATAGACGGCCTTCTTCATATTACGGATATTTCTTGGGGAAGAATTCAGCACCCCAGCGAAGTTCTGGCAATTGGCAACACAGTCCAGGTTATGGTCATCGGCATCGAGAAGGAGAAAAACAGAGTCTCGCTCGGCATGAAACAACTCATTCCCGATCCTTGGAAAAATATCACTGAAAAATACCCTGAAGGAACCAAAGTGAACGGTAAAGTCGTTTCCATGACTGATTACGGAGCTTTCGTAGAAATAGAAAAAGGTGTTGAAGGTTTAATTCACATCTCTGAGATGTCTTGGACAAAACACATTAAAAAACCTTCAGACATACTCGACGTCGACCAGTCTGTCGAAGCCGTAGTTCTCCATATAGACCCTGAAAAACAGAGAATATCCCTCGGTCTTAAACAGGTTCATCCGGACCCGTGGGAGACTATAGAGGATAAATATCCCGTAGGTTCGGTTGTCGAAGGCAAAATCAGAACAATAACGAATTTCGGCGCTTTCGTTCAGCTTGAAGAAGGGATTGACGGGCTGATTCACGTTTCGGACATGTCTTGGGTTGAAAGAATAGAAACTCCCAGGCAGATATTAAAAGAAGGTAAATCTGTTCAGTGCAAAGTCCTCAAGATAGACAAAGAATCGAAAAAAATCTCTCTTGGAATAAAGCAGCTCGAAGAAGACCCCGTCCAGAAATTTATATCTTCTCACCAGACAGGCGATCAGATCACCGGCAGCATTGTCGAATTGAAAGACAGGGGCATCGTCGTCAAAATTGACGACAACGCAAGAGGATTCGTGCCTTTTTCACATCTGAATAACGACAACATAAAAAAACCTTCCGATGTATATAAAATCGGAGACGACCTCAGCCTCAAAATAATAGAAATGTCTTCAGACGGCCGAAGGATTCTTCTGTCGGAAAAAGAGGCTGTTTCGACAGAGTCACAGGTGAAAGAAATAGAATCCTGACCTTTTGAGATTGTCATGAACAAACGCACAGTCCTCGGGGTAATACCGGTGAGGATTGGCTCTGAAAGGCTTCCTTCCAAACCTCTGTTGGAGCTCGGAGGGAAGCCTCTTTTCCACTGGGCGGTGCGATCTGCCTCCATGGCGAAATCGCTCGATGAAGTCATAATTGCAACAGACTCGGAAAAAATTGCCGAAAAAGCTACATCTTTTGATAATGTTAAATGCGTTCTGACTCCGATACTTCCGAGCGGCTCAGACAGAGCGGCATGGATCGCGAAAAATCACGGCGCGCAAATAGTCGCCAACATTCAGGGAGACGAGCCTTTTCTCAGCCCAACCGATATTGACAAAGCTGTGAATTCCCTGATTGAAGATCCGCTGGCTAGTGTTTCAACTCTTTGTTTTCCTTTCTCCGAGGGTGAAGACCCTTCATGTCATTCATCGGTAAAAGTCGTTGTCGACAATAGAGGTTACGCGTTGTATTTCTCAAGGGCAAAAATCCCGTTTTCAAGGGATAATACACCCGTGAATTACCTGCGACATTTGGGGCTTTATGTCTACAGAAAAGATTTTTTGATAAAATTCGCGGAATCTCCTCAGGGAGTTCTCGAAAAAACAGAAAAACTCGAACAGCTCAGAATTCTCGAAATGGGAGAAAAAATTAAAATTGTCTATGCCGGGAAAATGTCTTTTGGAATAGACACGGAAGATGATTTCATAAAAGCGCAAAATCTCGTCAAGGGAGAAAAAGAAAAATGGCTCACAAATATGTCGTAGTCGTAGGCGGCGTGATAAGCGGCGTCGGTAAAGGAATTGCGTCGGCTTCAATAGCTAAAATACTCGTCGAATACGGATATTGGACAACTGCAGTCAAAATAGATCCATATATTAATTTCGACGCTGGAACTTTAAGGCCAACAGAGCACGGAGAAGTCTGGGTAACCGACGACGGCGGAGAAATAGACCAGGATTTGGGGAATTACGAAAGATTTATCGGCGAACAGATACCGAAAAAGAACAACATTACAACCGGACAGATATACTGGGCGGTCATAGAGAAAGAGAGGAACGGCAAATTTCTGGGAGAAACCGTTCAATTTATACCCCATATACCCGACGAAATAATTCACAGAATCGAAGCCTCGACAAAAGAACACGAAATAGCGGTAATTGAAATCGGCGGAACCATAGGGGACTATGAGAACATTCCATTCCTCTTCGCCCTGAAAAGCCTTGAAAGAAAACTTGGGCAGAACAGCTTTTCCTATGTTATGCTCACGTATCTTCCGATTCCGGGCAATATAGGCGAAATGAAGACCAAACCGACCCAGCAGGCGATAAAACTGCTTTCTCAACACGGCATTTTTCCCGACATTATTCTCTGCAGGGCGAAAACAGAAATAGATCAGGTCAGAAAGAAAAAAATCGAGATCTACGCTAACATTCCGGCAGAAATGGTCATCTCAGCTCCGGACATATCCTCCGTCTATTCGGTTCCTTTGAATTTCGAGAGAGAAAGTCTCGGCAAAAAAATACTCATGACACTGGACTTAAAACCAAAAAAGGAAGGGAACTGGATTCAATGGCAGAACCTCGTGTCCCGCATAACCAATCCTTCAAAAGAGATTTCCATAGGAATGATAGGCAAATATATTGAAACCGGCAATTATCAACTGGAAGACGCCTACATTTCAGTAAAACACGCCCTTGAACACGCCGGAGCCAACTTAGACTGCAGGGTAAAAATAGAATGGATAAGCGCTTCCTCTATTGAAAAAAACTTGAAGGAGAATTTGACCAGACTTGAAAACCTCGACGGAGTAATAGTCCCGGGTGGATTCGGCCAGCAGGGAGTAGAAGGAAAAATAACAGCTATAAATATTGCAAGGACGAAAAACATACCCTTTCTCGGACTTTGTCTCGGCATGCAGCTTGCCCTGATAGAGAGCGCGAGAAATGTGCTGAATATGAAAGGGGCAAACTCGACCGAATATGAACCCTCATGCCCCTACCCTATAATAACTCTTCTTCCTTCCCAGGAAAAAGCTATGGAGAATTCAAGATACGGAGCTACAATGAGACTTGGCGCATACCTCGCCAACATAATAAAAAACACCGAGGTAGAATCTCTCTACCTTCAGACGGACCGGGTCATAAAAGACTCTCTTGTGATAGCTTCTATCGCTGAAGGAAATGAAAGTTTCAGGCTCGGAGCGGAAACAAAAGACGGAGAATACACCAGAATAATTGAAAGACACAGGCATAGATTCGAAGTAAATCCTGAGTATATAGAAAGCCTGGAAAAAACAGGCATAGTATTCTCAGGGTTCCATCTTCGTCACGAAAACGAACTTCCTCTTATGGAATTCATAGAGCTCAAAGGACATCCTTTTTTCATCGCCACACAAGCTCACCCGGAATTCAAATCGAGCTTGATAGATCCATCCCCTCTTTTCAAAGGATTCATTGAGGCTTGCCTAAACAGGCACTACGGAATAGCGGTTTGACATCGTATTTTTCTCCCCCCGCAAAGGTCCTTTTCTTTTTCTCTTCTTTTCTCCTCCTCTTTTATTCCGCGTCTTTTTTATTTTCAGCTTCGGTTTTTGCTTCGGTTTCCGTTTTTTTTCTTTTTTCGAAAAATTTTTACAGACTTATCTTTTCCATGCTCGGTTTTGCCTTTTGCGCGGCAGTTTATTTTTCCGGTAGAACCGACGCAGTTCCGTTATTCAACCTCGTATCAGTCTTATATCTGTCTTTTATATCCGCCAAAGTCCTCTCCGCCGAAGATTTCACTTCTCTTCCTTTTTTTGGGAAAACAGCCCTCTCTAAAAGTTTTTACATGATATGTGAGATATCTTCGAGCTTTGCTCCTTTCTTACGTTCGGAAATATATTGCCTTTTCCTCAATTTGAAAATAAACAAAAACAGCCGCTATGCTTCTTATAGCCTTTTTCCTATGCTCGTAAACTGGAGTTTCCTTAAAATCAAACTGCGCAAACGAGACCTTTACTGTTCTCTTTTTTCCAGAGGGTTCAAGGACACTGACGATTTAGAAGCATTGACGGAGGAAAAACACTTTCGGACAGGGGATCTTTTTCTTTATCTTCCCATAATCTTATTTGCTCTTTGGAGAATCTTTTTTTGAGAAGAATTAGGATTATAATTTCTTACAAAGGCGGAAATTTCTACGGCTGGCAGTTTCAAAAAGAAAAAAGGACAGTCCAGAGCGAACTCGAAAAAAAGATCAAATCCATAACGGGCGAGAATCTCAGGGTGACCGCCGCAGGAAGAACCGACACTGGAGTCCACGCGCTCGGACAAACCGCTCATTTCGACACTTTATCCGCTCTTCCTGACAAAGACCTCTTTAATGCAGTAAATTCCTTATTGCCGGACGACTTAAGGCTTAACGAATTGACAACTGTCTGCAATTCGTTTCATTCGACCAAAGATGCTACGGAAAGACAATACACATACAGAATTGATTATTCAGGCGCAAATCCCTTCACCCGGGGCATGGTTTGGCAGTTGAGGAAAAAACTCAATCATTCCGATATGTCAAAAGCCCTTGCGCTTTTGAAAGGAAAACACGATTTTTCATCTTTCTGCATAGCCAAGAGCTCCGATAAAAACACTTTCGTGAATATGAGAAGCGCCGAGATAACTGAGACAGGAAACGGCATAGTTCTTTTTTTTGCGGCAGACAGATTTCTGCACAAAATGCTAAGGTCGGTCGTAGGAATGTTATATGATATAGGAAGAGGCAAAAGAGATCCTAACTGTTTTTCTGAGGCTCTGCTCGCGAAAAACAGAAAGCACGGCGGATTCACCGCTCCGCCTGATGGACTTTATCTCTACAGAGTTTTATACTCAAATGAAAAAGCTCCGTTCAATTTAACTGAATTCATAAAAAAAGTTACGGGTTTTTAGAAAAGGGAGAACAATGAGTCTTTTGGACAGATACACTTTGCCGGAGATGAAAGACCTCTGGTCGGATGAACACAGGTTCAGGACCTGGCTCAGAGTAGAGCTGGCGGTTTGCAGGGCGAGAATGGAAAAAGGGCTTATACCTGAGAAGGATTTCAGAGAAATTGAAAAGAAGGCGGATTTCGACATAGAGAGGATCCGTGAAATAGAAGAAGAAGTTCAGCACGACGTCATAGCGTTTCTCACTTCCGTTTCCGAATTCGCAGGTGAACCTTCAAGGCATATTCATTTCGGAATGACTTCATCGGACGTATTGGACACTTCTCTTGCTGTTATTTTGACAGAAGCCGGAAAATTAATCCGGGGTTCGCTTTTATCGCTGATAGATAAAATGAAAGACAAGGCATTAGAGACAAAACATCTCGTGATGATGGGAAGAACTCACGGAGTTCACGCAGAACCGATTACCCTCGGCGTCAAGCTTCTGTCCTTGAGGGAAAATTTCAAACGCTCTCACGCTATACTTCAAGACGCCATTGAGAAAATAGGATTCGGCAAAATTTCAGGTCCGGTCGGGTTATACGGAAACACGGATTCTGAAATAGAAGTGAAAGCTCTCCAAATACTCGGGCTGAAACCAGAACCGCTCTCCACGCAGGTGGTTCCGAGAGACAGACACCTTTATTTCATGATGGCACTCGCTCATTTGTCATGCTCTCTTGAAAGGACAGCTCTGCAGATAAGGCTTTTACAGAGGACTGAAACCGGCGAACTGGGAGAACCTTTCGCCAGGGGTCAAAAAGGCTCTTCTGCCATGCCTCACAAAAAGAATCCTGTAATTTGCGAGAGAATTTGCGGTTTGGCAAGACTTTTCAGGGGATACCTCTCGGCTTCCATGGACAATGTCTCTCTTTGGGACGAAAGAGATATCAGCCATTCATCCGTTGAGAGAATAACTTTTCCTCAGGCGACAAGTTTATCTCTTTATATGCTCGTCAAAATGGAGTATATTATTCAGTATCTCTTCACAGATTCTGAAAAAATGAAAAAGAACAAAGATAAATCCGGCCAGAGATATTTGTCGGGATCTTTTCTTCTCAAACTTTGCGGCAAGGGCATGGAAAGGGACGAAGCTTACAGAATAGTTCAATCAGCTTCAATGAAAGCCCAGGAAAAAGGTCTTTCTCTGCCGGAAATATTCGAAAAAGACGAGGAATATTCGAATATTTTCAAAACCGATGAGATTTCAGAAATTTGTGACGAAAAGAAATTCAAAGAAAATATTGATTTAATATTCAAGAGAGTTTTGGATTCTGAAAAGGAGGACAGATGATTTCACCGACGGATATTTTTTACACTGAAGAACAGCTCGAAATCAAAAATCTGACAAGGAAAATTGCCGAAGAAAAGATTCTTCCCATTAGGGCTGAATTTGACGAAAAAGAGATTTTTCCCAGAGAAATACTCGCTGAGATCGCCCGTGCCGATCTTTTCAGAGTTTTCATTCCCGAGCAGTACGACGGACTCGGCGGCGGGACAACAGAGCTTTCCATCGTAACGGAGGAATTGTCGAGAATTTGCGGAGGTATAGCCATTTGCTATGCCGCGAGCGGATTGGGCGCGATGCCCCTTCTTTCGCACGGCAATGAACAGCAGAAGAAAAAATACCTTCCTTCCATCGCCAGCGGTGAAAAACTCGCTGCTTTCGCCATAACCGAAGCCGAAGCCGGCTCTGATTCGGGAAACATAAAGACAAAAGCCGTTCTCAAAGGCGACAAATATATCTTAAACGGCACAAAGCAGTTCATAACATCCGGCAGTGAAGCGGATGTCTATGTCGTTTTCGTCACTACAAATCCCGGAAAAGGAATTCGCGGTCTGTCTGCCGTTATTGTGGAGAAAGGAGCAAATGGTTTTTCTTTCGGGAAAAAAGAGAAAAAGCTCGGTATCAGGTCATCCATAACGACGGAACTTGTTTTTGATGATTGCGAAATTCCGAAAGAAAATCTGATAGGCGGAGAAGGCCGGGGCTTTAGAATCGCCATGGACACATTTGACAGATCGAGACCGGGCGTTGCGTCTCAGGCTATTGGAATAGCTCAGGGCGCTTTTGAAGCCGCCGCTGAATACGCTTCGGAAAGAGTTCAGTTCGGCCAGGCGGTTATTAACTTTCAGGGTATAGGATTCATGCTCGCGGACATGGAAACTTCTATTCAGGCGGCGAGAAGTCTCAATTTCACTGTTTCAAAATACATTGATTCCGGGGTCAAAGATATTGGCAAATTTTCCGCAATGACGAAAATATTTGCAAGCGATGTCGCTATGAAAGTAACGACAGATGCCGTCCAAATTCTCGGTGGTTACGGATACATGAAGGATTATCCCGTGGAGAAAATGATGAGAGACGCAAAAATCACCCAGATATACGAAGGAACAAACCAGATACAAAGATCCATCATAATGACCAAACTCATTCATGAATTAGCGCAGAAAAAATAGGAGGACACATGCAAGTCATCGGATCATTTGAAGAATTAGTTGAAAAAGCGAAATCATGCCCTAAACAGACGGTCTCAGTCGCATGCGGCGACGATCCCGACACTATCGAAGCGATAGCAAGAGCGGCAAACGAAGGTTTTATTCACGCTATTATGGTCGGAGACAAGAAGGCGACCGCTGAACTTGCAAAAAAGGTCGGCATAGATCCGAATATATTCGAATACGTTGAAGAATCCGACAGAAAGCTCGCCGGAAAAAAATCGGTTGATATAATCAGAGAAAAGAAAGCGGATATAATAATGAAAGGCATGATCTCTACTTCCGATTTCGCAAGAGCGATACTCGACAAGGAAAAAGGACTAATGCCCCCCAAATCGACTCTTACGCACGTGACAATAGCGAAAGTGGAAACATATCCAAAGTTTCTGATTATATCCGATGTAGCGATCCTGCCTCAGCCGGACTTGAGTCAAAAAGCCTTGATGATTGAATACTGCGTGGAAATCGCCAATTTTCTCGGAGTAAAAACTCCAAAGGTAGCCGTTCTGTCGGCATCTGAAAAAGTCGAACAGAAGATTCAATCTTCAATAGATGCAGCGCTTCTGACCAAGATGGCTCAACGAGGACAGATCAAAAACTGCATAGTTGACGGACCACTCGCTCTCGACATTTCTATAAATAAGCACTGTCTCGAAAGCAAAAAAATAATCTCTCCAGTCAATGGAGAAGCAGACGTTCTTATTTTTCCAAGCGTAGAGGGAGGAAACGCTTTCTACAAAGGACTAACACATCTTGCAAAAGGAGTAGTCGCGGCGATTATAGTAGGCGCTTCCGCCCCCGGAGTTCTGGTCTCAAGATCCGACAGCGATGAAACCAAGTATTACTCTATAGCCCTCGCCGCAATTGTATCGGCAGCGAGATTGGAGAAGTAAAAATGTTCAAAGCAAAAATATACGGCACGGGAGCTTATCTGCCTGAAAGGATTATTACAAACAAGGACTTTGAAAAATATCTCGACACATCTGACGAATGGATAACAGAGCGTTCGGGAATCAAAGAGAGAAGATGGGTCAGAGACGATCAGGCAACATCCGATATGGTCCTGGAAGCCTCAAAAAGAGCCATAGAGAGCTCAGGAATCAGTCCTGAAAAAATAGACATGATCATTATTGCGACAATATCTCCCGATCACCTCTTCCCTTCAACTGCCTGTATTGTTCAGAACAAACTGAATCTCAAGCAGATACCGGCTTTCGACATTTCCGCGGCTTGCACGGGTTTTATTTACGCCATGGAAATCGCGAGAAATTTCATAGCCAACAAAACTGCGAAATATATTCTCGTCGCGGCCGCGGAGATATTATCTAAAATAGCCGACAAAGAAGACAGAAGCACGGTGGTTCTGTTCGGCGACGGAGCGGGAGCGGTTTTGCTCGGTCCTTCTGAAGGAACAAGCGGCATTATAGCTACAAGAATATATTCAGACGGAAATCTCGCGAAACTTCTCGAACTTCCGGCCGGCGGATCCCGAAATCCGCCTACCGAAGAGACTATCCGAAAAAGAATGCACTATCTTAAAATGCAGGGTAACGAAACATACAAACACGCTGTAACGAAAATGGGAAATGTCGCGGTGGAAGTTTTGAAAATCGCCGGTTTAACGGGCAAAGACGTCAAAGTCTTCATACCGCATCAGGCTAATTACAGAATTATGGAATCGACGGCAGTCAGAGCGGGTATAGACATCGAAAAAGTCTACATTACCATCCACAAATACGGCAACATGTCTGCGGCGACTATCCCCGTCGCGCTCGACGAAGCAGTGAGAGAAGGAAAAATCAACCCCGGTGATGTCGTCCTCCTCGATGCTTTCGGAGGAGGTTTGACCTGGGGAGCTACGGTTCTTAGGTGGTAAAAAGCGATTCGGATGAAATATTCAGCAGAGTAGAGCATCCGACGAGATACATAAACGGCGAATTTAATTCACCCAAAAACTGTGGCGAACCTCTCGTCCTGCTCTCTTATCCTGATCTATACGAATTAGGAATGTCCAACCTCGGGATTCAGATACTCTTTTATATCCTGAATAAAAACGGATATCAGACAGAACGGCTCTTTTCTCCTGCTGTTGACCTCGAGAAAGAACTCATAAAAGCCGGCTTGCCTCTTTTATCTCTCGAGAGCGGGACTCCTGCCAGTGAATTTCCTGTTCTCGGATTCTCTCTCGAATGCGAGCTCGACGCGACAAATATGATTAACATTCTTGTCCTCGGCAGAATACCGGTCTGCAGAAATGAACGCTCCGAGGGCATGCCGGTCGTAATCGCGGGAGGACCATCCGCTCTCAATCCTTCTCCGTGGTCTCGTTTTATAGACGCTTTCGTCGCAGGGGAAGCAGAAGACGTGATTCTCGAAATTGGAAATTTGGCAAGACAATACAAAAAAAGAAAAATCAAAAGGTCAGAGTTCATAAAAGAACTTTCGCGCCTGAATGGTGTTTTCACTCCGGACTATCCCGAGGGTCAAGCGTTTTACCTGAGAGTAGACCAACTCAGGCGCCAGGACGCGCCTGTCCCTTCTATTCTGCCGTTCATGCGAGTAACTCACGACAGACAGGTTGTCGAGATATCCAGAGGCTGTTCGAGGACATGCAAGTTCTGTCAGGCGGGGTGTGTATCGAGAAATGCAAGACACAGAAGCGCCGAAGATGTCGTCTATATTGCGAAAAAAGGACTCCAAACGACAGGGTGGGAAGAACTCTCGCTCCTCAGCCTTTCGGTGAGCGATCACCCTGAACTCGACAGGATACTCGTTGAACTGTTTCCTTATCTTAAAAAAAACAACATATCCCTTTCTCTTCCCTCACTTCGAGCAGACAGCATAAGTGAAGAAACATTGAAAACAGCCGGCGTTCTGGGCCACAGAACCCTCACTCTCGCTCCCGAAGCCGGTAACGAAAGCCTTAGATTTTCCATAGGAAAAATAATGAAAGACGAAGATATTTTTTCTTCAGTCGAAAAAGCCGTGAAAAACGGATTCAACAGAGTTAAATTTTATTTCATGGTGGGACTTCCAGGAGAAAAGGACTCTGATATTCAAGACATAGTGAGAATCGTAAAGGAGCTTTTTTTCGCAACTAAATTTGGCAAACCGAGAGTTTCGATAGCGCCTTTCGTTCCGAGGCCTCATACGCCTTTTGAGACAAATTCTCAGGCAACCCCGGAAGAAGTGACCGAAAAATACAGAACTCTCTCGGACGGATTGAGTAAGATTCGGAGATTTATCCATTTCAGAGATCCCAGATCCGCAGCGATAGAAGGCATTATAGCCAGAGGGGATGAAAGAGTTTCTTCGGCAGTGTTGTCCGCTTTCAAAGCAGGTGCGAGGTTTGATCAATGGAGAGAAACTTTCAGTTATGAAATCTGGCGGAAATCGCTGGAAGAATCGGGCGTCAATTTTGAAAAAGAACTCCAAAATTCCTCCGGCGCTCCTGAAAGATGGTCTATGATAAAAATAGAAAAAGAAATTCTTTGTAAAAGCCTCCCGTCAGATTTCCCTTCTGCAAAACAAAAAATCCCTGTTCAGATTTGGGAGATAAAAGAAGACACGGTCTTTTATTACAGGCTTAAATACTCAAAGGACATCCCTCTCAGGTTTCTTTCGCATCTTGAACTGACGTCCGCTGTTCTGCGCTCTCTTAGAAGGGCTGGAGTGAAAATCCCATATTCTGAGGGAAAGAGGCCCAAGCCTCTCGTAAATTACGGTCCTCCTCTTCCCTGCGGGATAGTTTCAAAAACAGAACTGCTTGATTTTTCATCTAAAGAACCTCTAAACAGGGATTTTTTATCTTCATCGGAAAAACATTTCCCCTCCGGAATTGGGTTAATAGACCTTTTCATGTTCGGCCAGAAGCCGACACCGATAACATCTTCCGAACTTGAAATAGAATATTTCTGCAGGGGAGCCGCGGTTTCGGATGAAAAAATAAAGAGCTTTCTTTCGGGCAGCGAATGTTTTATTGAAAGAAATACTTCTGGAAGGGTAAAGAAAGTAAATCTCAGGGATTTTGTCCTTAAAATCGAAAAGACAGACGAAGGAGTTTTATTCAGTGTCTTGTTCGGAAAAAACGGTTCGGCAAGGCCTTCAGAACTTGCCGAATACTTTAATATGCAGAAAAACTTAATTTGGGAAAGAACAGAAATAAATCCGAGGTAAACAATGGAAAACGGAATATTCATTAATTCATACGACGAAGAACTTCGCGTGGCAGTGATAGAAAACGGAAGACTTTCAGATATATTCATAGAGACTTTCGACAGGAAAAAATTTGTTGGAGACATTTACAAAGGCATTGTCACTCAGGTAAACACCGGTTTGAACGCCGCTTTTGTGGACATTGGGCAGGAAAAAGCCGCTTTTCTGCCCCTCTCCGAAGTTATGTCGGATTCCATAGAATTCGATGACGACACCCCTTTAGAAAAACAGCGGCTCGAGAAAGGCAAGGTAATATACCTGCAGATAACAAAATCGCCCATGGGTAAAAAGGGGCCCAGGGCGACAACATATATTTCAATACCCGGCAGATATTCAGTCCTCATGCCCGGAAGAAGAATCGTAGGCATTTCAAGAAAAATCAAGAACCGCGACGAGAAAAAAAGACTCAAAGCCATTGGGCATGAGATTGTCTCAAAAGATTTCGGCATAATTATAAGAACTGAATCCCAGAACAGGACTAAAGACGAGATAACATCCGACCTTGAAATTCTGAAATCTAAATGGATGGAAATCGAGGAACTCTCCAAAAAGAAAGAAGCCCCCGCGCTTCTCCACACTGAAGATGACCCTATTCTAAGGATACTCCGCGATCATCTGCTCGGGTCAACCGAACAGCTCGTCATAGACAACCCTCAGCTTTTCAAACGAATACAGAGAAATTTAACCTCGACAAACAAATCAGGCGACCTGCTTAAAAAAGTGAAATTATATTCAGAAAAGCATCCCGTATTCGAATATTTCGGAATAGAAGACGAAATCACAAAGCTGTTCTCACCGATAGTCCCCCTTCAATCCGGAGCATACCTCATATTTCAGCACACAGAAGCTCTCGTGGCTATAGACGTCAACAGCGGCAGATACTCGACAATAAACAACCCTGAGGAACTCGCTTACAAGATAAACCTCGAAGCGGCAAAGGAAATCGCCAAACAGGCGAGACTGAGAAACTTCGGAGGCTTAATCGTAGTTGATTTCATAGACATGCAGTCTGAAGAGCACAGAAAATCCGTAAGAGCCGAGTTTGAAAAACACATGGCGAAAGACAAAACGAGTTACCAAACTCTGCCCATAAGCGAATTCGGTCTTCTGCAGATGACGAGGAAAAGGACTGGGCCTTCGGTTGTTCAAAATCTGCAGAAAAGCTGTCCTTTCTGCAAAGGATCAGGACTTCTTTTCGAAGATTATTACATCACATCTTCCATGAAGCGCTGGCTAAGAAATATATCTGTCAAGCTTTCAGGTAAAACGATCCAGATAAGGTGCCCGCGCAGGCTTTACGATTTCATTTCCCACCAGCTTTCCTCTTTTTTCACATCACTTTCAAGGGAGAGAAACATAAGCATCGAAACCGTCCTCGACCCTTCCGCCGCCGGCGATCAAATTACAGTATGGTGCGTCAATGACAATATTGAAATAAGCCGTTGGGACGGAGGTTTCCTGCCGGATATCGAAGTAAAATGAGAAAGGGTTTTTATGAATGAAATAGAAAGGCAACTTGATTCGGTTAGAGACAGTTTGATATCTGACATTCAGCTCATGCTGAGCATCCCAAGCCTCAAAAGCGCTCCTCTTCCCGGAGCTCCTTTCGGAAAGGATATTGCTTCAGCTTTCGATGCGTCTCTTGCCATAGGAAAAAAACTCGGACTCCAAACATTTTCGAAAGACGGCCATTACGTTTTTTTTCAATCCGGAACAAAAGGCCCCTTGGGTGCTGTTTTATGCCACGTAGATGTCGTGCCGGCAGAAAAGGGCTGGAAACACCCGCCGTTTTCGGGAACTGTTGAGAGCGGAAAGCTTTTCGGAAGAGGAGTGGAAGACAACAAAGGCCCTGCCGTCTGCGCTCTTTATGCCCTTCACCTTCTCCAGAAAACCGGTAATATCCGCGGAAGGCTTCGCGTTATACTCGGAGGCGACGAAGAAACGGGATGGGATTGCGTGGAAAACTACAAAAAGAACGAAGAGCATCCTGACTGGGCGATAACTCCGGATTCGCAGTTTCCTGTGATTTATGCTGAAAAAAATATTTCAAGGTTTTCATTTTCAACGTCTCTGGAATCAAACCTGATAAAATCTATTTCCGGCGGTTCAGCCGTCAACATGGTCCCCGACTGGGCGATTGCCGTTTTAGACGAAAAAGCACCAGTGGAAGCACTGAAAAAGACCGCTCATGAATATTTCGCCGGAGAAATTACCGTAGAAGAGGAAAAAGGGGAAAAGTCAATATCGGCTCATGGTAAATCCGCTCACGCGAGCGTTCCGGAAAAGGGAAAAAACGCTTTTTCTGAACTCTTTAGATTTTTAAGCCGCGTAATGCCCGAAGAAGATCCATTTCACGGATTTGTCAAATTTTACAATGATTTCATATTAGGCGACCACAATGGTAAAAAGCTCGGTGTGTATTTCAAGGACGACGTGTCCGGCGAACTCACAATGAATCCCGGCCTGCTCGAAACCAGAAAAGGACAACTCTTTCTCCATCTCGACGTTAGATCACCCGTAAGTGTTTCCGAGAACGACATAAAAAAAGCTTTCATGAATATTAGATCTCCGCATATAGAGATAACGCAGGGAAAGTTCGTCCCCGGACTGCATGTTCCGGAAAATTCACCGCTCGTTTCGACGCTTTTGGAAGTTTACAGAAAAAACACAAAAGATTTGACGCCGCCTGTGGCAATAGGCGGAGGAACATACGCGAGGGCTTTCAAAAACACGGTGGCTTTCGGTCCTGTTTTCCCGTGGAGAGAGAATATGGCGCATCAGCCAGACGAATATATGCATATAGAAGATATATTTTTTTTCACGAAAATTCTCGCCCAATCTCTCTGTGAACTCGATAAAAAATACTCGGAGAAGGAATAATGAAAAGGATAACAGTTCTTGGTTCAGGTATAGTCGGCAGTCTTATAGCGTCTGACCTCAGCAGAGATTATGAAGTCTCCTGCGCGGATAAAAACATCGCAAGGCTTAATAAACTCATATCCGCGTCAGGCGTGATAGCTCTTGAAAGCGATCTTTCCGATCCCCGTCAGTTTGAAAAAGCGATTTCGGGAGCGGACCTCGCAGTGATAGCCCTTCCGGGATTTATGGGCTACAAAACTCTCGAGAAAGTCATCGAAACCGGAACTGATGCCGTCGATATATCTTTCTTCGCCGAAGATCCTTTCTCTCTCGAAGAAAAAGCAAAACAAAAAAAAGTCACGGCTATAGTTGACTGCGGAGTGGCACCCGGACTATGCAACATCATTCTCGGATTTCACCTGCAAAAAGGCAAAATCTCTTCCTACAAGTGTCTTGTCGGAGGTCTTGTGAGGGCAAGATTCGCCCCGTTTGAATACAAGTCGGTGTTTTCACCCTCTGATGTTATCGCGGAATACGTCAGGGAAGCGAGATTAGTCAAAAACGGAGATGTCGTCTTTGAAGAGGCTCTTTCAGAACCGGAGAATATCGATTTTGAAGGCATAGGCACTCTGACTGCATTTAACACGGACGGACTGAGAACTCTTGTAAAAACCGCGGACATTCCTTTCATGTCGGAAAAAACCCTGCGTTACCCCAAAACCTATGAATATCTTAAAGTCTTAAAAGACTCCGGTTTCTTTTCTGAAATTCCCGTCGAAGTTGAAGGCGCCGAGATAAAACCTTGCAATTTAAGCGACAAACTTCTTTCTGAAAAATGGAAAATCAACGACAAGGACAGGGACGTCACTTGCATGAAAATCTTTATTGAATCAGATTCAGAAAACGGCAAAGAACTCATGGAATACACCTTGACCGACTACTACGACGAAAAAGAGAAAGTCCTCTCCATGGCGAGAACGACAGGCTATACCTGTTGCGCGGTCAGCAGGCTTGTTCTCGAGGGTAAAATCAGCCGGAAAGGCATTCTCCCTCCCGAAGAAATCGGCAGGGAAGAAAATAATTTCTCTTTTGTCATGGACTATCTCAGAAAAAAAGGCGTTCTGATTAACATAATAAAAAGAGCTTAAAAACTTGACTCAAAGGACCCTTTCGGCAGTTTCTTTGTTCAAGCGTTTTTTCGGCGCCGAATCTGCTGAGTATTCCGCAGTCCAATCGACCGACGGCACAAAGACCGTCGTAAAACTGAAATCAAATAACCATGCGGCCGCCGCCATTTTGTTTTCATCGAAAAAGGAAGCTGAGGTTTTTTCATACATCACCTTTATACTCGAAAAATCCGGTGTCAGGGTTCCGAAAATATATTTTTCTGATACTGAAAAGAATATTTTACTCTGTGAAGACGCAGGAGAAGAATCTCTCTATAAAAAAACGACCTCTCTTTCCCAGACCGGTGAAAGAGACGTTATTATGTCGCTTTTCACCAAAGCGCTCGAATTTCTCCTTCTTATGCAGACCGAAGTCGCCAAGAGAATAGACTATTCGAAGTGCATGCCCGTCAGAAGATTTAGCCGAAAATCCGTCTCATGGGATCTGAATTATTTCAAATACTGTTTCCTCAAATTGTTTAACGTATCTTTCGATGAAAGATCTCTTGACAAAGACTTCACTCGGCTCAGTTCTCATTTTATGAGAATTCCGCAAAATTTTTTCGTCCACAGAGATTTCCAATCGAGGAACCTTTACTTAAAAAACGGCGAATTGTTGGTAATAGACTACGCAGGAGGCAGAAAAGGCCCTCTTCAATACGACGCCGCTTCCCTTATTCACCAGACGAGAGCCGGGCTCCTCGAAGAGGAGAGAGAAAAACTGACAGATTTTTACGTTAAAATCGCGGGTCCGGAACTTATCGGCGAAACTTTTTTTTTCAGAGAAGGATTTCTTGTTTGCGCCCTTTTAAGGCTCCTTCAGAACCTCGGAGCATACGGACTCAGGGGCTTTCACGAACAAAAAACAAATTTCAAACACTGCGTTTTGCAGGCAATAGAAAACGCTCTCGGAATAATTGCTGAGCTGGACAAAAAGTCATTTCCGCACATTTCGGAAGCTCTCAAAAAATCCCATGAAGCTGTCTTTTCCCTTACCCCTTCCACCGTTCAGGGAGCTCTTACGGTCAGGATAAAAAGTTTTTCATACAGAAAAGGCATCCCCAGAGACTTGAGCGTCCACGGGGGCGGTTTCGTCTTTGACTGCCGGCATCTTTCAAACCCGGGCAGAATTCCGTCTTTGGCGCATTTATCCGGGAAAAATCACCTTATAGCTTCCTTCATACAAAATGACCCGCGATTCGATCTTTTCATCCGAAATGTCCGCGAAATAATTCTCTCTGCTGTCGATAACTATCTCGAAAGAGGTTTTGAACACCTCGACGTTTTTTTCGGGTGCACAGGAGGAAGACACAGGTCTGTCTTCTGTGCCGAAAAGATCAAAGAATCATTGTCGGAAAATAAAGAGCTTAAAGTTCTCATCTTTCACTCTGAAGAAGCGTAGTGAATTGAAAGCGATGATACTGGCGGCGGGTCTGGGTGAAAGACTCAAGCCGCTGACCTTAAAAACTCCGAAAGCGCTCATAAAAATCCGAGAAACCCCACTCATTGAAATTGTCGCTCGAAAGCTCGTTTCCTCTGGTTTCGACCAAATTGCAGTCAACGTCCACCACTTCGCTGACGAAATAGAAGCATTTATCCGGTCCAAAAACTCTTTCGGCGCTGAAATCTTCATCTCCCGGGAAACCCGCCGTCCTCTCGGAACCGGCGGAGGGATTTTCTGGGCTAAAGATTTTTTAAAAGACGGCGACAGCTTTCTCATCCACAACGTGGACGTTATATCGGACACAGACATCAAATGTCTCTATGATTATCACAAAAAATCCGGCAACACCGCGACTCTTTCCGTCAAGAAGAGAAGTTCCTCAAGACAGCTTTTATTCGGAAAAAACGGCTTTTTACAGGGCAGGAAAACAGGAGAAGAAGTAAAAACCACAAACTTTTTGACTGAATTCGCTTTTTCGGGAATTCACTGCGCAAGTTCAGCTATATTTGATGTTATGGCGCCCGAAGAAGCGTTTTCAATAATTGATTTTTATCTCTCTTCTCAGTTTTTAGGTAAAATCGGATTTCTTGAAGACAGAGGAAAATTCTGGTTCGACGCCGGTAAAACACAATCCCTCACCCTGCTCCAAAAATCAGATTTCGGCCGCTTAAGCTAAATCTTCAATTAGAGCCTTTATCTGCGCGGGTTTCTCGACGCAATAATCTGTGTCTTCTATTTCTTTTCTCCCGAACCCGTAGAGCGCCCCGATGAAGACGAAACAATTCTCAATTGCCGCCTTCATGTCGTGCGACCTGTCCCCTACCATGAATCCTATTCCAGGATTGAATTTGCTTTTTATCTCGCTCAGCATCAGAGTTTTGCTTTCCGAACCTTTGGGAACTCTCAGAAATGAAAACATAGTGAAGAGATTGAACTTTTTCAGCACTGTATTTAAGTATATTTCAGTGGCGTTTGAACAAACGGCGAGTCTAAAACCTTTTTCTTTGAGCCAGCCGAGAAGAAATACCACTCCTTCATACAGTTGTCCATCCCTCTCAACAGCGCAGAGTTCGGCTCTTTGAAATTCTCTGTATAGAATATGGGCGGGCTTTTCCGCTTTTAACTCTTTTAGCCACTGGACAAAAACACTGTCGGGTTCGCCTATGAAGCGAAATAAAAACTCGTCTGCGGGAACATTTAGTCCGTTTTCCTTGAGCAGGGATTTTACCGCCGGCAGGAAAGATGTTTCAGACCTGTAAAGAGTCCCGTCCATATCGAAGACGACCAGCTTGTTTGAGGATATATCAGACATCGCCCAAAGGTTTTTTGACAAAATATTTTATGTGGTCTTTGAGAGAGTATCCCTTTTTTTCAAAAACTTTCTTAGACCTTTCGTTTTCCTCGTCTATCAGGCACGCGTAAACTTTTATCCCCAGCTCGTAAAACCAACGCTCCGCTTCTTCGACAAGGACGCCAGCTATTCCTTTCCCCTGAAAAAGAGGGTCCACGGCGAGTCTGTTTATCCATCCTTTTCTCCCGTCGTGAGTCGCAAAGACGCTTCCCATAATCTTTCCTTCTGATTCCGCGACGAGATAGCGCGTGTTGTCGAATTTGGACTGTCTGAAAGTCTCTTCTTTGGCGTCTCTTCCCCTTGTTTTAAACGGAAGTCCGCTTTTTTCCCAGAGAAGTATCAGTCCTTCATAATCGCTTTTTCTGTATTTCCTTATTTTCATACTAATAAAGCCTCCTGATAAAAATGATATTTTTTGATTCGGTTCTGCGCAAGGGTTTTTTCTATTGTGGTTAACTTATAACATAAAATACATTAAAATAACCTATCTGTAATATTTTTTATTAATTTATTCATAGGAGGTGTCTGTGTCTGAGAAGTCTTTCAATGCTTACAAAATGGCCCAGCAGCAATTCGACAATACTGCCGACAAGTTAGGCCTCGACCAGGCTACAAGAGATTTACTTCGCACTCCTCTGAGAGAGTATTCCTTCAGCATTCCGGTCCGGATGGACGACGGCTCTGTGAAAGTCTTCAGAGGATTCAGGGTCCAGCACAACGATTCGAGGGGTCCCTGTAAAGGCGGAATTCGTTTTCACCCCTTGGAAACTCTCGACACGGTGAGAGCTTTGGCAATGTGGATGACGTGGAAGTGCTCCGTAGTCGATATACCTCTCGGAGGCGGCAAGGGCGGAGTAATTTGCGACCCTCATCATCTTTCTGAAAGAGAACAGGAAGGAATATGCAGAGGATGGATCAGGCAGATATCATACGACATAGGTCCTTTTCAGGACGTGCCTGCTCCGGACGTAATGACATCCGGTCAGCACATGATCTGGATGCTCGACGAATACGAAAAGATACATCAAGGCAAATATCCGGGCATGATAACAGGAAAACCGGTCGGCGTGGGCGGTTCTCTCGGCAGGACCGAAGCTACGGGATACGGCGTAATATACACAGTCAGAGAAGCGCTCAAGGACATTGGTCTCGATGTCAAAAAGTCGAGAGCGTCTTTTCAGGGATTCGGGAACGTCAGTCAATACGCGATAAGGCTTTTCGTCGAATACGGGGGGACTCCAGTGTGCGTCTCTTGCTGGGACCAGGAAGACCAGACCTCATACTCATTCAGAAAAACTGAAGGTTTCGATATTGACGAACTGCTCGAGATAACCGACAGGTTCGGAGGCATCAATAAAGAAAAAGCCAAATCTCTCGGATATGAAGTTCTTCCAGGGGAAGCATGGCTCGAGCAGGAGGCTGAAATACTTGTTCCCGCGGCTCTTGAAAACCAAATCACAGGTGAAAATGTCTCTAAGATAAAACCTTCGGTTAAACTCATAGCGGAAGGCGCGAACGGACCGACGACACCGGAGGCCGACAAACACCTCAAAGAGAAAGGAATCTATATAGTTCCCGATTTTCTCGCCAACGCGGGCGGAGTAACATGCAGTTATTTCGAACAGGTCCAGTGCAATATGAACTATTTCTGGACAAAGGAAGAGGTTCTTCACAATCTCGACACAAAAATGACTTCTGCATACAGGGCGGTTGCGGATCTGGCTAAAAAACAGAACATATACATGAGAGACGCCGCCTATATGATTTCCGTTCAGAGGGTCGCCGAATCGTGCAGGATAAGAGGCTGGGTCTGATCTGAATTTCTTTCAGGGGCGGTTTGTGCCGCCCCTTTTCCTAAAGCGGAGTGAATATGTCCCCTAAAAAACCGGAATGGAGAATAATAATAGACCTCCTCGAAGAGGCTAATCCCAACCTCTATAAAAGACTCGGCAGAAGGATGATGAATCATCTTTTCAAAAAAGACATTACCAAAATAGAGGACATTGTATTCAACATCGACAAATCCGTGACTATGTTCGATTTCGAGGAAAGTCTCGACGAAAACCAGCCGCATCCGAGGATAAACACTCAGATCCTCGAAAAACTTATCGGCGAAGTGTTCAACATAGCCGAGAGCGAGCTTGGAGAGGAAGAAATAACAGAAATAATAAGGCTGTGGATAAAAAACGAAAACGTAAGTTTTCTTCTCAAAACCGCTGAAAAAAGGGACGTCGCCTTCGATGAGATACAAAACGCCCTATACACTTTTTCAAACCAGCCGCATCTCAAGGATGCCCTGGCCCAAGAGGACAGGATAGGAATCCGTGTTGCCCTGATAAGGAGATTCCTGAGCAACAACCTTTCCTACATAAACACGCTTAAAGACCACATAACAATCGACGACTTCATCAAAATAATGAACAAGACCATAGGGCCTTCCAAAGGCAACGGAAAGCTGGGCGGGAAAGCCGCCGGAATGATAAGGGCAAGACAGATACTAAAAATAAAATCCGCTGAGTTTCCCGTTCTCGGAGAAATCCGGACTCCGAAAACATGGTTTGTCACCTCAGACGGCATTTTCGATTTTCTTCATTCAAATGCCCTTGAAGAATTTCAGAGAGTCAAGTATCACGATCCCATAGAGATACGAAGAGAATACCCATATATTGAGCAGATTTTCAAAAACTCAATAATGCCCCTCGAATTTATAACAATGCTGAGCAATGCACTCGACGACTTCGGCGATTCACCTATAATAGTCCGCTCTTCAAGCCTTCTCGAAGACAGCCCGGAAGCCGCTTTCGCGGGAAAATACAAGAGCCTTTTCGTGTCAAACCAAGGCTCAAAAAAAGAACGCCTCGAAGCTCTGATAGATGCCGTTGAAGAGGTCTATTCGAGCGTGTTCAGCCCCGACGTCATTGAATACAGGAGAGAGAACGGACTCCTCGATTTCAACGAAGAAATGGCTCTGATGATACAGGAGGTCGTCGGAACAAAAGTTGGAAAATATTACCTTCCGGCTTTCGCAGGTGTCGCATTCACAGACAACGAATTCAGATGGTCGCCGAGGATTAAGAAAGAAGACGGCATTATACGCCTTGTCGCCGGTCTCGGCACAAGAGCTGTTGACAGAGTGGGAGACGACTACCCGCTGATTTTATGTCCAGGTCAGCCGGGTTTGAAAGTCAATTCGACACCGGAAGAGTCGTTTCACTATTCCCAAAAATGCATAGACGTCATAAACCTCGAGTCGAAAAAATTCGAAACTCTTCCCCTCAAAAAACTCATAGAGGAAGTCGGCTCTTCTCTTCCCGGTCTCACCGACGTCATATCGCTTTACTCAGAGGGTCAGCTTCACCAATCCGTCGGCAGTTACATTGACCTTTCCAAGGGAGACCCCTTAATAACCTTCTCTAATCTAATCAAAAAAGGCAGATTCATCAATTACATAACGACAATGCTCGATGTGCTGAAAAAGGCTTTGGGCTATCCCGTTGACATTGAGTTCGCCTTCGACGCGGCCGAAGACAAATTTTATCTTCTCCAATGCAGACCTCAGAGCCATTCAAAAGAGATAATTTCCGTCTCCATGCCCAGAGAAATCCCCCCGGAAAAAATACTCTTTACGGCAAAAAAATACGTCACCAACTCAGTCGTCAAGGACATCAGATACATTGTCTATGTTGACCCTTTAGCCTACGACTCCCTCGAAGACCTCAACGATCTTATTAACGTAGGAAAAATAGTCTCTCAGCTCAACTCAGAGCTCCCGAGAAAAAAATTCATACTGGCAGGCCCAGGCAGATGGGGTAGCAGAGGAGACATAAAACTCGGCGTTAGAGTTACATACAGCGACATCAACAACACGGCAATGCTCGTCGAAATAGCCAAAAAGAAAAAAGGATATCTTCCCGAGCTGTCTTTCGGAACTCATTTTTTCCAGGACCTCGTAGAGTCTCAGATAAGATATCTTCCTCTATATCCCGACGATGAAGACTCTCTCTTTAATCAAAATTTCTTTTCTCTGTCTCAAAACAGCCTGTCCGATTACGTAAATCTTCCAGCAGATAAAAAAGAGTCTTTTGAAGATGTCATAAGGCTTATAGATCTTGAAAAAACATCCCCCGGATTTACAGGTGAAGTTGTCATGGACGGCGACTCATCCTACGCAATAGGTTTTTTAAGGAACAAGGCAGAGGGTAAAGATGAATAACACCGAATTGTCTCAATACGAAGAAAACATAAGGATAAGTTCGGATATCAACAGAGATCTGTCTCCTTTTAAGATCCGAGAAATACTTCTCGTGGCTACTCTCTATGATTCATACATTCTCGAAGAAGAAGGGCTTCTCAGCGACATGATTTTTGCGGAATATTTCAAGATAAGCCTCGCTGACGCGCCGAGGATAACTTCGGTTTATTCAAAAGAAAAAGCCGTCGCGGCCGTCAAGGAGAAAAAAGTTGATCTCGTCATATTGACTATGAGGATAGATGATTTTCAGCCCTACGAAATGAGCCTCGCGATAAGAGAAATTGACCCTGACATACCCATTTTTCTTCTTCTCAACGACAATTCCGACCTGAAAATCATTCAGCAGTGGAAAGACAGACCCAGCGCTGTTGACAGAATATTCATCTGGAACGGTGACGCGAAAATATTCCTCGCCATGAGCAAATATGTCGAAGACTCTAAAAACTCCGTCAACGACACCTCTCTTGCTTCTGTCAGGGTGATTCTCCTCGTCGAAGACTCCCCCGTATATTATTCGAAATACCTTCCTCTTTTATACAGAGAGATAATTAGGCAAACACATGAACTTATCTCTGACGAAAAATTCGACGAGAAAAGAAAGATCACAAGATATAAAACCCGGCCTAAAATACTTTTGGCTACATCTTTCGAAGAAGCCGTTGATTTTTATCAGAGATTCGAAAAATACATTATTTGCGTGATAACAGACCGGCGATTTCCGAAAGAAGGCTGTCTGGATGATAGTGCCGGCATATTGCTGATAGAAAAGCTTAGAGAGAAAGATCCCGGCATTCTCGTTCTCCTTCAGTCATCGGAGCCTTCTTCTTCCGAGAAAGCCCGTGATCTCAAAGTTCCTTTCATAGATAAAAATTCAGAAAAACTGTCGTCCCGTGTAAGAGATTTCGTGAAAAATGACCTCGGCTTCGGTCCTTTTATCTTCAAATCCGAAGACGGAGAGACGATAAACAAGGCGAGGAATCTTGAAGAATTCGAAAATGTGATCGAGAAAATTCCTGAGAGTTCTATACTCTATCATTTCGCGGGAAACGACTTTTCGACCTGGTTCGCCGCCAGAGGCGAGTTCAAGATAGCCCAGAGTCTCAGGAAGATGAGTTCGTCTGATTTTGAAAGTGCCAGAGAGATAAAATTCCATCTTTCAAACCTTTCAAAGCTCGTCGAATACAAGAAATCCAAGGGCAAGATAATCAATTTCGACGACAAATACCTGACTGAAGGCGACAGCATTGTCAGGCTTTCCCCTGGAGCGTTAGGGGGTAAAGGCAGAGGAATTGCTTTTATCAGCTCTCTGCTCCAAAACAGCGCTCTTGAGAATTCAGTCCCTGGAGCGAGCATAAAAATTCCAAAAACATACGTAGTAGGAACGGATTCTTTCGACGAGTTCATGGAAGAAAACAAACTTCAAGAATTTGCAATAGACGAGAACGACCACGACAAGATAAAACATAAGTTTCTTTCGTCAAAACTCCCGGAAGAACTTGAAAAAAAATTCAGAGTTTTACTGCGGGAAATCAGCCACCCTCTCGCGGTCCGGTCAACAGCGATTTTTGAAGATTCCATTTCCCACCCTTTTTCAGGAATTTATGAAACTTATATTATACCGAACTCCTATTACAATTTTGAGACGAGGTTCAAACAGTTTACCGACGCTGTCAAACTCGTCTATTCGTCAGTCTATTCGAGGGTTGCCAAAACTTATTTTGAATCAATCGGTTACAACATCGAAGAGGAAAAAATGGCTGTCGTCATTCAGAAACTTGTGGGCAATTCGCGCAACGGAAGGTTTTACCCCTCTTTCTCCGGAGTTGCGCAGTCTTATAACTACTATCCGGTTTCCTATATAAAACCCGAAGACGGTATCGCAGTCGTCGCCCTCGGGCTTGGAACCTATGTAGTTGACGGAGACAGAGCTTACAGGTTCTGTCCAAAACACCCTAAAATTGACTTCTATTCCGCTGAAGATCAGCTGAAAAATTCCCAGAACTATTTTTGGGCTCTCGACATGAAAAAGAGCGATTTTGACCTTTCTCTTGGAGAAGACATCACATTAACTAAATCTTCTCTCGAAGATGCGGAAAAAGATGATTCTCTGAAGGACATAGCTTCTGTCTGGGACTTCCAAAACAACAGGTTTTCAGGATATCTCGGCGTCCAGGGCCCCAGAGTTGTGAATTTTTCCAACATCCTCAAATACGGAGCGTTTCCTCTTTCAGATATCCTGCAGAAACTTTTGGCGGTTTTCAACACCGCCCTCGGCACTCCTGTCGAGATAGAGTTCGCCGTGGAACTCGGCAGGAGGCCTGTTTTCTATATTTTACAGCTCAAACCTTTTATAAGAAATTTCGACCATTTTGAAATTGACTCATCAGAAATCGAAGGGAGGGACCTTTTTATTTCTACTTCGCAGGCTCTCGGCAACGGAAGAGTTGACGAAATAAAAGACATTGTCTATGTCCTCCCCGACAGGTTCAACAAAATGGAGACCTTAAAAATAGCCGGGGAAGTGGAGCATTTCAACAAGAAACTCAAGGATTCCAAAAAACCTTATCTCCTCATAGGCCCCGGCCGCTGGGGGACGAGTGACAGGCTTCTCGGCATTCCCGTAAAGTGGAATCAGATATCGGGAGCCAGGACAATAGTCGAATACGGCATGAAGGATTTTCAGATAGACCCTTCTCTTGGTTCTCACTTCTTCCACAACATAACAACGCTGAACATAGGTTACCTGACGGTTCCCTACAAAAGCGAAAAAGATTTCATTAAATGGGAATTTCTCGATGACAAAGAATGTGTCGAAAAAAGGGATTACTGTGCGCATCTTTCAGCCCCGGAAGGTTTGACGGTTCTGATGGACGGAAGGACCGGAACCGGAACGGCTTTTTTCAGGCACTTGTGAATATCATTTTTCTTCAGATACAAGAGAAAATTCTTTGAGAAGGCTTTTTGACAGAAAAGCCTTCATTTTCCAAAAAGAGATTGTCTCCCTCTTGAATGCCTTTTTTTCGTGCCATTTTCCCGCCTCATCCAGACAACCCTGCTTTCCGGCGTCGAGCGACTGAAAAATCTCAGTACTCTTTCTGAAAAAGAGGAATTTTCTCGAGAAGCTGAGTTTGACTCCGAAGAGAAAGCCTTTTTTGACAAAATCTTTCTCTTTTAAAGGGTCAACAGCGATGCCGGCAATGAATGCCGAAGATTCAGGTATTTTCCTGATGTCAGACCCCGAGAAAAAAAGCCTTAGTGTCTGTGAATTGCTGTGCTGGATAAAGTCAATCTTCTCGGGGATAAGGGTTTCCCTGCCGTGTCTTCTTTTCTTGGCGTACAATGAATACAAGGTAAGAGTTGAATGTTTTTCGAGCCCAAACCTGTAATAGTTTTCTATCATTCTGACAGGCATTTTTTTCGTCAGATTTATCAGTATATTTTCAATATCGTCCCATATCTCCTTGCCTATGAGATAAGAGGCTATTACCGATACGAGAGACTCTATGGACAGAAGGTCGGACGGTTTGAAGACTGCAAACACTATTACTATCAAAACACCGAGAATAAGTCCGAAAACATTTCCGAACCTGTCCGTCATCTGGGCATAAGCCGATCTCTGTTTTGCGAGAATGTCCGTGACGTATTCTTCGAAAGGAGAGAAAATAAAATCCTTTGAAGAGACGGATTCTGAAAACGGATAGAGGACCACATGGCATTCCACGGAGCTGAATTTCTTCATTTCTTTGATGTTGTTAAGAACTACTTCGTAATTTCCTTCTCTTGGGGAGTAAAGGCTGACTGAATCCGTGAATTTCCGGATATGCTCTTTCATGACAAAAAGATTTTACCAGATTTTTTTGAAAAAAACCGGGGGATTTTCCCCCGGTCAAACGGCAGGCAGAAAGGTCAGGGTTTCTTCCTGTTGAGGATTTTGGCTAAAACGAAATAAATAACCAGACTTAACCCGCTTAAACCGAGCATCATTGCTGTAACTGCAGTGCCTCTGATTCCGGTTGGAAACAAAAATCCGAGAAGAAGAGCCGCCGCAAGGGATATGAGAACCATAGCCCACATCAAAATTATGCTCGAAGATCCGTTTTGGGACAACTTGTTCAGGTCAACGCCGCCCTCGCCCTTGTCTATGAGCTTTTTTTTCAGGTGGTAGTCTATAGATAGTTTTACGATTCCGTAAACTGTCCCGAAAAAAACAGCCATGGGTAAAAAATCTTCCATTTTCAGACCTCCTTTTGAAGGATAAGACATCTCAAAGGGCAAAAATGTTGCAGAAAAAAAATGTATTTATCTGCAACAAACCAGCGTATTAATTTGTCTGATATAATCAAATGATGAATTTATCGGATGAAAGGGAAATTGTCCGGAGTGTAATCTCCGGAGACAGGGAAGCTCTGGCTTTTTTTATTGACTCATATAAAAAACTTGTCTTTCATATCGCGGGGAAGCTGATTGACGACAGAGACGACCTTGAAGACGCCTGCCAGGACATTTTCATAAAGATCCACAAAAACCTCGGTTCTTTCGACCATGGGTGCAAACTCTCGACTTGGATAGCAAAAATTTCCTACAACCACGCCTGCAACGTATTAAAGAAAAGAAAAAAGACAATAAATTTTGGCAGTTTACCCCATGGTTTTTCCCAAAATGACGACGGATGTATCGCTTCTTACTCTTTAGTGAAAGACGATAAAAACTTTCAGGATAATAATCTCGGAGACAGCCAGCTACTCGAAAGATGCCTGGAAAAACTCGAACCTATTCAACGGGAGATTACGTATCTCTACCATGTGGAAGGTTTTACATATGAAGAAATATCCTCTTCTCTTTCTCTGCCTATCGGGACTGTAAAAAGTTATCTTTTTCGGGCTCGAAAAAACCTTAAAAATATGATATCTAAATACAAGGAGAGGGAAAATGAAGCATCTTGACGAGATTACAGCCCAGATATTTCTGGAAGACGGCGGGACCGACACTTCCGTCAGAAATCATCTCGAAGAATGCGGCGATTGCAGGAAATTAGTTATGGATTACGAACTTCTATTTAAAAATCTTTCCGATGCGGACGAAAAAGACTCTCTCTCAGATGGTTTCACGCAAAAATGTCTTTCAGAGATAGAAAACAAAAAGCTCTTTTCTAAAATCATCCGGATTTTATTATACATATCTGCAGGTTTTTTGGGCATGGTTTTGTCGTTTTATTTCCGTGGATTTTTAGCAAGGCAATTGAACTTTATAAAACCGATTTTAAATTTTTTCACCTGTTTTCCCAAAAAAATGTCTGTTTTCAGCGGTTTCAGTTCAATATATATTAATATATTCTTCATCCTTCTGGTTGTTATGCTGGCGGATTTTTTTAAAAGGCTCCGCCGAAAGATACGGTAGCCTCTTTTCAGGAATTCAGTTCTTCGAATATTTCAAGATAGGCCAGCTGTTTGAATTCTGATGTATCTTCATAGACAAGCTTTTTGTATAAAGACAGAGCTTCGGTTTTCGCATCCGGATCTCCGCTTGCTTTCCAGAGGATATAAAATATTTCGGCTCTGTAAAAACAGTCTGAATACTTGCCGAGCATCTCATTAAACGAAGATTCCGCCTTTTCCTTTTCGCCTTTTTCTGAAAGATACCGGGCAGAGTTAAGTTCGAACTTAAAAAAGAGATATTCGTTTCTAAGCTTTTCTGAAATTTCAAACAGAACTCCGTTGCTTTTTTCGGCTTCTCCAAAATCTTTTGTCAGAAGTTTCAAACCAAACCTGATGTCGTGAGTCTGTGCAAAGAGAAGGTCTTTTCCGCACATCTTCGCTTTTTCAGCCGCTTTTTCAATATCGCCGACAGCCTCGGCGAACAAGCCTTTTCTCTTCTTGAAATCGCAGATGTTTATGAGGCAGGCTATCTGCATTACATTGTCGCCCATTTCAACCGCCATGTAGTAAGCTCTATCGAGCATATCTTTGGCGGCTTTTTCCTCTTTTCTGTGCAAAAGTATCAACGCGATGTTGTTCAGGTTCACCAGAATTCCGTGTCTGTCCTGATATTTCTCGTGAATTTCGAGCGATTTTTTAAAAAACAAAAGAGCGTTATCCTGGTCAAGTTTTATCTCCATGTAAGAAAGTCCCAGGTTTCCATATAAAAGGCCTTCTGCAGGTCTATTTCCGGCTTTTAGAGCCACCTCAAGGGCTTTTTCGAGATAGTCGAAAACTTTGTCGAAACCCATCTGCCTTCCGAAAAAAATGGCGTTTCTGCTGTAGTTCTTTGCGAGCATATTCATATTCTCTTTTGTCTGGGAAACATCGCACAGTTTTTCCGCCTCTTCAAGCGCTCTTTTGGCCCAAGGATAACCCTCCTCCTCGAGTCCGATGTGATGGTAATACATGGCGATATTTTCGAGGATTTCCATGTTAGTGACAGTATCTTCTACTGAACCGAGCAGACCTTTTACGGACTTGAACGCATTTTCAATTTCTTCACGGCTTCCCGTTTCCAAATATATGTCGAATATGATGTTGAGAAGAGAGCAATAATATTTTTTTTCTTCATAAAGCTTCGCGTCTTCAAGAGCTTCCTTCGCTAGGGTCAGCGCTTTTTTATATTCAGACGTTTTTGAAAGAAGGCGGGTCCATCTTATTCTGTTTTCTGTTTTTTGAGGTCCCGATAAATATCTGTCCAAAGTTTCAGCGTATTTTAGAGAATCTTCTTTCAAGCCCATCTCAAGGGCATAATTCATCGCTTTAATTCCTATCTCGACGACTTTTTCGGCTTTTTCGGCTCTGTCCCAATGGGACACCAACTCTCTGTAATGCGGCGTCAAGTCAGCGGAATAAACCTCTTCTATTATTTGGGCCGCTAAAGAGTGAAGCTTTCTCAGCTTTTCCTTGAGTATCATCTGATATACGGAATCCCTTATGAGGATATGCTTGAACATATATTTGATTTTCTCAAGCCTTATCCATATCAGGGCGTTTTCACCGGATTTTAGATCTTTGTCTATCCTCTTTTTGCCGAGCATTTTGGTCAATACTTCGACTGCGAATTCCTTCCCGAGGACAGAAGCCTTTCTAACCGTCTCTTTGAAATCTTCAGTCAGCCTGTCGAACCTCGCGGTTATCACGGAATTTATGTCAGCGGGTATTTCTTCACCTTTGCCGAGCAAATTCAGATTATCGTCAATTAGTCCCTTTTCGAGAAAATACATGGAGAATTGTTCCAAAAAAAAAGGGTTGCCGCCGGTTATTCCGTGAAAATATTTTACCGTTTCTTCGGGAATTTTTTCGGATTCAAACTTCTTTTTGAGCATTTCCTTCGTGAGATTCTGATCAAAATTTTCCAGCTTTAATCTCTTGACAGCGCAAAAATCAGCGCCCGTATCCAGAGGCTCTCCGTCATCTTTCAGTCTGCACGTGAAGACAAAGACAAACGGGTAATTTTCGACGTTTCTCGACAATATTTTTACGAGTTCTACTGAGTCAGAGTCAGCGCACTGAAAGTCGTCAACAGCCAGAATTACGGGTTTTGCGCAGGAAATGGCTTTTATGAACGCCTTGAATGAGTAAGAAAAATTTTCTATGAGCTGTTCGGGTTTTAACCCTGAAAAGTCCGAAGAATAGTCTTCCTCGCCGGCATAGTGAGATAGAAATTTTTTTCCGCGCAAAAGCTCCTCTCTCAAAGGAATGTCTTTTATTTGAAGTGATAGATTTTTCAGGACTCTATCCAAACCTTTTCCTCCACCATAAATGTAATCTCTGAGGAATTTTATGACGGGAGACAGACTTTCTCCCGCCGCTGATTCATAAGCCAAGTTTACCACCATGAAATTTCTTTGGACCAATTCATGGTCTAAAACTTCCGATACGAGCTGTGTCTTCCCCGTCCCCGGCTCTCCGTCAATAAAAACCGCCCCTTTGTTGATTTTCTTTGACAAAACATCTTCAAAAATGTTGTGCAATAACTTTTTTTCTTTTTCTCTTCCCAGCGTTTCAAATACTGCCGGCGCAAATTCTCCGCGGTTTTTGATCCCTTCTGCAAGAAATACGGGGATATCCTCTTTTATCCCCTTCAGTCTAATTTTTCCCAGAGATTTCAGGTTTATTTTTTCCTTCAGAGCGGAAAATGAATCTTTATCCATAATTATCCGCCCTTTTTCCGACTTCTGCATGAGCCTTGCCGAAAGATTTACGCATCTGCCCATTACGGTATATTCACCTGCCCAGACAGAGCCTATAAATCCGGCATAGACAGTCCCTCTTGCCATGCCCGTCGCAGAAGTATTTTGTGACAATGACCGCAATTCTTGAGCGTATCTGTATGCCATTTCGACAGGTTTTTCGACGGCGGAAGGGGCTCCGAAGACCGTCATGAGAGTCCAGCCTTTGTCTCCAACGACAGCTTTGTTGAAAAATCCTCCGTATTTGACCGCAAGATTTTCAGCAGATGCCACTGTTCCCGAAAAATCATCGCTGTTTTCAATGGATGTAAAGCAGACGACAACTTCCCTGAACTCGCCGAGTTCTTTTTTATTTAAAACAACAGGCGGAAAAAATTTTTTCTGGACGTTAAAATACTCTTTTTCCCGCAGTTTTTTTCTGTTTTGATAACCGGTCTTCCCTCTTTGCTTATCTCTGAAGTCCGTTGAAAAAGAATTTTCAGAAAACCGCCGGAATAAAAAATCGCTTTTTTCTTCGCATTCTTTTTTTATTTCACTTGAAACTATGATTCCGTATTTCGGGCATCTTTTTAAAAGGTCCGATGCTTCGAAAAAAGAGCTTCCTG
This sequence comes from uncultured Desulfuromonadaceae bacterium, assembly GCA_964397545.1. GTDB lineage: Bacteria > SDB-A > SDB-A > SDB-A > SDB-A > JAFGIG01. Next base: position 92,753 of record CAYNIW010000001.1, on the reverse strand, counting down.
AAAAATAATAGACATGCCTTTTACCGCATTTGACTATTTTAAGCTCCGCGATTCCCTTTGTTACAGCCGTCTTCGGGGAGAAAACAAACTTGCCGAACCTCGTCTTGACGGGGTTTAATCTTCTGAACTCTTCGTTTATCATTCCGGCGGCTCTGAGTGCACGTGTTGAAGCCTTTATTATTCCTCTCTCGGCTTCGAACAAAGCGTAAAAAGCGTCTCCTGAAAAAACACAGATATTGCCTCTGAAACTTTCTATTATCTCTATGGCGGGTGCGAAAACTGTGTTTATTATCTTGGAGAGGACTTCCGCTCCTTCCCTGCCGTTCCTTACAAGTTCTTCGGTAACGGGAGTGAAGCCGGAGATGTCCAAAAATAAAACCGCCGATTTTATATCTTCGGAAAATTTATTTTCCGCGAAAAGATTCGCAACCATGACGGGCAGAAGATTTCTTCTGATGCCTTTTTTCCTCACGTTTTTGTACCCTTACTTTAGATTCTACCAAAACCGGCGCATCTGCGCACCTCATGAAATAAAACTTTTCAAGTGAAAAATTACATATATAATTCTGGGTTAAAAAGGATCTTTTTATGCGGTGCTATGTCCTGACCATAATTCTTCTTTTCTGCAGCAACGTCTTCATGACTTTCGCGTGGTATGCCCATCTGAAAAACCTCTCCCATAAACCATGGCTCATAGCGGCCTTTGCGAGCTGGGGGATAGCTTTTTTTGAATATCTCATACAGGTCCCCGCGAACAGGATAGGCCATCATGTGATGAACATAGGACAGCTCAAGATCCTGCAGGAGGTTATAACGCTCTCGGTTTTTCTCCCTTTTTCGATCTTTTACATGAGGGAGAAACCCGGCATGGACTACCTCTGGGCCGGCCTCTGCATCCTCGGCGCGGTTTTTTTCCTTTTCAGGAAGACGATATTCGGAGGGTGAAGTCTTTTTGATATATCTTCGCTTATATGTTAGAATTATTGAAAAAGGAGGATATATGAAGTTCTTGCTGCCTGTTTTGTTAGTCTTTTCTCTGCCGGTCTTGGCTTTTTCAAGTTCTGAAGACGCTGAAATTTCCGGCGTCAACCCATGGACAGGTGAGGAAATGCCCGTCTATCAAAAAACTTCTGTCCCGAGGGCATCGTTTCTCTTGATCCCCGATTCAAACGCGGACGTCGTGGGGATGTTTTCTCCGTTCGACGGTGCTTATCTCGGGAATATAATTGTTGACGACCCCACCGGAATAAACTACGACCTATCCACGCCGCTAAACGCTATTCAGGGTCCAGCCAATTATATTTTTCTTTCCGACCAGGTATCAGACGCTGTTTATGCTTTTGACTCTTTAGGCAACTTTCTTTACATCGCCGCAGACGCCACCGACGGGATTGACAATGTCCGCGGTATAGATTTCAGGAACGACACGCTTTTTGTCACCTGCGGAGCCACAGGCAAAAAAGCCATATTCATGTTCAGTGGTCCTCATCAATTTACGGGATACTTCGTGCCCAACGGAACGATAGATCCTTTCGATATCTTTTTCCTCTCAGACGGAAGCGCTCTTGTAGCCGATATAGAAGGAACCACCGACAACGTGAGACTCTACGACCCTTCTGGAATTTTCGTCAAACAGATTATTCCCATAAATTTCCCCGAACAGCTGAACACCGATCCTGTTCTTCCCGGCGCATTTTTAGTCGCAGGTTTTTCAGCCAACAACATAACTGACTTCGACACGAGCGGAGCAGTTTTCAGGACACTGCCTTTCAGCGGTGCAAGAGGTGTTTACAGACTTGGAAACGGCAACATACTCGCGACGAGTTCTGCTGGCGTCGTCGAGCTCGATTCTGCGACAGGGGCTCAGGTTGCTGTAAAATACTCGGGTCAATGCAGATTTATAGAGCTATACGAGACAGGCATGGGGGTCGAAGAACCCATTAGACAGCCCACGGGAATAAAGACTTTCAGGGCATTCCCCAATCCTTTCGACGACGACCTTGAAATTTCTTTTAATTTAATCAGCTCGCAATACGTCATGGTAAACATCTATTCGGTCCTCGGTTCAAAAGTCAGAACACTCAGTGAAGGAATACTCTCACCGGGAGACCATTCTTTCACATGGAACGGCAGAGATGACGGAGGAAACGACTGTGTCAGCGGAGTCTATTTCATAACTATTTCCACTCCCGAAGGCGATATAAAAGAAAAAGTAGATTACCTAAGGTAACGCCTGGTTGATTCAGCGAGCCGGTTCTTTTGAACCGGCTTTTTTTGTATAATATTTTCTCTAAAATATGAATTTAAACTCTTTTCAGCGGAGGGCTAAAAACAACCATTATATTAAACAAAAACCTTCTTCCATAAATACATATCAGTTCATATAATACCGTTTAACAATAAAAGGACTTAACCAAGATGTGTATCGGGCTTGTAAATTTCACTCTGTCCATTGAATGGGCGTATTCGCTCAAGGATAAAAGACAGGCGGTAAGAAGCATTAAAGAAAGGCTCAAAAACAAATTCAACGCCTCTGTCGCAGAGACCGACGACCATAACTATTTCAACAGGGCTACGCTTTCAGCGGCAGTGGTCGGAAAAGACAAGAGTTCAGTCGAGCCGCACATACACTCCATGATAAAATTCGTCGAAAACGACAAGAATGTCGTTCTGGAGGTTGTCCGTGTCGAATATTACTGAAAAGGGAATAGGTTTCGTAGGAGCCGGAAAAGTAGGGGTTACGCTCGCCTTTCTGGCAAGACGCACCGGTTTAAGGGTTTCTTTGAAAGCTAAAAATCCACCTCCCTCTCCTCTGAGAGCCAAGATAGAAAAACACGGAATATTTCTGACGCAGGACGCCGGAAAATTCCTCTCGCTTTCTGAAACAGTCATTATATGCACATCTGAAAAAGACATACCAGCCGTTGTTTCGGAATTGTTCAAGTTCAAAGAAGATCAGCATGCCATAGCCCATACGAGCGGCTCTTTGTCCCGGAGCGCGCTCAACGAAATACTGAATAATAAAACGGAGATAAGCGTCTTTCACCCCTACAGGTCTTTCCCTGAGATTCAGACCGATCTTTGCAGCCTCAAAGGTTTTATGGTCGGAATTTCATCCCTTGAAAAAAATTTTAAAACTTTTTCAGACCTTGCAAAAAAACTCGGCGCAGAACCCGTCCCTATAGAAGACGAGTTTTTGCCTCTCTACCACGCCTCAGCCGTCCTACTCGTCGAGGCGGCAGTCAAAGGAGTTTCTGCGGCAGTAGAATTTTTGGAAAAATCGGGCGTCGAGGAGAAAAAAGCCCGAAAATTCACTGCAGGTTTCATGAAAGACGTCCTGAAAAACATAGAAAAGAACGGACCGGCCAAAGCGAGAACCGGACCTGCCGCGAGAGGCGAGACCGAAATTTTCAAAAGGCATTTTTCCGCCGTCGCAGAATGGTGTCCTGAAAAACTTGAACTTTTTAAACAGCTCTTGAAACCTATCGGAAAATGAAGCCTCTTAATCCCCTTTACATTGACAAATACAAAATTTCCGTGGTTCCCGTCCGGGGTTTTCCCGGCTCTTCCGAGATTCCAAAATCGTCATCTTATTTGCTCTCAGCGCTCCTGAGGCAAGGCGATCTCGGCAAAGTGACGGACTACGGCTCAGGCCCGGGGTTTGTGTCTCTCGCTCTTTCGAGGTTCTGCGAAGAGGTCTATTCCCTGGAATGGAACCTGACCGCCTTCAGAACTCTGAAAGAAAACATTCTGTTCAACGGGATTTCAAACGTCTCCCCCTCTCTTTCTCATGTTCCGAATAGGCAATCAGACACGGTTGTCATAAACCCGAACCCTCACGGCGGCAGAGAGCTTACAATTTCCATGATAGAGAACTCCTTAAAAATTCTCAAAGAAGACGGAAGTCTGTATTTCTCGGCTAGAAGGGACTTCGGAGCCAAATGGTATCAAAAATTCTTTAAATCGCTTTTCAGCGATGTCGAAGTCCTCGACATTACCGGCGGATACAGGACAATAAGATGCAGGGGCAAAAAAAAGACGGAAACGCATGATTTCAGCCGAAAGATTGTTTTGGACGATTTGTCTTTCAAAACGCTACCAGGTGTTTTTTCGAGAAAAAAGATAGACGAAGGGACAAAAATTTTAATCGAGAATGTCTTCCCCGAAAAAGATTCGACCCTTATAGATTTCGGATCAGGATACGGCGCGATAGGAATTTATTTTTCTAAAAAGACCGGCAGATGCCATCTCATAGAAAACAACCTTATTTCAATTAAATGCTGTAAATACAACGCTTCTATTAACGAAACCGGCAACTGCGAGGTTATTTTCGAAGACCATATCCCTCAAAGACTCCACGGAAAGGCGGATTTTTTTGTTTCCAACCCTCCGACTCATTTCGGGGGCTCTGTGGCTGATTTTATTCTCAAAGAAGCTTTTTTATCTCTTAAAAAAGGCGGAAGAGCGGCTTTTGTCGTCCACAGGACGGCAGGGTATGCTCAGAGGATGAAGCACATATTCAAAAATGTGAATGTCGAGGAAAAAGGCTTTTATTCAATACTCTGGTCTGAAAAATGTTCCTGAACCCTTTGTTTTTGTTTCTCTCCGCCGCGGCTGTCTTTCCCGTCATATTCCATCTCATGAGAAAGTTCGGAAAAAAGGAAATTCTTTTTCCGGCATCTTGTCTTATACCAGACTCGGGCATACCCATGAGAAAAAAATTCCGGCTCAGGGAAATTATTCAGCTCATACTCAGAATTCTCGTCATACTCTGCATTGCCGCCGCTTTTTCAAGGCCTGTCACAAACATCAAATTCCCTTTCACTGGGACGGTGACGAAAAGCTTTCTCGTTGCGGACATCTCAGAGAGCGTAGTGAGAAGCGGAATATACGACAAAAGACCGGAAATGGAAAAACTACTGAAGCTTGTCGAAGCGGTTTGCGTGACGGGTATGGGCAGGACCCAGATAATAGCAGGTGAAAGTTTTTATGACATTTTATCATCTCCCCGCGAAAAAGACGGAACTGCGGACATACCTCTTTCAGTTCTTCTGTGCAGGGAAAAAGAAGCAGAAAACCTGTTCCTCATAACCGACAGACAAAAGGTGTCCTGGAGAAAAATGGATGATTTGTCTTTTTTTTTCGACTGCATAGCGTATCCTGAAAAACAGTATTTATTTTCCGTAAAATTTCCGCGATTCCCGGGATGGGCTGTAATGGGCGACACTTCATTTATTTTTATTCAGACAAATCCCGGTTTTAATATAAATTTCTCATATTCAGGCATTGACACTTTTTTGGATGCCGAAGAAGGAATTTTTCTGCCCGTTCATGTCGCCTCAGCCGCTGAAACCCTGTTTTTCAGATCCGACGCCGAAACATTATTCATAGTGATAAAACCGATAGAAAAAGTCGGTATATTTTCAAACAACACGGAAATCTACAACCGTATTTCTTCTGTTTTTCAGAGGGGTTCGGTTCAAAGGGTTTTCTCGCCGGAAGATGCTTTTCTCGTCTTTGTCGATGAATCACAGAAAATTGATTTTAATTTCAACTTCCCTGAAAATGCAAAAAAATGTTTTTTTCTCGACGACGGAAAGAAAATAGGAAATTATATCGAATCCTCATACAAAGTTTCTGTCCGCGACAGCGGACTCAGCCCTGCTGTAATCAGACAGGGTTTTCAGGGTTTTCTCGGAACCGTCGTCTCTTCGAGGGTCTCTTTATGCACCGGCGACGTTAATAATCTGTCAGCCCACATATTGAACAGGTTCGACGACGGAAGACCCGCGGTTATTAAAAGCTCAGACGCCTTAATCTTCGCGTTCAACCCCGGAAATTCAACACTTTACCTGCGTGGGGACTTTCCTCTTATCTTTTTGAACCCTTTGTTCGATGACCAAGGATGCTTCTACCTGTTCCCTTTTGTCTCTCAGGAAGAACGCAATTCGGATTTTTTCCCCGATTCTTTTTCTTTCGCCAACGAGGTCTCTCTTGATGAGATGATCCGCAGGGCTGAAAAGCAAGTTCTCTACGACATGAGCCCTTTTTTGACTTTTATTCTCCTCCTGCTTCTTATCGCGGAGGGTTTTTATTCTTTTTATCTCGGAAAAAACAGATGATAGAGGACTATTCATTCGGGAAAATCACAGTTGACAAAAAAACTTACGTAAAGGACTTACTTATTCTCGGAGAGAAGGTTATTTGCCCCTGGATCCGCGAAAAAGGGCATTTTCTATCGGTCCAAGACCTCAGGGAAGTAAAAGATTACAGCCCCGAGTTTCTCGTCATAGGCACTGGTTTTTTCGGCATGATGAAAGTCGAAAGATCGGTTTTCGACCAATTCTCCTCTCTCGGCTGTGAAGTTTTAGTTTTCTATTCAGTTTCAGCCGCGGCTAAGTTCAACGAAATATCGGAAAAACACAAAACCGCCGCCGCCTTACATCTGACCTGCTGAAGAAAAAAAGACAAAGAATATTTCTACCACCGCCCTTCGCGGTGGATATCTTTTCTTAATAATAAATACAAATACAATTTCCACCACGAAGCGGGATAAATCGTTGCTTTATCCCTTCACGAAGGGAAAAATGAATACATTTTTCCTTCACGAAGTGAATAAAAGAAATTTGTGAGTTTTGGTTTTACTTCTTGTAGCTCTCTTAATTGCCGAAGGCAAATAAGATTAAAATCATTTATGATTTACTCCTTCCTGTAGCTCTCTTATTTACTTAGGTAAATAAGATTTTTTACTTTGGTAAATAAGTAAACCTTTGTGGTTTAAATTTTCTTATCTTAAAATTTTAAATTAACAAATCACATTTATGATTAGGTGCCAGGTCTTGACATTTGACAGATTCTGACGATTCCCCTCGACGAGATAATGATAAACCGTTTTGTTGAATATCTTCTCATATTAAACTCGTAAAGCTACACAGCCTTTGAAATTGCTGGACGCAATTTAAAATTACATTTTTTATTGTTTTTTAAATTAAATATGTATTGATATATGGTATTTATTATGTATATTAGTCATTATGCAGTTTGAATGGGATGATGTAAAAAACATTGAAAACATTCAAAAACATGGAATTTCATTTTCTTAAGCTCAAAATGCTTTTTTTGATATAAAAAGAGTAATAACACTTGATATAAAACATTCAACGAAAAGAGAAAAAAGATATTTCTGTTTTGGAAAAATTGATAATGATATTTTAACTGTCAGATTTACAATAAGGGATCAAAAAATCAGGATATTCGGAGCGGGATATTGGAGAGAAGGGAGAAAAAAGCATGAAGAAAAAAATAACATATAAAAAAGCCCCAAAATATGTATCTGAAGCGGTTCTTGCTTCTGAAGTAATAGAAGATTTTCTTCCGGCGCCGGAAAATTTGGTTAAAAAAGAAGAAACCGTTAAGATTACAATTCTATTAAGTAAAAAAAGCATAGATTTTTTTAAAAGGAAAGCAAAGAAAGCAGGGGTTCCATATCAGACAATGATAAAAACGGTTCTCGATAAATATACTTTGCATTATCAAGTCAGACAGTAATATTTTTTCTGGTCTTGACTATTGACAGATTTTGTCAATTCTCCTCGATGAGATGTTAAAATCCTGAGTCAAATCTAGTAATAACATATTCCGAAATTAAAAAAACAAGTTATGGTTAGCGAGGATTAAACAGTAAAATCCTTATTTGACTTGTGTTTGTCTTGGTTCTATTATTCTCTTTATAAACTACAAGGAAGGTGAAATGCCTAATCATTTCTTTACTGTTTATTATTTCAACAATTCAAAAAAAATAAATCGTCACCTGTTCTTAAAATAAACAATTATGAATTTCACAATAATAAATAATGATTGCTTAATCGCATTTGAGAAAAAAATGATTTCTCAAAATGTTGATTTGACTTTTTTAGATCCTCCTTTTAATCAGCAAAAGGACTATGCATTTCATAATGATAATATGAGCGAGCAGGAATACTGGAAAATGATGAAAAAAGTTTGCCAACATGTTAATGAAATAACAAACATAGGCGGAGCTATTTATTTTATGCAACGTGAAAAAAATACGGAATTTGTATTAAAAATATTACGAGAAACTGGGTGGATATTTCAAAATTTGATTGTCTGGAAAAAAAAGACATCAGCAGTACCAGTTGCAAATAAATATGGAAAACATTTCCAAATAATTGTTTATGCAACCAAAGGTGAAAAAGTAAATACCTTTCATCGTTTGCGAATAGAACCTGAATTGCCTGCAAGTTTCAAAATACAACGAGAAAATGGAGTTTATGTAACAGATGTTTGGGACGATATCAGGGAATTAACTTCAGGATATTTTGCGGGGAATGAAGCAATTAGAAATAAAAGCGGAGAAAGATTGCATAAACAACAAGCACCCATAGCATTACTATTGCGAATAATTTTAACGTCATCAAAAGTTGGTGATTTTGTTTTTGATCCTTTTGCTGGAACAGGAACAACATTAGTCGTAGCACATCAACTTCATCGTAATTCAATAGGAATTGAAATTGATCCTGAAAATGCAAATTGTATTAAAGAACGTTTGCAAAATCTAAGAGAATCCGATCTTATTCAAAAGTACTATAAAGATTATATATGTACTGAAAATTTGAATGATATTTGGGGTGATAATTTTGAAGTTCAAAACAAAAATACTACTCAATTACCATTATTATTTGGCGGCTAATGTATTCTATTTATCATTTTTTCAAGTCTTTGGTTTTACAAAAGAAACAATTTATTAATATTGTAAAATTAGAGGATTTTCCTTTTGATACTTCATTGTTATCATGTCAAAACAAAGGTCAATTCCCTGATTTAGCTATTAGACTTACATCTAATAATTCTCTTTTTACTGGTGGAGAGTTAATAGAACTTAAGGATAGCGATACTTATACTGTTTCTTCATTTAATTCTACTATTCCAACAGGGAAAAAAGAAATTGAAAAAGTTATAAAAGGTGAAAATAGTATCATTAGACAACAAATGGTTGACGCAGGAGATAATATTTATTCGTTACCTATTAGAGAAGTATATTATCTAGTTAGAGGTAAAAATAAAAAAAAGGCATCTCAAAAAATAGCATTGATTCATGGCAGTTTCTTTGAAACCATACAAACCAGAGAACTTATCAGTTCGTCGTTTTCACAGGTATTAAATGAACGATTAACTGAAAGACATATAAAAATTACGCCAAAAATCAAAGAATTGTTAACATCAATATTTTCAGAACAGGAAAATTTTAGCAAAGTTAGAAATGTTAATAAAGCATCGGTGAAGCTTCGATTTCGTATTATGACTGAAGTAAAAGCCGAAGGAAACATACTCAATGAAAAAAAATACCCTGAAATTTCAGATAATACTTTGAATTTCATTTTACCATATCATTCTGAAACTGACAAGGAAACTGCTTTAAACAAAATGGACAAAACTTTTACAAGAAAAGAAATAAAAATATTTACTTCATTCAAATTGAAACATCATTTCAACGGATATTTTCTTGTATTTCAAATAAAGATATAATAAAGAAAACGATTTATTACATGCGTTTGCTGTCAGCGGCGCGGCTGTGCTTTTTTTTATAGAGACGTAGATTTGGAAAAGAGATCTTTTCTGGATAAGTATTTTGTATATTCATTAATTTTCTTTTTAGGTTAATTCGCGGTTAAATCCTCTTCTTTAATTTATTTTTCTTCGTGTTACGCTTTTTATGTAACCATAAAATATCTGGTCCTTTCTTATTAAATTCGTATAGATATATGACACCGGATAGTCTTTCGCAGTGGATTTTTCTGTTTTTTGTATTCTTTTGGTCTGATAATTTGATAAAATATTTTTTATCATTTAAACGGAGGATTTTGTGAAAAAAGTCTTTATATCTGAAAAAAACACAACCCTTGAAGAAGTGATTAAAGTCTCGATGGGAATGGCTGAAGTCGATATAACCCAAAGCGCGCTTGAAAAAGTAAAAAAAGCGAGGTCCGCGGTCGAGAAAGCCGCTTCAGGAAAGACATCCGTTTACGGCATAAACACTGGATTCGGTTCTTTGGCCGAGAAAAAGATATCCGCTTCAATGATAGACAAACTCCAGCTGAACCTCGTCCTCTCCCACTCCTGCGGGACAGGACCCCTTTTATCAGAGGAGGCTGTCCGGGCGATGATGTTTCTGCGTGCCTGCGTCATGGCAAAAGGCCATTCAGGCGTCCGCACCGATGTTCTCCTGCTTCTCAAAGATTTCCTAAACTTCAGAGCCTACCCCGCCGTTCCCTCTCTCGGATCGGTAGGCGCGTCGGGAGACCTCGCCCCTCTCGCGCATCTCGCCCTCTGCCTTATCGGAAGGGGAGAGATATTTTTCAGAGGAGAAAAAATACGGGCTCAAAATTTTTTTTCAAAAACAGGGCTAAAGCCTCTCGTCCTCAAGGCGAAAGAAGGTCTCGCCCTCTTAAACGGGACTCAGTTCATGACTGCGCTCGGTATCCTCTCTTTCTTCAAGGCGAAAAATTTATCCCTTTCCTGCGATATGTCCGGAGCCTTGACCCTCGAAGCCTTAGACGGAAGGCCTGAAGCTTTCGACCAAAAAATCCATGCGCTCAGAGCGTATCCGGGCCAGATGCAATCGGCGGAGAACATCCGGAAGTTCATCGGCGGCAGTTCCAACGTCGGTTCGGAATCCCACCGCAGAGTTCAGGATCCGTATTCCTTAAGGTGCATGCCGCAGGTCCATGGAGTCCTAAAGGACGCTCTCGCGTCCGTCGAAAAAACACTCTGCGTAGAGATAAATTCTGTGACGGACAACCCGATAGTTTTTCCCGAAGAAGGCGAAATACTGTCCGGGGGTAATTTTCACGGCCAGCCCATAGCTTTCGCCATGGATTCTCTTTCTCTCGCGCTTTCCAATATAGCGGCAATATCGGAGAGAAGAATAGACTTAATACTCGACGACAAAAGAAGCGGACTGCCTCCATTTCTCGCGTCTGAACCCGGTGTCGAATCCGGATATATGATAGCCCATCTGACCGCCGCATCCCTTCTGAATCTTGTCAAAAGCAAGGCAAATCCCTGCTCTTCGGATTCAATACCCACCTCTGCAGGGAGAGAGGATCATGTCAGTTTCGGATCAAACGCTTCACTTAAATGCCTCGAATCAGCAGAACTCGTATCAAAAATTATTGCCATCGAGTTTCTTTCGGCGTCAAGGGCAGTAGATCTCTGTCAGAAAAGAGAAAAACTCGGCAGAGGAACGTCGCTCATACAGGAGTTTATCAGAGAAAAGACGCCTTTTATTCCCGAGGATCACGAAGTTTCGCCGCAGATAGAAGTTCTCTCCTCCTGCCCTTCCGACGGAAGCATGAATCCTATTATTGACAAAATCTAAGGATCTAAATACATCAAAAGTTCAGGTTAAATTCAATGCTCTGTCGAGAGCTGGTTTGTTGAAACCCACAATTATCTTTCCGTTGGCATCTATAACAGGGACTCCGTATTGATTGCTCTTTCTGACCATCTCATCTGCCGCCGTCTGATTTTTCGACACGTCAACTTCGCTGAATGAAATGCCTTTCTGACGCAGATATGTTTTTACGGAATTGCAGTAAGAACATGTAGGCGTAGTATAAATTTTAACTGACACTAAAACCTCCTTTTCCATGAAATATAACCATAAAAATAAATTTGACAACATTGAGCTATGCCTTTTTAATCTAAAGCATGCCGAATTCGGAAAAAGAAAAGGGATTGACCTCAAGACAGATTTTCGCCTTCTGGCTTCCCCTTTCTTTTACATGGCTCATGATGGCGTCGGAAGCTCCTTTCATAACGGCTATAATCGGGAGAATTCACGACGCTAAATACAATCTCGCCGCATACGGAGTCGCTTTTTCAATAGCTCTGCTCGTTGAAGCGCCTGTCGTTATGATATTGTCTGCTTCGGTGGCGCTCGTCAACGACAGAAAAAAATACATATCTCTTAGAAATTTCATATTTACAATTATAGCCGCAGTCACAATTCTTCACGTCTTTATCAATGTTCCATTCATATTTAAATTTCTCGCGAAAGATGTCCTCAAACTGAACTCCCAAATCGCTTCTCTCGCACATTCCTCTTCCATTTTGATGCTTCCGTGGGCAGGAGCCATAGGATACAGACGATTTTATCAGGGTATCCTCATTAGACAGGGACAGACAAAAAAAGTCGCCGCAGGAACTTTCGTCAGGCTTTTTGTCATGTCCGTCACTGGAATTTTTCTCTTTCTCTTTACCGACATCTCCGGAGCTTCTGTCGGAGCCGCTTCCCTTTCAGCTGGAGTGATGCTCGAAGCCGCCGCGACAAGGCTTATGAGCGTTAAAGCAGTAAAAAAAGTCACTTCGGAGCCTCTGGAAGGCAAAACGCTCGGTTTGCGCGAGATAATCTCATTTTACTATCCTCTCGCTATGACGTCGTATCTTATTCTCGGAATAAACCCTCTGCTGACCTTTTTCCTGGCTAAATCACGCATGTCAATAGAATCCCTTGCTGTTCTTCCCGTCATTAACGCTTTAGTTTTTATCTTCAGAAGTTTCGGTTTTTCGTTTCAGGAAGCGGGTCTCGCCCTTCTTGGGGCAAAATACGAAAACTTCATACCTCTGAGAAATTTCGTGTTCAAACTCGGACTCATAACCAGCATCATCCCAGCTGTTTTATCAATAACTCCTCTGTCATTTCTGTGGTTCAAGCACGTGTCGTTCCTCTCCGGTGAACTGCTCTTTCTCACGGCTATACCTTTTGCCATACTCTCTTTCATGCCTGCTTTGACTTCTCTCCTCGCCTGGCAGAGGTCCGTTCTCGTCAATTCAAGGCTTACTTATCCGATAACGGTCGCCACAGCTACGGAAGTTGCAGTAATAGTTCTGACTATGCTGTCGGCGATAAAATTTTTCGACATGGTAGGGATTTATGCCGCCGCCGCGGCTGTCGTCCTCGGAAGGGCGGCGGCAAACGCATATCTTTTCATTCCCTACAGAAAAATAGTCTCTTCTCACGGATACAGAAGGAATTTTTACAGGTCATACACGAAACCCGCCGGGACATAAATTTAATATGGAGGTATAAATGATAAACATGGACAAGTTCAGTCAAAACTTCATTGCTCCGGAAAGATTCGAAAAGACAAAGAGCCGCCTTCTGCTGGGGCCTAACGGCTGGCTTTTGTTTGTCGCCTGCAATTCAGGAGTCCCTCTCGCTTTATCCGTGAAGGAACATTACGAGGAAATGCTGAGGATAAACGGAAGCGACCTGAAAGAGATACCTTTAATCGGAACCTTTGAAAAACCTCTGACGATGATTTTCGAAGATTCGGAGACCTGCCCGCGCCTCACAAGGCACGTCGCGGGTTCCAACGCTTTTATTTTTCAGTGTATTCACGAAAACATCTCTGGCAAAACTGTAAACGAAAACCTCCAACAGCTACTGCAGGCAGTAAGGACACTTAAAGCTCACAGGGCTCAGACAATTACGGTCGTCACGCCTTATTCTCCTTATTCAAGGCAGGACAAACCGACTTTTATGAAAAGGGAAGCCACTCTCGCCAAGCTTTTCGCCGACCAGCTCAAAGTCGCGGGAGCAAACATCCACCTGACATATCATCCTCACGCTCTTTCTCTTTTCGGCCTCTACGAACCAGACATGACTCTTGTCGCCCTCAGCGGCCTCGATCTTTTTCTTGAAATTTTTTCCTCTTTCAAAGACCGAAAGGATGCGGTAGCGGTTTCAACAGATTCCGGAGGAGCCAAGTTCACCATACATTTTGCCGATGCCATGGGCATATCGCACGCTATCGTCAACAAGTTCCGCCAAAGCAAAGACAAATCAGACATGCTCGGTGTAATCGGCGACCTCGAAGAAAAAAAAACAGCCCTCATCACAGACGACGAAACAGTGACCGGCAGTTCTTTTCTGAACGTGACTAAAAACCTTTATACAAACCACGGCATAGAGGATATATATGTCGCAATATCACATCTTAAGATGAAAAAGAAACATCTCGCCGGGCTCCTCGAGGCTCACGAAAAATACGGGCTCAGGGAAATGCACGTCACCGACACAATACCCCAGATACCCGAAATTCTTGAGCTCGATTTCGTCAAGTTCCACAGCCTTTCAAAGAGAATAGCTTCAACCGTCAACAGACTGCACTACAACGTCTCTGTCAGCGAACTTTTTACCGCCGTCAAATAATGAGACATTCAGTTTACATGCCGTCTGTGTTAGAATTTTTTAGACTTAAACAAAAAGGAGGACAGATGAAAAATATTTCTATCTTGGCAATCGCCGTTTTGGCTCTTTTTGCCTTCTCATCATGCACAAAAGATTCCTCTCCTACCCAGCCGACCAACGCCGGCTGTATAGACGGTTATTTCCGCCTTCCCTCGGGTGGAATGCCCGTTCCCGGCGCCACTGTGACGGCGGGTAATGTAACCGCGACGACCGGCTCCGACGGCTATTTCTTCCTTCAGAATGTCCCCGCAGGCGATCAGGTTCTGACGGCGACAAAGGGCGTCTTCACGGCTTCTGCGACTGTGACCGTCGTCAAAAACGACACGTCTTCGAGGACGCTCAATTCAACAGTCCCGACGAGCGGATACTTTCTCGTCGTCTACGGAAAATATTTTTGGGACGAACTGCCGGGAGTCCTGAAAACCGCCGGCATTGCCTATGACTCAGTGAGACTCCCCGACCTCAACGCCTCCCATCTGAACCAGAGAAAATACGTCTTTTTGGTCTCCGACAGCGGTTATGCCGCGACCTCTTATCCTGCCGAACTTAAAAACTGGGCAGAACAGCAGGGCAACTACCTCTACGTCTCCGGCAACGCTTATTTCTGGCTTCAGAACATGTTCCCGGGAAGGTTCGAGAGAGACACGAGAGAAGGCGTGGCGGGAACCGCCACTTCTGTTGAATTAGACTCGGAACTCTCCGAATACACAGGAGGAACAATTGGGGTCGTATTCGCGATGCCCTTCCCGCCGATTAGCATGGTCCAGACAGGGACTACCGTCCTCATACGCGCGACCGTTCCGGTTGATGGCAGTCAATGGCTTTCCGAATCTCCCGTAGCCTTCAGGTGGAAAGAGGGGGGGACAAACGGCGGAACCATAACTTTCACGAATTTTTACACAGGCATGAAAGGTCCTGCCGAAGAGAGAGCTAAAATTTATCTGTCTCTTTTCTGACGAAAGTTCTGACGAAAATTCTGAAATTTTCAGCTGAATATGCGCGCGCCGTCTCTTTTTATGAGCTCGGCGCGCCTAGGTCCAACAGACACCCATGACACAGGGATTCGGATTTCTTTCTCTATCCTTTCCAGATACCTTTTCGCCTCGTCGGGAAGGTCTTCGAATTTCTCCGTTTTTGAGACGTCTTTTTTCCATCCCTCCATATATTCATAGACTGGCAGGCATTTTTGGAGGACTGTCGTCGTCGGAAAGTTTTTTATTTTACTGCCCTTTTCCGTATCGTATGCGGTGCATAAAGGTATTTTTTCAAGATAACCGAGGACATCGAGATTTGTCAGGACAGCCTGCGTCGCTCCCTGAACCATGCATCCGTATCTCGTCGCGACGCAGTCGAACCAGCCCATTCTGCGGGGTCTGCCCGTAGTCGCTCCGTATTCTCCGGCGTCTCCTCCTCTTTTTCTCAGCTCTTCGGCTTCTTCGCCGAATATCTCCGTGGCAAAAGGTCCGCTTCCGACGCAGGTTGAATAAGCCTTTACAACGGCAACCACTTCTTTTATTTCGTAAGGGGGGACACCAGCTCCAACGGCGGCGAAACCCGCCAAAGGTGAAGAAGAAGTAGAATAAGGATAGATACCGTGATCGGGATCTCTCAAAGTCCCGAGCTGTCCCTCGAGGAGTATTTTTTTCTTTTCATCAAGAGCGTTTCTCAAAAATATTGTCGTGTCAGCGAGAAAAGGTTTTATTATTTCCGCCTGTCTTTCCATTTCCTCAATAATCTCTTCTGCTTCGAGAGATTTTTTTCCGTAAAGATTTTGGAGCACTACATTTCTTATCTCCACTGTTTTTCTCACCGCATCAGAAAGATTTTTTCTGTCGAAAAGCTGTGACACTTCTATTCCCGTCTTGAGGTATTTGTCCGAATAAAAAGGCGCGATTCCCGATTTCGTCGAACCGAATTTTTTCTCCTTCAGCCTCTCTTCTTCGCATGCGTCAAAGAGCAGGTGATAAGGCATTACGACCTGAGCCCTGTCAGACACGAGTATTTTTGGCGCCGGGACGCCGCTTTTTCCGAGCATCTCGAGCTCTTGGATGAAACTTCTTATGTTCAGAGCCACTCCGGGGCCCAGGACATTAGTGACGTGACCGTAGAACACACCGGAAGGCAGAAGATGAAGTGCAAACTTTCCGAAATCGTTAATTATGGTATGCCCCGCGTTGTTTCCCCCCTGAAATCGAACTACTATGTCGGAATTTTTTGCGAAATAATCCGTCATTTTTCCCTTCCCCTCATCTCCCCAATTGGCTCCTACTACCGCGGTTACAGGCATTAAATCTCCTTTTTTATCTTAAAATGAATTTTACTCTTTTTCCCCTTCTTATGTCGAGAAAATAGAGGACAAGACCTTTGCCGCGGTCTTAAAATTGGTCTTCAGCGCCATTGGCAATTCGTCTTTGCCCCGTTTTTGGGCGAGCCTGACTGCGGCTAAATACGCTTTTTCCGACGAGCCCGTCGGTATTGCAATTTTGTATTTTTGAGACATTTTTTTAATCTCCGTCAGAAAAGCCGCTCTCGCCAGGACCGATGCCGCCGCTACAACAGGGTTTTCTTCCGCTCTGTATGAAAACACTGTTCTTTCAAAAATTTCTCCGTCAAAAGAACATGAAGAAAATTTATCTACAACCACTGTCTTGGGCTTGTGCCTCTTGGCAAGTCCCAGAATGCATTGTCTATGGCATTCACAGAGCAGGTCGTTTAAGTTTTTCCCTTTTTTTGCCAATTCTGCGTAAGTTTTGTTATACTCGCAGGGAGACAGAATCAGCGTTTGAGATTTCGTCCCTAAAAATTTTTTTATATTATCGGATAAGGCGAGATTGGCAGTATCGCTGTTTTTTTTCGAATCCCTGACGTTCATTTTGGAAAGCTTTAACAGATCCGGCTCGTCGGCGAAAACAGACGCGCAGACGAGAGGACCGAAAAGATCCCCCTTGCCTGACTCGTCGCTTCCGATAATGGGATATTCCATTTCTTTTTTTTCTTTCCTAAAAAAGGGAGCACTGCCGCTTCCGATTTGCTTGACAGCTTCAGCGAGCTCCGCGCTGTCTATCTGTGAACAGTCAATCACCGTTCCTTTTTTTTTATTCGAATATACCCGGACATGACCCTTCCCCAAAGGACTCTCTACGTAAAACTGGACTCCGTTCGCTATAGCTTTTTCTTTTGAGACCTCAGCACCCAGATTCTTGAGACCGGATACTATCTTTCCGCAGACTTCTTTAATTGTGCCCTCAGACATCAGCGTTAACCCTCTCGACAAAATCCTGAAGAATTCTTCCCTCTGATAAGAACCTCGAAACCTGCGAAGTGCCGTAATAGCTGAACCCGAAATAATTCCTCGCGGGGTTGAGGTATCCCGGCTTTACGAGATAAAGATTTCTCTTCGCCCTCGTCGCCGCAACGTATAAAAGCCTTCTCTCCTCCTCCATTTCCTCGGGCTCCTCGAAACAATATGAAGAAGGAAAATATCCGTCTACAAGCTGAAGTATGAAGACAGAATTCCACTCAAGCCCTTTCGCCGAATGGACAGTCGAGAGCGTCAGTATTTCGTCTTCGTCATTTTCTCTCGTCGTCCCGGCCTGGCTCCTCTCTATAGGCTCGAGAGTCAGATCGGTCAAAAACTCCTCAACGGAGGAATATCTTTCGGCTACGATGACGAGCGAATCTAAATCGTTGGCTCTTTTGGGATAATCTTCGCTGTAAACTCTCATGAAAATTTCTCTGTAAAAATCGAGAACGGTTCTTACGGCATCTGAAGCCCTTGTCGTCTCGTCGTTCACAAAAGAAGCGGTTTTTTTCAGCTCTTCCAGGACCGAACAGTAGATTTTAGACGAATAAAGTTTTTTTTCAACCTTTTCTATGCCGCCATTTCGTCCTACCTCCGCGTGCAGGATTTGAGCTGTCTTGGAACCTATCCCTTCTATCAGCTTGAGAATCCTGAACCAGCTGACTGAATCTTTCGGATTTTTGAAAGCCTTAAGATAAGCCAAAACGTCTTTTACGTGGGAAGCATCGGTGAACTTTATCCCTCCGAACTTTCTGAACGGGATTCCGAATTTTTTAAGCTCCAGCTCAAGGTCGTTTGAATGCCACCCCGCTCTGAACAGGACAGCCATTTCGTTGAGAGAGACTCCTTCTTCACGAAGTTCGAGTATTTTATAAGATACAAAACGTGACTGTTCGTTTTCATCCTGAGTTTCGACAAAAAAAGGTTTTCTTCCCCCTCTGATGTCTGTTCTGAGTTTTTTTGAATATTTCTCTGATGCAAAAGAAATTATTTCGTTTGTCAGATTGAGAATTGGCGCTGTGCTTCTGTAGTTCTTCTCTATGGTCACAATTTTTGTTCCCGGAAAAAGATTGGGAAAATCCATGATGTTTTTGAAATTTGCCCCTCTGAAGGAATATATGCTCTGTGAATCGTCTCCGACCGCCATGACATTGCCGTGCCCGGAAGCGAGCAGAGATGTTATTCGGGACTGAATTTTGTTTGTGTCCTGATATTCATCCACCATGATATATCTGTAAAAAGAACTCAGCTTTTCTCTTGTCCCCGGGTTTTTTTCCAAAAGCTCTTTCAGGTAGACGAGCAGGTCGTCGTAATCCATGAGGTTGTCCTCTTTTTTGGTCTCTTCATATCTTTTTCTCACGACTTCAATATCCTCAGAGAGATGGTAAAACTGAGGATACTGTTTTTCTACGATTGCCGTCGCGTCTGTAAGACAGTTGGCTGCTTTGCTGAATATGTCTCCGAGGGTGTCTTTTCTCGGAAACCTCGTCTCTTTCGAAGAGAGGCCAATATCGGCTCTTATCAGGTTTATCAGATCTTCCGAATCCGACCTGTCGAGAACCGTAAAACCTCTTTTGAATCCTATCCTGTCAGCGTATTTTCTGAGAATAAGATATGAAAAAGAATGGTAAGTTCCTCCCGCTACGTTTGAACACCTCTCGTCGAGAAGCGTCGAAGCTCTTCTGAGCATCTCCTGAGCGGCTTTTCTTGTGAAAGTCAACAGCAGTATGTTCTGAGCCTGTATTCTGTTTTCGACGAGAAAAGCGACCCTGTAGACGAGTGTTCTTGTCTTTCCGCTTCCCGCGCCTGCTATAACAAGAAGCGGGCCGTCAACATGACGGACGGCGTCAAGCTGTTCTTCGTTGAGTTCTTTTTCGTAATCTATCAGGAGCTTGAAGGGTTTCATCTTGACTCAGGATTTTTCAATTTGTTTTTTTGTCACTGAACAGGATGACTGTAAAGAAAGTCCAAAAAGTGCCGAGTATTATTGACCATGGCCATGCTATCATATCTACACCCAGCGGCCTGAGGAGAAAAGAACGCACCGGAGTGAGAATTCCGATATTCTGGGTTGTCATGAAAACCACCAGTAAAAAACTCGAAACCATTGAAAAGACGTTTAAGACGTCTTTGCCTCTTCTTTTTGTGGCTATTGCCGCGAGCATGACCCCGAGCAGAGCGCCGTAGGAATATCCGAAGACCTTGAAACCGAGCCACAGGACGGACTGGGTTCTGCCGAAGAAAATCGCGACGACGCCGAGAATTGCCACGAAAATTATTACGAGCCCTCTTGCGATTAGCACGGATTTTTTTTCAGCGATAGTGCAGAAATTTTTCAGAATATCCCTGAAAAAAGACGAGGCAAGAGAATTGGCGGAAGAGTCTATTGAAGACATTGCCGCGGCGAGAAGCCCGGCTATCAAAAGCCCTCTCGCTCCCGGAGGAAGGACGGTTTTTATGAAATACGGGAAAAGATAATCAGGATTTTGGGAAAGGTATGACGCCGCGACAGAGTCGTGGGGCATAACTTTATAGTAGGCAAAAAGCGCCGCGCCGACTGTCAAAAAAAGTAAAGTTACGGGAAAATTCAAAAGAGCCGAATACATAAGGGCTTTTCTGCTGTCTCCGAGATTTTTGCAGGTCAGGGTCCGCTGGACAAAATCCTGATCTGTCCCCATGACTGCCAGAGTCGTGAAAAAACCGAAAAGGGATCCGGCGAGAAATGACTTCGAGCTTGAGAAATTGAATATAAAATCCGGAGATGAGCTGTCGAATGACAGGTGAAAAATCGTGAATTTTCCCTCCTGGACGCCTAAGGAAAAAAATTCCGCGAAACCATGGGGCAGCGACTTGAAAATGAAAGCTACCGTGAAAATAGCGGCGGCGATGAAAAGGCAGAACTGAAAAAAATCGGTCCAAATCACGGCTTTTATACCTCCAAAAGAGGTGTATAAAAGCGCTATCACGCAGACATAGAAAACTGACGCCCCGAAGGAGATGCCGAATATCACAGAGAGTCCGATTGCACAAGCCGCGAGTCTGACAGAGCTTGCAAGAATTCTACTTACTATGTATACTGCCGAAGACGATACCCATGTGGCTCTACCGAATCTAATTCCCAGAAATTCGTAGGGGGTCATAACTTTTCTGCCGTAAAACGCCTTCAGCATTATAAAAGATACGAAAACTCTGGCAAAAAGGTCGCCGAAGGCGAGTTGAAGATAGTTAAAATCGCCTCCCGGCGCGACAACAGAACCGGGGACGCCTATGAAAGTCATCGCCGAGAGGGCAGTCGCATAAACAGAGATTGTGACAGCCCACCACTTCATTGTCCTCCGGGCTAAAAAGAAGTCTTCGGCGGATGACTCTTTTTTCCCGGCAAAATAACCGACGGCAATTACAGCCGCCGAATAGAGGATTATGACCGCGATATCGTAGAACATGACCCGTTCAGTATAACAGCAAAAAAACAACAAAGACAATCCCAGGTTAAATTAAATTACGCTTGACATTTTTGCCTAATCCTTCCGATAATTTACAGACAGTATTAGACAGCAGGTAAAAGAACCTAATCAAAGGAGGACGAATGAGGTTAATGGTAATACTTGCGGTTTTCGCCATGATTGCCGCGCCGATGCTCGCTAACGACAACACCGACAGAGCGCCTTTCATCCCTTCTCTACCGGATAACAACGACGCCATAGAACTGCCGTTGGTGTGGTCTCTCGTCGTTGAAGGACTCGGCGGAGTCGCGAGCAACAGACTCCTCGGAGTCGAGGTCATAGACGACTCTCTCATGATAATCACAGACGCCAACACAGCACAGCCTGTTTTTCTTCTGATAAACTACGTATCAGGAACATATGTCGCCTCTGTCAATCAGACAGGACAGGCCGCCGGAACATGGGGGCACAGAGACATGGACAGAGACGCCGGCGACACGATCTACGCCGGAGACCAGTCAGGGACAGGAGTCAGAGGTTACGTCGTGGGTCTATCGCCTTTTTCGATGACTCAGGTCAACACATATACGGGACAGTCCAACCCCAACAGGGCAATGGCTTGGGTCCCAGGAGACACTTTCTGGACAGGAAACTTCGGCACTTCCATGGGAAGATTTCAGAAGAGCGGTTCACCCTGGAGCGGAACAGGTGATTATGCCGTTTACGGATCAGCTCTGGTTCCGGAAAACGACAAAGTGTGGTATCACGGACAGGTGACAAACCCAGGCGGATGGGAATGCACATGGTTCGGCCTCAACTACCACAACGGAACTTGGACGAGAGAAACCCTCTACTGCGCCGTTCCGGCTTTTGCCGCCGGGTTTACAAACAAAATGGCAGGCGGGGGAGATTACTACCCCAACTTCCTCGGTTTCGGCCCCTGTCTTATCGGATTCTGCCAGGGAGACCAGGACTTTGCTTACGCCATAGCTCTTTCTATGGACGACGTCGGAATTCTCCATGTTGATGTTCCCGTCGAGGGCTTCTATCCTCCGGCGACTCCCATGACTCCTGAATGCTGGGTCTTCAATTCCGCTACGAGTTCAGGACCTCAGTCTTTCTGGACATATCTGACAATAGAAGAATCGGTTTCGGGCGTAATTTACTCTGAATCCATTCAGGTTTCGAACCTCGCAGTCGGAGATTCTTTCCACTGCGTATTTCCGACCTGGACATCCTGGTGGTATAGGCACAACTTCACTGCCACCTTCATCACAGAACCCGGTCTAGCTCCCGGCAACGACACCGTAATGGTTGACTTCCACACTTTCCTGTTCGTCGATCTCTACGTCGAGGACTTTGAAGCCGACAGCGGAGACATGACGGTAACGGGAACGGCGAATGTCTGGCAGTGGGGAGCACCGACTTCAGGACCCGGAGCGGCACATAGCGGATCCAACGTATGGGCTACCGTTCTTGCGGGAAACTATCCGAACAGTGCAAACGCCCAGCTTACGACCCCAGGAATAACGCTTCCTGCCGACATGTCAGTCGCGGAATGCTTCTTCTGGATGTGGTGGGACACCGAAGCCAGCTACGACGGCGGAAACATGAAGATTTCCACCGACGGAACCACTTTCTCGATTTTCAACGGCGTAACACCAGCATACACTGGAACGGCGAACACTTCAAATCCGCTCAACGGACAGGCGATATGGACGGGACACGTAGCCGGAATGAACGCATGGAACCAGTATATGATGGATCTTTCTTCCTACGGCGGACAGACAATATGGCTGCAGTGGGATTTCGGATCCGACGGCTCTGTGGCCTATCCCGGATTCTATATTGACGATGTCACAATCAGGATACCCAACGCAGTCGAAGAAAATCCGATAGCCGCTCCTGAAACTTTCTCGGTAAGGTCTCTCGCGCAGGTCGGAAGTATCTTGAGACTCGCTGTTACAGTTCCTTCTTCTTCGTCGGTCAGTTTCGAGGTTTTCGACGCGACGGGAAGGCTTGTGGCTGTTCCTTTCACCGGAACCGTCAATCAGGCTTCAGTTCTTTCGTGGAACTCCGAAAATGTCTCAAACGGCGTCTATTTCTACAAAGTGACTGCCGGCTCGAACATTTTCACTGGCAAATTTACAAGAGTCAACTAAACTTATCTAAAGGGCGGGTTCATCCCGCCCTTTCCATATTTCCATTCAAATAAACACTTCTCAGACAAAGGTCTTGCCAGACATAAGTCTTGTCAGACAAAGATCTGTTATCAAATGCATCATTGATTCTTGTATCCTGTTATGCTGGATTGTTAAAGGCGCGGAAGACCCGCGCCTTTTTAAAATTTTACATGCTTGAAAGTTTTCTGATTATATCGAGCTCTCTTGAAAGCGCCGTGTCGCCTATAGCCATAGCTTCTCTTTCAAAATAATCCCCGAAATCCTCAAATAATTCTGTATAGTGGGAAGACACGCTGAGGGACATGGACTGTCTCTCCCATCTTCCGAGTTCGAGTTTTCTCTCGTCGAAAACTGTTATGCCGGAACCTCTCGACACGAGAGGCGCGTCTTCGAGATATAAGCCCTGCGCCCTTTCATCTGCCAGCCAGCTCTTTGACAGTTCGACAAATCTTGCCAGAAGGATTCCTTTTCTTATGCCGGAGTTTTCATAGTATTCCTCTTCAGAAGAGCTGAATTCAATGGACTGGGTCTCTCCGTCTTTTATTCCGTTTCTGTCTTCGTATGAAACACTCAAGGAGATTTCTCCGTCTTCGGAAGTCTTTTTCAGCCTGAGAAGGACGAGGCCGCCTCTTGTCTCACCTTCAGTCCTCTTTGAAGGAAAAAGCGTGTTGACTTTCATTATCTCTCCCGTGGCGAGGTCAGCTTCCGGGGAGCCGTAAACTTTTTCTATCTCGAATCCTTCCGCCTCTAAAACGAGCTCAAGGTCAAATACGAGCGGGGTCACCATGAAATCGAAATTTTCGTCCATCTGCTCTCTGAAAGCGGAAGGTGAATGGACGCTGAAGTAATTCGCCCCCTTTATCTTTGTCAGTATTTCGACGAGTTCCGTGTTCAGATCTACACCAACACCTATGAAAGTAGTGAATACTCCTCTTTCCGAATTCTTACTAAACATTCCGAAAAGGCTGTTCTCGTCAGTCGAGCCTGTATTGGGCATCGCGTCTGTAAGGAAAATAACTCTGTTTTCGTATTCGGACATGTCGAGGTTTTCCAGACTGTCGAAAAGAGCCGTCGCTATCATCATTCCTGCTTCCATGTTCGTTCCGCCGCGAGCTGTTACTTCAAGGATGTGCCCCTTTATGCTCTCCATGTCGGTCTCATCTACTCTTCTCAAAGGTTTTGCGAGATATCCCATGTCGTCAAAGAGAACTACGCCGAGTCTGTCTTCCGGCCCCAGATGTTCCATGAGATCTACCACCGCCAAATTGGCTATCTCCATCTTGGACTTGTCGAAATCCTCTTCATCTTCAACCTCCTGCGTGTTGCCGAACCTGTCGTAATAATACCTGTTGAAAGGTGAATCCATGGATCCTGAAATATCGAGAACGACTACGATGTTCAGCTTCTTTCTCGAAAAATCGCTCTCTTTCAAACCTGAATTGAGACCGACCGAGAGATAGTAAACAGGTTCCCCCGTGAAAGGGTCATAAGACACGGCTCTGCTGTATGAGGGGCAGAAAAGTTTTTCACATGGTTTTGTCATTCCAGTCTCGAAAAAATAATCGTAATATATGCCTTCTACAGTTATGTCTGTCGGCAGAGGCAGATATCCGTTTTCTATATTTTCCCTGAAATTGTTGATGTCTTTGGCACCGCCGACGGAAAATCCCAGTTCGTCATCGGGGGCGAAGTTTTCATAAGAAATCTGAGACCTTCCTCCTGTCATCACAGGCGACGACATTTGACTTCCGCCGAATGACCTTTTCAGGTATTCCTCGTCCTCAAAACTGTCTATGGAATACTGCCAGTCGTCTACTTTTTCTTTGATTATCTCTTTCGGCGTGCAGAAAAACGACACCAGAGAGACCGCGAGCATTAAAGCCGTCCAAGTTCTTCCTTTCATTTCCGCCTCCTTTTATATCTCTTACTGCAGAAAAGAATGTTTTATTCCTGCTCTATGATTTTCTGACTTTAGTGCCGTCTTTTCCGTCGAGAACTTCGTATCCTCTGTCTTCAATCTCTTTTCTCAGCTTGTCTGCTGTGACAAAATCCCTGCTGTTTCGGGCTTTTTCTCTTTCAAGGAGCATATCTTTTATCTCACCTGGTATTTCAACATCCACGGATGCAAAGAAATCGAGCCCTAAGACCTCGTCGAATCTCTTTAAGAGTGATAATTTTTCAGGCTCTCTCAGAATGTTGTCAGATAAAGCCTCCCACATGACCGCGAGAGCTCTGGGGGTGTTCAAATCATCGTTAATTTCACGGGTAAATTGGACTAAATACCCGGTATCGGTATCCTCGGGATAGCCGTCTCCGGCAGATTTAGCGAGTTCTTCCGTTCTGTTTCTTATTTTTTTTAGAGCGTTTCTCGCCCCGTCGAGAGCTTCATAAGTGAATTCGATTTGTTTTCTGTAATGAGCGCTCAAGAGAAAATATCTGTAGTCGAGAGCGTCGTAGCCGGCGTCTGTTAGGGTTTTAAGCCTTAAAAAATTCTCTTTTGACTTTGCCATCTTTTCGCCTTCTCCGACCACGAGCCAGTCTGAATGCATCCAGTAGTTGACCCATCTGTGCCCGAAGGCGCATTCGCTCTGCGCGATTTCATTCGTATGGTGGACTGGGATATGGTCTATGCCTCCTGTGTGAATATCTATATACTCTCCGAGGTATTCTGAAGCCATCGCCGAGCATTCTATATGCCAACCGGGAAAACCTCTTCCCCATGGAGAATCCCACAGCATAGAGTGTTTTTCGTATTTGTATCTCGTGAACCAAAGGACAAAGTCAAAGGGATGTTTTTTAAAAGCATCCTTCTCAACTCTCGATATCTGTTTTTCAGGGTCTTTTTCGAGCTTGGCCAAATTTCTGTATCCATCGAATTTTGAAGTGTCGAAATATACATTGCCGCCGGCTATATATGTAAACCCATTGTCTTGAAGCTTTTTAACGAGTTCTATCATCTCCTCTACATGTTCCGTAGCTCTCGGCATGGTCTGCGGCATGAGAATATTCATCATTTTAAGGTCTTTTACAAACTTTTCCTCGTAGAACCTTGCGATTTCCAGCGGAGTTTTTTTCTCCCTCTTCGCGCCTTTTTCGAGTTTATCTTCTCCTTCGTCCGCGTCGTCAGTCAGATGCCCCACATCCGTTATATTCATGACATGTTTGACTTCGTATCCGTTGAACTCGAGAGTTCTTCTGAGGATGTCAGAAAACACGTAAGCACGAAGATTTCCTATGTGCGCGTAGTTATAAACGGTCAAACCGCACGTGTATATCCCGGCTTTTCCTTTTTCAAGGGGTTTAAAAACTTCTTTTTTGCCGGAGAGAGTGTTTGTGAAAAATATATCCATGCGTTCCTCTTTTTAAGTTGTTTTGAGAATTACCTCAAAAACCCAGTTCATAAACTGGATTCTTTCAAAGGCATGGGTCAAGTCTTTTCCCGAACAGAGAGCTCCGTGCCCCGCCCAGGATACAAAAAAATTTTCACTGAAAATTCCGGCTGTCTCAAAGGCGAGTTTCTCGGATCCTGCCTCAATGAAATCCAGAAACGAGGAGCCCCTTGTTGTTCCCATTGCGGAGTGAACTTTTGAAATTTTGTCCAAAATCATTTCTGTTTTTTTTCTAAAAGATTTGTCAAGAAAATACAAAGAGGAGAAAGCCGCCGTCTCGGGGGCGTGAAGATGGAGGACTGCTTTGTGTTCCGGCTTTTTTTCTTTTAATACTCCCTGGACGAGAAGATGGCAGAAGAGTTCGGAGGTAGGAGTTTCATTTACTGTATCCGACAGATTTTGAAAACGGACTGTCCCGTCTTTGCCCGTAAAAACGAGAAGGGAATATAAAACGGGGTCTAAAGCGGCTTTTTTTAAGTCCGCCCCCGCACAGCTTAAGAGAAATAAAGAATCACCAGCGCTGATTTGCGGAAAAACTCCGGTAAATTGGCTGTCTTTCGATTTGAAAAAATCAACGATACCGTCTTTCCCGGTTACATCTATGGAATAATTTCCGCTTTTCGAAACAGTCCATCCTCTTTCCGAAGCCAAAGAAAAGGCGTTTGAAACATCGTCGAATATTTTTACTAAAACTTTAGGAAAACTGCGTTTTTCAGGCATTTTATCAGAAGACGGCAAAATCTTTTTCGAGGTAGTTCCGGACATAGTCTTTTACACTTTCTTCAAGTTCAGAAAATTTTCCATTGTATCCGGCGCTTTTTAATTTTTTTATGTCCGCGCATGTGTAGTTCTGGTATTTGCCGAATAGTTCACTCGGCATTTTGCGGAACCTTATGTCCTCTTTTATGCCCATCGCTGAAAAAACAGACTTCGCCAGATCTATCCATGTCCTCGGTTTTCCGGTTCCCGCGTTGTAGATGCCGCACACGTTTCTGTTTTGAAGCAGCCACCATATTATTTTCAGGCAGTTTTTGACGTAAACAAAATCTCTCATCTGCATGCCGTTTTCGTATTTTTCGTCGCAGGTCTCGAAAAGCTCGACATAGCCTTTCTCCTTTATACTGAGATAAGCTTTGAACGCGACGCTCGACATTTCGCCTTTGTGGTATTCATTGGGCCCAAATACGTTGAAAAATTTAAGTCCCGCAATTTTGCTCACTGCGCCGGAAAGAATTGCCCAATTGTCGAAAGTTGCTTTTGAAAATCCGTATAAGTTGGAGGGTTTAAGCACCAACGTGGCAGAATCTTCGTCGCAGAATCCTTTAGACCCGTCTCCGTATGTCGCTCCACTGCTTGCGTATATGAATCTTACACCGTTTTCAACGCACCAGGACGCGAGTATTTTTGAATAAGAATAATTATTGCGCATAATGTATTCGCCGTCAGTCTCCGTCGTCGAAGAACAAGCCCCCATGTGAATGACAGAATCGACGAGTCCGTCAAAAAAACCATTTTCGAGAGATTTAATGAAATGGTCTTTATTCATATAGTCTTCAAAACGTTTACCCGTCAGATTTCGCCATTTTTCTTCTTTTCCGAGATTGTCGACGACGAGAATGTCTTGTATTCCTTTTCCGTTCAGCAGAGAGAGGACACAGCTGCCTATAAAACCTGCGCCGCCGGTCAATATAATTTTATTTTTTTTCATCTCATATACGCCCTGAGCAACGCCTTTTCATTTTGATGCCTTTCAAATGCGAGTTCGACAAGCCTGCCGATTAATTCCCCTGAACCTATTCCGCTCGCCTCCCATAACTTCGGATACATGCTTATGGAAGTAAAACCGGGAATTGTGTTAAGTTCGTTTACGTATATTCCTTTTTTTCCGACAAAAAAGTCCACCCTCGCCATTCCTTCGCAGTAAAGCGTTTTAAATGCTTCAACGGCAAGAGAACGGATTTTATTACAGACAGGCTTCGGCAGGTCCGCCGGAAACACAATTTGGGCTGCGTCTTTAAGTATGTATTTGGCTTCGTATGAATAGAATTCGGAACTGAGGACAATCTCTCCCGGGACAGAAGCTACAGGTTTTTCATTGCCGAGAACCGCGCATTCTATTTCCCTGCCTTCGACGAATTCCTCAAAAATTATCTTATCGCAATATTTATGAGCTTCTTCTTTCATTTTATAATAATCTTTTTCGTTTTTAACTTTTCCGACACCGACTGAAGAACCGGCGGAAGAAGGTTTTACGAACATGGGCAGTCCGAGTTCTTTCACCGCCCTCTTGAAAGAAATTTTTTCATTTCTGCCGCATGAAATGTATCTGCATACAGGCAGTCCGCTCTGAAAAAGAAGTTTTTTTGACGCTTCTTTGTCCATTGAAACGGCTGATCCCAGGACTCCCGACCCTACGAAAGGGACATCGAGCATCTTAAAAAGCCCTTGAACCGTCCCGTCTTCGCCGAGAGGTCCGTGGAGCACGGGAAAAAAAACATCCGCTCTTATTCTTTTTGAAGTGTTTTCAGTAGAAACAAGATAAGTTCCTTTTCCCAGAGGCACAGGGAATACTTTTTCCATAAGGCTTTTTTTAGAACCTTTGAAAACATTCTCAGACCCGAGATTCCATTTTCCGTGTTTGTCTATTTGGACAAGCATAGTATTGAAAGCCGATTTGTCAGCTGACTTATAGACAAATTCCGCAGATAAGACCGAAATCTCGTGTTCCGTGGACTTTCCGCCGAAAAGAATTACCAGATTTTTCTTAGTCAAAGATACAATCTTCCATTTTAAGGCCGAATTCTCCGATAAGATGCCTCCTTAGAAAATCCAAAGCAAAAAATGAAAACCATCTTTTATTTTTTGATCTGTCCGCAAATCCCAAAAATTTTTCAGCCCCAAGTTTTTTCTTCGAGCTTATTCCAGTAAAAAGAAGACCCACAGGTTTCTCAGTTGACCCGCCGCCCGGTCCTGCTATACCGGTTGAAGAAAGGCCAAGGTCGGTTCCGGCAATCTTTCTGATTCTATAAGCCATAGAAACAGCCGTTTCTCTGCTGACGCTTCCTTTCAAAGCCAGTGTCTCTTTTTCTATACCGAGAATTTTAATTTTGGAATCATCGCTGTATGTCACTGCGGAAAACTTAAAGTAATCCGAAGAACCGGGAACATCCGTGAGCATATTAGAAATATACCCCCCCGTGCAGCTCTCTGCCACAGAAATTGTCATATTCAGTCCATTAAGAAACGACGCGATTACTTCCTGGATTGTCTTGTCTCCGGCGCACCAGACCCAGTCTTTCAAGGATTCGATGATCTCGTCGCGAATTTCGGCAGGGTTAATATAATCCTCTTTTTCCTCAATCTTGATGTCCACCCCGGGACTCTGAGGCAGAAAAGAAATTTTTGCTTTTTCGAAAAGATTTCTATTTTTCGATAAAATGCCGTAAGCCGCCGACTCTGAAATACCGAAAGTTCTTACGAGATAACGCTTCTTTTTTGCTTTTTTCGATACTTCGGTTAAATACTCGTTGAGGCAAAAATTAAAAATCTCTCTGACTTCCGAATGGACTCCGGGAAGAAAAACAAATCGTCTTCCATTCTTGACGCACTCAAAAGGGCATGCAGTTCCGGATGGATTTATCCATAACCGGGATTCTTCCGGAATCATGGATTGAATATCATTCTCCGGTGCCATAATGACATTTCTTTTTTTGAAAATACTTTCGATATGAGCTTGCGCTTTGTCATATTTTACGAGTTTTTTCCCGAAAAATTCTGAAGCCGCTTTTCTTGTCAGGTCATCGCTGGTCGGTCCAAGCCCTCCAGCGACTAACGTCATATCCGACTCTTTGGAGCATCTTTCGAAAGAATGCACTATTTTGTTATTATCATCGGGAACAACCGTCAGGGAAATAACTTTGAAACCCGCGTCAGTCAACCGAGTTTCAATAAACGGTCCGTTTTCGTCTATCCTGCTGCCGTCGAGAAGTTCGTCCCCTACAAGAATAATTGAAGCTTTTTTCACAGAAAAATATTCAAAAGGTCGTTTGCCGTGACTAGAATCGCGAAAAACAAAAGAAGTGAAAAACCTGCCGCCTGAAGTCCTCTTAAAACTTTAGTCGGAATTTTCTTTCTCGTCAGGGTTTCTATCAGATAGATGAATATATGCCCTCCGTCGAGAGGAAGTATAGGTAAAAGATTGAATATTGCCAGATTAAGAGATATAAATCCCGCCAGAAACAAAAAAGTGTCGAATCCCATCTTTGCGGCTCTGGAAGTTTCCTGAAAAACCCTTACAGGTCCGCCGAAGGTTTCTCTGACTGTTATTTTTTTTTCGGCTATCATCCTTGGAATTTTTGTCAGGATTACCAACGTCATCTTCATTTGTTCCAGGGACATTGAAAAAGCCCGGACAGCGCCGAGTCTTTTTGTTGGCAAGTCTATGCTTATTCCGATTATTTTCCTTCCGCCCGTTTCGACCGGTTTGATATTAGATAAAATCTGCCGGTTCCCTCTTTTGATTCCTACAAAATAATCCTCGCTTTTCAGAGAATTTATGAGAATCGACAGGTCCTGCCAATATTTTACTTCGTATCCGGATAACAAATTCTCATTTTCTTTGTTTGTAAAAACCTCGAAGGTAGCTGTGTCAAAATAAGACATGTCAAAACCCTTTGATGAGAGAGACTTCATCTCTTCCTCGTCTATACCGCCAACGGGGACAATGAAAACAACAGAATCGCCGGATTGAAATCCCGCTTCTTCTGCCGGTTTCCCGGATATTTCTCCTATCAATGCGGGAAGAAGAGGATTGAGCCCCCTCATCAAGGCATCCTGAGTATCCGGCTCAACAGAAAGAATAAACAGCGAATCAGCACCGTCTGTATTACGCAGAGCAGATACTTCAACAGGGTCTCCAACCGAACCGGCCATGACTTCCTCCACGTCTCCCCAGCTCGAAACATTATGGCCTTTTACAGCCAAGATCGAATCTCCGGATCTCAAACCGGCTTCCCAGGAAGAAGAAGTTTCAAAAATCCTGCCCAGTTTCGTCGTGGGAATATAAAAGCCGCTCATCATTAGGTTTGCCGTGAAAATCAGGAGCTGAGCCAAAAATATGTTGAAAAGCGGCCCCGCGAAGACTATAAGCGTTTTCTGAACAAAATTTTTTGCTCTGAAATCGTCTTTGTCCAAACTTTCCTTTGATTCCTGGTTTTCTGCTTCTCCTTTCATTTTGACGTATCCTCCGAGAGGAAAAGCGGAAATTTGAAAAAAAGTCCCTCCGAGATTGAAACCGATTAATTTTGGACCGAAACCGAGAGAAAATTTCGGAACTGAAACTTTGAAAAGTCTCGCGAAAATAAAATGGCCGAATTCATGAAATGATATCAGCACTCCAAGAAGAACGGCTGTGGAAATAAAATTCATTTCTTCTCCGAGTAGATTAAAACCTGTTCTCTCGCCCATCTGTCCGCCTCAAGGATCGCCTTTTCTTCCGCAGAGTCTGCTTTGTGGATATCCATTGTCCTGCGGACAAGAGTGTTTATGTCTCCGAATTTAATTTTTTTTTCGAGAAACAAACTTACAGCTTCTTCATTGACGGCGTTGAAGACAGCAGGCATCGTCCCTCCCGTATCGAGAGCTTCATAAGCGTGTGAAAGAAGCGGAAATTTCTCTTTATCCGGTTTGAAAAATTCAAGAGGCGAAACATCCCAAAGAGACAGCCTTTTTATCTGTCTATTCTGCCTCTCAGGGTAATTCAAGGCGTATTGTATCGGAAGTTTCATGTCGGGATGAGCAAGTTGAGCGACTATGGAGCCGTCTTTGAGCTCCACGAGAGAATGTATGACGGATGAAGGATGGACGACGACATCAATTTTAGAGGAGTCTACGTTGAAAAGTCTCGCGGCTTCTATTACCTCCAGTCCCTTGTTCGCGAGCGAGGCTGAATCCACAGTGATTTTTGGTCCCATGTTCCATGTAGGATGCCTTAAAACTTCTTCCACGGTGGCGTTGGCAGGATCTTTATGATTTCTAAGGGGTCCGCCGGAGGCAGTGAGAATTATTTTTTCCAGTTCTTCTCTTTTCTTGTTTTCCAGGAGCTGGAAAACAGCGCTGTGTTCGCTGTCTACGGGAATTATTCTGCCTTTTCCCTCCGCGAGTATCAGGTTTATGACTTCCCCGTAAGCGACCATAGTTTCCTTGTTAGCTAGAGCTACGGTTTTTCCTGAAAGAAGCGCTTTCTTCGTGGGCAGATAACCTGCGCTTCCGACCACCGCGTTGAGGACTATATCTACATCGCTTCCGCCGCATATTTCCGCCGCTGTTTCGATTCCGGCAAAAATCTGAGGTCTTTCGTTTTTCTCAATTTTTCTAAATCCTGGGAATTTAGGATCAGTTATTATCACCTTCGGCACATTGAATCTTTTTGCAATATCCAGGAGAAGATCAATGTTTCTGTTCGCCGAAACGGCTGTAATTCTGAACTTGTCCCTGTTTTTTTCAACAACTTCGAGGGCTGACCTCCCGATAGACCCAGTCGCTCCGAGAATGACCAAATTCATCTTCTATACCATCAGGAAACTGTGCATGAAATAGACTACAAAAGCGGCGAAGAAAACGCTGTCAAACCTGTCAAGCAAGCCTCCGTGTCCCGGAAGAATCAGAGAGGATTGGTCTATCTTCGCGTCTCTTTTCATCATCGATTCAACAAGATCGCCGAGCTGAGAGGCTATTCCGCCCAAAACACCGCATATAACAATAAAAGACCACGGAAAGTAAAGAGAAGGGCAGAGCCTAACCTGTATCAGTTTGAGAATAGCGGCGCCTGCCAAAGCTCCTGCCAGTCCACCTATACTGCCTTCAACTGTTTTTTTGGGGCTGATAGAGGGAATCAAAGGCTTTTTTCCGAAAATATAACCGAAAATAAAACCGAAGGTGTCCGAAGACCAGGCTATAGTGAAGGCAAGGCATACCAGATAAATCCCCAAGCTGTCGCCTGCCGGGCTGTTATCACCTGCTTTTCTGAGCAGAGAAAGGCTTGAAAAGCCCCACGAAACATAGACTATAGCGTATATGACTGAAGAAATTCTTCTTGCGAAATGCTCCGGTTTCTCCGTGACCACTTCCACGAAAAAAAGGAAAAATACAAATGCCGATACCAGGAGCGGATGAACTCCGGTAAAATAAGTGTTGGCAAGAAGAATGCATATTCCGGATATCACAAAGACATATCTGATTTTACTGTCTTTCCCTTTTTCTATACCGAGCGCTTTTTGCGCTATGTTGTATGCTTCCGCTGAGGAAATCAGAGCAGTTATCAAGAGCGGAATGAAAAAATAAAACCCGCCCCTTGCGATAAAAAATATAATCAGAGGGATAAAGACGACTGCGACAGCTATTCTTGAAAATAAATTCTTTTTATCAGTGAAATTTCTGGTCAAATTCTGCCGAACCTTCTTTTTCTTTTTGAAAAATCCTCTATTGCGTCATCCAAATCCTCTTCTTTGAAATCCGGCCAGTATTTATTTGAAAAAAAGAGTTCGGAGTATGCTGACTGGAATATCAGAAAGTTTGAAAGTCTTTTCTCTCCGCTGGTTCTAATTACCAGGTCGGGATCCGGAATGTCTTTTGTAAAAAGGAATTCCTTGAATCTGTTTTCATCAATTTCCTTTATTTTTCCTTCAGCCATGCTCTTTGCCGCTTTATTTACTGCGGAAATAATCTCGTCTCTTCCTCCGTATGAAATAGCTATAATAAGGTTTAACCCTTTGTTATTCTGGGTTCTCTCGGTCGCGGCATCCATTTCTTTTTGTATGCTTTTGCTGAGAGAGTCCTTTCTGCCTATAAAACTCAGTTTAACATCGTTCTCCATGAGTTCATCTATTTCAGATCTGATGAGTTTTCTGAACAACTTCATCAAAAAACCGACCTCTTCGGACGGCCTTTTCCAGTTTTCAGTGGAGAAAGCATAAAGTGTGAGATTTTTCAGGCCCACTTTGCCTGAATGCCTTACAATCCTGCGGACCGCGTTAACCCCTTCGACATGACCCGAAACCCTCGGTAGTTTTCTTTCCTTAGCCCATCTGCCGTTGCCGTCCATAATTATACCGACATGAACCGGTTTAATCAGTTCGTCTTTAATCCGTGCGCCGGGCATATTTCAGATCGTCTTTATCTCTTTTTCCTTGTTCAATATAAGCTTGTCTGTTTCGTTGATAAACTCGTTTGTCAAGGATTGAATTTCTTCATTATAGCGTTCGTGTTCATCATCAGAAATTTCACTTTCTTTCAGCATTTTTTTTGCCTGATTTATAAACTGATGCCTGATGTTTCTCACGGCAGTCTTGGTATCCTCTCCAATTTTTTTCACATGCCTGACAGATTCATCCCTTCTCTCTTCAGAAAGCATTGGAAAGGCAAGCCTTATTACTTTGCCGTCACTCTGAGGATTTACACCTATATTTGATGCGGACACTGCTTTTTCTATTTCTCCGATTATTGATTTATCGTAAGGCTGCAG
Source organism: uncultured Desulfuromonadaceae bacterium (assembly GCA_964397545.1). Taxonomy (GTDB): domain Bacteria; phylum SDB-A; class SDB-A; order SDB-A; family SDB-A; genus JAFGIG01. Next base: position 57,641 of record CAYNIW010000001.1, on the reverse strand, counting down.
GACGATCATTCTGGGTTCAGGAACCGTCACGTTGCACAACTGTCTAACGGGCGTTTCGGTTCCGTAGTAATTAACAGTAATTCCTTCGAGCAGTGCAGGAACAGCTCTTCCCGTCTGAATTTTGGCCAAGAGCCCTTTGAAATGCTCCATGCATTTCTCCATTTTTTCTCTTTCAGCAGAGATAAGATTTTTGAGATCGGGCATTTAACCTCCTCACATAATAAGAGTGCCTACGCTTTTATTGAAAACAGCGGCGGACAGATTCCCTTTCACATACATATTGTAAACCATTATAGGGATATTGTTCTCCCTGCAGAGTGAAATGGCTGTAGAATCCATTACTTTCAGACCCTTGTTGATTACGTCAAGGTATGACAACTTGTCAAATTTTTTCGCATCAGGATTGCAATTCGGGTCCTTGTCGTAAACTCCGTCGACTTTAGTTGCCTTTATTAGTATCTCGGCTTTGACTTCTGCGGCTCTGAGGGCCGCGGCGGTGTCGGTGGTAAAAAATGGGTTTCCTGTTCCGCCGGCAAAAATAACGCATGTCCCGCCGACCATATATTCCCATGCTTTTTGAGGTGTATAGACTTCAGCCAACTGAGGGACATCGAGAGCGGAAAGTATTGAAGTTTTAATTCCTTTTTCCAACAGGACTTCTTTGAAAAGTAGAGCGTTGATCATCGTGGCAAGCATTCCCACTTGATCCGCGACAACTCTTTCTATGCCGAGGCTCAGTATTATTTCCTGGCCTCGAAAAATATTTCCAGCCCCGATTACGAGCCCTATCGATACTCCTTTTTTCGATACATCTTCAATTTCGCTGGATATATGACGGACAAGTTCAGGAGAGATGACTTTGCCCTGTTCTCCGATAGCCTCACCGCTCAGTTTTATCATCACCCTGCTGTATTGCTCGTTCATCATTCTCCCAACTGCATCCTGTAGAATCTTCTTATAATTATGTTTTCTCCTGTTTTGGCAATTACCTCTTTGACCACCTGTTCGACCGTTTTAGAATCGTCTTTGTAAAAAGGTTGGTCGTAAAAACAGGCTTCTTTGTAAAACTTCTCTATTTTACCGTCGACTATCTTTTGGATTATCTTGTCCGGTTTTCCAGCCTGTTTTTCCTGATTGAAATAGATTTCTCTTTCGGTTTGAATTAATTCGGGCGACAGATCTTCTCTTTTCAGGGCTTTCGGAGATGAGGTTACAACCTGAATTGCAAGATCTTTGGCAAGAGACTGAAAAATTTCTGTCCTCGCCACAAAATCCGTTTCGCAGGCGAGTTCGACTAAGCCTGCAATTTTATTTTGATGAAGATAGCACGAAATCATGCCTTCTTTCGTGGTCCTGCCGCTTTTATTGTCCGCTTTTGCTATGCCTTTTTCCCTTAGAATTTTAACCGCTTTTTCGACATCATAACCGGCTTCTTCGAGAGTCGCTTTGCATTCTTTTATTCCTGCGTCGGTAATTCTTCGCAATTCTTTTACTTTCTCCATATTAGCGTCTTTTTCAGGCACTTTACCCTCCTGTTATTGAATTCCCGAAAAATATTTCAGGATTGGATAAGATCAATTTTCTCCAGTATCTCTTCTTCTATATCGCTATCACCGTCTTTTTCTGGGACAGGTTCTTCATCTTTATGCTGTGTTTTCCCAAGTAAGATAGCGTCGGCGAGATATTGGGCTATGAGAGCGACGGATCTCATCGCGTCGTCATTCGCCGGAATAATATAATCTATAGGGTCGGGGTCCGAATTTGTGTCCACAATTCCCACGACAGGAATTCCGAGGATTTTGGATTCATGAACAGCTATGCTCTCGTGTTTTACGTCTACGACAAAGACAGCCGATGGAAGCATGTCCATTTCTTTAATGCCGCTCAGGTATCTTTCAAGTTTTTCTCTCTTTTTCTGAAGCATGAGTATTTCTTTTTTTGTCAGTCTTTCGGATCCTTTTTCGTGAAGCTGTTTTTCGAGTTCCTTCAGTTTTGAAACGCTGTTTCTTATCGTTTTAAAATTAGTCAGCGTTCCGCCGAGCCACCTCTCGGTTACGCTGAAAACACCGGCTCTTTCGGCTTCAGCAACTATGATGGGCCTTGCCTGTCTTTTCGTTCCCACGAAAAGAACTGATTTGTTTTGAGAAGATATTTTCCCCAGAAAATTCGACGCGTGTTCAAGCCCGGAAACTGTTTTTCTGATGTTGATTATATGAGTCCCCTGCCTGACGTCGAAAATATAGGGTTTCATCTTGGGATTCCATCTGTCTGTCTTGTGCCCGAAGTGGGCGCCGGCTTTAAGAAGCTCGGTGATCTCGATATTGAGCATTAATCCTCCTTTTGGGTTCTCCGACCATGACCGTCATCGCCCGCCAACCTGATATTATCAGGACCCAAACGGGCTCAAGCCATGTGATTTTTTGTGTGCTATTACCTCTTGGAAAACTGAAATCTTTTTCTGGCTTTCGGCCTTCCGTACTTTTTCCTTTCGACGACTTTGGCGTTTCTTGTCAAAAAGCCGTGTTTTCTCAATTCCGCCTTTTTCTCCGGGAAAAGCTTTGCTATTGAACGCGATATACCGAGCTGAAGGGCTCCGGCCTGGCCAGTGACTCCTCCTCCGTGAACTTTAGCGAGCACATCGAATTTTTCACTAAGATTCATCATCTTCAAAGGGGATTCAATATGAGTCAGCACGCTTCCTCTCTTAAAGTAATCGCCGAATCTCCTTCCGTTTATCATTCTTTTGCCTGAACCCGGGACGAGCCTGACCCTCGCGACGGCAGTTTTTCTCCTGCCGGTGTTTATATTTTCCGCTTTCTGAATCTCTTCAGTCACTTTCTTCCTCCTAAATGCTTATCTGTTCGGGCTTCTGCGCAGAGTGTCTGTGCTGGCTTCCTTTGCAGACTTTTAAGTTTTTCAGCATTTTTCTTCCGAGAGGCCCTTTAGGCAGCATACCCTTAACTGCTTTTTCGATAACTCTTTCGGGGTTTCTCTGAAGGACTTGTCTTGCTGTTCTCAAGGTGAGGCCGCTTATATATCCGGAATGTCTCCAATAGATTTTCTGGTCGAGTTTTTTACCTGTCAACATGACTTTTTCGGCATTAATGCATATAACATTGTCTCCACAGTCGAGAAACGGCGTGAAATTAGGTTTAGTTTTTCCTCGCAGGATTTTCGCTATTCCGGATGCGATTCTTCCGAGAGGCTTATCTTTGGCGTCGACTACCACCCATTTTTTAGTTATTTCGCCTTGCTTAGGCACATACGTTTTCACTTAAGCGCTCCTTTTATGATATATGACAAGACGATCGCCTCCGGCAGACCATCTTAAGACTTTAACAGGAAAGCCTTTTCGCGTAAAAATTCAAAGATTTGTATTTTATCGGCATTAGTGTTTTTTGTCAAGACCAGTTTTTCTAATACATTGTATTTTGACCATGAGCGAAAAGATATCAGAAGGAGAAACATCCGGCAGTCTCGAAGCTTGACCGATGTTGGCCGGTTTTACGTTTGAGAACATTTCTTTGGCTGAATTGGATACATTCTTAATGCTCCAAAAATCTATTCCTTCCGGAATTTCCATGTCTTCATAGAGTTTCATTTTAGACGCTTCTTCTATTTGATGCTGAATGTAACCGTCGTAAATTATCTCCGATTCAATTCTTTGGGCGACGTATTCGCGCTGTTTGTCCGACATTCCGGAAAATGCTTCGGCTATGAAGGGAATTTCTTCAGTTTTTTCCCTGCCGGACTTGATAGAAGATATCAAAAACTTTTTTCTGAGTTTACTCATGATTTCCTGGGCTTCTTTTTCGAGATTTCTAATACTTTGGGTTTGTTCTCTTTGAATTAGTCCGTATTTTTCCGATATTTCTAAAAGTCTCTGCCCTGCGTTGTCTTTCCTCAACAGCAATCTGTATTCGGCGCGTGAAGTGAAAAGCCTGTATGGTTCGTTGACGCCTCTGCTTACGAGATCGTCTATCATTACTCCTATATAAGCTTGGTCTCTTCTTATCAAGATTTTTTCAAGCCCTTCGGCGAAGGATGCGGCGTTTATTCCGGCAACAACTCCCTGGCCGGCGGCTTCCTCATATCCTGACGTTCCGTTTATCTGACCTGCGGTGAATAATCCCGATACGAGCTTTGTCTCCAGAGTCGGGTAAAGGTTTGTAGGCTGGATATAATCGTATTCTACTGCATAACCGGGAACTACAATTACGGCATCCTGCAGTCCGCGAATGCTTTTGAGTATCTCTTCCTGAACATCGCAAGGGAGTGAAGTCGAAAGGCCGGCGAGATATTTTAAGTCATCTTCGAGTCCTTCGGGTTCGACATAAACCGGATGTCCCGATCTGTCGCCGAACCTCATTACCTTATCTTCTATTGAAGGGCAGAAAGGAGGCCCTTTTCCTGTTATCATGCCCGAAAAAAGAGGGCTTCTGTCAATGTTCTTTCTTATTATATCGTGAGTCCCAAGTTCCGTTTTTGTTACAAAACAGGAAACATAATTTTTCAAACTTTTTCTTTCGGAACGCCAGGAAAAAGGATAGGGATTTTCATCACCCTTCTGTTCCGTCATTTGGGAATAATCTACAGTCCTTCCGTCAATTCTCGGACATGTCCCCGTTTTTAGCCTTTCGAGAATAAATCCTTTTTCAGACATATCTTTACTGAGTAAAACAGATGTATGGTCTCCTCTTCTGCCTCCTTCTATCTTTTCAAAACCCGTGAACATTATTCCGTTGAGAAAAGTTCCGGGAGCTAAAACAGCGGAATCGCATTTTATAAGCCCTTCGGTGGTCTCGATTGCCTTAATTCTGCCGCTTTCCGTGACAATACCGGTCGCTTCTGCCCTTACAACTTTTATGTTGTTTTTTGAAAATATCTCTCTTTGGATGTTTTTTATGAAAAGGCTTCTGTCAACCTGGATTCTCAAAGCCCTGAGAGCCGGGCCCCTTCCTGCTCTGAGTGTCCTGAATTGTATTCCGGATTGATCGGCGACAAAACCTATCGCTCCTCCGAGAAAATCAATTTCATGAACGAGATGGCTTTTCGCCTGCCCTCCTACAGCTGGATTGCAGGAGAGATGGCCGATTTTCTCAGCCTGAGCCGTCACTAAAAAAACTTCCGAGGCGATTTTTGAAGCCGCTATCGCGGCTTCGCACCCGGCATGGCCGCCGCCAATTACCGCTACTTGCGTATATTCCATTTTAGGGGTTTTCTCTATTAAGCTGTGAAAGTGTCATTTCAGGTTGATATACTGCTGTCAAAAAACTCGTCGGCAGATAAGGTCTTTTCTTCCTTCGTCTTCATGTTTTTTAATTTTATCATGCCGTCTTTGAGTTCTTCCGGGAAAATCATCACGCAGAACAAGGCGTTTTTTTTTGATCCTTCCGACAAAGCGGTTTTTACTTTTCTGCACTTAAAATCTATATCAGCCGAAAAACCTTTGTCCCGAACATGCCGGGCTATTTCAAAAGCATGGGGCAAATGGTCTTTGGAATAGGGGATAATATAGTAATCGAGGTTCATTCCTGTAAACGGAATTTTTCCGGATTCTTCCAGAACATCCAGTATTACGACATCTCCGAATCCGAAACCTACACCGGAAAGAGGAGCTCCTCCGATTTTTTCAAGAAGGCTTGCGTATCTACCTCCACCCGCTATTGCCCTTTTGCCGGCTTTTTTACCGAACGCCTCGAAAACAATACCGGTGTAGTAAGAAAGGCCTCTCACAACAGAAACGTCAAACCTGACAAATTCGGAAAAATCTCCTAAGTTTTCGATAAGAGCGTCAATTTGCCTTATATTTTCTCCATCGCCCAAAAAATCTCTTGCCCCGCCCGAGGAACATTTTTCGACCGCTTCGAGAATCCTTTCCGGCATATCTCTTTTCAAAGGAACTTCACCCAGCATAAGTTTAAGTTCTTCTGAAGGAATTTTGTCTTTTTTATCAATGATTATCATGGTTTGAGAGAACAGCTCAGATGGAACGCCGACTTTGCTCAGTATCTCTTCAATTATTTTTCTGCTGTTTATCCTGACGACAACGTCTTCACTGCTAAATCCCATTTTTTTCAAAGCGAAAACGAGAAGGGAGATTATCTCTGTTTCCGCCGAAATGTCGTCTACGCCGAGTATATCGGCATTCCACTGAAAGTGCTCTCTTTTTCTGCCTTTCGTCATTCTTTCATACCTGAAACACTGCGCTAAGGCATACCATTTAGCGGGCATAGATATTGAATTCTGCCGAGAAGCGATCATTCTCGCGAGTGAAGGGGTCATTTCAGCTCTTAGAGCTATCTCTCTCCCGGATTTATCTTTGAATGAGTAGAGCTGTTCGGCAATATCTTCGCCTGCTTTCCTCCTGAGAAGGTCGAGGTTTTCCACTACCGGCGCGTCATAAGGTTCAAAACCGTAAAGAAGAGACGCTTCCCGCCAAACGGAAAAAAGCCACTCTCTTTTTCTCATATCCTCGGGATAGAAATCCCGCATTCCTCTGACCGGCTGAAGAGTCATTTCAGTAGCCGAGCTGAAGTTCCCCCGTGATGCCTCCGCCGAACTGCCACAGTATTTCAGATGACTTGTTCAGATCAGGAACTATCGCCCTTGCCGCAAAATTGAGGCCGATATTATTTGAAATTGCGTAATTCAGGTCTCCGAGCGCCTGTATTCCCAGAGTCCCTTCGTCTTCGTCTCCTGTTATGGAGGTTTTAGTTTCATAGAATCCGAGACCTCCGCCTAATCCAACTTCAAAACCCGTCCCGATATCAGGCCTGAATATCGCGTCGAGGGTCCCTCTCCTGTGAGTATAAGTGATCGTGTCATGGGACCACGTGGAATATGCACCCGTCCCTCTGAGAGAAAAAACAGATAAAACATAATACTCTGCCCATGATTCGATTATAGGTGCATAATTTGCGTCTCCTGGAGGATCCCAGAGCGATACCGTTGTTCCAAACCTCAGCAAGGGCGCAGTGTTTGCGGCTAATGAAAGAGATGAAAGCAAGGAAAAGATCAGCAGTATTTTCATCTTTTCTCCTTTTTTATGTTTTTCCTAATCTAAGCTGTCGGAGGCGGGGGAGGCGGGGGCGGCGTCTGTTGCTGGGGCTTTTGCTGCTGCGGAGTCTGCTGCTGAGGATTTTGCTGTTGGAAATAGATGTTAGTCCCCTGAGAGCCCTGGGCGTTGTAAGGTTTTCCGTAAAGCCTCATTTTGTAATCCTCGAGCTCTTTCTCTATCGGCCACTTAGAAAACGCCAAGACAAGAGAAAATATGAGAAGAACAAGATGTCCTAAGCCCGGCAAAAGCACAAAGAGGCTCAGAGCGCCGGAATAACCGGTTTTGGCGAATATTCTCCACAACACGATAATCTGAAAGACGAAAACCGCAAGATACAGAAGCCCTATCACAATTATCCAAATTATACCGAGAGCCATAAAAGTTCCGGCAATACCTTCGGTGTCATAATCGTAACTGCCAGAGGATGTATATTGTGATAAGAGAGACAGAATAAAGGGTATCACTATTTCCTCCTTTTCATAACAGAAGTTTGATCAAAAAACTAAAAAAATTTCATTCAACTTTTAGATTATCGGCTATAGAGACTTTCAAAGCAATATGAAAAGACACCTGCTTATATTTCTCTTAGCCAAAACTTGGTGGAAATAAACACCGCAGAGACAGGGCAGGATTTACGGCATAAATCAAGTAATTCAGTTCTGGTCGAGATTTTTTTTCTTGAGATCTCTTTGTTTTCTGCCTATTACCGCTATGTGGAATATGACGCATTCGAAAAAATCCGAAATGTTCTCGTCGAAGCTGTCTTCTGTTCCCATGACTCTCGAAAGAATTCCGCAGAATATAATTTTCGTTGCCAGATCCACGCCTTTTTTATAAAGGTTTTCCGGCATCTGACATATTATTTCCGCAAGGGAAGAAGAATGAGCATGAAAATCCTCATATATCCTTATTTTGGTCTCGGTAAGAAGCTCAAGGTTTCTGACATTGGTTTCGCAGAGTTCACGAAGTTTCTTTCCAATGGAGTTTCTCGCTTTTACGAATCCATCAGAATCGAGATAGTCGCCGAACTCCTCGTTAAAAAAGTCTGAATAATCTCTCATAACCTTTATTTTATCAGATATACCATAAAATACAACAAAAAAAACTTTACCCATTATCCTCTCTTAAGTATAATCTAAATCGAGGTTTTTGTATTATAAGGAGAAGTGAATTGCCCTATGAATCAGCTGAAGTTTCAAAAAAAGAAGACCTTCCCATGAAGAGTTTCTGGATGAAATCATGTGCAATACTGGAGATAATCTTCGGAACCTTAATGTGCTTTTTTCCTCTGACTGTCGTCTTCGGAGTTCTGCAGATAATATCCGGCTCTCAGCTTTTTTCCGCTTCAGGTTCCCTTGGGGCTGTTCAGGAAGAGAGTAAAAATCTCCGTTTTCTTCCGCCGGACATCGAAAGGCATTTTAAGTATAAAACCTTATTGTATTCCCTCCTTCTTCTTTCATTTGCCGGCCTTTTATGGTTAAGCATTATGCTTTTCAGCGCCCTTGCCGGCGTTTTTTCCGGCATCTCATACGAGTTTTCCTCCGGTCTGCACAATTTCTGGCAATACTGATGAACATTGCCGTTCTAAGGTATGGCCGGCTCGGTGATGTTGTTCTTCTTTCCTCTCTTTTTCAAGCGATTAAAAACGAAGGGCAAAGCTGTTTTTTTGCAACGAGAAAAGAATACGAAAACCTCTATAAAGGCGACCCGAGAGTAGAAAAAATGTTCTTCCTCAGAGACGACTCCCCCATATCATTGTTCTCTCACGCTAAAGAGATTAAGTCTTGTTCTCCGGATTTCGTTATAGACGCCCACCTCAAATTGAGGACATTTGCCTTGTCCGCTCTCATCGGAAAAAAAATTGCGCGCTATGATTCAAAAAAAAGATACAGGAGAAGCGTAGTTCGTTTAAGAGCCGGAAGCAATTTTGATTTTTTCACTTACAGAGCTTACGCGGAGTCTCTTCAAAAACTGGGTTTCAGCACAAAACCCTCCCCAGAACCAAAACTTTTCGTAGAACAAAGAGCAATAAAAAAAAATTTGAAAATTACCGGAAAAGGCTTGATCGCCGCCATTCACTGTCATTCTGCCGTCAGATCAAAAATGATTGACCAGGAAACAGCCTCCTCAGTGTCAAAAAAACTTTCTCTGTCCGGAGTTAAAACACTGCTTTTAGGTCCAAAAAACTCGTTTAACATTCCGGTTGATATTGACATGAGAGGAAAAACATCCGATCTCGAAGACCTAAAAGCCGTTCTCAGTATATCTTCTGTTCTTATTACAAGCGACTCCGGACCGATGCACGTATCGGAAGCTGTCGGAACCCCGGTGGTCGCAGTTTTCTGTTCCACCTCGCCTTTTTTCGGATTCAAGCCGTGGAGAAAAGACTCGGTGACGCTCGTTCCGGATCTCGAATGCTCTCCATGCTCGCTTCACGGCAGAAATAAATGCGAAAAAAATCTTTTTGCCTGCAAAAAATATTTTTCTTCGGATATGATATTCATTAAAGCGAAAGAAATCATTGAAAATAGCCATATATCTTCCTAATCATCTGGGAGACGCGGTTGTAACTTCTTCTGTTATCAGCTGGATTAAGAATGAAAACATCAATGCTTCTGTAATACTGATAGGCAGAAAATCGCTCGAAGGGCTTTTCAAAGATTTTCCCGGTTCAGATTCATTCATTTCGGTAAACAAAAATTTTTGCGGATTTTTCAGGGCGGTTTCTTCATTAAAAAAGGAATCTCCGGATCAATGCTATATATTGCCTAAGTCTTTTTCATCCGCCCTTCTTGTCTTTTTGGCTGGAATAAAAGAGAGGATAGGTTACTCCAGCGACTCGAGGGGTTTTCTCCTGACAAAAAAATATAAGCTCAAAGACCACAAAAAGGAACACTTCAGATACAACTACTTCAGATTATTCCAAAAGCACCTCTCGTCTCCTCCTCCCGGTATGATTTCTTTCTGGATTCCAAAACCAACGGAGAAAACGGCAAAAATTTTTGAACCATTGAAAGGTTTCGTCGCGATTGACCCCGGCGCCGCTTACGGAGAAACAAAGATGTGGGAAGATCGAAAATGGATGGAGTTAATTCAAAAGATAAAAAATACAAAAAAAGTCGTCCTCATAGGAGTCAGGAATCTGTCGGGATGGGAAAACCTTTGTCAAGGAGTCGTCAATTTGTCATCAAGAACAGACTTAAAAGACCTGCCATTTATCCTTTCTAAAGCATCCGTTCTGATATCGGGAGACACAGGTAGCATGCACCTTGCCTCCTCTCTCGGCGTGAGCACAGTCTCCCTTTTCGGCTCAAGCTCGCCGGTATGGACATCTCCCTGGGGAGGCGGCAGGAGCGTCGTAATTTTCAAAGACCTGCCCTGCAGTCCGTGTTTCGAAAAAAAATGCCCTAAAAAAGACACCGAATGCATGAAAATCATATCGGTAGATGAAGTCTATAAAGCCGTAATGGATATAGTAAATCTTGAAGTATCGGTTTAAAAAGCTTAAAATTTCAGCATGATAAATAAAGACACAAAACCCGCTGTATTTCTCGACAGAGACGGCACAATATTAAAACCGGTTCCCTATCTCAGGGATCCCTCCCAGACAGAGCTTATTGAAGGCGCCCGCGACTCTGTTATGAAATTGAACGAAGCAGGATTTTTAACTGTGATAATCAGCAATCAGTCCGGTATAGGAAGAGGATATTTTTCCTTCAGAGAACTTTTTCTTGTGTCCAGTAAAATGGAGGATTTACTATATCCGGCAAGACTCGACGGTATTTTCTACGACCCCTCCGCTCCTGCTCACCATTCGGGTTTCAGAAAACCCGAAAGAGGCATGATAGATTCAGCTTGCGCGCTTTTAGGAATAGATCTTTCCCGTTCATGGATAATCGGTGATGATTATTCCGACCTGATGCTTTCCGTCAAGACAGAAATTCGTTTCATACTCGTCATGACCGGATACGGAAAAGACGTTTTATCCCAATCAAATGTCCCGAAAAAAGCCTTCTTAACCGCAAAAGATATCAGCGAAGCAGTCCGGATAGTCCTGAATGCTTGAATACCTAAAGCCCTTTTTGACTTCTTATTCTCTTCTGACAGGCATAGTTTTAAGTTTTTTTGGAATTGTCACGTCTTTTTTCGGCAACAAAATATTCAAATATTTTTTGTTTTTCACCGGTCTTTTATCCGGCTTTTTTTTCGGAGGAATGGCGGGTGTCAATTTCTCCCAGAATTATGTCTTGATAATTATTGCATCATTTACAGGAGCTTGTGTTTTCTCCGTCACGTTTTTCCTATACAGGACAATCGCCATTTTCTTTATCGGCTGTCTTTTTCCTTTCGCTTTTTTAGCTATTTTTCTGAAGATCCATCCCTCGGTTTCTGTTTCAATATCCCTGATAGCAGGAATATTAACGGTTGTTTTCAGAAGGTTTATGCTATCCGCTTGGCTGTCACTTGCCGGAGCCGTTTTATTGTTTCTTGGATTCACGCTTCTTGCAAAACATTCCCTGGATATTAAAATATCAGCTTCTGCGGCTTTAGCCGCCTCACTGGCAGGTTTTTTCTTTCAGATAAGAAGAAGAAAGAGAAAACGCGAAAAAAAAGAAGAATCGGAGGATCCCCCTCCGTCGGGATGACTCACTATTCAGACAGGATTTTTACCGTCTCTTTCGCTATCATCATTTCTTCGTTCGTGGGAATTGATAATATCTTTACGGGGCTTTCGTCTTGTGAAACGACCGCCAGTTTACCTCTGATTTTGTTTTTTTCTATGTCGAGATGAGCTCCCATCGCTTCAAGCCCGCGGCAAATTCTTTCCCTGATTTCCCATCCGTTCTCGCCTATCCCGGCTGTGAAGACTATAGCGTCGACTTTTCCGAGAGTTACGGCGTAAGCGCCTATGTATTTCCTCACTCTGTCGGCAAAAATATCGAGAGCAATTTTCGCCCTTTCGTTGTTTTTTTCTTCTTCTTTTTCTATGTCTCTCATGTCGCTTGACACTCCTGAAAGACCCAGCAGGCCGCTCTGTTTGTATAAGATGGTTTTTATTTCAGAAGGCGTAAGTTTAAGCTCTTCAACCATTGAAACTATTATGGCAGGATCAATATCCCCCGCTCTGGTTCCCATGACCAGTCCGCACATAGTCCCGTAACCGAGGCTTGTGTCAACGCTTTTACCGTCTTTCACAGCCGCTATACTGCATCCGTTGCCGAGATGGCATGTTATCGCGCAAATTTTATCGTATGGGATATTAAGGGTTTCAGCGGCTTTGATGGCGACATACTGATGGCTTGTTCCGTGAAATCCGTATTTTCTAATCCCCCTTTTCTCGTAAAATTCATAGGGGAGCGCGTAGATATAAGCGACCTTCGGCATTGTCTGATGAAAAGCCGTGTCAAATACAGCTATATTGGGTATGTCAGGCAAAAGGTGCCTTGCGGCTTTTATTCCTAATATATTCGCCGGGTTGTGCAGGGGCGCCAGATATGTGGATCCTTCAAGTGCTTCCATGACTTTGTCGTCAATTTTAACAGAGTGAGTGAATTTCTCTCCTCCGTGGACTACTCTGTGTCCTATGGCGTCAATTTCCCTGTAAGATTTTATAACGCCGTGCTTTTCGTGAAGAAGCAGTTTCAGCATCATGTCGAGACCCGCCTGATGGTCTTTCACGGGAGTCTCCTCTTTGTGAGACAGCTCTCCGTGTTTTTTATGAGAGATAATACCGACTGGGAGAGAAATCCTTTCTATAAGTCCCGACGCGAGGCAGTTTTCATCCTCCGTTTCTATGAGTTGATACTTAATTGATGAACTGCCGCTGTTTATCACAAGGACTTTCATTATTCCTCCCGCTTTTCTTCTTATTCAAATTATAGGCAAAAAAATACGATTTTATATTTTAATAAATTATTCCTGCAAATCAAAGCTGTTTTTTTTCACCCTCCCTTATAAAAGCGAGAGATTCAATATGAGGAGTTAGAGGGAACATGTCGAACAAAAGGACTTTTTCCGCGCTGTAACCCGCCGAAGACATGATTTTCAGGTCTCTGAGAAAAGTCGGAAAACTACAGCTCAAGTAAATTATATCTCTGCATCTTTTCTGGGTTATCCTTTTCAGCAGTCCTGAGTTGATGCCTGCTCTGGGAGGATCTATAATCACGGTGGAATTTTTTTTCAATATTTCAGAGCCTATATTTCTGTCAGGGAGATGAAAATATCTGGCTTTTTGTATGTCAAGTTCCCGGGCGTTTACTACAGCGTCCATAACCGAATATTGATCTGAATCAATTCCGATTATTTTTTTTGCAAAACCTTCGAGCTGAAGCGAAAAAAATCCTGAACCGCAGTACAAATCTATCAGCCAGTCGTTTTCTCTTATTCTATCTTTTATAAATTTAAGTATCTTTACCGTGATCTCTTTGTTGGCTTGTGTAAAACTTCCGCAAGTGACGAGGAGATTCTTATCATAAGCAAGCCTCATCCTCCTTTTGCCTTCTAAAACCTCGAATATTCGGTTTTCTTCTACTTCGGAACTCCGGAGAACAGACGATGCGAAACCGGACGAAATACCGTCTTCAGGGAATTTTTCTTTTTCAAAGCTTTCGGCGAAAAACGCCGCTCCTTCTCCGTCATCGAATCTGCTTATTGATATTTTTTTTACACTGCAGAAAAAAGAGAATAATTTTTCTGAAACGTCCAGAGCGTTCCCGATTTTGGAATTAATCGATTGTTCGGCGAGAAGACAGTTTTCGACGGGATAAAACACGTCTGTTTTTTTGCCGAAGAAACCTGCTCTGAAATTTTCTCCCTCTTTTCTCAGTGCCAATGTCAACCTTGAGCGGTAACCGTATCTTCTGTCCCCTTTAATCATTCCGCTGTCTAAAAGAGAAGAAAAGCCTGCTCTTAAGGCGGCTTCTTCGGCGGTTTTTATTTTTATTTCAGTTTCTTTTTCCCTGTCCAGATGCTGGTAAGAACATCCGCCGCAGGCATAAAAATACGGACATTTGACCAATTCCGGAGAAGTCAGCCTCGTTCTGTATGAGAGGATTTCCGCCCTGTCGAAATCCCTGAAGCTTTGAATAATTTTTACGTCAACCGTCTCTCCCTGCACCGCGAAAGGAACAAAAACAACTTTTCCGCCTATCCTGCCCAGACCTTCTCCTGATCCGGTGTTTTTTTCTATTGTAACTGTATAAATTTTCATTTTTCGAATATTTCGGCTGTTTTAACGGACCACGAAGAAAAAGTGCCTTCGGAGATTTTTTCTCTCACTTTTTTCATAAAACGCATGTAAAACCTTATGTTGTGGATGGTCCCAAGCTGTCCTGCAAGAGAATCTCCGGTCTTGAAAAGATGTCTTATATATGCTCTTGAATGGTTTTTACAAGTGAAGCAGTCGCATTCAGACTCTATTGGTTCGAAATCGTCCCTGAACTTCGCGTTCCGAATGTTGATTTTTCCTTCTTTCATAGTGTAAAAAGTTCCCGTCCTCGCGTGCCTCGTCGGCGCGACGCAGTCGAAAATGTCAACTCCCCTCGAAACAGAATACAGAATGTCTTCTGGAAAGCCGACTCCCATGAGATAACGCATTTTTTCTCTCGGAAGGCGTCGGGAGGTAAAGTCAGTCACTTTCTTCACTTCTTCTTTCGGTTCGCCGACGGCCACTCCGCCGATCGCGTATCCGTCAAAATCCAATTCCACCATTTTTTCAAGGGATTCTGCTCTGAGATCAAGAACAGATCCGCCCTGAATAATTCCGAATACCTGCTGTCTTTCATAGGGATTCTCATAGATATAATTTTTCGCTTTCGCCGCCCATCTGCAGGACCTCTTCATCTGATCTGCCAGTCTTTTACAGTCCGTTGGAAATTCCGGACATATATCGAGGACCATCGCCACATCCGAACCGATGATTCTCTGAGATTCTATTGCGGAAACAGGAGTTAAAAAAAGTGAAGATCCGTCAATGTGGCTTTTGAAAAGGACTCCTTCTTCAGTAACTTTCCTCAGCGAAGATAGGCTCATGACCTGAAATCCCCCCGAATCGGTGAAGACAACTCCCCTGAAATTCATAAAACTGCGAATGTTTCCTGCTTTTTCGAGGATTTCCCTTCCTGGTCTGAGGATAAGATGATACGCGTTGGAAATTATAGCCTGCACGCCTGAGTCGGTCAGCTGTGAAGAATTCAGGGCTCTGACGTTGGCGTAGGTCGCGACGGGCATGAAATTCGGCGTCTCTACGACGCCGCTTGGAGTCTTTAAAATCCCTCTTCTTGCGAAAGAGCCGGCGTCCTCTGCAGTCAGCGTGAAACAAAAAGACGCCGAGGCTCTTTCATCTTTCTTCATCAGTCCGTCAGGCTCTTGATTTTCCTAACGGGGTCGGAAATCTCTTTTCCCAATCGACAACCAAAGAAGAGACTACGAATACGGAAGAATAAGTCCCTATGATGACTCCCATCATGAGAACGAATGCGAAATCCTTTATGATGCTGGAACCGAAGATGAAAAGCACGAGAAGAACAAGAAAAGTTGTCGCTGTCGTTATAACGGTTCGGCTCAGTGTCGCGTTTACGCTTTGATTGACTACATCGCCGAAATCTTTCCCTTTGTTCATCTTGTTTGTTTCCCTTATTCTGTCAGAGACAATAATCGAGTCGTTTATTGAATACCCGATGAGGGTTAAAAGCGCCGCTATCGTGGACATATTGAATTCAAATCCAGCCAGAGCGTATATCCCGGCAGTAATGAGAACGTCGTGAATAAGGGCTATGACAGATGCCACTCCGAAGCGGTAGGTGAACCTAATGCTGACGTATCCCAGTATTGCAGCTACCCCGAGAAGGACAACCCATAGAGTCCTCATTTTCAAATTTTTGCTCAGCCTTGCCCCGACGTGCTCAGAGCCTGCAACCTCCACAGACACTCCGGGATAATTCTCCTCTATTGCTTCCTCAATCAAGACATCTATGCCGGGTGACTGTTCCTGTATTTCGACTTTAGGGTAAGCCTCCTCTTCGAGGCTGATCCAGCTCGAAGAATCCACGAAAGCCCTCACCGAGAGAGCCGGTCCCGTAAGGTCTGTGAAGACTATCACGTTTTCGACTCCTCTTCCTTTCAATCTGTCGAGGGTTTTCTCAGAAGGTTCGAGAGGAGATGAAAGCTGTATAAAGCTGTCGAATCCAGACTGCCTTGCCAAACCCGGGTATTCTATCGAAAAATCTCCCGACATAAGAAACAGAGTGTCTTCCTCAAGCAAGGAATATCCTTTTAATTCCAGAAGGTATTCGTCGGCCAGCTCCTTTACGTCAGCTGAGGGGTCTTCCTTGATGAAAACTGCCATTTTGACGTCTGATCTGCCGTATTCTTCCACGAATTTGATAAGAGCGCTGTCCACAGGTGTAACTTCCGTTTCTCCCGCGGGTGTTTCTTCGACAAGAGGTAATCTTATTATAATTCCCTTCCCATCTTCGTTTTTCGTCTCCTGAATGATGCTTCTTCCTATACCCATTCCGGACACTATGCTTCTGACTTGAGCCGTGTTCAAGTCACCGGCTGTGATATTCAGCCTGACTATCGTTCCTCCCGTGAAATCAATACCCTGCCTTGAATTCCACAGCAATACAAGCGAAACCGCGCAGGATAGGAACAAAATCGCAGAAATAATGTATGCTATTTTTCTGTATTTTATGAAATTAAAATTTGTGTTTTTAAAAATCTGTATCATCGCCACCATCCTCCTATATGCTCAGCTTCTGTGAGTTCGCCTTTGTCAGCAAATTGTCGAAAACAAAACGGCTGATAAAAACGGCAGTGAAGACGTTAGCGATTAACCCCACGCTGAGAGTTACTGCAAATCCTCTGATCGGACCTTTTCCGAACCACCAGAGGATTAGAGCAGAAAGCAGGGTTGTCACGTTAGCGTCAAGAATCGTTATAAAAGCTTTCGAAAAACCCGTATCGACGGCTTTTTTAACGGACTTGTTCTGAGCAAGTTCCTCCCTTATTCTCTCGAAAATTAAAACATTCGCGTCAACCGCCGTCCCGATTACAAGAACAAGACCCGCTATGCCGGGAAGAGTAAGAGTGAGGTTGAAAGCCGAGAGAATGGCGAGCAAAAACAGCATGTTCAGGACCAAAGCGAAATCAGCGACAAGACCGCTGAGCCTGTAATATATGAGCATAACGAGCATTATCACAGCGGCGGCTATCAAAAGGCTCTTGATGCCCGTTCTAATCGAATCCGCCCCAAGGCTTGGACCGATAACGAAGCTCTCCTCTATATCCGCCCTCGCCGGCATTCTTCCTGCCTGCAGAACTGAAGCCAGCGCTTTTGCGTCGTCTAAAGTTCCGCGCCCCAATGTTATCGTCGATTTACCCGTTGTAGAGGCACTGTTGACGACGGGAGCGGAAAAAACCTCACTGTCGAGGACTATTGCTATTCTGTTTCCGATATTATCAGAAGTCACCCTCGCCCAGTCAGCCCTTGCCATTCCGCCTATTTCAAGGTCCACCCTCGGTTCAGTCTGGCTGTTGCTCGTTCCGAGAGCGGCTCTCGCCGAGACTATAGAAGCTCCGAGTATTTCAGGCACTGAGCTGACAAGAAGCAGTTCCCTGTAGTCCGGTATTCCGTGGTCTTTGCCTTCTTCGACGACGCTCCAGAGGAGTATCCTGCCGGAAGCCGAGTCGGCTATCCCTTTCTCCCTCGCGGAGACAACCATTGAATCGAGCATCTTCCAGTCGTCGGCCCGGCATATAACGCTGTAACCGCCGGGAAATGTTTTGAGAAGCGCTGAAAATCTTCCTTCATTTTCCCTGTCTATCCGGTCTATGACGCTTCTGAGTTCCTCTGTCCTCTTCACGACGCGAAAGTCGAGAGTTGCAGTTGTTCCGATTAGTTTTTTCGCTATAGTCGGATCCATCTCCCCGGGCAGTTCAATAACTATATTGTTTTTTCCCTGGACTTCAATTATAGGTTCGCTCACTCCGTATTTATCTACGCGGCTCCTCAGTATTTCAACGACCTGATTTACCATATCAGGGCCTCCTTCTCCTGTCGTATCAACAGCGAGAAGAAAATGAGACCCTCCCTCGAGATCCAGTCCGAGCTTAACTGATCTCATCCTAAGCGAGGCGTTTTCAGGCAGATACCTCTGTTCTCTCGGCAGACTGTAATATCTGTAAGAGAAAGACAGCTGAAAAAGAGATATGCCTATTGCCGCCGTAATGATAATTAGCTTCCACAACTGATTTTTCTTCATAATAAGGGGTCCTCCCTCCTTCGGCATTTATTTGGATTTAGATCTAATGATAAAGCCGACATTTTACCATACAGCATACAAGTGTCAAGAATAAACCATAAGACAAACAAACGCGCCGAATCCGCATCAAAAGTGATTTTATGTTGACTTTAAGCCGCCCTGAGTGTATATGTTTTCTGATTGTTTTGCAAGAATTTTTGTTTTTTAACGAGGAACAATTCTTGAAGTTATGAAAAAAGGCGATTTGATAACTGGGGCGGTGATTTTTACCGCCGGTATTGCTCTGAAACTGGTCACTGTTTTCACGGGGTCCAGGTTCGTAATCCGGGGAACAAATCTGGAAGCTTTCTGGATTTTGCTGGCAATCGGCGTTTTAATTTTCGCTGCTTTCCCTTTTTTCAAAAAAAAGTCAAAGGATTGAAAGTAACCCTCACATAGAGAAGTCTTTTTTTTATGAATATACTCGATTACTTTGTCCATTTTTTAGATGTTTTTTCAAAAATAATCTTTCCTTTCAACGTCCCTTCTTTCGTTTTATACCCCATTTTTGTCCTAGCCTCGTTTTTAATAATCCTCTGTTTTTCCCGAAACAAAAAACTCGCATATCTTAAGCTTTTGATGTTTATTTATCTGCTGATTATTTCTATTAAACTGCTTTTATCGGGGTCTTCTCATTCGAGTAAATCAATAATCACCTCCGAGCTTTCCGAATATAAATCCTATGCCTCGCGTATATGTCTTTCATGCATAGGAATAGAATGATGAGAATTCTCTTAAAAATTCGTTTTCTTTTCGGAGGGCTTTCTTTTTTCGTTTTCAACAGCTACTTAAAAGGATTCAGCCAGGGAATTTACACGGGCTCAGCCAAGCGATTTTGTACTCCTTTCATCAACTGCCACAGTTGTCCTTCGGCGACATTTTCCTGTCCTGTAGGAGTAACACAGCACATTTTCACATACAGGCATCTCGCTGGAGCGACGGTTGTTCCTCGCTTTGCTTTCGGTTTTCTTATCTCGATTTCACTTTTATTAGGCAAACTCGTCTGCGGCTGGCTTTGCCCTTTCGGACTTGTCCAGGCGCTTCTCAACCGGATTAAAACTCTAAAGATAAAAATTCCTCACCCTGTCACCAACGTTAAATATCTTGTTTTTTTTTCAATGATTGTTTTCCTGCCTTCCGTCACAGGAGAGCCGTGGTTTTGTAAACTTTGCCCTGTGGGTTCTTTCGAAGCGGGAATACCTCTTATTGCTTTCGGAACCGCCTCCGGGTCGCTGAGGGATCTGGCCCAATCCATGTTTTCCCTTAAGCTTTCGATTCTGCTCGCCTTTCTCGTTTTTTCTATTTATTCGAAAAGGCCGTTTTGCAGACTGGCGTGTCCGGTCGGCGCTGTATTTTCTTTTTTCGGCAGGTTCAGTTTAATAAGAGTCCGGATTAATAAGGAGGCTTGCACGTCTTGCGGGCTCTGTGAAAAAGCATGTCCCATCGAACTGCCTATTGAAAAAGCTGTTACTTCCGGAAATTGCTTTCTATGCGGTGAATGCGTGAAAGCATGCAACAGGAAAGCGCTTGGTTTTGGTTTCAATGAAAATTATAAAACCGTATTTAATAAGCTATTTTCAGCTATTGACTGCAAAAAAAAAAATATTGAAAAAAGCTCATAGATTTATTTTTCTGATCTTTATACTCCGAGCTGTCCTGTTCACCGCGGGGCTCAATTCGGTTTTAGTCGCTCAGGAAACCGGTTTTCATTCCCCTATAGAAAATATGATGAGAGATTATCTGTTCAGAAACTTTTCAAAACTTAAATTCAGACAGACTATTCTTCCCGACAGGGGTATTCTAATAGAAGAAGCATATTTCGACTCTCTCGTCCTGTGGACACAAGACATCAAGTCGGTAGAAGACTATAAATCTTACGCATACACTACTACTTTGAAGGATAAACTCGCAAGCTACACTGTTTCCTACCTTCAACAGCAGCAGACCCTTTCAAATCAGGGTCTGATACCCGACATTGAACTGCCTATCAGAATGCCCAGGGCTATTGCCGGCTTTATAGGCCAAGGCGGAAATCTGAAAATCAGCGGGTCACAGCGAATTCAGTTCGGAGGGAGTCAGTCAACTGACCTGAATGCGATTCAGACAGAATACAGCCAAAATGACTTTCTTCCCGAGCTCGAGATGAAGCAACAGCTCAATGTAAACCTTCAGGGGACGATAGGGGAGAAAATCAACGTCTTCGTCGATCACAACAGCGAAGCTCAGGCAGACCTGAAAAACAAGATAAGGCTTCAATATATGGGAGAACAGGATGAAATCATCCACCTGATAGAAATGGGACACACTCAGCTCTCTCTTCCTGGGACGGAACTTATCGGAATGCCTCCAATACAGATGGGCCTTTTCGGAATAAAATCAGAAATGCAGATAGCAGGGATAAATATCATTGCAATTGCTTCAAAAGAAGAGGGCAAATCAGAACGCAGAACTTTCGTGGGCAGAGCGACAGTAGATACTTTAGTCCTCTGGGACACCGATTACATAAGACGACAGTATTTCAGACTAGGTTTGCCGGGCGATTCCATCGGCGACATCAATCCATACGATACGATAACAAAACTGATTGTATGGGTTGACGACAACAACGGAACAAACAACGCCCTCACCGGGGCGATTAAGGGAAGACTTCGCTTCTATACTGCCTCCCCTTACCCTGACACCGTTCTGCCCCTGGGTTATTTCGACCCTCAGGAAGCGGGAACAAACAACTTTTTCATATTCAACTACCAGAGCAAAGTCCTCGAACTCAGGATCCCTCTCAATGAAAATAACGCACTCGGTGTTTGCTACGTCATAAACAGAAGAAATGCTCCGGGGGGGCAGGTAATACGGGTGGACACGGTTGGAACTGTTCAGGACGTCTATGACACTTCCCAGACGATAGATATAAAAGTCCTCAAGCCTTTAGTCGAAAGGACATATTACCCGACTTGGGATCTTCAGATAAGAAACAGGTACTCTCTCAGATCGACGGCAGTCGTTCCCGGCAGTTTTGAGCTTAAAATATACAAACACAATACGGGTTCCGGAACAGATGAAGAAACACAGGGAGGGACCACTTACCTGAGACTGCTTGGGCTAGATGATGACGACAATGGATACATAGACGACGGATATGTAGATTACGACAGAGGATTCATATCATTTCCAGATACACTGCAGTTCCCTTTCTCCAGCACTGTCCTTCTCGATCCGGACTCCATAATCTACGATACGACTTCGACAAACGTCGGTAGAAAATACAAACTCGTCCTCTCTTACAAAGGTGTCAGGTCTGTTTTCTCTCTCGGAGCGATGAACATCCTCGAAGGATCCGAAGTCGTAACAGTAAACGGAGAAAGACTTGTCCGCAATATTGACTATACTATTGACTACGACATCGGAATAATCACTTTCATAACGGACAAAGTCAACGACGTAAATGCCGTAGTAAATATTGATTTTCAATACGCGCCTTTTATAAGCTTGGCGGACAAATCCCTTCTCGGTGTGAGATTCAATTACAACGTGTCGCCGGCGATTAACATCGGCGCTACTGCAATGTATCGCAGTATCAGCACAAAAGAAGAAC
This sequence comes from uncultured Desulfuromonadaceae bacterium, assembly GCA_964397545.1. GTDB lineage: Bacteria > SDB-A > SDB-A > SDB-A > SDB-A > JAFGIG01. The sequence continues at coordinate 35,686 of CAYNIW010000001.1, read as the reverse complement.
ATCCACAACTCGGAAATGAACCGAGAAATATTACAATGGCTACTATTGACGCTAACATGACTTTCAGGCCTTCAATAATGACTAAAGCTGTGGACATTCTGCCTTTGATTAGCACAACCGCCCCGTCTCTTCTGACAATCAGGGGAGCCGTAGCCGTCTCTATGCCGAATCCGAACACAAAGGGATTTGTCTATCTCGACGACATGGATGGAAACAAAATGTCTCTGAACCTCGGCGTCAGCAGAGCGAATTGGCACTTCGGAAGTGTCCCCGACGATATTATCGGCAGTTCTCCCGTCTATAAAGATACTTCGGACCTCGGCCGGGTATATTGGTACAGCCCCAACGACTGGTTCACAAAAGGCAACCTTTACCCGAATCTTCCCGAGCAGGAGAGAAACGACAACATTCAGGTCCTCAGCCTCGTCATCGAACCGAGAAACGGATCGCCTTCATCCTATGTCTCAGTCCAGCAGTGCATTTCAAAAACTGGAGCTGACCTTACTCAGTTCAGGTATCTTGAAGTCTGGGTTTACGGCGAAAGAGGAAACGTAAATATTGACCTGGGATACAATATTACAGAAGATGTTGCGAGAAGAACGGGCGTCAACGACTCTATCGGGGGCTGGAACGGTTTATTGAACACTGAAGACAGAAACCGAAACGGCGTTCTCGATATAGGCGAAGACGTGGGACTCGACGGAGTGGCGGGAAAAGACGCGGACCGCATACCGGGAGACGAATGGAACGACGACTATCCTGACGACGTAAACCAGTCCACATACAGACAGCTCAAGGGCACTGAAAACAACAAAATTCTCGACACGGAAGACCTCAACGGAGACGGAATCCTCAACATGTCCAGAGACTTCGTCGAATATTCATTTTCCGTGGATGACACTTTGTTTCTCGACATAGACAGAGGCAACGGCTGGAGGTTATTCAAGATACCTCTTCACGACAGCGGCGTAGGAACCTATGTCGGATCTCCTGACTGGGAAAGAGTAAGATACGCAAGAATATGGATAGACGGATTCACCGGGACAGACTCTGTTGTCTTCGGAGGAATTTCCGTTTCAGGAAACAGATGGAAGAGAAACGACATCTATTCAGCGGACTCGACAGCGATTCCCATCCCGGAAGAATTTTTCGAAGTGACGACAAGAAATAACTACGATGATCCGGGGTATTATCCTCCATTCGACCCCGGAAGGGACAATTACGGCAACACAAAAAGAGAGCAATCCCTCGCTTTTGTCCTGAGAAACATAGGCTACAGAAGAACCGCAAGCTGTTATTACTCCACTGTCATGGCTGACAACTACAATAATTACAGAAAGATGCTTCTGTATGTCCACGGAGACGGACAGGATGGATATTTTTCTATAAAATTCGGCGGAGATACCCTTTCCTATTACGAATACAGAACGCCAATTCCCAACGGATGGCAGGAATTGTCAATTGAGTTTGATAAGTTTATTGATCTTAAAAAAACAGTCGAAGGAGACACAACCGGAACTTGGAATTCGGGGAATTATTACATAACCACCTACGGAGCGAACAAACCTTCTCTCACTAAAATAAACAGGACGACACTGAGCGTCGTCAACGAAAATCAGACCATGGGTCTTGACGGCGAAATATGGATGAACGATCTGAGGCTCGTCTCGCCATACAGAGAAAGAGGTTTGGCGACAAATATAAATGTGGGGATGACTTTTGGAGATGTCCTGTCCGTCAATCTCGCGGGTTACAAGGTCGACGCCGACTACCAGAGGATAACCGAAGAGCGGGGAAGCGGCTCCACTGCCTTAAATTATTCCGGAAACGCTACTTTCCAAGGGGGAAAAATTTTTCCTTCGAGATGGATGCTGTCATTCCCTCTGACCGCTTCTTATTCGAAAACCAACAGTTATCCAAAATTCTACCCGGGATCAGACATAAGGCTCAATCCCGAAGAGTCGAGAGAACAATCATCGTCATCCGAGACAAGGCACTTTTCATTCTCTCTCTCTAAATCCGGCAAATCCTTAAATACCCTTGTGTCGCTGATGATAGACCATTCGAGATTCAATTATTCCTGGTCCAACAACAACAACATAACATATAACAGAGCGGATTCCAATTGGGTCAAAACAGCCACATACACATGGTCCCATAACCCAACGGTAAAACCCTTGAGGTTTGCTGGACAGGAAATAGGAACATTCTTGAATATTATAAGCTTCACGTCCACATATTCTTACACAAAAGTCACTTCCCATCTCATACCCGACACCTCAGGTCAGCTTCTAGCGAGCCTTCTGCAGAGAAATCTCAATACCACTCTGACGCTGGGCTACAACTTATTAAAACCGATGAGTTTCACATATTCTCTCACTCAAAACCGGGATCTTGAGATCTCCGACTATATGCTCGGAAGGCAGATAATCAAATCCCAGAGAGTGACGGCAAGATACAGTCCCCTTCCCTTGTCTTTCATCAGGCCGACAGTGACTTTCGAAACGAACTATACTGAAGATACGCGCCCGGAGCTGAGAATGCCTTACGACACTGCCGATATATACAATGTTTCCAATACAAACACTCTATCCTTCAACACAACAGTCAGTTTCGTTCAGCCCTTCGAATTTATAGGAAAGATAAGGGATGAAAGCAAGGATTCTTTGTCCTCGCCTGGCTCACCGCAATGGTTTTTAATGAATTTCGGTAAATTCGGCAGGAACCTTTCCCCTTTGAACCTGACCGTTTCAAGGACGAGAACAACCCGGCTCTACAGACTTACTTCTCTTCCGGACTGGAGATATCAGCTTGGTTTCTTGGAAAATGTGGACCCCGAAGAGACAGGGAAATACGTCTCTCCGAATGATTATTTCGGATGGTTATACAGTTTTTCTGGCAATTCCGGATTGAATTTTACGAACCTGACTGCCGGTGTTCACTTTAATTGGTCCCGGAATTTCGGCGGAAATGTCGGCAACATGACATACACGGAAACAACAGTATGGCCCCGATTAACGGTCAGCCTTCTGAATATTCAAAAATTTATGAAACTTGACGCTATTGAAAATTCGACAATTTCAACAGGTTTTACTACGACAAGATCGAAATCCGGACCTGAAAATCAGGAACCTACGCGAACTACTCTGGCTCTCGACATGTCTCCGCTTGTTTCTTTTCAGGTCAGATGGAAGAAAGGTTTCCTGACCAATTTTTCGACCACGAGATCCCAGACAGATATTGATAATCTCGGTGTAATAAAGACATATCTCAGACAGCTCAACAACTCTTATTCCGCGACAGTGAGCTACAGTTTTTCGGCTCCCGGCGGTCTTCCTTTTTTCGGGAGGACATTGCGCTTCAACAGCCTTATGACTTTTTCTCTTGCTTACAATTACAGTACTGCGAAAGAAATGTACAGGACTTCTGGAGAAATAGTTTCTTTCAGATCAAACTATTCAGTCGCTCCCACGGCTTCATATAACTTTTCACAGAACGTGACCGGCGGAATGAACGGCATATACACTATAAATGAAGACAGGCAGACAGGCAGAAAAATAAGGAACGTAGGTTTAAACATCTGGGCTGAATTCAGATTCTGAAAAAAGGATGAAGACATCCCGTAGATTTTGCTCTCTTCTTTTTGTGGACATAGCAGGATTTTCATCCATAGCTGAAAACAATGACCCGGAAAAAGTAAAAAAAATTCTCGAACTTGTCTTCTGCAGAGCCGATAAAATCGCGAAAAAATTTGGAGGCTTTTTATATCAGACTGTGGGAGATCAGATAGTCTTTGCCTTCGGAGCGCCTTTATCCCTGGAAAATCAGGATGAGAGAGCTGTCTTATCAGCCCTTGAAATAAGGAAATCTTCCGCGATTCTCACCGAATCAGCGGGTATTCCGATTTCCTTTCACATAGGGATCCACTCCGGCGACCTCCTCTGCGGAGAAATAGACGTCAACGGAAAATCATCCCTTTCAATAGTAGGAGACGCGATTAATGTCGCGAGCCGGCTCCAACAGATATGCCCAAAAAATCAGATATACATTAGCCATAAAGTCCGGAAAGACGTATCGCATCTTTTCAACACTCGGTTTGTCCAAAGCGTCAGATTCAAAGGAAAAAAAAATGTTGTAGATGTTCATAAACTCTTGTCTCAAAAAATAAGAAGACAGAGCAGGCGCGGAATAAAATGGGCCAGTGTTCCTTTTGTCGGAAGGGAAAAGGAATTCTTATCTGTAATAAATTTTCTTAATAAAAACGACAATTCAAACAAGATGCTTCTGGTCACGGGAGAACCCGGCGTTGGAAAAACAAGGTTCGTGGAAGAATTGAAAAGAAAGGTCTGGAAAGGATCAGAAACCATAAAAGCCAGATCAATACCATACGGGGCGGATAGTTTCAGCGGTGTCAAATCTTTCATTGAATCACTTCTTCCGGAATTTTCAATTAAAGATCTGACCCGAAAAGACCTCATAAAATTCAGAAATTTTCTTAAAAAGAGCAGCATCTCTTATCATAACCTTGCCGCGGACACTTTTATTGATTTTTTCACGGGGAAATTTTCCATTGATTCTGAAAAACCGAAGATTAGATTTTTGTTGAAAATTCTCGCTGAACTTTCAAAACTGAGTGTTGAACACTCCGGTAAAAAAAGAAAAATTTTTATCTTTGAAGACCTTCACTGGGCAAAAAAACCGCTGTTGGACCTCATTGAAGTTCTGGCAAGGGAGCTCCCGCCTAAAAAAGCATTGATTGTCATGATTTCACGTTCGAGTGATTCCGGAGACATCCTTTCAGAATACATGGGAAAATTTTCTAAATTTTCACGCCTGCATCAAATCGCACTGTTCCCTCTTCAGAAATCCGAATCACAGGAGTTGATTTCTTTTATCTTAAATGTCGAAAATATACCGGCTGAATTGCGAACTCAAATCCTCGATCACTGCCAGGGGAATCCTCTTTATTTAGAGGAGATAACAAAAATGCTCATAGATAGAAAAATCCTCTGGAAAGACAAAAATATGTGGACCGGTAAAGCGATTGAAAATTTTACAGTCCCCCAAACCGTCGGTGAAATAATAATGAGCCGTTTTGACATTTTGAGAGACAAAACAAAAGCCTTTTTGGAGGCGGCATCCGTCGCGGGTTATACTTTTCAAAAAGAGATGATCCTGTCGGTTAAAGGCATTTCCGGCAATCTAACTATCAATGAATCCACGGAAAAAAATTTCATTTCACAGACATCAAACGGCGAATATTCTTTTTGCCACATCATGATAAGAGACACTATATACTCGAGCATAACAAATGAAGAAAAGATACGGCTTCACGGCGAGATGTTTAAGTATCTTGAAAACTCCAGATCAAAAGATATGTCTTTCGCACAATTAATGGCGCACCATGCCCAAATGTCCAAAAATTACGAAAAAGCTTTTAAGTATTTTCTTCTCTCCTCGCAATACGACGAGAAGCGTTATTCTTTCCATCACGCGATAGACTGTCTCGAAAAATGTGAAGAAATAATTGGACAAGGACTTTTTTCACCCTCTAAAAAGCTTATGTTCGATTATCTCATGATAGCAGGAAGAATATACGGATTTTGCGGCAATCATAAAAAATCACTTTTTTTTCTCGGCAGAATAAATTCACTTTCCCTCAATTCATCCGAAAAAGCGCTTTTTTATCTTGAAATCTCCGCTCATTTTTTAAGAACAAGCCGTTACAGAGAATCTTTGACATTTATTGAAAAGGGACTTTCTCTTGCGAAAAAAAACAACAAAATCGAAAAAGGTCTTGTTTTCAAACTTCTGATGAATAAAGCCGACGCTTTGTATTTCCTCGGCGATATCAACCACTCCCATACAATTCTTGACAGAGCAAAAAAGCTTCTGCTCAATAAAAACAATTCCGTCTCGCTTTCTTACAGAGGCAAACTCGCCGACATATTAAATGAAAAAGGGCAACCCGAGAAAGCTCTCAAAATCCGGTTGGAAATTGAAAAAAAGGCTGCTAAACTGAATCTTTTGTCTCTGCTTTCCACTAATTACAACAATCTTGGCGTTATATACGACAGTATGGGAAAACCGCACAAGGCTCTTTCCGCTTATGGAAAAGCCAACGACATTGACAGAAAAACAGGATACAGCCTCGGTGAAGCCATAACTTCATACAACATAGCGACTCATTTTGCCGAATTCGGCAATAATGAAGAAGCAGTGCAATGGCTTGAATGCTACCATAGACTAAATTTGAAAATTGACAATCTCCTCGGCGAAGGCTATTACAATCTCGGACTGTCGGAAGTCGAATACAATAAAGATAAAATTTCCCGCTCAATTGGATATTTAGAAAAAGCTCAGAAAGTCTTTCGCGAGCTCAAGTCAAAAACCATGGAATTCTACATTTTAGAGCTTATCCTGCTGCATTGTGCTGAAAATCAAAGGATAGAGGCTTTTGAGCCCTATTTAAGCGATTTTCATAGACTTTATTCAAAGTTGAAAAATGAAACCAGCGAAGATCTCCAAATCAGCTACAGAACTGCAACGGCAGTAGTGTTCTTGAAAACAGACCAAAAAAGACAATTCGACTCTGCGAGAAACATACTCAAGCCTTATATTTCATCGTCAAAATCTTTGCCGGAAGAAGGCCACGAGTTAAATGCTTTGCTGTCCGTATTCGGGGATTCACCAGCGGTTTTTGTCAAAATCAAAACTAAATGTCTGTCCTGGATAGGAAACTACTGCAGGTCATTTAAGACAGAACATGAATTAGCCCGATTTAAGAGAAGGAGGGTTGTCCGAAAAATCCTCGGAAAAATAGACGCGCCTTAAAATGAAAATTCCGTTTCCTTTACAGTTGAGATTTTAACAAATATAATATTCTCGTAATGCCTGAATATTTTTCATCATATATTGCAAGACTCGCGCTTGCCTCTTTATTAGGGGCGCTGATTGGTATTGAAAGAGACATTCACGGGAGAGCGGCGGGATTCAGAACTCATATCCTTGTATGCCTGGGCTCCGCTCTTTTTATGATAATTTCAATAAAAATCGCATTGGATCCGGTTTTCAAAGGATTGGCCGACCCTTCAAGAATAGCGGCGCAGATTTTGACGGGCATCGGTTTCATCGGAGCGGGAACAATACTCAAGGAGGGATTCAATGTCCGCGGCCTTACAACTGCGGCCTCTCTTTGGGTGACCGCAGGAATAGGGATGGCAACTGCATCGGGGTATTATTCTCTCGCCTTTTTTTCGACTTCCATCGCTGTTATAACCCTCATGTTCATGCATTTACTCGAAAAAAAATTTACAAAAGATTCATACAGATTTCTGATAGTCGAAACCGACGAGACTTTTGAACCCTCGGTTCTTATAGACGCGCTCAAAAAGCAGAGAATGAAGATAATCACTTTCAGCGTGAAAAAAAATTATTCCGAAAAGACAGTCAGGCTTAAAATATACTTAAAGCTGTTCCAGTGTGGTCCCGCCGACAAACTTTCACATGAAATAATCAAAAGTATTGAAGATTTAAACTGCGGTCTTAAATCTATAAGATGGGATCATCAGCTTTAGTAAAAAGCCGCTATCGGCATTCTTCTTCCTGAGCCGAAAGCTTTTTCCGAAATTCTCAAACCTATCGCGGCTTGACGCCTTTTATGTTCATTTTTAAAAACTCTTTCCGCGATGAAATTAACCGTCTTTATGTCGAAACCTCTCGATTCAATTTCATCTGGTGAAAGATTTTTTTCAACCAGTAGTTCGAGAATTTTGTCAAGAATTTCATAAGGCGGCAATGTGTCCTGATCTTTTTGATCAAATTTCAACTCGGCAGAAGGAGGCTTTAATATTGTGTCCGCAGGAATTATTTTTTCTTTTTTGTTTATATGAGATGCGAGTTCATAGACTGTCGTCTTCGGGACATCAGACAAAACCGCAAGTCCTCCGCTCATATCCCCGTATAATGTGCAGTATCCCACGGCAAGTTCGCTTTTGTTTCCGGTTGAAAGAAGCATTGAACCGAACTTGTTTGAAAAAGCCATGAGCAAATTGCCCCTTATTCTCGCCTGAATATTTTCTTCCGTCTCGTCGAACGGCAAGCCCTCGAAATAAGTTTCAAAAGAAGAGAGGTAAGCATTATATATCTGCTCTATCGGTATTTTGATAAAATCTATACCCAGGTTCTCAGCGAGAGCCTTTGAATCGTCGATACTGCCTTTAGAAGAAAAACGCGAAGGCATTGTTATGCCCGTCAGGTTTTCTCTGCCGATAGCTCCAGCGGCAATACAAGCCGTGACCGCGGAATCAATACCCCCCGAAAGCCCGATTACGGCTTTTTTGAATCCGCATTTACCCAGATAATCCCTGACTCCGAGTTTCAGCGCTTTATATATTTCTTCGGGTTGACTAAATTCAGCTTTATTTAACAAGATTTTCTTATTCCCTGTTTCATAAAAAGCGATTTCTTCCTCAAAAGAAGAAAGGAGGACCAGCGGTTTTGCGTCTTTAGAAAAAACAAAACTGCCGCCGTCGAAAATCAATTCGTCGTTTGCCCCAACCTGATTGAGAAAAATAAATACGACTCCGTAATTTTTAGCGATATTGCCGAAGATTTCCTTTCTTTTTTTTCCCTTGCCGACTGAATAAGGAGAAGCCGAAATGTTGATTATCAGCTCCGCTCCTTTTGAGCACAAAATATCTATCGGGTCTTTTTCGTAAAGTGCGCTTCCTTTCCAATTTTTTGAATCAGACCAGGCGTCTTCGCACACTGTCAGGCCTATCTTTTTCCCCCCGAATACGAACAACTCGCTAGATTCGGAAGAGTCGAAATACCTTACTTCATCGAACACGTCGTAGTAAGGAATAAGGGTTTTCGGCTGGCTGAATATTTTTTTTCCGCCGTGAAGAACGCATGCTGAATTATACAGCCCTTTGCCTTTTCCGTTTTTTTCGACACATCCCAAGACAATGGATGTCGAAGGAAATCTTGATGACAGTTTTAAGTATTCACCGAAGATGCGTTCTGATCTGTCGAGAAAAAATTTTTGTTCGAGAAGGTCTTTGGGAGGATATCCGGTGATGAACAATTCCGAGAAGATGACTAAATCAGAACCTTTTCTCGCGGCGGTTTCAACGGCTTTCTTTGCTTTATATAAATTTCCTTCAAAATCGCCTATTTTTGTGTTCAGCTGAGCAAGACAAATTTTCATGCTTTCTATATATCAACTCTTTTCCAGTTTGACAACACTCCCGAAGATAATCCTATGTAGTAAGTTCCCGCGCATTTACCGTCAATGGGATAGAGAAACCCGTTGTATCCCGCTTCCAGCGCCAAAAAATTCTGATACCACAAAGATTTTTCCAATGAAAAGGAAAAACAGTATGAAACGGCATATTCCCTTTCCTCTTCGGAGTAGGCAATAGAAAAAAGACCAAGTTTCATGTTCATATAAAAACAAGCCGGATATTGAAAGAATCCCTGTTTCGGCACTATGACTATTCTTCCTTCGCCGGTGTTGTCATCAATGTTGCGAGGCACTTTGCCCAGAGGAAAAGCAGTGTATAAAAAGACCGGCAAAACCGAAATTACAAGTGTTTCTTTATAAAAACCGTCATTTTCATAAATTTTATTAACCTCGACAATGCCAAAACCTCTGCCGAATTTGCGGTTCAGCCCCCCTGTGGATATTTCAAAAAAAGAAAACCGCCAGCAATCCCCGGACAACATGAACTCAGCCGTCTTAAATCTTCTCCATGAGCTGTAATTCCTGTAAGGATCTTCGTCAGTTCCAGATGAAAGTTCTGTTATTATTAAAGATGAAAAAATTAAAAATAAAAAAAATTTATTCTTCATTTGAAGAATTCGCCCGTCGAGTGAAACCATATAAGCATGTCAAGATGATCCGGGGGTATTGATATTCTTTTTGAAAAATTTACATACAAATTTTCTGTTTCAAGATATCCTTTTACAGAAAGATTTTCTGGAATTTCATCTAATACTTTGAAAGACATTAGAAATCTTAATACGTGTCTGTCGAGTATCGCGATTTTCTTTCCTCTGCCTATGTTCCTCATGAAATGGCTCGCCTCCTTATACCCCATCCCTTTGACTCTTTCGGCGAGTTCAGCCCTCATTTGGAGGTCGTCTTTAATATTCAGCATGCCGCAAAAACGGATTTTTTGAAGAAGTTTTCTCGCCGAGACAATATTTTCAGCCTTGCAGTTGTGAAAACGCGTCTTGTCCCTTAGAATTTTTGCCAACTCCTCTTTTGAACCGTCGAACAGAAGATTTCTCTCCAGAAGTTCTTCTACAGCTCCCCAGCACCTCTTCGCGTTTGACTGAGGCGTTAGAAGGCAGAAACAGAGCTCCGGGAAAATATCTTCATCTTTACTTTTTCCGGTTTTCTCAAACTTCGTCAAGCATTTTTCTATCTCGGGTTTCAATTTTTTGTAAGAAGAGATTAAATATTTTTCAGAAATCATATCTGGATAAAGAAAAAGCCGCCCATTAGAGCGGCTTTTTTCAAAGATATCAAAAATTACATTATCTGGTAACCGACTCCGACGCAGATAGCCTGATTTTTTGCTTCTGCCTGAACATTATTTACTTTTTCCGGAACATTGGTCAATCCGTGGATGTATCTTGCTTCAAAGAGAAAATTCATGTAGCAAGCTTCAGCTCCAAGAGCGGCGCCGATATCGAATCCGTTTATGTTTTCATAATCTCCGCTCGTCTTTGTCCCTCCGACATCTTGTTCCCGCGATGCTGAGACTTTTACGCCCATGTCAACTCCTCCGAGAAACGCCAAACCAAAAGTCAGGTTGGGGACGTTTAATCTGAGAAGAATTGGAATATTGATGTAATTGATAGTAGAAGAACCTTTTACGTTGCCGTAGCTGTATTTCGCGCCTTTCTGGGTAAAAAGAAGTTCTCCCTGAACAGCCATCATCGGACTGAAAGAATAGTTGCCGTAAACGCCGCCGTAAAATCCAGGCTTCCACCCGCTCATGCTGTCGGGGACGTCACTGCCGTATGTATTCGCGAGAGCAAGACCTCCTTTGACGCCAAAGTGAATCGGAAGAATCATTTGGGAAAAAGCCGCTGCGGAAAAAGCAACTAAGATCAATCCCATCAGCATTAACTTCTTCATTTCGCCTCCTTGTTACACTATCTTAACATAGAATTTATCTTATATTTACAAAACGTGTCAAGGAAATTATGCCCGTCAGGATGAGGGAAAAAACAAAGGAATTATAAAATAAAAAAACCCCGGCGGCGTCCTACTCTCCCACAGCGTTGCCACTGAAGTACCATCAGCGCTGGAAGGCTTAACTACCGTGTTCGGAATGGGAACGGGTGTAGCCCTTCCGCCATAGCCACCGAGGATTTTAACATAATCCAAAAAGTTCAATATAGAAGCTGTGTATTTTATGTGTGTCAAGTCTCTCGGTCTATTAGTACTACTCGGCTGAACACATTGACTGTGCTTACACCTGTAGCCTATCAACCCGGTAGTCTTCCGGGGACCTTAGTCCGTCCCGAAGGACGGACGGGAGATATCATCTTGAAGGAGGCTTCCCGCTTAGATGCTTTCAGCGGTTATCCCGTCCGCACATAGCTACCCAGCCGTGCCGCTGGCGCGACAACTGGTACACCAGAGGTGCGTCCACTCCGGTCCTCTCGTACTAGGAGCAGCTCTCCTCATATCTCCTACGCCCACGACGGATAGAGACCGAACTGTCTCACGACGTTCTGAACCCAGCTCACGTAACGCTTTAATGGGCGAACAGACCAACCCTTGGGACCTTCTCCAGCCCCAGGATGCGCTGAGCCGACATCGAGGTGCCAAACCGCTACGTCGCTATGTACGCTCGGTAGCGATAAGCCTGTTATCCCCGGGGTACCTTTTATCCATTAAGTTACGGCCCTTCCATACGGAACCGTAAGATCACTAGATCCTGCTTTCGCATCTGCTCGACCCGTCGGTCTCGCAGTTAAGCTCCCTTATGCTCTTACACTCAACGCTCGATTACCAACCGAGCTGAGGGAACCTTTGAGTGCCTCCGTTACTTTTTTGGAGGCGACCACCCCAGTCAAACTACCCACCAGACACTGTCTCCCGTCCGGATTACGGAACGGGATTAGGATTCCGACAATACCAGGGTGGTATCTCACCGTTGGCTCCGCGAAAGCTTGCGCTCTCGCTTCACAGCCTCCCACCTATCCTGCACAGGTATTGTCAAAACTCAATGTCAAGCTGTAGTAAAGGTCCACGGGGTCTTTTTGTCCAGTCGCGGGTAGGCAGCATCTTCACTGCCACTGCAATTTCGCCGAGTCTCTGGTTGAGACAGTGCTCAAATCGTTACACCATTCGTGCGGGTCGGAACTTACCCGACAAGGAATTTCGCTACCTTAGGACCGTTATAGTTACGGCCGCCGTTTACCAGGGCTTCGGTTCAGAGCTTCGCCAATAGTTGTCTATAAGCTAACTCCTCCCCTTAACCTTCCGGCACCGGGCAGGTGTCAGTCCCTATACCTCCTCTTGCGAGTTAGCAGAGACCTGTGTTTTTGTTAAACAGTCGCTTGAGCCGTTTCTCTGCGGCCTCGAATTGCTACGACGGCGAGCGCTTTCACAATCCAAGGCACCCCTTCTTGCTAACTTACGGGGTTAATTTGCCGAGTTCCTTAACCAGAGTTCTCTCGAGCACCTTAGGATACTCTCCTCACCCACGTGTGTCCGTTTACGGTACGGTCACCCTGTCATTCTTGCATCGGCTTTTCTTGTCAGTCTGGGGTGGGCCACTTTGCAGCCATACGGCTTCGCCACGCCCCTCAGAATTGCTTCCTACGGACATGGATCGGGATTTCCATCACCCGACTGGCTTACCCTACTGCTCCCCCTTTGCAAGTCTTTGTCATGAACAGAGTGGTCAGGGAATATTAACCCTGTTTCCATCGACTACGCCTTTCGGCCTCGCCTTAGGGACCGACTAACCCTGGGCGGATTAACCTTCCCCAGGAACCCTTAGGTTTTCGGTGAGCAGGTTTCTCGCCTGCTTTTTCGCTACTCATTCCAGCATTCTCTCTTGTGTACAGTCCACAGCACCTCACGATACTGCTTCGCTCCATACACAATGCTCCCCTACCGGTCATGCTGAAAGCATGACCCCACAGCTTCGGTATCAAACTTGAGCCCCGAGTTATTATCGGCGCGAAATCACTCGACCAGTGAGCTGTTACGCACTCTTTAAATGAATGGCTGCTTCTAAGCCAACATCCTGGCTGTTTTAGTAATTTCACTTCCTTAACCACTTAGTCTGAATTTAGGGACCTTAGCTGATGGTCTGGGTTGTTCCCCTCTCGTGAACGGAGGTTAGACCCCGCTCGCTGACTCCTGTCCTCTTAAATACTGGTATTCGGAGTTTGGTTGAGATTGGTACTTTGTTAAAAGCCCTGGCTCATCCAGTGCTCTACCCCCAGTATTGAACAGACAAGGCTAGCCCAAGAGCTATTTCGGGGAGAACCAGCTATCACCGAGCTTGTTTAGCCTTTCACTCCTATCCACAGTTCATCCAAGAATTTTTCAACATTCACTGGTTCGGTCCTCCATTGGGTTTTACCCCAACTTCAACCTGACCATGGATAGATCGCCCGGATTCGGGTCTACTACCTGCGACTTGACGCCCTATTCAGACTCGCTTTCGCTACGGCTCCACCACAGAGTGGCTTAACCTTGCCACAGAAAGTAACTCGCTGGATCATTCTGCAAAAGGAACGCGGTTAGGCGTATTTCCGAAGAAATACAACCCTCCCACTGATTGTAGGCAAATGGTTTCAGATTCTATTTCACTCCCCTTCCGGGGTTCTTTTCATCTTTCCCTCACGGTACTGGTTCACTATCGGTCACAAGCTAGTATTTAGCCTTAGGAGATGGTCCTCCCAGATTCAAACGGGATTTCTCGTGTCCCGCCCTACTTGGGAACTCTGCCGGGAAAGACATTACTTTTTCGCCTACTGGGCTATCACCATCTTCGGCGGCACTTTCCTATGCGCTTCAGCTAAAGTAATGTTTTGTAACTTTCCGGACTCCTGCAGTGAAGTCCAAGCAAAGCCCCTCGACACCGGTCCGGCAACGCACTGCAGCTTTAACACTGAACCGGTTTAGGCTGTTTCCCGTTCGCTCGCCGCTACTTGGGAAATCGTTTTTACTTTCTTTTCCACGGGTTACTGAGATGTTTCAGTTCTCCCGGTTAGCTTTCCTGAAACTATGTGTTCATTTCAGGAATATCTGGGCATGACCCCAGATGGGTTTTCCCATTCGGAGATCCCCGGATCACGGCCTGCTTAGCGGCTCCCCGAGGCTTATCGCAGCCAGCTACGTCCTTCATCGCCTGCTTGTGCCAAGACATCCACCATATGCCCTTAATAACTTGACACACATTTTTTTCTCTGGACAGCTTCTATATTGAATTTTCAAAGAGCGTATTATTACCCTCTGCAAAAGATACAATTTGCAGTGAGGAAAGCATATTAATAAAACTGACTTCTCTTGTCAAGTTAATTTTTTGTTTTTTTTATCAGAATTAGATTATATTTACTCATGGGACGAATCGAATGCTAAATGGTGTAAAATCTAAAAATAAAAAGGAATCCATTCAAAGAAAATATGTCCGATAAATTCATCGTCATACGAAAAGCAAAGGTTCACAACCTTAAATCAATAGACCTTGACATTCCGCGGGACAAACTTGTTGTCATCACAGGCATATCCGGTTCGGGGAAATCTTCTCTCGCTTTCGACACTATTTACGCTGAAGGGCAAAGGCGTTACGTCGAATCCCTCTCAACATACGCCAGGCAGTTTTTAGGAATAATGGAGAAACCGGATGTCGAAAGCATCGAGGGTCTTTCTCCCGCCATTTCGATATCACAGAGGAAAATAGCGCGGAATCCGCGCTCAATAGTCGGAACTGTGACCGAGATATACGACTATATGAGGCTTCTTTTTTCAAGAGTCTCCTCTCCATACTGCCCTGTATGCTCTGAGAGAATTTTCAGTTATTCAACCCCGGAGATGATTGATAAGATAATCCAATGGGAAAAAGAGCGTAAAATACTTATAAACGCCCCTTTGACGGTTTCAGACAGAAAAGATTTCACAAAAACTCTCAATTCGCTCCGAAAGAAAGGATTTGTCAGAGTTTTTTCTTCGGGAAAAGTCTTCCATCTTGACGAAGATAAAATCGAGTTTAACAAATCAGTAAAGTCTTCTTTTTCTGTTGTAGTTGACAGAATCGTCACGGGTCCGTCCGTTTCGAGAATAAGGATTGCTGAATCAGTAGAAACGGCTCTGAAAGAGTCGAGAGGAATTCTTTCGGTCTATGACATTGAAGAAAAAAAAGAGAGTTTGTTTTCCATTGATCCTGTCTGTATCAAATGCGGCGTAAAGCTCCCAAAACCCGAACCAAAACTTTTTTCTTTCAACAGTCCTGCAGGAGCGTGCCCCGAATGCGACGGGCTCGGAACGAAAATTGAAATAACGCCAGAGCTCGTCGTTCCAGACGAGGATCTTTCGATTCTCGACGGGGCGATTTTACCGATTGGAAATCCTGAAGGGAAATACATCTGGGGCAAGCTGAAAAAAATTTCGCTGGATTACAACTTTAAAATGACGGAACCTTTTTCAAAAATTCCACTAAAGGCGAAAAAGGCAATTCTCTATGGAATGGATGATTTTTTTGAAGGAATAATCCCGAATCTCGAGCGCAGATACAAACAGACTGAATCCAACATGATGCGTCAGGAAATAGAAAAATACATGTCTTTCTCACCTTGTCCTTCCTGCGCAGGTCGGAGGCTTAAAAAAGAAGCCCTCGCTTTCAGAATTAAAGGCAGGCATATTGCAAGCGTATCTTCCATGAGCGTCGAAGCCGTCCGGGAATTTTTTGAAGAAGACCTCGGCTTGACGGCTATTGAGAATAAAATCGCCGAAGGGGTTCTCCGGGAAATAAAAGCGAGAGCAGAATTCATGGTGGAAGTTGGATTAAACTACATTTCCCTTGACAGGAGGATGGATTCTCTATCCGGAGGTGAAGACCAGAGAGTTCACCTCGCGACGCAGATAGGAAGCGGCCTTGTGGGAGTGACCTACGTCCTCGACGAGCCATCCATAGGCCTTCACCCGAGAGACACGGGAAGACTTCTCAAAACGCTTCTCAACCTCAGAAACATCGGAAACAACGTCATAGTGGTCGAACACGACAGACAGATAATAGAAAGCGCTGACTATATTGTAGATTTAGGCCCCGGCGCAGGAAGGGAAGGCGGGGAGGTTTCTGCCCTGGGAACTTATCAGCAAGTTATCTCTTCAAAAAATCCGACAGGTCTTTATCTCTCGAGAAAAGAGATCATTCCATTGCCGAAAAGGCGCAGAGAAGACAAAGCTCTTTTCATTAAAGTCGCAGGTGCTCAGGAAAACAATCTCAAAGATATTGACGTAGTCTTTCCTCTTGGGCTTTTCATCTGTGTCACAGGCGTTTCCGGTTCAGGAAAAAGCTCGCTCGTCGAGCAAGTCCTCTACAAGAGCTTGAAAAAGCATTTTTATCCTCTCTCTCAGGACAACCCCGGCAGGCACCGGAGCATAAAAGGAATTGAAAACATAGACCGTGTCATAAACATTGACCAGTCACCAATTGGCAGGACATCCAGGTCAAATCCCGCGACATATACAGGAGTTTTCACGCCTATACGCGAATTGTTCGCGGCAGTCCCCGAGAGCAAGGCGAGAGGTTATAAAATCGGCAGGTTCAGCTTCAACGTCTCAGGAGGAAGATGCGAGAAATGCGAAGGTCAGGGTTCCCTCAGGATAGAGATGCATTTTCTACCCGACGTATTCGTCACCTGCGACGCCTGCGGCGGAAAAAGATTTAACCCGGAGACTCTCGACATAAAATACAAAAACAAAAACATATCGGAAATTCTTGAAATGTCTGTTGACGAAGCACAAGAATTCTTTGCGAACTTTCCCGACATATCCAAAAGACTCGGTCTTCTATCTTCCATCGGTCTGGATTATCTTCTTCTCGGACAGCCCGCGCCTGAACTTTCAGGGGGAGAGGCACAAAGACTGAAACTCGCCAGAGAACTGTCAAAAGGAGGCAGGGACAGGACTCTTTATATACTCGACGAACCGACAACCGGTCTTCACTTCGCTGATATCAAGGTCCTGCTGACCGTCCTCAATCGCCTCGTCGAAAGAGGCGACAGCCTCATCGTGGTCGAGCACAATTTGGACGTCGTAAAATCGGCGGATTATATAATAGACCTCGGCCCGGAAGGGGGAGAAAAAGGGGGATATGTAGTCTCGAAAGGGACTCCTGAACAGGTCGCTGCAGACAAAAATTCAATAACCGGCAGATACCTAAAAAAAGAACTTGGGTCATAATTTTTCAGGGGTATTTTTTCATCTCACTTAAAAATTTTTCTATATCCTGCCGAAATGAATCTTCAGGAAACCTGTCAAGATACTCCTTGAAAGCGAGCACTGAATTTGCAGTATCTCCCACGGAAAGATGCAAAAGCCCTTTCCCTCTTAAAAACCTCGAGTCTCCAGCAAATTTTATGTCTCCGGCGTCAAATAAAGTGAGGGCATAGGAGACATCTCCGATTTCAAGAGCGGCGCAAAGGGCGAGGTCAAAAACAATATCAGGGTCTTCGGGATTCAATTCAGCCATCTCCTCGAGTAAAAACAATTTTTCACTGAAAAAACCCGCCTGACCTAAAAGAGCCGCCGCTTCTTTCATCTCGGGGTGATACCGTAAAAACTTTTGACCCCTTAAAGAACCGAAGGCGATTTCAAGCCTCTTCATTATCTTTTGGTTTCTCGGAGTCACCTCTGTTGATTGAAATAAATTTTGGGATTTCTGGATATCTTTACTCAAAAAATACAAAACAGCGAGGTTCGCGTTAGCCTCGTCGTAATCGGATTTCAATTCCACAGCTCTTTCAAGAATAAGCAAAGCCGTATTATTGTCTCCGAGAGCTGAATATATAAATGCAAGTTTGTTCAAAAGAAAGTAATTCGCCGGGTTTTCCCTGACGGCGGCGGAAATAAAGACAAGCGCAGAATCGTATTCTCCCCTAATCAGATAAATGTTTCCGAGACCGATATTGACGCTTGAAAAGCCGGGATATTCTCTTTTTACCTCAAGGTAGAGAGATTCGGCTTTTGAAACAAATATTACGTCAGAATCGCTTTTTTCCGCCTCGCTTATATACGACGATGCGAGGTTTATCCTCGATCGGATCCAGCCGTGCCTTGCATAGACGGCTGTTTTTTTCGCCGAATCCAGCCATATATCTGACTCGCTTTTCCACGTCCAGCCTCTTAAAAAAATTATCAGAGAAAATACAGCGCAAAGAATAAAAAAGAGTATTACTCGTTTTCTCCCTCCCCCGAAAAAACTGCCGGAATAAACACAAAAAGCCGTCATGGGTAAATACATGTAATGTTCCATTCCCGACTCGAATATCGGAAATATGTTGAGAACGGGAAAAAGCGATATCGTCCAGAACAGCACAGCAAAAACCCAAAATTTATCCCTTCTCATCAAGAAGGCCGCTGTGGAAACTGCGGTGACGCTCAACAATCCGAAAAAAAACTGAGGCCTTAAAATCCCGGAAAAAAGCTCGATTCCCGACTCAAAATTTAGAAAAAAAGGGAAAAAAGCGCGAAGCAAATAATATCCCCATATCGAAGGAACTGTCAAAAGCCTCTTCAGATGGCCGTATTCGGGTCTCCAGAAAGTCTCTTCCGTGTTGAAGGCAAAACCCTGCCCAACGATGTTCGCTCTGACAATAAAATAGACAGCGACAAGAGGAATCAAGACAGCGAATTTATAAAAATACTCTCTTTTAATCTTTTTTTCTTCTACAAAAAATACGCATAAGGGCACGAGGATGAGATAGAGCAGTCCCAGCTCCTTGCTCAAAACCGCTAGGGCAAAAGTGAGGGGAACGAATATATACGAAATCTTTTTGTTTGACAGAAAAGAAAGGACGCCTCCTAAAATCCCCGCCGTCATTATTATGTCTCCACGGGCCGCAATCCAATAGACGGTCTGCGAGTTGGCTGGATGAAGGGCAAAAAGAAAAGCCGGAAAATAGGCAAGTTTTTTGTTTGACCTGAACTTATGTAAAAAAACTTCGGCAAATTTCAGCAGAACAAGGACGCACAAAAAATGAAGGATGACGTTTACGAGGTGGTAAAATCCTGCGTTGTCTTTAAAAACGAGATATTCAAAGGCAAAAAATGCGACGACGAGGGGCCTGTAATATTGAGAAGCGCCTCTCGTGGTCTCGAAGAGGTCTGTCTTCCATATCTTTGAATATTCGTGATTTACAACAAGCGGGTTTTCCGTGATAAGGTTCCTGTCGTCGTAGAAAAAGCCGTTCCTAAAACTTTTCGAATAGGATACGAACACGGAAAGTCCGAGGAGTAGTACCAGAATGAACTTTGTCCGGGTTGAAAAATCCTCTTCTTGTAAATCTGCTTTTTCCATCAGGTCCTTTTTTTCTTGACAGGTTTCCTGCCCAAAGAGACTATGATGTTCGGTATCGGGGAAAAATTGAAATATTCTTTTTTCCTGATCTGGCTTTTCGCTTTTTTCCGGCTTTCACTATGAATTTTGGAAATTATTTTTCTGTATTTTTCAACGAAACTTTTAGAAGCTTTTGAAGCATTTAAAAAATACAGGCATTCCTTTTCATAACTGATTTTTTCAATTTTATCTGAATCAGGTTTCTTGCCTCTGGCCCAGTCCGTCACTTTCTTTTTGTATGGAGGTGCAGTGATCATCGAACTGTCGCCGTTTCTTGCGTCGATTTCCTTCAGCCCCGCTTTAAACATAAGATACGGAACTTTCACTCCGAGTGAAAAATCTCCTTTGCCCTTCTTTTTTCTCCCTTCGTTGATAAGCAGATTCGCTTTTCTCAGAACAACTTTTTCTTCTGTCGTCAAATCATCGGACGTGCAGAAGTAACTTCCGAAGTTGATGTTGTCCGGTTCGAAACATACTACCAGTCCACCCGGTTTTGTTATCCTTATCATTTCTTCAAGCGCCTTTTCAGGATACAAAAGATGCATCAGCAGGGTCTGGCACATAGTGATGTCGAAACTGTTTTCTTTCAGAGGCAGATCGTAGACGTCGCCTGCGACAAAATTAACCTTGCCTTTTTTAGACCATTTATTGGACATTTTTTTGGCGGATAAAAGGTTTTTACGGTTTACGTCTACACCGGTGTACGAACCGTTTTTTCCGTAATATTTCCAATAAGTCCGGCCCAAAAATCCCAACCCGCACCCGACATCGGCGACTTTCATTCCGGGCCTCATCTTCATCCATTTTGAATACATCTCGAGTGTGTCTTCCCTGTAAAGCCCTTTGCGTCCTTCTATGAGATGCTTTTTCTTATACTTTTTCGACCACTCGGTTTTGTATGTATTTCTCAAAAAAATTTATTCCCTTGCGAGTATAACCGAAATGACGTGCCTTCCCAAAGAGTCAGGCGGGTCTTCTGCGATGATCGACGCGCTTCGGTACCCGTCTTTTCCGATTACGATTGCGATATCGTATATTCCAGCTGGTGCCGCCCCAAAGACGTGAAGAAATCCTGTCGAATCGGTGAACCCTCTTTTGTACGTCGAATCGGGATTTTCCGTTATAAGCTTCTCCAGATTACCCTCTATGTAGACGCACGCAAAAGCACTTTCCAAAGGTGCAAGTGAATCTCCGGGCGCTAGAGAATCGACACCGTAAAAAAGCCGGCTTATTCTCATCTCGTCGTATATGGTCCACTCGTAAACACGGCAGTCCACTGTTATCCACTTGTCTCTCATTACGCATCCTGAAAAATTAGATAATAAAATGAAAAACAAAAATTTTGAGGGAAGATCAGGTAAACGGAAAAATCGCTCGGTAATTAACTTGTTCATTGTCGAGTAAAACCCTCCTGTTTCTTCTTTCTTTGAGTTGAATCTCAATTCTTTTATCCTACATCTCCATAACAAAGAAGTATACACAAGAGTTGACACATTCTTTTTAACCGTGTTACAATGTAGCACGGAGGTGAAAAATGAACAAAACCCTGACAATCAGAATTCCGGACGATTTAAAAAAAGAACTTGAGGATATCAGCAAAAAGGAAAACAAACCTGTCAGCGATATAGTTAGAGACTCTCTGAAAAAGTATTTAGCCGTGCAGAGGTTCAGACGACTCAGGAATACAGTTCTCCCTTTTGCGGAATCCCAGGGAATCATCACCGACGATGACGTATTAGACCTGATTTCATGAAACTTGTACTCGACAGCAATGTAATTGTCGCGGCGTTTGCAACTCGCGGTCTGTGCGGAGACATCTTTGAAATATGCCTCCAAAAACATGAGATAGTAATAAGCAGTTTCATAATAAAAGAAATCAGAAATGTTTTCACGAATAAAATCAAACTGCCTGAAAAAACAGTAAAGAGTATTTTATCGTATCTTGAAAAATTCTGCTCGGTCATTGATTATAAAAAAACAGAAAAAGGCGCTTGCAGGGATTCCGACGACGATGAAATCCTGTCTCTCGCTGTAAATTCCGGCGCTGAATACATAATTACTGGAGACAAAGATCTGCTCATAATAAAGAAATACAAAACTGTAAAAATCATAACACCTCGGGATTTCTGGAGAATTGAAAAAACCTCTGTAACGAATACAAATAGATAAATAATATTAACCGCGAACGGCTGTGGTAAAAATTGTATTTCTCAATACAGCGATTTTTTCCTGCCGAAAAACGCGTAATAAAAGACCGGCAGTATGAAAAGACTTCCAAGCGTTGCAAATACAAGTCCCCCCGTGCACGAAATGGAAAGTTTAGACAAAACATAAATGTCCTGCTTCGAGAAGACGAAAGGGATAAGACCCAAAAGAGTCGTAAGGGTGGTTATCACAATAGGCCTGAACCTGTGGCCGCATCGGATTATAATTTCTTCTAAGTCCTGTCTTTTTCCCCTCGAGAGATGGTCAATAAGAACTATGCCGTCATTGACCGCTATACCCAGAAGAAGTATCAGCCCGACGAATGCGCTGGCGTCGAATTCCTTTTTGAATAACCAATAGACAAGGGCGACTCCGAAAAAAGAAATCGGAAGGACGATCAGGATCAGAAGAGGTTTTTTCAACGACTCGTAAAGGCTCGAAAGGACTGCCAGCAGAAGGAAAAGCGACAGCGCAACGGCGATGATTATTTCCTTCTTCTTGAGACCCTCCTCCTCTTTGAAAAATTCCACGTCGCCGAGTTCAAATCCTTCGGGAAGATGAACCGACGACATGAAAGCCTGCCTGAACCCTTCCGCCTGTTTATATGGACCCTGGTAGTCGTAGGAGATCATTTTTGTGTATTGCTGGTTCTCTCTTTCTATATACGGAGGAAATACAATTTCGCTTAGCGAACAAATGTCCCTGAGTTCGAAACCGGCTTGAACTCTCAGCGTCAGAAGGTCTTCTTTCCTCATGACGCTGTCAGTAAAAATGTTAAGGACAAACCTGTCTTCGTCAGTTACAAGATACGCGGTGACTTTTTTCCTAAGAGCGTTTGCGGCGACAACAGGATTGAAACCGTAAAGCGGCATGGCTCTGTTGGGTGAAACAATGTATTCTTTCTGCGCTCCCCTGCCGTAGAAAGAGGCGTTCAAATCGACATTTTCTATTCTCGGATTCTGAAGCAGTTTATACTTTATCACCTCGGCGTATTCTTTCAGCCTGTAATAGTCGTAGCCCTTTAGAGAGAACTGAGGCATTCCTCCCATCCCCCCTCCGGTAAAAAATGGATCTCCCATTCCGTGTATTACGATTCTGCAGTTGGCGAAATTGACTGCAAATTTCTGGAGTTTCTCTTTCAAGGCGTAGGCGGGCTGGCAGGGTTCCTCATAATCTATCTCAAGAAAAATCATGTTGCTAATGATTACAGTAAAAAATTTCTCGTATCCCGTCTCTTTGAGTATTTCCTTTTCGAAATCTTCGGCTATCTTCAGCACTTCGAACTTGTCGCTTCCCGAAGGCAATACTATCCTCACGTAGAGCCTGTCCTCTTCGCCGTATCTGAATGCTTTTCCTTTTCTAACTTTCTCTTTGAAAATAAAACCTCCGGCAATTACGAGGATTACCGCGAGGGGGATGACAATCCATCTCAGTTTCAGCATTTTTCTCAACGTCCAGAGGTAAGCTCTCGGCCTGTATGTCATTTTCGGCTTTATACGGCCGGAAAGAATTGGTATCAGTGTGAATGCGACGAATATCGAAGACAGCAGACCGAAAGACGCCGACATGGCAAACGGCAGGAAAAGCTGGCGGGAGGTTCCCTGAAAAAAAAGAAAAGGCACAAAGACGACTATTGTCGTGAAAGTCGATGCCACAACGGGCATTAATACTTCCTCGGCTCCTGTTACAAGAGGGTTTTCCGCGCCTTCTTCCTTGTGCCTCAGGATGTTTTCAAGGACTATTATCGAATTATCTACCACCATGCCGAAACCGAGGGCGATTCCGCTTAAAGTGAATACGTTCAGGGAAAGCCCTGAAAAATAAACACAGACAAATGTCAGGAGCGAGGAAAACGCCATGGTAAGAAAGAAAAGAAACACTGAATAAAAATCTTTCATAGTGAAAAAGAAAGACAGCGAAACTCCGACAAGGGCTATCAATCCGAGTATTGCAATTTTTTTTATATTCTCTCTTATGTCGTCTGCCTCGTCTCTTTCAAAATCTACGGTTACATCTCCGTCAATACGTAGATTTTCAACCGCTTTTCTGACGTTTCTGCTGAACTCCAAAAGGCCTATATCGTTTCTCTTCTCTATGTTAAGCGTTATGACGGGATTTCCGTTGACTCTGCTCAGATAATACGGATCCCTGATTCCGTAGCTGATGAGAGCTATTCTCGACAGGTCTCTGCCATAGACGAACATGGTCTGCGGATGTTTCGGTTCCTCTACGACAACAGGAAGCGAAAAACTTCCTTCTCTTATTTTTCCCGCCGAGGCGTCCTCTTCAATGAATTGGGCCAACAATGAGTAAGGCGTGTATCTTTGGTCGAAAATTCTGACGTTTATCTCTTTCTCGGGATCTCCATAGACGAGTATGTTTTTGACTCCGTTCACCCTCTCGAGCTGTTCTTTTATCTCTCGGGTTTTCTCGCCCATTTCAATAAGCTCATAAGGCCCTGTGACGGAAATGACAACGGGATACCCGCTTTCAAATTCATCTGCTGAGGTTTCCGTTATCGAAGGGGCTCTGGCGTCTATCGGGAAATCAATTCCAGACAGTGCTTCTGCGAGAAGGACTTTCTGATACATGACGTCCACCGAAGCTTCAAATTCAATGTCAACAATGCTCTGTCCCCTCGAAGATCTCGATGACACGTTCCTCACTCCCTGGAGCCTGAAGACCTCGCTCTCAATCTGCCTTGTAATTTCCCTTTCGACTGACTCCGGAGAAGCGTCCTGCCATGTCATCGAAATGCTCATTGTGGGATATTTAGTCTCCGGATACAACTCGACCCGAAGGCTGGCTAGTGAAATGACCCCGAGGACGGCAATTACCGCATAAACTGAAAAGAGAGTGACCGGCCTTTTAACGAAAAACTCTATCATAGACCAAAGGGATAAAAATCAAGGACACAAAACTTGACAGCAGAAGGCCACCGATTATACCCCTGCCCAGAGGGGAGTGAAGTGTGTTTCCCAAAGAGAAAGGCAAAAGACCGAGGACTGTCGTCAGCGTCGTCATGAGTATAGCCCTGAGCCTTTCTACTGAAGCCTTCTTACCGGGCATAACAATTCCTTCTTTTCTGAATTTCTCGGCCTTATCTACTAAAATTATGGCGTTGTTGACGACTATGCCGACGAGGACTATAAGCCCTATCAAGGACATAGCGTTTAGGCTTGTCCCTGTTAAAAGAAGGCTTATAAAAAATCCGGCTCCGGCGAACGGCACTGTAATCATAATTAAAAACGGCAGTTTGAAAGACTCGTAAAACGAAGCGAGTATCAAAAAAACGAGGAAAGCGGCTACCGCAAAAGCGAATAGAGCGCTGGCCTGTGATTTTCTGTATTCTTCCGCCTCTCCTCCGAGTTCACTCCTGAAAGGAAAAGACGGTGCGCTGAAGCCGGCGTCGTAGGGCAAAATGGCTTCCACGCATCTTTTGCCGTTGAACCTCGTTATCGCCTTGTCTATTTCAAGGGTCTCTATTTGGGCAAAAAGTTTTAAGGGCAGGTTCCCAATTCTCATACCGGCGAGGTCCCTCAGGGTTCCTCTGGCTTCAAGAGATATTGTCAGATTTTCTTCACCCCTCTCGACATCTAATATTTCCCTTCCTCCCGTGAAAAGCCTTAGCCTCGAAACAACTTCGCCAGCATCGTGCCCGAAGAGAGACAAAAGATCTTCCTTCAGCGTGATATTTATTGTCCTTATCTTCTGGGAGTATGTGAAAACCGCTTCGGGATAGACGCCCTGTATCATTCTTTTGACCATTTCCCCTTCTCCGGTCTCCTCGTAATAACCCCTAAGAGTAATCGTCCCAAGAGACGCGAAGTCTGCGGTCACAGGATTATAATCCCTGTAAGAATAAGTCACTCCCGAATAATCGCTGAAAATTCTGTCCAGCTCATAGGGTGAATTCCATCTTTTTACCCTTATTACTCCGCTGTTCTCGCCTGATATACCGAAGGGATCGGTTTTACCCGCCAAAAAAAGATTTTCATAATCTTTAGAAGTAAAATATTCGGCAAACCTCAACCCGACCCTCTCTGTTTCCTCAATGCCTGTTCCGGGCAAAAGTTCATATTCGATGAGTGTCTCTTCGTTGAGTCTTGGAAGCATTTCTTTTTTTATTATAAAAAATATTGATACGCCTCCGCAAAGGAATATTCCAAAAAATATCATTGGGTAAAGACTTTTTCTGTAACAGAAGTCAATTAAATCTTCAAATTTACCTTCTATCTTTCCGTAGATTTTTGTCTGCTGTTCCTTTTTCATTGCTTTTGAAAGAAGAGGTAAAAGAGTGAAAGCTACAAAAAGAGAAAAGGCGAGGGTTACAATCACTGAATAGGAAAGTGGCCTGAGCATAGATCCGGCTATTCCGTGGACATAGACTACCGGAAAAAAAACGGCTACTGTCGTCAGAACCGAAGTGATGACAGCGACAGCGACTTCTCTCGCGCCCGTGACGGAATCTCCTTTTCTTATTATGTTTTCAAGGACGACTATTGAAGCGTCAACCAGCATCCCTATGGCAAGAGCGAGACCTGCCAGAGTCATTGTGTTTATTGAGATTTTGAATACGTAGAACACAAAAAAAGCCGGAACAATGGAAAGAGGCATTGATAAAGACAGTATAAGAGGAATTCTCCTGTTGCCCGTGAAAAGAAAGAGGACGGAAAATGCGAGAAAACCTCCGATCACAAGCGTGAGGATTATATCTCTTATGGATTTTTGGATAAAATCCGCGTCGTCGTATGCAACCTTAAACTCGAGTTCGGGATATTCTTCCCCAAGAGATTTTGTAAGTCCCTTTACTCGGTCTGAGACTCTTATTGCATTAGTATTCCAGTCCCTGTATATTTCGGCAAAATAACCGAATTCACCGTTGTAATAGACCGCGCAGTCCCTGTCCTCCTCGGTCTCTTCTATTTTAGCGATATCTTTGAGCCTGAAAAGCCCGCCCTTGAGAGGAATCTCTTCTATCGCCCTGACGTCGTAAGTCGTTGAAACAAACCTCAGGGGAAATGTGTAGCTTCCGTCTTTAACAAGTCCCGACGGCGCGGATATATTATATGAAACTATTGCAGAATGTATTTCATCCGGCGATATGCCGTAGGCGTCGAGAAGATCCGGCTCTACTGTAATTTTAATTTTTTTCTTCATTATCCCCAAAATCCTCGCCTCGCTGACTCCCTGGACCTGCTCCAATCTTCTCGATATCACTCCCTCTATGAGTTCTCTTTCGCCTTTTATCCAGACGCCCATTATGGGCTTTGTCGAAGGTCCCGTTGTCATTATAGTCGGCCTCTCCGCCCCTTCGGGAAAAGACCAATAGGCTTCATCCATCTTCTCCCTGAGTTGGAGAAGCGCCGCCTTCATGTCCGTGTCCCTGTGGAAATAAAGAGTGACTATTGAAAGCCCCTCGGAAGAAACCGATCTTATGTCCATTATTCCCCGGACAGAATAAGCCCGTTCTTCGATGTTTGCGGTTATCTCTCTCTCTACTATTTCGGGCGAAGCCCCCGAATACCTGCACACCACGGAATACTCCGGCTTTCTGACGTCAGGAAGGAGTTCGAACGGAAGGTTGAAAAGGGATATCACGCCGAGAACGGCAAGAGCCGTATAGAGCATCGCCGTCAAGACGGGTCTTTGTGTAAAAAATTGGATGAATTTCATTCAAAGAGGACTTTTACTTTTGTGTCGTGGGCTATTGTGAACTGACCCTCGACGAGGACAGTGTCTCCTTCCTGCACTCCTTCTAATATTTCTATGTAATCCCTTCCCCTCTCGCCGACAGTCACCCACTGCCATTTCGCCTTGCCTTCCCGGACGACGAATACGAGGAACTTGTTCTGTCTGTTCAAAACAGCATCGTATGGAACTCTGAGTCTTTCAGGATACACTTTACTCTGTATCTCGACAGACACTATCTCGCCAACCCTCCACTGACCGTCCAGAGACACAACGGCTTCTCCCGTCCCCTGTTCGTCCACAACAGGTGATATCGAAAGGACAGAACTTTCGCTTCTTCTGTCGCCTTCGACGGAAGAGATAACCGTCCGGTTTCCAATATCTAATCCCCAGAGTTCAGTCTGCGGGACATAAGCCCTTACGACCATTCCTCCGCCTGATATCACGGACAAGACTACTTCGCCCTGCCTGACACTGCTTCCGGCCTCTCTTGTAATGTTTGTCACAACACCGCCAAAAGGCGCTCTGATGTTGAGGTCCTGAACAGTTCTCGCTATGGACGCGTATTGTCTCTCGGCGTCCAAAAGCCCCGAACTGACCCTCAAAAGATTTCTGTTTGTATCGCCGGTCTCAAGTCCATACTGGTATCTTGTCCTCGCCTTCTCAAGGTCGAAAAGCGCCTGTTCGTAACTTGCCATCTCGCTGGAATATCTGAGCTGAGCCAATTGCTGTCCTGACCTGACGCTGTCCCCCTGCCCGACATAGAGTCTTTCGATGACTGTGTTGGAGGGGCTTATAAAATCGACTCTCTTTGTCGCGTCAACTCTGCCCAAAGTTTCGACCCATTCGGCGACTTCCCCAATGTCTGCTATCGCCCCCTTGACCTCGAGAGGCGGAATTTCGTCTGTCTCTATTTCTTCAACGGAGTTATGATTCTTTTTATCGAAAATGAATTTTTTGACGACGAAAAAACCTGTTATTACGATAAGGAGAAATATTACTATCGTGATTGCTATCTTTTTCATTTGTCTGCTCCTTGATCAAGGGTCAGAAAAGAACCGCGAATAATTACTGTTCAACTCTTTTATCAAAATTCAAATCGAGGGTCAGCATTTCTTTGAGGACGGCGCCGTATGCTTCGAGCGCATCGGTGTAGTCCCCAAGATAAGAGAGCTGTTCGGAAGGAGAAGTCATCTCCCATGGAGTCCTAAGAAGAGCTTTTTCCGCCGCCTCGAATGTTGATAACGCTATCTCAAACCTGACGAGAAGTCTTTGGGAGTCAGCCCCGATTTTTCTCTTCTGAGCTGCAATCTCAGCCTCTAATCCTGCTTTCCGTTCCCTGAGGGCAGAAAGCGAGTATTCGAGTGATTTTATCTTCTCTCTGTCTGAAAATCTGAATATCGGCACTGTTATCCCTGCAGCAATTCCCCACCTGTTCTCTTCTACATCGTACAACGCGCTTGTCTCCTCGTCTCTTCCGTTCAGTCCGTAATAACCCTGAAAATCCAGAGAAATTCCCGTGGCGGATTTTTCTTTTCCCAAAAGATAAACAGCGTCTTCGATATCATCTTCCATGTCCGCAAGGTCGTAATATGTAAGAGGAGTTATATCGCCTGAAAACACGGGTTCATCCGGAAAAACAGCTGTGAATGAATCCTCGCCGGTCGCTAAAGCGAGGTTTTCCAAGCATTGAGATATTTTTGAATCCGTCTCAAGTTTTTTCAAAATGATTAATCCAAGTCTGCTCTGGTCCCTCAGAAGATCAACCTCTTCGAGATATCCGCTTCTGTATAGATGTTCGAGTTCTCCGAACTGCCTCAAGGCGAGACTCTCCATTGCGTAAAACGTCTCGCTCGCGCGTTGAAGAATATAGAGATCAACATAATCAGCCCTCAGGGAATATAGAACATTTCTTTCTGTTCTCTCTAAATTCCTGAGTTCTCTCTCGTATTTCCTCTCGTAGTATTTTATCTCGTTGCGGGGCAGAAAATTTCCCAGGACTGGCTGTGAGAGGGAAAAGAAAACATTTCCCTCGTAGTAGTTTTCGTCCCTGTATATGTTCGAGGTCTGGTTGACCTTGGACAACTCATAAGATACTTCGGCGTCTGCTCCCGTAGGCAGTAAAGCCGATAGGTGTGCACCCAGGATTCCTTCCTCTGTCTTAGTCCATATTTTTAGTGGTTCTGGGAAAGGCGGATAGTTCGTGTAATTTGAAGAGTAGGAAATTCTCGGGACATAACCTGTCAGGCTTAGTTCCGGAATGAATTTATAGACCTGAGACTTGTATTGCGATCTCGCTGCTAAAACTCTTTCCCTCGCGGCTCTCATTTCATAGGAGTTTGATACCGCCAAGGACTCAGCCTGTGAAAGGCTGAGAACGAGTGAGACCAGAACATTAAATAAAACTAACATAGTTTCAGAGAATTTAACATAAAATACGTTAAAACGCCAATAACAACAGATATAAAACATTTCTGTCTATTCATTTATCCTTCTTTGGTTTTCCCTCACCACACCATTTTCAAGGTATAAAACTTTTTTGTAATCCTTTTCCTCCTCATCGTGGGAGATGACGATAAGAGTTCTATCTGCGAACAACCCGTCAATCGCTTCCTTGATACCAGATCTCGCCTGGTAATCAACACCTGAAAAAGGTTCGTCCAATATGATAATCCTTGGATCTTTCAAAAAAATCCTGACAAGCCCTATTCTCTTTTTCTCTCCGCCGGAAAGATTGAACCCCATTTCCCCGGACTGTGTCATGAGTTTTTCCGGCAGTTTGTCTATAGTCTCTGACAGTCCGGCATTTTTTATCGCCGTTCTGAGTTTCTCTTCTTCCACTTTTCTTCCAAGAGTTATATTTTCTTGGAGCGTTCCCTTGAAAAGCATCACGTCCTGGGACATGTATCCAATGTTTTCCCTCAACGCTTTCAGTGAATATTTTTCTACATCTCTCCCCGACACCTCTATCCTTCCACTGTCCTGCTTTATATAACCGAACAAGAGATTGACAAGAGTAGTCTTTCCCTCCCCGCTCCTGCCTTTTATCAAGACTTTTTCTCCGGGGTCAATAGTAAAGCTTATACCCTTGAGAATACTCCTCTCGCCTCTTCTAAAGGAGACATCTTTGTATTCTATACATGAACTTTCAATAACCTCTATTCCTTGCCTGTGTTCGGTTTCTTTGTCTAAAATTTCTTTTATCCTCTCAAAAGAAGCCATACCTTCCTGGACTCTCTGGTTCAGAGAGAGAAGGCCAAGGACAGGACTGTAGAGATAACCGGCGAATGAAGAAAATGCGACGAGGGTTCCGAGTGTCATCTCTCCCCTCATTATCAAATACCCTCCAAAACCAAGAACTATAAGAGGAGATATTCCGTTTATGAAGGTTATGAACGAGATAAATTTCAATCTGACCCTGAAAAGAGCCAAAACTCTTCTGACAAAACACTTTTGTGAGGAATAAAACTTCAGATCGCTCCACCTCTCAGCACAGAACTCTTTTACAAGTCTTATTATTAAAAGGTTTTCCTTAAGAAATCCGCTGAGAAGAGCGCTCTCTTCTCTAACCTTTTTGCTGTATTCCTTGATTTTCTTGGAATAGACAAATGCAAAATACACATAAAAAGGAAGAAAAATAATGGAGGCTATAGCGAGTTTCCAGGAGAGGTAGAATATGGCGATTGCACCGACTAAAATTGTCAGTCCGTCTCTTAAAAGATTTGAAAATACATCCACGACAAGTCCCTGAACAGCTGATACATCGCCAATGATTCTTGTCGAAATGTAGCCCGAAGGATTTTCATCGAAGTATTGGACGGGCAATCTTATAACGTGTTCATAGACTTTCATCTTCAAGTCCATTCCTATTCTCTCGCCGATGAACTCCTGGAGATAGCCGGATATGTATTGAACCACGGCTTTTATCCCGAATAGTCCAAACAATCCGCCTATCATAATCAATAAGGGTTTTAGTTCTTTCTTGGGCAGTATGTCGTCTATTAGATATCGGGTCAGAAGGGGAAGAGGGAGGTTGAAGAGGGAGAGGAGGAGGTAGAGGAAGATTGTGAAGACAAGAAGATTAGAATAATTCTTTATTAACTTAAAAATCTTTTTTATTCTTTGACACCTTGGTTGAAGAAGGCTTATCTATAGACCTCCTGGATATCATACAAAAGGACTCTAAAAGAATCAGGATCAAAAACAACTATTTTTCCTTGATTGATCTCAATAGGCGTAAAACTTATATCATT
The DNA here is from genome assembly GCA_964397545.1 of uncultured Desulfuromonadaceae bacterium. Taxonomy (GTDB): domain Bacteria; phylum SDB-A; class SDB-A; order SDB-A; family SDB-A; genus JAFGIG01. The sequence goes on along the minus strand of CAYNIW010000001.1, from coordinate 3,936 downwards.
TATAAGGACTCTTTTTATATATTGACCATCATCGTCAAATATGTCGTAAACCGCTTCTTTCTCATCTTCTCTTGCCACCTGAATCCACAAATAATTATACAATTCATCATAAAACATGAAGAATACAGGATATTTATACTCACTGATTCGCCCTTCTAACTGCGGCGCTTTTTCTATCATTTGCCTTTTCAATTCTTCATCAAATGGCATTGGCTCGACATCTACCTTAATCGAATATTTAATCGAATCCTCAAATGTGTATGCATTAACAAGGTATTCGTCTGTAGTCAAAACATAGACAATTCCTTCTTTACCAGCTTCGACAAATCTAATCGGTGTTGGGAAACTGCTTGTGGTTAAACTTATTTCTTTTTCACATTTAAATGTTTTAACTTCATCGGAATTGACCGTATCTATGAACTGAAGTTCTGTTTTTCCCATCATCGGAGAAAAAACATAAAAACTGTCCAATACATCAAAATCTATGGCCAAATCTACTGTTCGCTTTGTATCTAATAAATTACCGCTGAGATCAAAAACTTGAATCCTGAATAATCCGGGATCATGCACCGCAATTAGACTATCGTTTAGAAACTTTACCGTTCCGGCTCCTACAAAACTAAATTCACCGGGCGCACTCCCTTTTGAACCAAAAGAACAGATTAATTCTCCATTCTCATAAACGAAACACTTGTTCAAAATGATATCTAACAATACCACTCTATCTCCACTGATATCACTTGAAAACAAAGTCGCAAAAGAATCGTTTAATTCATAGAGGATTTTGGGCGTAAATGTTTCTGCTCGTTTGGATTCGTAATGAAATGATTCAATATGTTTCTCGTTAACATCAGAACACGCTGAAAACAATAAAATAAAAGATATAAAAATTGTAAATATTCTCATTTTGCCTTTCTTCTCTTTCTGCTTATTAATCATTCTAAAATTAATTTTTCTGTGGTAAAAATATTAAAAACAATCTTTGGTGTCAAAATAAATATAAAAGACAGGACTAACGGCAAAACTATAAGAATAAAATTAATATTCTGAAATACAAATAAATAGATTGATTTATTTTTTAATAAATATATCCCTGCAACGCTTATTACTATAACAAATAATCCAGGTAATATTGACGCTTCTCCAACATCTTTTTTTATAAGCAAAAAAAGACCACCGAAAAAAGCACAGGAACTAATTCCGAGGATTGGTCCGGCAACCAAAAGACTATATAAATCAATAAAACTTTCAAAAATAACTATGTTTTCAATAAAACCGAATGTTTTCAGAACAATTAGTGCTAAAACTGAAACAAACAATGAAGAAATAAATATTGAGTATATCAATATTAACAATACTGCAGATTTTATTAGCCATATTTTGTATGGAGAATATCGCAAAGCCAGATATGTTAAAAAATTTCCGTTGTTTTTAAATTTGTAAAAACATTGAATCAATAAATATGGGGTAATGTATAAAGTTTCTGAATATGAAACGGCAAAGAAAAATACTTTTTTATGCGATGCTATATTGGATTGAAATATATCAACCAAATAATTGGAGCCTATTAAGAAACAAGATGCGATAATTGACATTAAAATTGAGCCCATTAATGTTTCGCGAAATAAATTTAACAGTTCATACTTGATAATATTCTTCATTTAATCATTCTTTTAAGATAATAATCTTCAAGCGAATCTTTCAAATCCGATATCATTTCACAATCAAGAAATTTACCTTCTTTGATAAAACCAAATTTATTTGCAAATTTTTCGGCTTCAAAAAGATTGTGAGAAGTAAAAAAAACTATTGTTCCTTTAGATGCTTCTTCTTTGAGAATATCTCTGATTTCTTTTCTTGTTTCAGCTTCAATGCTTTCAAATGGTTCATCGAGAAAGAGAAATTTTGGTCGGTTTATCATGGCTTTTGCCATTAAAAGCTTTTTTTTCATACCAAATGAAAATTGTTTCACCAATTTATTATCATCTATATTAAACTGCTTAATTAAACTTGAAATTATTTTATCTTTATCTGGAATATTATATATCTCTGAAATGAAATTTAAATATTCTCTCGCCTTTAAGTATTCCATTGGGTTTTCGTTTTGATGTAAGAAATTGAAATCTGAAATTTTCGCACTCTCACCCGCAACCTTAATATATATTTCTCCCTCATCAATTTTATAAAGACTGAGAAGACAATTCAATGTCGTTGTCTTTCCAGCTCCATTAGGACCTATCATGACAAAAATATCGCCGCTTTTTAGTTGTAAATCATTTATCGAAAGAGAAAAATTTCCGAAAGACTTTTTTAAATCTTTAATAGATAATTCAATATCAATCATAAATAATTTCGTTTAGTTTGTAATTTTCTCCCCAAGAACATTTCTCCTTAATCTCTTGATACTTCACAAAACCATTATATATACAACCAACACAAAAATCTTTATACATGCAATCCATACAATCTTGCTTATTTGGAGATGGCAATTTGGATAATAACTTTCTATATTCAATGTCCTCCAATCTATCAAAACTCTTGTGTTGCTTAAAAAAAACACAGGGTCTTAATTTCGCCATAGGCTCAATAACCATAGATAAATATCCCAACCCACAATTACATAATCCTAATGCTTTGTTTTCATTTTTTATTTCTTGATCAATTATATTTAAAAATGAACCATATTCATTATAAAGTTTATCCAACTTATTAACAAACTTAATATTAAAATTTTCTGAAATATTTCTTACACCTCTCCCTGATTCAATTGCTGGAGACATAGCAAAACCTTTTGCATTGAATTTAATTGCATATTTAATTATTTCTTCTAATTCATCAATGCCTTGTTCATCAATCACAACATTAACTATTCGCCATTTAATGTTGGTTTTACTTAACTTTTCTAAATTTCTTAAAACAATACTTAAATAATTATTTTTTGTTATTTGTAAATATCTTTTTTCATTAATACTTTGTAAATCTATTTGAAGAGTTATTCTATCTTTGTTAGAATTTAGTAAACATATCAATTTATCATTTAATAAGATCCCATTAGATAATATTGATGTATGTAGAAAATTTTTAACAGCATATTCTAAAACCTCATAAATATCTGGATGCAATAAAGGTTCGCCACCAGTAATTTCAATTATGGCAACACCATTATTTTTTAAAATTTCGAGTACAGAAATTGGATTTATCATATCTACTTTTTTAACATCATTACAACTCTTATAACAAAATGAACAACTTAAATTGCATTTTGATGTTAATTCTATGTGATATCTAAAAGGAGCAATACTTTTATTGCTGTCAAAAATGTTTGATGAAATATTAAAATATTTTGGCTCATCTAGAATATTTATAATTTTATAATTATCACTAAATTTTTGCAGCAATAATTTTACTTTTTGCTCTTCATTTTTAGTCAGACGTTTTTTTCTATTACTATTCAAATGCTCTATTATACTAAAGTAATTGTTTTTTCCATTACACAATTTTAAAACACATAAGGCGTCTTCATTTATAGAAATAAATCTTCCTTTTTCATTTATAACAGCAATTTTTACAAAATCATTAATGTATATTCTTGAATCTTTTTCTAAAATAAAATATTTTGCAGGGGGAAAATTAACCCCCTGCTCTTTATCATTAATCATCTACAAAACCCCATACCCCTGATAACACAGCTGCATCAACTACTAAACCAGGACAGAATCCACACGGAATACATGCCGCACATAGCCACTTTTCCCAGCTTTCAGGATTGAATGCCGGTTCTTCAACAGTTGTCGCATTATCAGCCACACTAACCTCCTTTTAGGATGTTAAAAAACAAAGGGCAACCCGCCCTTTTCGAAGGATATATTTGTTCAGGTAAAACGCCGTAAGTGACGCTACGGCAGAGAGAGAGAGAGAGAGAGAGAGAGAGAGTAA